>NZ_JAAIMY010000016.1 GCF_013300825.1 Blautia wexlerae
ACACCCTGCTGCATCACACCCAGGAAACGGTGAAAGAACTGACAGAGTTGTCCGAAAAATTTGAAACGAATTGAGCCAGTGAGTGAAATTTAACGATTCTCTCACTGGTTCTTTTCATTTCATATAAAATTAAAATTTCAATCAAATAAAAAAGTCAACTTGTACATATCAAATTTCTCTTCATAGGTTATAACTTATATTTTTATTTTCAAAGTATACCATATCCCATGATTGTTCCGTTATTAATATTATAGCTTCTCTGGTTCACGGCATTGCTGGAGTTTCCTTCTACGGTGTATACGGTACTGCCTTCGGTTTTCTCCACGATTCCCACATGGTCTGAGGTTCCGTCCCCGTTCCAGTCAAAAAAGATCAGGGTTCCGGGTGCTGGGGAATATCCCCGGCTTTTCCACTTTCCCTTGCTCTGGAACCATGCGATTCCATCATCGCACAGGGAGAATTTTGGCATCTTGCCGCTCTCGATGAGTCCTGCCTGATCCCCACACCAGCTGGCAAAGCAGGCACACCATGCCACATGGCTGTCAAAGCCATACCACGACCAGAACTTCTGGCCTCCCTCATTTCCAAGCTGGGTAAGTGCCACCGATACGATCTGGCCGCTGCCTCCAAACAGGCCGGCAAACAATCCGCCGCTGGAATAATACCGCAGGACATGTGGGACGTACTCTGGGTCGCCATAGGCACTCCATCCATGCGAAGCCGCCTGCTCGTTGGAGAACTGCAGGGCATTTTCGGCACTGTAACCGCCATACTTCCGTATCGCCCACGTTATGTATCCGTTGCCGTAGTTATATCCTTGCAGGGACAGTTTCAGCTTATCCATATCCTGTGGACTGGTGCATCCGGCTTCCTTCAGGCAGTCTGCATAATACTGGATTCCTACCTGTATGGAGTAATCTGCGTCCTGGATGGCATTGGGACTGTTGGAGTACCTAGTGTTGTATGGGCACTCACTGCTCTGCATGGGATCGGTTCCCCGGCCGCCGGATTCCTGCATCATGATTGCCTGTATCACGGAAACGTATTCGGGGATTCCGTACTGGTTGGCATATTTCTGGATAGCTGTTGTATAGGAAAGGACTTCCTGACTCAATGCTTCGTTGCTCTCTGAGCTTCCTGAAAATGCCGCACCGCCAATGATTCCAACCATGATAACCAATAAAAGAACGATAACTGCTCCGGCGGCTCCCAGTGCAGCCATCATGGACTGCACGGTTTTCGCTGCCACTTCCACGGCGGCCCTAGCTGCCTTGAATGTATTCTCCCCTGCCCTTGCCGTTTTCTGTATCCGACGGATTCCATCAGAAGTCTGCAAGGCTGCTTTCTTCGCCGCCTGTTTCGCTGCCCTTCGTTCCATCTGCTTCTGCATCCGGGCTGTCAGGGCGTTGGAGCTGGCCGCACGGAGCTTCTGCTCTGGCTGGACGCTGATCTTCGCAGACTGGGGAGCCGTCTTGATGATACGCTTCTGTATGGTTTTCGGCTCCGGCTGTTTCCTTGGTTTTTCTTTAATCCGAATGGTTTCCGGCTGTTTCTGTCGGATGGCGGTCTGCCTTACTGTATCTTTTGCTTCCTTCTTCCGGCTCTGTTCTCGGATGGAGAGCTGCTTCATTTCTGCTATTTCCTGTCTGTTCTGGATTCTTGGTGTCTCCCTGGCAGCCCGGATCTTCTGCTCTTTCGTTTTGACGGCATCTGAAACCACCTTTTGCCGCTGGGCTTCCTGGATCTGTACTTCCCGGATCTGTGCTTCCTGAGCTTCCCGGCTGGCAGGATTGGCGGTCTGTGTGTCCCCTGTTCCTCTGGCGGTTTCTTTCTCCGCTTCTTTTTTGCCAGCGGCTCTCTGTTTGATCTTCTCGTAGGAAGTCTGTGCGGCTGTCTTTCCGGCTCTGGTTACAGTTCTGCCTGTCTTTCTTGCAGCCCATTCCTCTGCGGATGTGACTTTCCCACTGGCATATTCGGATGGGGACTGTTCTCCCATGTCATTGTCCCTGGCATTTGCGATGGTCTGGGATTTTTCCTTGCTCTCCAGTATGGCCGTCCGCATCAGCTCCTTGGGGATTCTGGAGGCAGGATTTTTGGTCTTTGGTTTTGTTGTAACTTCTTTGGTTTTGATATCCTTCATCTCTCACCTCCAGTCCCGGCTTGTCCCGCTCTTACGCTTCGCCCGGCTTGGTTGTCATCAGGCGGTACAGTTTTGTATTTCTTGGAAACGAATTTTCAAACGGCACCAGATTCCCGGAACAGCGGATCAGACCATGGCCGGCACCCACATTGGTGATGTAGGATAACTGATTGTCTGAAATATTCAGAAGTGCCGCCAGCTCATCCCGGTCGGTGGTAGCCTGATTCAAAAGGATCAGGAACTCACTGTTCGCCAGCATCAGGCGGGCGGTATCGGATTTCAGAAGTTCCTCAACGTTCTGGGTAAGTCCGGTTACAAATCCGGAATACTTACGGATACGCTTGTACAGGCGGTAGAAAAAGTCCGCACTGTATTCATAGCGGAACAGCAGATAAAACTCATCCGCAAAGATCCATGTCGTTTTTCCCTTCTTCCAGTTCTGGATCACACGGTTAAAAATCGAATCCAATGTGACCAGCATGCCAAGGGGCATCAGCTGTTCGCCCAGCTCCCGGATGTCATAGTCGATGATACGGCTCTTCGTGTTGACATTGGTTTCCTGGGCAAAGGTGTTCAGACTGCCATTGATAAACAGTTCCGAAGACAGAGCCAGCCCTCTGGCTTCTTCCTCCGGCTGGAGCATGAGTTGTCGGTACAGGTCCTTTAAGGTCGGCACCTGCCCTTTGTAACCGCCCCTCATATAATCCCGGTACACATCTGCGGTGCAGCGGTCAAGGATGGATTTCTCCTTTGCCGAAAGGTTTCCGGCTCCTACGAGCTGCTCAAACAGGGAAAGGATAAATTCTGACTTCTCAATCAGAGGATTTCGGTCATTGCCATAGGCAGAATCCATATCCAGTGCATTCAGATGGGTATCCGAGGTTGCCGAGATCCGGATGACCTCTCCGTTTAAGGCTTCCACCAGAGAAGCAAACTCCGACTCCGGATCGAGGATGAGGATGTCATCTTCCGTGGAAAGGGCAAGGTCTACGATCTCCTCTTTTGCCGAGAAGCTCTTGCCGGAGCCGCTGACACCCAGTCGGAAAGAGTTGCCGTTTAACAGCTTCCTTCGGTCTGCCACCAGCATATTTTTGCTGACGGCATTCTGCCCATAATAGATGCCTCCCGGCTGCATGATTTCCTGCGTATGGAACGGGATCAGGACGGCGGTGGATTCTGTAGTAAGGGTACGCACTGCATCGATTTTCCGCAGGCCATACGGCAGGACGGTATTCAGTCCATCGACCTGTTGCCACTTCAAAGTTGCCATCTGGCAGAGGTGTTTTCTCGCAATGGAATACAGGGTTTCCGTATCGGAGTCCAGTTGTTTCTTGCTGTCTGCCATATGTACCATTGTCAGGATGCCGAACATCATCCTCTGATCCCTGGTGGTCAGATCGTCCAGCATTTCCTTGGTCTCTTTTCTCTGCAGCTCCATGTCATAGGGAACTACGGCTGAAAAGTTATTGTTGGCATTCTGGCGTCTCTGCCAGTTGGTGACGTTTGTCTCCACGCCCAGCAGTCGGTTCTGGATCTCACGCACCGCTTCGTCTGTCGGTACGGGGATGATATCAATGGACAGCATCAGGTTCCTGCCAAGGCTGCACAGTTCGGAGATCATCTCATCCTTTACATAGCTGGCGTAATCTTCCATAAAAAGGACTCTGCCGTACTGCTCGCCCAGCTTGAAATGGTCGTTATGGAATTCCATTGTGTCCGGGCAGATCCAGTCTTTGAAGCTGTGTCCTTTTTTCGCAAAGGCTTTCATGTCAAATGGAAAACTCTGTGGAACGTCTGCCTTGAAAAAGTCCCGGAAGATCTGTAGCCTCTGCTCTGCATCCAGCTCTTCCCCAATAGAGGACAGCTTGGCCAGATGGGTGATGATGTCCGTTCCCACACGTGCGAAATAGGTTCTGGCTTCATCGATGTTTTTCTTGTGGACGCTGATGGTCAGATAGCGTTCCTGGTAGATACTGTTGTTGGTACCGGAGATCTTGGAAAGGAGCATGTCATTGTACTCTTTCCGGTACTCGTCCAGACCGTCCCCTTTCATCGGGATCAGCAGGGACTGCTCAAACTCTTCCTTGTTGATCTTACGATTGTTCAGGGTGATCTTCGCCGTACAGCCAGAATCCAGTGCATTTAAAAGTTCAGAGTAGTCCAGGAACATTTCCGTCTTATCCGCTTTACTGGCAATGGAATAGTTGATATCCGTAAACCGGAATGTCCTGGAATACTTGCTCTCCACCTGAAAAATACCATCTGGCCAGATCTTGCGAATCGGGATGGCCTGCTGGACAGACTTCGGTACTTTAAATTTTTCCTTGTCCTGTTTCAGTGTCTGACTCAGGGTTTTAATCAAAGGCATCACCCCTTCCTCTTCGCTTCTTTGGTTTCTTCTGTTTCGTCCGCTTCTTTTCCAGAAGTTCCGCTCCGTTTCCCATCATCTTTTCACCCAGCCGCAGGCTCTCTTCCATGCAGGAAAAGTACAGGTTCTCTGATTTGAATACCAGCCGTTTCGGGTACAGCAGTTCGGATTTGATGACTGCCCATGCGAACTGTTCTGCCGTCATGCCGTGGTAACGGAAAAAGCCGCAGGCTGCAAAGGGAGCCGCCCCAAGCACGCACAGCCATCCGGTTACCTGTTCCCCGGCATATTTCCGGGTGACAAAATAGATTCCAAGGGCTGCCAGGATCGCCAGTACCGAAAATAAGCACTGCCGGAAGCTTAAGCCCCAGAACATTGACTCCTGATAGTCTCGGATTTCTTTATTCATTTTCACTTCCATGTTGTTTCCTACCTTTCTCTTTGTAATCTCTGTTTTTTCTTTTGTTTCTGTTTTGGTACATCCCTTTGCCGGATGCCATTTCTTTCCATAAATCTTTTTGTTCCTTCCGGATCAAGCTCTGCCAGTTTTTTCAGGTCGAATGCAACCCTCTGGAAGATGCAGTAACCGGAGGATGCGGTATCCGGCTGTATCGTTCCCAGCTTATGCTGCTTTATAAAACGAAGCTTTTCTTTGCTGAAATTGTGGTCGATATAGGCTTCATTGATACCGCCCAGCGGAGCAAAAGGCAGGTTTACCGTAAGGTCTGCAAAGCTTTCCGGGTATCCATCTTCCATATGGTAAAGCCCGATATAGAGATTGTCATCGCTCATGTAACTGTCTACCCTGAGAAATAATTCCTCCCGGCCATACTGCCAGTCGTAGCTCAGTGTCTTTGGTTCTTCCATTTTTTTCGCCTCCTATAATCCCATGATTTCTTTTACGATACGGTCGGATGCCTTGACTGCCCCGACCAGTACCAGCAGGTTAAATACCAGTTCCCCGACGTAATTCCAGACAATGGTCACGGCGGACAGGCTGGTGTCCCCGATGGCCGGCGGACTTGATGCAAACACCGAAAAGATGATGCAGGCCAGTGCGATGATGGCTCCTTCCAGACATACCCCGGCGTAGGAACGGATAAAGTTCTTTCCTACAGACTGGGTTGGCTCCCCGGCAAAGGTTGCCAATGGAATCGGTGCGATGGCTGTGTACATATACAGCTTAAACATTCTCCCGTATACAGTCAGAATCATGACAAATGACAATACCGTAATCAGCAGGCTTCCTAATAAAGTTACGATCCACAAAGGGATAGATTCCAGCATCCCGACCGCTTCGATCTTGTCCACGATCTCCGAGGGCAGTTCCGTTACGGTTCCCCCTGCCATCCCGGAGTGGGACATGATGTTGGTCACGATGCCCTGCACAATGGAAAAGATCGCTGTCAGAAGCTCCATGCCGGACATAACGGCTCCCTGTGCCAGTGCAAAACGGATAAAGGCTTTCACTACGTGTTCCGGCTTTTTCATATCCGTGAAACTCCCACAGGTTTTTACCAGCCCTGCCGCAAAGAACAGAACCAGCAGGCCGTACCCGATGGCTTTCAGTCCACCGTTGATGTTCGTCATCACGCTCCAGATTGCCCCGCCCTTGAAATTCTCCGGGCTTTGCGTCAGCAGTGTCCAGATTTCAGCCAGCTTGTCGCTCCAGGTCTGCAAGGCAGAATTTAGATTCTGTACGATCCAGTTATCACTCAAACAGTTTCACCTCCCATCCTCAAAAGTGAGCAGGGAGCCGGCATTTCGCATGGCTCCCCTTCTGGACTCTTCTCCTATCCCATGATTAGGTCCAGGATCTCTTTTGCAAAGGTAATGATGATACCGCCTGCCAGTGTCAAAAATCCGTTTGCCCTCTGGCTTGGATCGTGGCTCTTTAAGGACAGACCGACCTGCACGATACCAAATCCCAGCAGAATCAGGCCAATGGCGCGGATCAGGGAAAAGATAAACGTGGATAGGTTATTGACTACGGTCAGCGGATCGCCTGCGGCATAAACGCAGGTCGCCCCAATGCAGATCGACAGTACCATGACTGCATACAGAGCAAACAGTTTCTTCTGCCCTCTCTTCATCTTTAGCGGTGCGGTCTCTTTCCTGATTTCTGTGTGTTTCTTATTTTTCAGTAAATTCATTGGCATTCCTCCCATCAAAAAAGCTCCCCGATGATGTCCTCATCCAGAAGCAGTTCGTAATCGTCATATCTTGTTTCGTCAAATGTAAAATCGTCATGCGCCAGCGGTGCTTTCGCATAATTGAACGGGCCGGCACCTCCGTCCTCGGTATACCGGATGTTGGGATGCTTCATCAGGTCATACTTGGCATCCAGTATGGGCCGCTCCCCGCGGATAAACAGAAGTGCATTCTGGTTATCCAGCATACGGACTTCATCCGGCTGTAACAGCTCCCTTCCGCTCTGCTGGAAGTTGGTGGAGTAGCTGCCGGATTTTCCTTTGGTTTGCCCGTAGGTGTTGGTGTCTATGGTTTCTTTCCCCAGTAATTCTGATACATATTTGTGTGTCTCTTTTTCATTGCCGCCCAGGTACAAAAACTCATCGCAGTTGCCCACCAGACTTTCCCAGGAGTCCTTGAACAGAGCCTTTAGCTGGCTCATGTTCTGGATGATGATGCTGCAGTAAATGGAACGGGAACGGCAGGTTGCCAGGATCTTCTCAAACTCATTTGGCAGGGATACGTTTGGAAACTCATCCATGATGCAGTTGACCGGAACCGGGAGGGCACCGCCATGCACACGGTCTGCCATGTAATAAAGCGTCTGGAAAAGCTGGCTGTAGATCATGCCTACCAGATAATTCAAAGAGGTGTCTGCATCCGGGATACAGCAGAAAAGGGCAACTTTTCTTTCTCCCATGTTGGAAAGATCCAGTTCATCAGTATTGGTCAGCTTGGCAATCTGCGGCAGATTGAAGGCTGCCAGCCGGACACCTACACTGATCAGGATGGACTTGGCGGTCTTTCCTGCCGCCTGCTTGTAAATGTGATACTGCTTGACGGCAATGCTGTCCGGGTCCCGCATCTCCAGACGGTCAAACAAAATGTCCAGAGGGGACTCGTAGTCCTCGTCCTCTTCTTTTACCTGTGCCGAGCCTAACATCTCCATAATCATGGCGAAGTTCTGTTCTTCCGGCGGAGCTTCGTGGAGCAGATACAGCATCAGTGCCTGAAGCAGTGCGGTTTCGCTCTTCTCCCAGAAGGGATCGGAGGACTGGGAACCTTTGGGTGTGGTGTTTTGTATCAGATTGGAAATAAGACGGAGCACGTCTTTGTCATCGTGGACATACTCGAATGGATTGTAGCAAAAAGATGTGTCGGGATTGATGAGGTCAAAGACACGCACCTCATATCCTTTCTTTTCCAGCAGACCGCCTGTCTTTCGGAGCAGCTCGGCTTTCGGATCGGTGATGACCATCGAACAGCAGCACTGCATGATGTTTGGCAGGGCAAAGCCTCTGGATTTTCCTGCACCGGAGCCTCCCACTACGAGAATGTTGAGACATCTGCGGTGCTTGTGGGTGTCAAGGCTAATGCGGAAGTTCTGTGTCAGCAGGATGTTCTGGGAGTACGGCTTCTTGCTATATTTCTTACAGATCTGCCGGGCATCGCCCCATCTGGCAGAGCCATGTTCTTCCCCTCTGCGGTAGTTCTTCTGACTGGAATAAAAAATGCCGATCCCGGCTGCGTAAAGTAACGTGCAGACCAGCATCGACTTGATGGTGTATTCCGTATAATGAAACTGGAAGGGATGGTTCAGCTTTTCTGTGAGAACCTCCATCAGCTCGAAAAGATTCCTGCCCGGCTGGATGGCATCCGCAAGCAGGATTGCTACCCACCAGATGACAGGCAGTCCGGCAAGCCAAATCACCCAGTCTGACTTCCGGCTGTTTGTTACCGGGATGGCTGCTGTTTGGGCCTCTCTGCTCTTGGCAGGTCCGTAATGTGGAAGCTGTCCACTCCCGGAACGAGGGCAAGGCTGCTTCCATTCTCCCAGTTTACGTGGATCTGCCCTGCATCGTCTACCATATCCACCTTACCTTTTAAGCCGGGTGGCATGTGGCTCTCCCCCTCCATGCTGTTAAGCATGACCTCGGTTCCCGGCGGATATCTTCTCCGCATGGCTTCTATTCTTTCTTGTGTCATATTTCTGTATATTTGTACCACATCCTTTCTTCATCTTCCCCTTCCACGGTATGGGCGGTATCTGGATTTCATGATCTTTAACAGGACGCTGTCGATCCCATCGGAATAGCGTCCGTTTTTCAGGTATGTGTCCCGGAGCTGGTTTAAGGCTTCCACGGATTTGCTGTGTTCGGCTTCTGTCAGGTAGAGCTTTCCCTCTTCCTGCTCTGCCAGCTTCAGAACCAGATCCCGTGTGGTATCCACCGGAAGCCCCTGTTCTTTTTCCTGCCGGAACACTTCCCGGAGTGCATGGATCAGCATGTGGTTCATGATCCGGTCCATCTTTACATATCGCATTCTTGTCATAGGCGAGCCTCCTTTTTTCCTCTTTTTTCTCAACCACAACATACCACACTTCCTCCCGGAAAGCTACTGCAAAAGAGCCGGAAAAGCCCCTTTTTATCAGCGTTCCGGAGACTTTTTACTCTTGGCAGGTTTCTCCGTTTTTTCCTCCGGGATGGCAAATTCATCGGTCATAAATTCCTGCTCGCTTTTGCCAAGGTTGCGGTCTACCTGCTTGCCAATGGAATAGGCTGCACTCTTTACATCCTGGATAAAGGAGCGGAGTTCTTTCGGATCTTTCTGTCCGAATGCCTGCATCTGGCATACCTTGTCAAAGGAAAAACCGGAGACATCCACGCCGTATTTCTGTGCTGTCACATACGCCGCACAATAGGCCTGTGCCGATACCCCTGCCCGGCTGTAGCTTCCATCGTGATGGTCAAGGGATGCACAGGCCAGCTCCCGGCTGATGGAATGGAACGTTGCATTTTCGCTCATGCCATTTCGGACATAGATCGTCCGCTTATTCGGGATGTACTGTGCCTGTACCTTATCCGGCAGATTGTCTGCGATCTGAATCCGTACCTCGCTGTCGGTCAGCAGTGCTTCCATCAGCTGGTCCATCGGCTTTGGCTCTGCCTCTTCTGGCTGCTTGGTACGGATCTGGCTGATGTCATAGGCTTTCTGGATGGAGTACCCCTGCTGGATGACACCGTCCTTTTCATATTCCTGTCCGACAATGAAGTTGTATCCCTTGCTTCCGGTCTTGACTACCTTGCCTTCTTCCTTCCATTTTTCAAAGGTCTTGACCTGCCGGATCTCCGGATTCTGTGCATAAAGCAGGAACAGGTTGTCTGTCCTCTGCGGCTTGCACTGTCCCATAAAATCAAGGAATCCTTTTAAGGAGTCCCCATTCTGGAAGACCTCCTGTGCCTTTCCATCGATCATACCCCAGATTTCTTCCCTCTCCTGCTTTTTCTGTGCGGCATATTCTTCTTTCGATAACCGCTGGGCGGACTGCTCCTGCGAGTCCTGCCCTAAAAATTTTGTCAGGTCCATCTCCTACCTCGCTTTCACCTTTCGTTTCTTTCTTGCTTTCTTCTGCGTTTTCCTTGGTCCACGGTTCTTTTCCCGGCTCCGCTTCTGGGATTCCTCTGCTTTCTCCCGTTTGATGTTCTCCAGCTCCCGGCGGACACTGGGACGCTCCTGTTCCCTCTGCCCTGCATCAGTCCCTTTTTCCTGCCCGGTAGAAATATTTCTGCTGTGCAAGGAAGAGCCGGACAGATTCTCTTCCCCCTCTTCCTGCACCGGGATAAAATTTTCCGGTTCGGAAAACTCCTTTTCGGGATGATTCTGGTTCTTTTCCTCTTCAGAAAAGTCCATGTCACCGACCTGGAATGCTTCGTCCAGATCGCTGATTTCAAACTGCACCTCGCCCTCCGGCATCTGCACAGTTTCCTGTACTGCTTCGGTTTCCGGTGCTTCCATTCCGGCGGTTACCTCATGGACAGCTTCCCCGACTTCGCTCCTTACAAAATCAAGGTTCATCTTATCCATGACACGGTTGACTTTGGCTGCATCATCGGCAAAGACCATGACCTCGCTCATCTCCGGGTTCTTTTTATCCCGGATGATCACATAGAGCAGTCCTCGTTTCCTGCCCTCACTGCAGAATTCACGCAGGCGGTCAGATGGCACAGTGAAGAACTTCAATGGCTTGTTCTCCTTTAACATCCGCACCATTCTGGTCTTGCCCCTCGTTTTCTTCTGGTCTTTTAATACGGCGGCAACAAATACCGCCAGATGCTTTGCCAGCGTACCCGAAAGCCTGAGCCCGTGGTCCACGCCGTCTAGGGAATACCGGACGATCTGGTCCGCCGCATCGCCTCCATAATTCATGTTGTTCACCTGCTTTCTGTTCTCGGTTTTCTGTTTTTCTCCGTCTGTTCTTCTTCCTGTCTCTGGATCTGCTCTGCCAGACGCATCTTTTCTTCCATCTCCTGGGACTGCTGTTCGATCCGGATACAAATGCGGATATCCTTTCGAAGCGGCTTCAGTTCTTCGGTGATCTGACCGATCCTGACACTGTCCGGTTCGCTCCGGTAGAGCCGCTTCCGCTCTTTCGTGAGTGCCTGTACCCTCTCTTCCAACGATGTGCGGTAGGCGAGTAGCTCTTCACGGCTAGTAATCTGATGCTTCTGTAGAAATTCCATCTGCTCGATCCTGGCATCCAGTTTTCGGATGTCTGCCCGGAGCACCGGGGAAATCCTTTTCGGCTTCTGCTTTAGTGCACCCATCTGGTACAGATAGGAATAGTACAGGGCCTGTATCCCTTTTAACTTCTTTTTCGGGAATCTGGAATCTCCTTCTTTTCCAGCAGGTATCCTGCTCTTGGGCTGCAAGATCCACTGCCGGATGCTCTCTTCCGAGTAATGCTTCCCAAGGCTCCGCAGACGGATATACCGTTCCATCCCCGGTGCTTTTAATGCAATGTACTTCCGGTTCAGCTTCCACTGGTATCCCCTCTGCTTCATCTGTTCCAGAAACTGTTTCCATGTGAAGCTCTCTGCCACAGCATCCCGGATGTCCAGACGGATCGAGGTTCTCCAGGTCGGCTTTCCGTCCTGTTCTGCCATCCACTGTGCATAGGATTTCCCTTTGCCGTTTTTCGGTTCGATGACAGATAAGCCGTATTTCAGGCATAAGGCATCCGAAGCTTTCCGCACATCCTCATAGTAACTCCTGCTGTTGCTGTGGTACTTTTTCCCATCTTCCATGCTCACGGAATTAAACACGATGTGGTTGTGGTAATGCTCCGTATTCAGATGGGTGGTGATGACTGCTTCGTATTTTCCCTGAAGGAGCCTTTCTGCCATTTCCATGCCGATCTGGTGAGCAAGCTCCGGGGTGACTTCCCCTTTGACAAAGCTCTGCACCAGATGGTACCCCTGTACTCCGTCCATCTTGTGGTATCGTTTCTTCGTAGCTACCATATCTTGATAGGCAGTCTCACAGACGCAGCCGATGGCATCCTCAAAAACGGAACGCTCCGTCTTGTCCCGATTCATGGCGTAATCGATGGCTTCTTCCAGAGAGCCGGCACTCTGCCCTTTCTTGGTGGTCTTATCCTTGTTTCGGATGTACGTGATGGAATTGTCCAGACGGCTGACCGGGATGATACTGGTGTATGCCATCGGCTACCATTCCTCTTTGACCAGCCTCCATGTCTCTTTCGTCATGCGGAGCATTTCCCGGATACTCTCTTCCCCGGCCATCCCACAGCCGTTGGCTACATGGGCAAGCTGATTGGCGTTGTTGCACAGACCGGATATTTTCCGCAAAAGCTCCGTATGATGCTCACAGGGTCTTGCCCGGACTTCGCCACCCATGACAATGGAACGGATGTATTCCTCACGGGACAGGCCGCTTTTTTCTACCTGCTCTTCCAGAAAACGCAGCTCTTTTGCATTGAGGCGGACTGGTATCACATGGTTCCTTTTTCTCATCTCTTCACCTGCTTTCCAACGGGTTATTGGTTGCGTCATTACATTTCACGATTTTTCCAGATCAGGAAACCTGCCAGAACGCCGATGGCTACCGCTGCAGCAATGATCTTTTTCTTCATATGGGCCTCACCCCCTTTCCGATACCTGGCACAGCTCCATCGGGGCGAACATGATCCCTCTCTTTTCCATCTCTTTTGCGAATTCCAGGAGGTTCCATTTTTTCCCATCAATCATAGCAGAATCGGCATCCAGATAGTGGCAGGTGGATACGTTCCGCTCTCCATTTGGGGCATTCTGCACAAGGCTTTCCCCGTCTGCCAGACGGAACAGTTCCTCTCCCTGGCTGTTTACAAAACAGATGCACACGCCGTGGTCAATGATCTCCTTTGGTTTCATCCGGCACCGCTCCAGTGCCTCATCCTCACGTTTTCCAGCTATGAAAAGACACATTGCAAAAACGCCCATTACTCCTCCGGTCATTGTGCCAAGTATAAATCCCAACATTTTTTCGTTCTCCTTTCGTCTGTTTACGGCTCGGTATGGGGGATTGGGGTTCTCCCCAAAGTGCGTTTGGATATCCAAACGCTATGCTTGCAAAACCAGTCGCATCCGGTTTCGTCCCCTCTGAACCAGTCGTTTTTCTGAATCATTCATTTTCCTTGATTTTGCTCAACCCATCCAGTGTGGTACAGATGATATGGAGTCTGTCAGCCATGCTGATCTCCGTGTTCATCGTCCCGGTGGTCTCTTTTCCGCAGACAACCACCATCCTGCACCGCCTTAATATCTGGTGGGACATTCTCCGCATGGCCTGCATATCCTCTGCATCCCCGTCATCAAGGAATGGGGAAAAGCTGTACTGCGGGCAGATCGGCACATATCCCAGTTCGTAGATCTTCCGGCAGTACCGCTGTACTTTGGTCTTTCCTTCTTCTGCAGAACAGCAGACATAAGCAAGTGCCTGTTCCAATACGACCATCTCCTTTCCTGGCCGGACAGGTTTCCTCTGCCCGGCGTTTTTCCAAAAAGAAACACCCACAAAGCATTCCGCTCTGTGGATGTCTTGTGGACATCTGGATTCTTTTCTTCTCTTTTTCAGATGTCTGCCAGACATCCGGCTACTGTGGTTCTTTGTTTTCCGCTTCTTCCCCAGCTTCCAGTGCAATGCGGACACGGTCGCTTCCCAGCTTATAATACGCATCGGTCACTTCAATGCCGACTGCCTGAAACCCCGACTCTGCCGCCGCAAGGATGGTAGTACCAGCTCCGGCAAACGGGTCTAAGATCAGGCCGCCCGGCTCACAGATCTGGATGACATCCTTCATCAGCTGGAGCGGCTTTTCTGTCACATGGATGCGGTTCTGGGGATTCCCATAACGGAACACACCCGGAAGGCAGGACACCGGGCGGTTGATCGGCATCGGTCCGTTGCTTCCCCATACAATATATTCTGCCTGCTGGCGGAATCTGCCTTTCTGCGGACGGGAGTTCCCCTTGTCCCAGACGGCAGTCCCTCTCCAGATCCACCCTGCCCACTGGAGGGCATCGGTGATGGACGGGTACTGTCTCCAGTCAATAAAGAGGCAGATCGGAGCCCCTCTCTTGCAGGCTTTCCGCACATCGTACAGCCATTCTGCCATCCAGTGGGTCCAGGAACGCTGGTCTTTATTATCCCCATCAAAATCCGGCAGGGCATTTTCTGCTTTCATGCTGCTGTACTTCTGGTTGGTAGTTCGGTTGCGTTCGTTCTGCTTGGTTCCCCCGGACGCATAGGGCGGATCGGTTATAACTGCATCAAAGATCCCCGGCTGGAATCCTTTGACCAGTTTTAAGGTATCTCCATGCAGGATACGCCAGTTCTCCCCTCCGGCAGACTCATCCGGCACACAGTCCGGTTTTAAAAGATCTTCAAGTTTCAGGGTATTTCCCATAGGCATCATCCTTTCGGTCGCTTATTTTCCAGATTTCTCTGGAAGTGCTTTTCTTTATGGAACTGCTCATCGGCAGGTATCCTCTTTTTTCAGTGTTTCTTTTCTTGGCGTTCTGGGCTGTTCACGGTGGTCCGACAGCTCGGTTTCCACGTATTCGCTGATGATTCCCAGCGCTTCATAGTAATTGCTGCTCTTGTGGACACGATCCGCCATTTCGTTGGCCTGTTCGGACATCCCAGCACGTCTAAGCAGTCTTGCGGCATCCCCAAGGATTGAGAAAATATTTCCGTCATGCCCTAAGAGCTTAAGTTCTGGACGGGACGGCTTTTGTTCCGGCTGCTTTTCCTGCACACCGTTTTCCGGTGCTTTCACCTGTATCTGGAAATCCGAGCCGGCACCAACATAGAAATGTAAGTATAATTCACCACCGTCTACCTTGATCTCCCGCTGTTCCAGACTTTCTCCCCAGCCATCGCTGTACTGCCCTCTCAGATACTGCCCCACCACACGGTATTCCTCTGGTGTCAGATTCTCCCGGAGTGTCAGGTTTGCACAGCCATATAAAACGCCCTCCTGTTCCTTTACCGCCATTGTAATGCGTTCCACTTTTTCCTTAATGTCCTTGTTTTGGTCAAAATAATCGATCAGGTTGCATGGCTGGTTGTCAGGCATACCGAGCCGATTGATCTCGTCAACCTTTTCTGCGATGGATGTCTGATACTGCACCAGGTCAGGTCCTTCCAATGGCTCCGCATCATCCAGATCCACAATGTCTGAATAGTCCGGAATAAACTCTGCCATCAGAGGTGACAGCATTCCCACTTCTATTTTATCTTTCAAAGCATCACCTCGCTTCCCTATTCTGCCGTTTCTCCGGTGTACGGGCAGCCATTTTTGCCATGTCTGCCCAGTCTGCCCCTTCGATTTCCGGCAGGTTCTCGATGATCCGATAGCTTCCCTCGTAGGCTTTTCGGATATGTTCACACGCCCACCGTCCGGCAAAGTCATTGTCGGTACACACTTCGATCTCGGTGATCTCCGGGTGCTGGGACAGAAAATGTTCCAATGCCTGCGGCTTTTTCATGCTCCGCTGGCTCTGCCCTTCTTTTGGTGCGCTGATCCCGCCAAGCTCCAGACGGTACTTATCCCGGCTTCCTTGTCTCTGTTCCAATGTCATGTGGGCAAGCACATCCACACAGGCTTCATAAACAGCAACCCGTCTGCATCCCGATTTCGCCGGAACACAAAAAGCGTATGCCTTTTCACTTCCGGCCTGTTCCATCTTAAAAGACTTTCCGCTGGCATCGTAAATCCCACGCAGGAAAGCATATCTTGCCACCTGGTTTTCATCCCGTCCTATGAACACGGCATTGTGGTAGGGCAGACTCTCATATAAGATTCCCAAATGAACACACCGCTGTAAGACCTCGCCACTGATGCCCCGCTCTTTCAGATAGCGGAACACCCTGCGGCAGTCTGGGCTGGCCGTAGGCAGGACAAATGGCTTCTTTGGCTTTGCTTCCACTGGAGGAGGGATATAGGTGGGATACTCATCTTTCAGCATTTGCACTGCCTCCAGAAAAGAACACCCGTCTACATGAATCAGGAAACTTAAAGCACTGGTGCCCCCGATATCTCTGGATTTCCAGTGCCACTGGCTGGTCTGCTCGTTAATCTTAAAGCTGTCGTGGTCTGTCAGCTCCCATTCATTTCTGGCTGAAGATTTTTTCAGACGGTTTGGCTGATATTTCTTCAGGTATTCAATGGCGGTGATCTCCCTTGCACGTTTGATTTCTTCTTCCGGAATCCACGGCATTACATCACGGTATCCCGGAGCTGCTCTGCCTTATCCGTTTTCTCCCACGGGAATTCCTTTCTTCCAAAATGCCCGAACACCGCACTCTGTCGGTAGATTGGCCGCTTCAGGTGCAGGGTGTCACAGATCTGGCTTGGGGTAAGCCCGAACACCAGAGGGATCGCTGCGGCGAGGCAGTCATCCGCACAGATCTTTCCCGTTCCAAAGGTATCCACCTGCACCATGACTGGCTGGGCAACCCCAATGGCATAGGCAAGGGACACCTGGCATCGGCTGGCAAGTCCGGCAGCTACCATGTTTTTGGCGATGTAACGGGCCATGTATGCCCCGGAACGGTCAACTTTGGAACAATCCTTCCCGGAGAATGCACCGCCGCCATGCGGTACCAGGCTGCCGTAGGTATCCACCATTAGTTTCCTTCCGGTCAGTCCGGTGTCTGCATCCAGACCTCCGCACACAAATCTGCCCGATGGGTTAATCAGGATCTTGGTATCCTCATCCGGTGGCAGCATACGGAGTGCCGGGCGTAACACTTTCTCCCGGATCTCATGCTCCAGCTTCCGAAGGGATTTTTCCTTTTCATGCTGGCAGGACACAATGACGGTATCCAGCCGGGCAGGTCTGTCATCTTCATACTCCACGGTCACCTGCGCCTTTCCATCTGGCAAGATTCCCGTGATATATCCGCTTCTACGGCTTGCAGACAGTTCCCTTACAATGCGGTTCGCCAGAACCACTGGCATCGGCATAAGCTGCGGTGTCTCATCGCAGGCGTAGCCAATCATGATGCCCTGATCCCCGGTACCGCTGGCAAGTCCGCTCTGAACAAAAACAGTCCCTGCCCTTCGTTCTCTGGATCTCTCCACTGCCCCGGCGATATCCGGACTCTGTTTGTGGATGAGGGCATCCATGTGGATTTCCTCTGCTTCATAGCCTGCACTCTCCAGCACCTTTTTGATGATTTCAAACACCTGTGGCTCAAATCGGCTGGTGATCTCTCCTGCTACAATGATGTTCCTTTTGGTCGCCAGCACCTCGCAGGCCACTCTGGAATTTTCGTCCTCTTTCAGACACGCGTCCAGAATGCTGTCTGCGATCAGGTCGCAGAGCTTATCCGGATGTCCTTCTGTTACGGATTCTGCTGTATAAAATCGTTTCATAATCGTTACCATCCTTTCCAAGTAAATAATAACGGCAGGAAACGCTCCTTTCTGGAACACTTTCTGCCGGATCTGGGTTATAAGTTGTCTCACATTCTGCACTTTTCTGGTACTTTCAGACACTTTTTTCAACCTAAATACTACCAATGCACACCCTTCATAATCCCCCTGTTTTGAACACATCCCTGCCCGTGCGGTCATTATTTGTCTCATTTTCTGCACTTTTCGGGTACTTACGAACACTTCTGACTCCACACTGCCCCGGAAACCGGCACCGCCAGGACGATGTTCCTGGCACCGCTCCATTCATATGAACACGTGACGAGCGTCAAAACCTTATCGTATATACACTTCAGGTAATCATCCCCGGTTTCGAACACTTCCCTCTGCTTAGCTGCTTTTAAATATTCCTGCACTGCCTCCGCATCTGCGAGTTTCTGCTGGAATGGGAACAAATTCCTGTCTGCTTTCAGCACCGTGACAATTCGGTATTCCTGAATGCTATCCTCTGTCTGAAGATAAGCAAAGGGATGCTCCTGATAGTACGTTTCATCTGCATATAAGTCCAGATTTCCGAACATTGCCCCACTGTTCATGTTGTGACCGTAAATGATAAGGTTCCGACTTTCAGACACTTTACAGTCTGCCTGTAAAAACAGGCTTCCGTTGATGTCATATTCCTTTTTGTAATTCCGTTTCAGGTAAAACTCCCCATTCTCCTGTTCGGACTGAAGCACCGGGTAATCAATCCCGGTATCCGGTATTGTCAGCCATCCCTGCACATCCGGGTATTGTTCCCGAAGAGAAACAAGGTCTACCGCAGCCACCGGGCATTTTCTTCCAGCTGGTTGGTCTTTCTTTTCAGAGCCTGAGGCTCCCGGAGCTTCCGGCTCCGGGAAATTCCCTTTCAGCTCTGCCATCAGCTTTTTGTTCTCCATTGGAAGATATACCATGTGGTAAATCAGAAACCCGGCACTTGTCAGCGTCACTGCAAGGCAGATGATCTTGAAAAACCTCTGTAAGATTCCTGTCTTTGGTTTTTTCTTCATCGTTCCTGTCCGGCTTTTCTCTGCTTCTTTGGCTGACTCTTCTGCGTCTTTCCCGGCACAGGCGGTTTCCTTGCTGCTTTCAGGATCGGCTCTGTCGGGATTTGGTTCTGTCTGCAGCCCTTTAAGATCCCAGTCAGGTACGACCGTCCGGGCGGATTAAAGTTCTGCATGTAATCTTTTGTCATGATATAGACAATGGCTTTGATCTCTCTTCCATCTTTGTTCTTGACAGTGATCTCCTGCTTGTCGTAAAAATCAGGATAGCCTTCATAAAGATCCAGGCTCTTTTCACAGTCCCCGGTCAGTGACCAGAGGACGCCGTCCACATGGCTTCCCTCTTCCGGGAAGATGGTGGCAAGGCCGCTTCCTGCGGCTGCAAAGGTCAGCCGATACCCCTCCAGGCGGACGATTTCTACCACCTCCGCCTTTGGGCACCGATATGCCATCTGGTCCAGATCCATGTTGCTTCCATACGCAAAATATAATTGTTTCAGCCTATCTGCCCCCTTTTTTCTTCTTTCTTCTGGATGCCACACCCATGCCGATCAGACCGCCTGCGGAAAGAATCAGGCACAGGGCCGGAATCCAGAGGTTGGTGTCATCGCCTGTTTTCGGGTTGCTTACAAACGGGGTATCCTCCGGCAGCTTCTCGTTCGTCACTTTCTGGATGACTTCGATCACTGGAGTTTTGTCATCTACATAGGTAAATGTCACCTCATGTTTGGTCTCATCCAGCTGATAGCCCTCCGGTGCTTTGGTCTCAACCAGATAATAGGTGGCTGCCTTATCAAATTTGCCGTCCTTATAAGTTCCGATTGCAAGCAGTCCGCTGGTTGCATGGCCGTTTTCATCAGTGGTCAGGGTTTCTACCACTTTGCCATCCGCATCCCTCAGTTCAAATTCTGCATCTTTCAGTGCTGCTCCGGCATCCTTATCTGTTTTCTCAATGATCAGGCGTCCCTTTGCGGTGTCATCTTTCATGGCTACCTTCTGGATCTCTGCGGTATCTGCCACCTCGAAGGTGATCTCCTCTGCAACGACATAACCGTTTGGAGCCTGCTCTTCTTTCAGGGTGTATTTACCAATCGGAAGTTTTTCGATATAATGCGGCTCTTTACCGGAAGTCCAGGTTTCTACGATGTTGCCATTTTCATCTGTGATGGTCAGTTTGGCTCCTTCGATCTCATTATCTCCGGTAATATCCGTTTTGCTGATCTTCACTTTGGTCACGTCATCTTCCATTACCTGTTTCTGGATCTCCGCAGTATTCTCTACGGTGAATGTGATGCTTTCCGCAGTGGCATATCCATCGGCCGGCTTGTTTTCTGTCAGGGTGTAAGATTTTCCTACAACCAGTTCTTTGATGATGTGCGGCTCCTTGGTGGATGTCCATTCCTCAACAACAGCCCCGTTTTCATCCGTCAGCTGTAATCTGGCTCCCGGCAGTTCCTCGCCCGTGGTCAGATCGGTTTTGGAAAGCTCCACGGTTGTCGGCTCATCTTCAAATACAAATTCATAGGATGCTTCTGCTTCTTTATCCCCCTGGTACTCAAAAACAAATTCCTGCTCTTCTCCGGTGGTGACAAATCCATCCGGTGCATACAGCTCCTTCACATAATAGGTTCCGTCGATCGGCAGGTCTGCAATAAAGGAAATCTTTCCATCTGCATCTGTTGTTTTTAACTCGATCAGGGTATCTGCTTCCATCAGCACCTTTCCAGATGCGGACAGGATGTCGTTTCTGGTGTACAGTCCAAAGATGCCGCCTTTTAATACACGGTCGGTATCCTTTTCTTTCTTCAGGACGTTCACTTTTACTTTCTGACGGTTGTTCTGCCAGTCCTCATCGTATACGACAACCGGGGTATCCTGGTCACGGTAGGAAAGATCTACATATCGTGGTTTTTCATCCAGCACATAACCATATGCTGTGCCCACCTCTTTGACATAGTATTTTCCAACCGGAAGGTCAGATACTTCTGCAACACCGTTTGCATCAGTAGTCACGGTTGCCACCAGCTCGTCCTTAGCATAATAATCCGGGCTTACACCATCGGCTGCTTTGATATCCTCTGCAGTGTAAATCTCAAAGGTAACGTCTGACAGGCTTCCTGTGATGTACTCAAACAGATGCTCTACAACGCCTTTGACATTGTCCAGCAGGGTGATCTTATCAAGGAATTCACCCTTCTTGTTTACGATCAGCAGGGCTTTCGGCACATCGTCTTTCATTTCCACTTTCTGTACTTTTGCGGTATCCTGAACGGTGAATTCCACATCCGTGGTCTTTAAATAACCAAGCGGTGCAAGAGATTCACGGAGGGTATAAGTTTTTCCAACGGTCAGGTATTTGATCACATGAGGCTCATCCTTTACGGAAGTCCAGCTGTCGATCACATTTCCATCCTTGTCCAGAACAGAAAGGGATGCCCCGTTCAGCTCTACGCCTGTGGTCAGGTCGGATTTTGTCACCTCGATGGTGGTCGGCTGGTTCTTCTTCACAGATTTCAGCTTGATGGTCGGAATGTCCTGCCCCTGATAGGTGGCATCAAATTCCAGTATCTCGTCAGAAGATACAAAACCATCCGGTGCAGAAATTTCTTTCACATAATAAGTTCCAAGCGGCAGGTCCAGGGTGAAGTGTGCCTGTCCTTTTTCATCGCTTGTGATCTCCTGTAATAAGGTATCTGCTTTCACAATAATCTTGTCACCGGATTTGATCTCGTTCTTATTGTAAAGACCGAATGTAGCTCCAGCTACCGTGCTTCCTGTTTCTGCATCCTGTTTTTCCACGGTGATGCTTACTTTCTGGCGTTCATTGGTAAAAGTCACTTCTTCGTCTACGACTGGGGTATCCTGTCCGGCATAGGTAAAAGTTACTTCTTCGCCTTTGGCATTCCAGGTGTAGCCCTCCGGCGTTTTTTTCTCTTCTACACGGTATTTGCCGAGCGGAAGGTTCTCTACTACGGCACTTCCGGTTTCATCGGTTGTCACCGTTGCCACCAGTGTGTCTTTGGCATATTCCAGATAACGGTTGCCGTTCTCATCTTTCTGATGGTCTGCGGTATAGATATCTTCTGCGGCATAAACCTCAAACACGGCTCCTGCAAGGCTGGCTTCCTCGTGGATGAAATCCTTGTCAAAACCTTTGACTACTTCTCCTTCCTTGTGGATGGTCAGTCTGCCTTTTGCCGGGTGGTTCTCGAATTCCACCTCGATGATCAGGTCACCGCTGACCGGATCTTCCTGGTATGCAGTATCGCTGTCTACCTTGATTTCCACGGTATTGGCACTGTGGGTGTATCCATCCGGTGCAGTCACTTCTTCGATGCGGTAATTTCCACAAGCCAGATTCTGTGGCAGGATCAGGTATCCATTCTCATCCGTAAAATAAGATTTATGTACCATAGTAGATGGGTAGGTGGTCACCTGTTCCACATATTTCTTGTTATCCAGATCGTATACTTTAAACTCAGTATTCGGAACCAGGACAGATTTCTTTGTCTCGTCATCTTTTTTGACGATCTTTAATTTTGCTTCAAACTCTTCGTCCAGAAGCACACGCCATACCTGCGGCTGATCCGGATTGTTTTCCGAGATCACAACCTTAAAGTCATCGACTGGTTTGAAGTTGTGCGGTGTGGTGGTCTCCCTTACAATGTAGGTTCCGTATGCAAGCGGAATGGAGCATGCATATCCACGCTCATCCGTGAACATTTCTGTCTGTCCGTCTGCGGTCAGTACAACCGGAGTTGCAGATGCAAAGTCATAGGAACCGTCCTTATTTTTCTTCAGGCTGCTCTCCAGATATGCACTGAATCCCACACCTTTTAACAGATCGGCATCGGTCTTACCATTGTTGGCTGCTTTAATGACCTGGAACGGCTGTTTGATCACATCTTCCAGAGAAGTTGCGGTACGTTCTACCGTCTGAACCAGATCTCCCTCGTCATTACACTCCAGATCATGTTCTTCCGGGTCTGCCAGATATCCAACAGGCGGCGTCAATTCTTTCACGTAATACTTTCCGAGATAGAGGTCTGCGATTTCTGCATTTCCCTCTGTATCCGTAGTCAGGGTTGCAATCTGCGTTCCTGCCGGGTAAAGGACACCTGTCTGTCCATCCGGATGAACGATATCCTCACGGGCATACAGTCCGTAAACCGCACCCTCAAGGGTTGCATCTCCCTGTGCGGTCTTTCCGGTTTCGGAATCCTCTTTTACCAGTTTGATCTTCGCATTGACACGCTCGTTCTGGAACGTGTGGCTGAAAGAAACGGTTGCCTCTTTGTCTGTGGTGTACTGGAACGTAAAAGAGTACACATCCTCACTGTTTCTGGTATATCCGGCCGGTGCAGAAACCTCTTTCATGTAGTAGCTGTTAGCGATCGGCAGGTCTGCCTGATATACGGCTTTTCCGTCTGTTCCGGTCACTACCTTCTCAATGAGGGTATCTTTTTTGACCACAACGGTTCCGTCCGCTGCTTTGATGTCGTTTCCGGCATACAGGCCATAAGTGCCGCCCGGAAGGTATTTCCTGGTTTCCTTATCCTGTTTGTATACGCTTACGCTTGCTTTTTGGCGGTCATTTTTGAATGTCACGCTTCCCATGACCTTCTCCACATTGCTTCCGGCATAGGAAAGGGTGATTTCCTGGCTTTCGCCTGTGCATACCAGATTTTGTGGTGCCTGCATTTCTTTTACCACATATTTTCCCAGATATAGATTATCCAGTGTGACACTTCCGTCATCCCCGGTAGTAAGTCCGGCTTTGACCAGTGCGTCTTTTTTATAAATGACGGTTCCGTCTGCGGATACAATATCCGCTGCGGCATAAACATTGTAAACCGCACTCTTCTGTTTCTGCTCGGTATAAACAAAGGAAACACCATCATCAGTTACCTTTGCTCCGGTCAGGACTTCTCCTAATTTATAAACAGTCAGGCTTGCCATCTGCTCTGCATCGGTAACGGTTTGTTTTACAGTATCTCCGATGACCAGTTTCACATCGTAGGCTTTGGTATCCAGCAGATATCCGTTTGGTACGGAGATCTCTTTCAGGTATACGGTATCCTGTGTTTTGGTGATCGTAACGCTGGAAGCTCCGTTGGCATCTGTGGCCGGCATCTTTGTGATCAAGTTCTTTCCATCCTTGTCACTGTAAACGCCATAAACTGCACCTGCGATGGCTTTGTTGCTCTTGCGGTCCTTCTTTACGATCTCTAGAGTTGCCTGTTTTACCCATGACACTTTAAAATCTACATACTTCTCATCGGTCACGCCCTCGCCAAATACCAGGGCAAGGTCCTGTGTCTCGCTTCCGGTTGTGATCTTGTAAGCGGAATAGTCTTTGATGATGCTTCCCTTCATGGTAACAGACCATTCCCCTTTGACATCCACTGCCTGTGTCAGCGGTGCAGATAAGTAGAATTTGGTACCGCCGCAGATCTCCACGGATGCACCTGCACTGCTTGTTTTTCCCGTTGTCACATTATGCAGTTTGACACCGGAAGGCAGTTTCATGGTGATGGTCTGCAGTTCGGATGCCTTAAAGGTGATCTCTTCTGTTCTCTGGCTGTTGCCGCTGATATATGCGGTAACATCTGCATTGGAGAAACTCATGTCCACTTCCGGTATCTCCGGCTGGCTCATGCAATAATTGTAGAGTTCCATTGCCAGAGCCTGTCCGGTTGCATTCGTACCGGAAAAAGCGTCACTACTGTTATTGGCATAAGACGCAGCCAGATGGACAATGATAAACTGTTTTCCAGCGGAAAAATCAGGATGTTTCTCTGAGAAAAATCCATTTTCGCCGGATGCTTTTGTGCCGTAGTAGCATACTTTTGCCAGTGCTTTGCTGTCACCCAGTTTGGTGATCTTATAAACACCATCCCCAGGTCCTGCTTTTGACGGCTGCACACAGTAGGCAGTTGCAGACACGTTTCCAAATTTTACGATATATTTATAGGTTACATAAGAACCCAGACCGTAGTCTGCATAATAGTATGCAGTCCCTCTTGTCACATCTACATCCTGTGTTGCTCTTGTACTGGTATTGACTGCGGTGAAAGAAACGGTTTCCCCATCTTCCATTGCCATAAGGTCAATATCCTGTTCCCCTGCCTGCTCCAGAACATCGCTGAGTGTCAGCCCGGATTCTTTATCGGTTGTATTTTCTGTTTCGGCTTCCTCTAATGCGGCATCAAACTCAGATTCAGAAAGTCCACCCTGAAATTCGGGTTCTGTTTCTTCCGGTTCTTCTGTTTCAGATTCAGCTGTCTCCGGCTCAACAATTTCTGTCTCTACAGGCACTGTCTCAGTTTCTTCCTGCGAGGCAGCTTCCTCATCATCAGAACCTGTATCCTCTTCGGTAACTGCCTGTTCTGTCTGCGGTTCACTCTGAGCTGCTGTCACAGGCTCTTTTACGATCAGGTTTCTCCCAATCTGATAAACCGGGTGGTTCTGGTTGACTGGCTCCACATAATAAACGGCATGGTAAATGTCTGCATGGCTGGTGCTGAAGTTCTCCCCGGCGTCATTCTCTGCTTTCTGGAATGTCACTTTGACTTTGCTTTCGTCCTTGATTTCCAAATTTGTAAAATCCGTGGAAACATCAAAGTCCTGTCCGACTTCCAGCTCCAGATCGGTGGCTTTTACCACTTCATTTTCATCCAGCTGATCCTTTACGGATTCATACGCTGGCGGTTCCGCCGCTTTCGGCTCTTCCGAAGCATACACCGTCAGCGGTGAAATGACCGTGGATAAGATGGTGACTGCCGCCATCACCCCTGAAAGGATTCGCCTGAATCGATATTTACTCTTCATGTTTTCTACCTCTTTCTTCTTTTTCTTCATTTTGCATAAGAACAGCCGGATGTTTCCACCCGGCCTGTCTGTTCTCATTATTCTGTTATCTCGCATCATCTGTCCGTCTTGGATTCTGCAGACAGGCATAGGTACTTTTGTCATACCGCCATGCCTTATCCCCGTCCAGATTGGCAAGTAGATGCTTCCGTACATTTTTGTATTCGTCCCCGATCAATCCGAGGCGGAGCAGAAAGGTGCGGAACGTAAATGCCGGGTTATCCCCGATCTCCGTCTTTTTTGCATGGGTACAAGATTGGTTGATCGCCTGTGCGGATATGGCAAGTGCCAGTGTGATATTCGACCGGACTTTTCCTGCATGGAGGGTGCTTTCAAAACAACGCCATTCCAGTGTTCCCTTGGAAAAAACAGCATGTAGGTTTAAGGCATAATACCTTGTCCAGTTGTAATGCTCGGAGCTTCCGTCATTTCCCTCATACCATGCCCTTTTGAATTTTTCCATCGTGATGGTGCTGTTTGGCATCCGGCGGATCTTCTCCAATACCATAGGACGGACTTTCTGGCAATACTCATCTTCCCTTCTCGTCTGTACATTTAAGGCTTTGAACAGAATATCCTCTTTGCAGTACATGATCGTCAGTGCATTTTTCAGACTCCTTGGTGTATGATTGGATGCGTCCACATGGACATGCATGCCACAGGATGAATTGACAAAAGCACCTGCGTTTTTGACACACCGCACCACTTCCTGGAGTTTTCCCATTTCCGAATATTCCAATTTCGGGGATACCATTTCTGTCGAATAATCTCCATCGGCATCTATTACAGTACCATTTGCCAGCCTTTCACAGTCGATACTGCTGTCTCTTGAAAATTTCCACGTTTTTCCATCTGAATCTTTTACACACCAGGAATCGTAAGAACGGATATGATATGGCTCTGTTCCGAACATTCTTCCAATCGCAACAGCCGCATCATAGCGGCTGATACCTGTCATCTCAATCTCTGTACCAAAATACTGGTCTTTTAGGTCGATCTGCTTCACCCACCCTTCGCTTCTGGAACAGGTGAGCCGCTTTGGATCTCTTCATCTACTGCTTTCAAATTTCTGCCTATTGCTTCAATGACATTGACAGTGACACCATTACCGGCCTGCTTGTAAAGCTGGTTATCCGATGTTTCTTTTTCCATCTTGGAAATCTGACCATCCCGATATCCCTGCAGCCGCAGACACTCCCTTGGCGTCAGCCTGCGGATTCTGCCGTGGTAAATCACTCCATGACGGTCAGTTGCCGTAATGGTGAACATTGGCTCTTCCGGTTCTTTCATCCTTCTTCCATTCTGGCGGACTTTTTCCTTGGCCGGTGTCAGCACTGCCCTTGGCGGTTCTTCCACCAGCACCCCGGAACTTTCGCCTCTGTGGTTATGGATGCTGGAATCCTGTCTGGTATTCAGACATCTTGCAACGTCTGTCACCAGCGGCGGAGGGGAGATATCTACAAAATGCAGTGTTCCCTGCTGGTTTCCGGTCGTCAGGGTATGGGCGATCTCATGCCCGACTCTCCCCCTGCGACTGTTGATTCCCGGATATCCGAGATCGATGCTGTCCCCCTCGTAGGCCATCTTGTATCCTTTTCGGGTGTTTTCCTTGATTGGGATACCGACTTCGTATAATCCGGTCTTGCCGCCCATACCACCAGCCCCGCTGGTCAGCGTGCAGCTCAGTCCTTCTTCTGCGTAGACTCTTTCTCCCTGTTTGCCAGCATGGACTTGTATAAGAGCTGTTCCATTTGCTTTTGGGAAAGGTAATATTTTTCCGGCACATCTTCCATCAAGATATCCGACAATATACACCCGCTTCCTTGACTGGGGGACTCCGAAATCCTTGCTGTTAAGCACTTTCCATTCGACATGATACCCCAGTTCAGATAGCGTACTGAGGATGGTGTGAAACGTCCGCCCTTTGTCATGCGAAAGCAGACCGGGTACGTTTTCAAGGAGAAAATACGCAGGTCGTTTGTCTGCAACCAGTCTGGCAACTTCAAAGAAAAGGGTTCCTCTTGCATCGGCAAATCCTTCCCTTCGTCCAGCGATTGAGAATGCCTGGCAAGGAAATCCCGCACATAAAAGATCAAAGTCCGGCATTCGTTCTGTTTCAATATTTCTTGCGTCATTGCAGAACCACTCTCCTTCCGTATCAAACAGCACCCGGTAGTTGTGGTCTGCATATGCATCTGCTTCACAGTGTCCGACACAGGTGAAGCCCCCTGCCCTGTGCAGCCCTTCTCGGAATCCTCCGATTCCACTGAACAGGTCAAAAAATCGAATTGTTCCGGCTATCAGCCTCCCTTCGCTGCGAAAAAAACAGTGCAGATTTCTCTGCACCGTTTCCGTCTCTTGGTTTCTGTTTTGTGATGTCTATTCTTCTGATTCCGCTTCCTCTGGCTCAGATTCTTCTGCTTCTTCGGTTTCCAGTTCTGTTGGCTCTGCTTCCGCTGGCTCTTCGTTTTCTGGCTCTGTCGGCTCTTCATCTGCTTCAGCTTCGTCCGGTTCTGTCATTTCTCCGTCTGTTTCAGCTTCCAGTGCTTCTGTCTCAGGCTCTTCTGCTTCAGGTTCTACTGACTCTTCATCCGGTTCTGATTTCGCAGTCTCAGGATCTTCCATTTCTGTTTCTTCGGCTTCCTCTGACTCTGCTTTCCATTTGGCTTCTTCTTTTTCGATTGCATCTTCGATAAGCCCGATTAAGAAGTCTTTCTGTTTCATGCCATTCCTGGCGAGGACTGCTTTCAGTCTGGAAAATAAATCCTCGGTTACCTGTACTGCTACTGTTCTTAAATCTGCCATGTTCGTCTTTTCTCCTTTTCTTGTCATGTGTTCTTCGATTACCATTTCAAGGTATTTTGGTATGCTGATTCCTAACTCTTCGACTTCCAGTTTTAGCTTTTCATGCAGCTCTACCGGGATTTTTCCGCATATGTTTTTCATCTCCATTGTGTTCGTTCTCCTTTCTTTTTTCTACATACAACATACCCTAAAACGTGACAGAAAGCTATTCACAATACCCAACGAATATGAGGCTCTCAAAAGCTCCCAAAGGATGCAGATCCAATAACATTCAATAGGCATCACCCCTTTCAAAAATCCGTGATTTATACTAATTTGACTGCTTGAAATTTGGCTATTTTATCACCAGGAAAGACTTGACTTTTTCAGAATGCATCCTCAAGCCCGGAGAGAAAATCCAGCATCTGGGACGGGATTTCTTCCTTTTTTGAAACACTCTCCCCGGAGCCAGAAATGGAAACACCTGCCAGTTCTTCCCGGATTGCCTGCCGGATGCTTTTCTCCAGCTGGTTGTTTTCCTGATCTTTTAAGATCACCTGAACCAGATAGCTGCTCTTCTGTCCATCTGGAACACTTTGCAGGATCTCCCATGCCTTTTTGTGATCTGGGTTATCAAGGTTCAGGCGGAACGAGAAAACGGGTCTCTTTACTTCGCGCACATCTGCCCCACAATCCGCTCATAGCCGGAAGCATTGGCGTGTACGTCTGTCAGGTAAATCTGCCGACACAGCCCGTCCTGCGGTGTCACGTGCCGTTTCAGAATGCTGGCTCCGCCGCCCATGATCACGGACGGAATTGCCTTCAGATCGAACCCGGCTTCCATAATTGCAGACAGTATTTTCTCCGTGTAGAGCCTTCCCTGCCGGACAATGATTTCTTTTGCGGCCGGGTCCATGCTGCAGCTCTGGCCGTTCAGAACACGTTCGATCTGAATATCCGTTACAGACAGTCCGGTATTTCTGCGTACCTGCTCGGTGATCTCATCCACACACCGGATCACACCAAGTTCCAGGCTGCGGCAGGTAGCGGCATTTGGAACACTGTTGTCCAGCCGCATCAGGTCTACGGTCCAGCCACCGATATCTGCGAGAAGAACAGAAGGCTCGTCCCGAACACATTCCGGGTGGAGAGCCAGGGCTGAGTATCCCTGTGGGAACAGTTTTACATCCTGAATCCGGATCTCATAGCTCTCATCCTCGTACCGGAAACGCAGAGGCTGCTCTTTCCGAAACAGATATTCCCGGAAGCCTTTTTTCTCCCTGCCAAAACTTGCCAGTGGAAGACCGGCTGCCAGAACTACATCTGTTTTCCGCTCTCCCCGGCGATAGCGGATTTCTTGGGCAATGGCTGCCATTGTCAAAAGATAATAATTGTCATTGGAAGTCTTACTTCTCACCAGCGTCTGCCGCCCAGTTCCACACACATAAAATTTCCCATTGTACTGCAGGACATTCTGCATGGTATACGGCTCATAATCGTACCCGGTCAGTCCAGTCGGGAAACACACATGGGGAGTTTTGATGGCATAATATCCATGATCGATTCCTATAATGATAAGTCACCACATCCTTTCAGGTTTTTCTTGTTCTTTTCCAGCAGGTGGTCTTTTGGTCTGGAAAAAGAAAAAGGGCAGAACCCCGAAGAGCCCTGCCCATGATATTTGCATTAGTTTACGTTGCTATTTATTGTTCGTTATTAAAAGCGAATACTATTGTTTCTAGTAATTTTTTCATATTTTTCCATTCTTCTGTTTTAAAAACTTCATCACATCTCTCAATTTTATTACGCATTTCATGAAACTTATGCTTTATATCATCTTTATAAGAAATCACTCCTTGATATAATGCTTCTTCAACATTATTTTTATTTCGTATTCGTTTTCTCGATTCCCATTCAATTGGATAATAGTTCCCACCAGTTTTTATAATGGAATCTGGCAAATACAATTCAATAGAAGCAGCTTTCTTGTTAATGTCATCAGGCACAATTTTCCCATTAGGTGCAATAGTTGGGTATTTATGAAACATTGTAATTTCTGGATATAATAATATTCTAAAATTTGCCGGCCAGTTTTTTATTTCATTTAATAATGAGCATTTACTAGAATATCCCTCTGCATCATTATCAAAAATTGCAATAAAATTTGCTCTAATTTTTGAAAAATAAAAAGTTTTAAGATTTTTTATTACATATGATGTTCCTCCATCTCTTTTTCCACCAGATTCATCACTGAAATCCATAAAATAAAATAAATCTGAAAGATGAGGATATAACTGTGACATCGCAAATTCTAAAATATCTTTATCGCTTGACCCTTCAACAAGAACAATTGTTTTTGAAACGTTCTCTGTCGCTGCTAGTGCTTTGGGAATACAATCATCTGCCCAATTATCCAAATTTGAGAAATCCAATATTATCTCCATATCATTTGCACAATATTCTAGTATAAGTCTGTATACATATTTATAATTGATTATTTCAGGATTTAAAGCATAAAATGATTCGCTATCCTCATCTTTCAAAGAATAAAATATAACTTTGTCACACTCTGTTGTAATATTAACCTCTGAAAGTGTTCCTCCAAATTGTATGTTTCCATTTGCAAGTTCATAAGAAACAATTTTTTTCATTGCATTTTTCCATTTTTTTAATGAAACATTTTTCTTAATCCGAATTTCATTATTCTTGTCCTCTTCATCATAATCTCCCTGTAAATGATACAAAAAAGATGAGTAGTCTACTGCTTGAACCATTTCATCATTAAATATTTTTTCAAAATTATTAAGTCCAAATCCCTGTGCATCTAAGCGTTCTTTTGCACGCCGAACAGTCGTCCTATACATATATTTAGTGTATGTTCCGGCATCTTTATCATCATCGTCTATATTACAATTATTTACTACAATAAGGTCATTTTTTGAAAAAAACAGACTAACGATTTTGCTATCCAAATAGTTTCTAAACCAATGTAATGATAAATTTCCAATTACTATATCTGCATATTCACTCATAATTAGCTTCACACCTTTTCGCTTCATTATTCTTTTACAAATTCATAAAATACAAATCTGCTCTATTGATAATGATATCACAAAAATGTTCTACTGCATATTTTAATTCAATTTTTGAATCCATTCTCTGCTTTCTTTGGGTGCATTTTTACAAAAATTCTGCATCCACATTTTATGCAAGCTAATTTCTGATTCTGTATTTCCTATGTTTCCAACACAGCCCCCCATTTCCTGAAGTGCTTCCAGACAATCCCATTCCTTTTTGAACTCTCCTGCAAATTCCATCCACACTTTTATATGGTATTCCTTAAAACCAAAATGGTAAATCAAGTAGGTCAACCTGTCAAAATCAGCTAACGGCATTTTTTCTTTTTTCAGCAATAACCTTTTATCATGCTCGCTGCATAGATATAAAAATGCAAGCTGTTCTATCTTTGCCTGCTCCATATATTTCTCCCTTCTCTTCTACTTTGTCTCACTTTTACAACCGATTCTACCTTGTCCAATCGTTAAAATCAATACAGATGGTGCAAAAAGTGAGACAAGCCATCCTTTTACCAGAGAGGAAGAGATTTAAGATGCCAAAGCCAAGGACACAGTCTGGTGAGAAGAATCTGATTAGCCAGCGATTGATTGAACTTCGCAAGACCCACAATATGTCTCAGCGTGATCTTGCCTATAAACTCCAGTTAGCTGGTTACGATATGGATAAAAATGTAATCACCAGAATCGAAACAAACAAGCGTTATGTCACTGATCTTGAATTAAAAGCCATTGCTGAAATCTTTCAGGTTTCATACATATTTCTCATTGATGGCAAAGATGAATAGAAGTGACAAATGGGGAAGTTCCTTTCGTGCTTCCCCATTTTATCCGTCCCTTTTTTACAAATTTAATAGTTCCAGAATTTTCTGCATGCCAGCCTGATATAAAGATTCCGCATATAATATCCATCTCTCACTAACTTCAGTAACGTATTTGTCTATTGTTTTTCGCTTTTCTTTTGATAATCCCATTGTCTGAACCTGTTCTTCATATTTCGATATTTTTTCAAGCATTCCCTGGTACACTGTATTTTCTTTCAGCTGATCTTCAACCTCATCAATCCAGGTATCCAGCAGCAACTCCAGCAGTTTCTTTGTGTCACCGTCATCATTTCCCAATATTGCTTTTTTAATTTTTCCAAGCATTGCTCCATAGGAGATCATTTGAGCCTGTCCCATATAAAAATGGTACTCTTCTTCTATCATTTCCTTTTCGCTCTCCAGTTGAAAATATCGATGTACTGCCTTATGCTCTTCTTCTGTTAGGCTGATTGACTGATTCGACTCCATAAATGTTTCTATCACTGGATACTTCTCTGTAAGTTCCAGTATTTTCTTTTGCAGTCTCTGGTATTCCGCATCATGCTTTTTCAGATAGGTGCATACCTGTTCTCCTATCCGTATCCCCAGGCACTGCTCATTCCAGATAATATCTGGCTGTGTTGTCATATCGGTGTCTCCCTTCTGTGTAGTTTTCCTGTTCCAAGCACAAGACTATACCACACTTCTGGAAGAAAGCTATTCATCAAACCTACTGAAATCTCCTGGCAGATCCTGTGCAACCTATCCCTTTTCCCACAAAAAACTGGTATGAAAGACTCCTTGTTCTCTCATACCAGCTATCTATTTCTTATTTAACTGAATACACATTCTTTTCTATTCTCTGTGTATCCTGTACTTATTTATGGCAAAAATCAGACTACAGACACGCTATACACTCTTATGCTACATAATCCAGTTTACTGCATCCAGGTTCAAATGTTACATTGAAAATCCCAACCTGAGAAGTGGAAATCGGTACAAGAAAACTCCTTCCGGAAAAATACTGTGCAAAGCCATCATTTGGTGCGCCAATTGGGAACACCATCTCTTTTGCATGAGCACGCATTGCTTCCTCTTCGTATGGCAAATCTCCTTCGCCTGCTTCCCACACTTCTTTTGCAAGATTGAAAACGGCCCATGCTTTTGGCCATCCTGCATAGAATGCGATATGTGTGATCACTGCAGCAATCTCTTTTTGTGTCACTCCATGATCTTTGGCATTTTGAAGGTGATACTTTAAAGAAGAATCTGTAATGCCGGAAGCCATCAGAGCAACTACTGTAATGATACTTCTTGTTTTTACATCAATATCCTGGTTATTCCAGTTTTCACCGAACAGCACATCATCGTTAAAATGTGCAAACTCTGGTGCAAATTCGCCAAGTGCATTTCTTCCTGCTGTCTGTACTATTTTCTCCATATTCTGTATGCCTCCGATTCTCTATGATTTATAAGGATTTTACCCATTCTCTGATTTCCTGTTTTGTTCCGCGGTTTAATAATCTGCCTTCTGTAATAACTGCATCTGGTGCAGACGGCTGTAATTCTTTTACAGTGTTACCAAATCCACTTCCACCGGATGTTGCAAAAAGCACGATCTTTTTACCGCTGAAATCATGGGCTTCCAAAAATGTATTGATAATTGTCGGAGCCACATACCACCATATCGGAAATCCCAGAAGAATCTCATCATAAGAGTCCGTATCAATCTCTTTCTTTACGATTTCCGGCCTATATTTCTTGTCATTCATTTCCACACTGCTTCGGGATTTTTTGTCCATCCAATTCAGATCTGCCTTTGTATATGGAACCTTCGGCTCAATCTCAAGTAAATCTGCTTTTGCTTCCTCCGCAATCATCTCTGCCACTTTTTTTGTTGTTCCACTTGCACTGAAAAATGCCACTAATTTTTTACTCATAATACAAATCCCCTTTCTTTGCGTACAAATCTCTTGCATCAAAAATAGATGTATAAGATTTACATTCATCTTACACATCTATTTTATACACAATCCTCTCACTATGTCTAATACTTATATCGAATTTTGTTTTATGCCTGGAAGGCATTAATTTCCTCAATCATTTTACTGACCGCCAAAGAATATGGAATGTTTCGTCTCCAGGCAATTACCGTACTTGTCGTAATTTCAGGAGAAATTCTCCGCTGCACAAGGATGTCTTCTCTCCAATACTTTGCAGCGCCCTCAATAGATATGGGATACCCCAGTCCATTTGCCGCCATGACTCCTGCATTGGTTCCAAGATTACTTGTAAAAGCAATCTGCAGTTTGGAAAAATCTTTTCCAAACCAATTGGCAATTTTTTTAACACTGACCCTCACTTATAACAATCCTCAAAAACTTTGAGCATCCAAAGATAACATATTCTCTTTACCATTCAATCTCTCTAATATCTCTTCCGCTTCATCACTGACTCTTCCAAATGCACGTTCTGGTTTTCCGAGGAAAAATCCCTGGCCGTAATGCACTCCCAGGCTGTGCAGGCATTCCAGCTCTTCTGCTGTTTCTATCCCTTCTGCGATCAGAATCGCTCCTGTTGCATTACAGTAATCCAGCAGGAGTTTCATCATGATTTCCTTTTTCTTATATTTATGGATATCCCTTACTAATTCTATATCGGCTTTCAGATAGTCAGGTGTGGTATTTACCACACGGTTTAATCCTGAATGTCCAGCTCCTACATCATCCAATGCTATCTCATATCCCTGATCTGCATAATGTTTCATGATCTGCTGCAATATCTGGTAGTTTTCTATGTCTGACCTCTCTGTTATTTCGAATACAATATCAGAAGCAGGAACCCCGGCTTTGATAGCCTTACGGTTTGTAAATCCCTGTATAAACGCTTTATCCTGAATAATATTGCCATCAACATTAAGAAATAATTTTACTTTCTCCGGTTTTTCAACTGCAGCCTTCAAGGCTTTGTTTCTGCATAGTTTCTCTAATTTCCACACGCATCCCAACTGTTCAGCAATCACAAACAAATCTGAGATCGTAAGTGTCGTACTGCTTCTGTCTATACGGCTGAGTGCCTCATAGCCGGACACCCTGCCGGTCTGTAAATTGACGATTGGCTGAAACACCGGATATATGGCTTTTCTCTCTAATATCTTATAGAATTCATCTGCTTTGTTTACTTTCATCGTTTTATGATCCCTCCTGCGAGAATCACTTTTTCAATGCTTTTCCTGAAATAAAGAAGGCTCCTGCCAGCGAGGTAAAGGGAACTGTAAGGATTACTCCCATACTTGCGGAAATCCCCTGCATCAGTTCGATTCCAATAGAATACATATTGATAATCTGATGATAGGAATAATTATAAGTAAAAATAAATACCAGTGTATTGAGAGAGCCGCCTGCAAAAGCAAGGATCAGCGTATTTGACATAGTTCCCATCATATCTTTTCCAACATTCATGCCGCTTTTAAACAATTCCCACATTCCAAGATCCGGGCGTCTGCTGTATATTTCCTGTAAGGTAGAGGCAATAGACATTCCTACATCCATCACTGCTCCAAGTGATGCGATCAGGATCCCTGCAAACAGAAGTTCATTTATTTTTATAGCGGTTTTCTCTTCCAGATAAATCAGCTCTTCAATATCACTTACATTATATCCTGTGATCTGAGTTACTTTTCCAAATATCCCTGCAAATATAACAGCCATAACAACTCCTGTTACAGTTCCTAAAATTGCAGTTAATGATTTAACAGAAATTCCGGAAATCAGATAAATTGTTACTACAGTGGTTATAACGGCAACAACTACCGCTGAAAGGATTGGCGAAACACCTCTGTATATCATCGGAAGAAACAGAAACAATACACATACAATGGTAAATCCCAGCCCCAGTACAGAGGCCGCACCTTTTTTTCCACCGATCAGGATGATTGCCAGAAGAAACACTGCGATCATAAAATATAAGGAAAATTCACGGTCAGCACTATATACAGATGCAATGACTTCTCCCTGTGATTCACTGACCAGTGCAATGACTTTCATACCCTTTTTACAGGTCGCACCAAACAGATAGCTTGAAGAACTGATTGCTTCCACTTCTTCGTTCTTAAATTTACCGGAACAAAGTTTCAGCCTGACCGTCTGATTGCCTACTCTGTTTCCGTTTTCTGTAAGGTTATCTGAAACAATCTCTGTTACTACTGCTTTCTCAAAGGTTCTGCCCTCTGTGGAAAGAAGTTCCGTTTTCTCGATCTTATTGTATTGCATCAGAAAAATCAGGAAAAGGATGCCTGCGATCACCAGGCACCCTCTCCGAAGGAAATTTTTGTTTAACATTATTTTGCTTTCACCTTAATTGTTTTGCTTGCTGCACCATACACGTTCTTGTCTGAAACTTTGGTAAATGCTTTTACTCTTACATAGTAAGTTTTTCCTTTGGACAGATTTTTAAGAGTATATGTAGTTTTTGCTGTACGGTAAGTAATTACCTTTTTAAATGAAGAATCTGTAGAAACCTGGACTGCATAGCCGGAAACTTTTCCGCCTGCTTTTCCGATTGTAACAGTAGCTGTTCCGGATTTTTCGGCTTTCACAGTTTTTAATACTGCTTTCTTCGGCACAATCTTAAATGTTACTGTCTGTGTTCCTGCATACTTTCCGGTTCCATTGATGGTTGCTTTTGCCAGACCTGTATTTTTGTTATCTGTATAGGTAACTGTGTAGTCTTTTCCTGCCTTTAAGTTCTTTCCATTCAGAGTTACTTTAAGAGCCGGCTGAATCTGTTTTCCTGTATAAACCTGATTCTTCACTTTACCTACAGATGCAGACTTAATATCTTCTGTCACACCTTTTTTAATGGTGAAGGTTTCATCAATTTTCTGGTCATTATCTGTACGATAAGTATTGATCGTAAATGTATTATCTGTTACATCAATAACAGAATAAGTCGGGACATCTTCCTGCCATCTGTTTGCAATATAGCTCTGCATTCTTGGTACAAGATCATAATACTTGCTTCCTGATGAAGAGTTTGCTGTCATATAGAGAATACCATCCGGATTTACAACTGTCTCACCCTTTTCTGTATCCTCTACCGCATCCTTATCCATAACTGCATTCAGATAATTCAGATAAGCCACATCAGCCGGTTCCCTGGAATCTGCGGAAATATTTGCCGGTGCTTCATATCTTGTAGCCGGATTCTCTCCTGCATCCATATCCTTTTTCAGCTCTGCATCAAACTCATCATCTGTATATTCTACTGTTTTATGTCCACCCTCAAGAATGTGTGTACGGGAATAAGCATGATCATGTCCTGTAAGAACAACATCTACATCATTTGCTTCAAAATACGGTACCAGTGTGTATCTGAGGTTTGTAATCTCCGGCTCATTGGAATGCTCTGCAGAACCATAAATATCCTGATGTAAGGTTACAACTCTCCAGGTACAGCTTGGATTTGCAGCAATCGCCTGTTCCATGAACTGTTTATGTTCAGCAGCATTGGTATCCTGTGTATTGAGCATCATAAACAGAGTGTTTCCATATGTGAAATAATAGTCTCCGCCAACAACTCCGTTAGAACCCAGGTCACTGCTGTTTGGTGTGTTAAAATGATATGTGTAGTTTGCATTATCTGCGTCATGGTTTCCAACTGTTGTTGCAACAGGAAGGGATTTCAACACATCCGGGCTTAAATATCCGGTATACTCAATCTCACTGGTCATTTCACTTTTTCCCGGAGATTTCTTCTTAGTTGTCTGGATCTGGTCACCTGCTGATACTACGAAGCTTGCATTTCCGCCTGTTTTATCCATAGCTTCATTTAATGTGGTGTTCCAGTTAAAGGAATCATTTCTGACTGCATCGGACTGTGCCTGATAAAATTCTGCTGTGTCAGATCCTTTCAGTTCATTGGAAGATCCGATCTGCGGATCGCCTACGAAAATAAAGCTGTAATTATTGGTTGATTTTGTAGCGTATTCTGCAGGTTCTGTGTAGGTTCCATCCTCTTTTTCATAGCTGTAATAGTACACAGTATTGGCACTCAAACCTGTTGCTGTCACTTTATTGGAAACATATGCCTCATTGGTCTTTGTATTTGTCGTTGCATCTGTCTGCTCTGCAACATACACTTTGGCATTTTTCATATTTCTGCCTTCACCGATGATCAGTTTCGGTGCAGTTGTATCAGCCTGTGCTCCAAGGATATCTGCTACCATTGCAGCAATTGCACGACTTTCATCACTTTCTGTATCAAAATCAGGAAACGCCTCATCAGCGTTTTCTTCTGCTGAAAATTCCTCTGCGTCATTCTCAGAAGTACTAAATGCTGCTGTGTTTTCTCCTTCTTCCGCATTAAATGCTGCTGTGCTTTCTTCTGCTGCTGTATCCTCTTCAGCTATTGCAGTTTCCTCTGCTGTATTTGCTTCTGTTGCTACATTTGCTTCTGTCTCTTCAACCTGCGCTGTTTCCAATGTCTCATCTGTTGCTGAAATACCGGCTTCTGTCCCTGCAAAGACAGGTTCACTGCTGTCACTGAAAGCATCACCTGTCTGAGCGGAGAACTCCTGTGCAGCCTGTTCTTCTTTTTTTTCTGCTGTGTCAGAGTTATCTTTTTTAGAATACCATGCAAAATTTAACTGACTAAAGTCAGAGCCCGGAGTAAGTGAAACCTGAGTCCAGTCATTCTTAATAGCTTCCCATTCTGCTTTCCAGGATTCCCAGTTCTGGGAAATTCCCATTCCTCCTGCAAGAGAAGCAGCATCTGTTTTTCCGTCTGGTGCTGCACTCGCAAATACCGGAGTAACCGCACCTGCAGTCAATGAAACTGATAAAATACCTGCCATAAAACTTTTTCGCCACAAATTGTTCATTTTTTCATAATCCTCCTGAGAAATGAATGTTTCATCACACGATCACAGATCGGGTGGTCATTACATTGGAGAGTATAGAAACATTGAAAAAAAAGTTCAATAGACTTTACTGAGGTTTAACTATATTTAACACAGGTCTTACAATACAGTCTGACAACAAAGTGTATCCTGCAAGAAATTCAGCTCAAAGTGCTTTCCTCGGACAGGCTTTGACACACTTAACCCTGACTACAGAGAAATAACTCATAGGTTTCAGAAAAACCGTGACTGGACAAATTTCCCCACGATAAAAGCTATAAACATAATTTTTTCCATATTCCCTACATGATTCAGAAAAAGCATCACCACGAAAAGAAACGAAAATGCTTAAGCTGAAACAGCAAAAGCCCAACAGTAATCGACGTTCCAAAGGGTACCAGATATTTGTCAGACCAATTCGCCATAAATACCAGAATATCAGGATTTACAAAGGCAATTTATAGTAGATTTTGGCATATACATTTCGATTTTTTTTGAGTATAATAATTCCGAAAAAGTACTTTGACAGTAAATAAAATGCGACATCATCGCACAGGAGGCATGGGATATGATTATTACAATAGCAAGACAGTGCGGAAGCGGCGGACATGAAATAGGAAAAGAACTGGCTTCCAGACTTGGACTGGAACTTTATGACAGAAAGAAGCTCGAAGAAGAGGCAAAAAAACTGGGAAAGCTTGACGAAAACAAAGAATTTTTCCAGGAAAAAGCAGTAAACAGCCTGCTCTACAGCATTGCTGTAAGCTACGGAGAAAGCAATCCAATGGAGAAATCTTTTGATCTTATACGTGAACTTACACAGCAAAAATCTGCCGTAATCATCGGACGCTGTTCAGGAGCAATCTATGCAAATGATCCTGACGCAACTACCGTTTTTCTTCACGCAGATAAAGACTGCCGTATCAAACGTGTAATGGAGCGAGACGGCATCAATGAGAAAAAAGCTGCAAAACTGATAAAAGAAGTAGATGAAAAGAGAGCATCCTTTCACAAATTCTGCACAGGCAAAGAATGGGAAGACGCCAGTCAGTATCAGTTGTCTATTGATACGGGAAAACTTGATATTTCCGATGTAGCAGACATGATCATAAATTATATCAACGCTAAAAATATCGGACAAAAGCACCTGTAATTTCCAAATAATACTATAAAAATCAGGCACAAGTTTCCGAAATATAACTTGTGCCTGATTTGCATTTTCTTTTAATATTTACTGTTTGACTGATGGGATTCATCTATCGGATATCTCTGTAAATTCGCAGATAAACTTCTCAAATATGCCATACAACTCCATCAATTTTCCAGAATATATTCCATCTGTCTTTCTTTTGTTTTCATGCCCATTTTTTCATAGAACTTTTCAGCTGAAGTATTTCCTGCCCATACGTTCAGTGTCACTTCATAACAGCCCATTCGCTTTGCTTCGTTTTTTACATACTCAAACAAACGCTCACCAATATGCTGTCCTCGTGCCTGCTGATCCACACATAGATCATCTATAAAAAGAGATTTAAACGGTACCATATTGGTTGAAAAAGGCTGTTCCTGTAATTGACAAAATGCATATCCTACACAGATATCTTCCTCGTTCACTGCTACATATATAGGTTTTTCTTCTTTTCCTAATAGCTCTGTCAATTCGCCTACAGTATATTTTGTGGTACCAGGAATAAAAATATCAGGTCTTATATCTGCATGGATCTGCAATACCTGTCCCAACAATTCAATTATTCTTGGAATATCTTTTTCTTCTGCTTTTCTAATAGTCATTTTTTCCTCCATGTAACAGATTATTACATAATCAAGTCAAGCAGATAAAATTATCCGCTTCACTACTTTCTCATAATCTGTTTTCTGTAAATTTCCCCATAAACTCTTCATACCCACAGGGTCTCCCCCAGAAATACCCCTGGGTGAATTCCGGGCACAGCTTTCGGATTTTGAGCCATTCCCGGGCATTTTCCACGCCTTCGATGCAAATCTTCATATCCAGATTATGGACCATAGTACAGAACTGATTCAGCAGATAATATTCCTGTTCATCTGCAACTGCTTTGGCAGTGAAAGAGCGGTCAATCTTAATGATCTCCGGTTTCAGTTCACTGAGATAATGGAAGTTCGAGTACCCGGTCCCAAAATCATCCAGTGCAAGACTGATTCCCATCCGTCTCAGTTCTGTGAGAAAATGCTTCTCATTGATATTTTGTTCCAGAAGATCACTCTCTGTCAATTCCACGATCAACGCTTCCAGCGGCAGCCCTGTTCTGTTCATCTCCGCACTGATATCCTGGATCACATCAGACTTGGATGCCTGCACCTGAGAAATATTAATACTCACCCGAAACTTAGGAAGTGCTTTCCGGATTTCATCGCATTTTCCCATAGCCTCTCTCATCATCCAGCGGCCAGCAGGAATAATAAGTCCTGTTTCTTCCAGAATTGGAATAAACTCTGCCGGTGAAACCATTCCGAATTTTTCAGAAGTAAAACGCATTAAAGCTTCTGCTCCATAAGGCACCTTTTTATCTTCAGCAAATACAGGCTGATAAAAAGCTGTAAAGCCCTGAAATTCATTGTTCACAGCCTCTCTCAATTCCTGGGTAATCTCCCTCTTCCGAAGAAATCTTTGGTAGGTTTCCTTATTATATATATAACAGCGGTTTCTTCCCAGCTTCTTTGCCTCATTCAAAGCAAAATCCGTCAGCTTCAGGGCTTCCGAATACTGATCCGCTTCTAACGCCGCAAATGGCACAATTCCTCCTGAAATCGTATACATGACCTTAAACTCATTGGATTCAATAAATTTGTCTATTGCACCTCTCACTTTATCATAAAGTTTATCTGCATCCTTCATCTCATCAGAAGAAACATCCAGAATCAGAAATTCATCAGCCACAAGCTTGTACACTTTCTGTCCTTCTGATATGCAGCCGGAAATACATTCCGCCGTTTTCCTAAGTACAAAATCACCATACTCCTGCCCAAAATTCTCATTAATTTCCTTAAAATGATCAATTCCGATACGAAGCAGATATCCTGTTTCCAGAGGAGTATCCTGTTGGTTCATATACTCCCGGAAACCTGTCTCTCCCAATAACCCGCTTACATTATCAGCCTTCTGTCTCTCTCCAATCTCATTGATACAGCCAATCATGTAAAGAGGTTTCATATTATCATCACGGACCAGATAACCTTTACAATGAATCCAGACCGGCATTTTTTTCAGATCCAGCCATCGATATTCCATACTATGGATACAACGGTCTGTTTTAAGAAGATCATCAAATTCCTCTTTCAGTTTTTCATAATCAGGTTCATATACAAATTCTTTATGATTCGAAATTACATTATGAAAACCATTTTTCGGGATACAGAAACGATCAAGAGCCTGGTTTGCTATGTAATAAAAATCTGTCCGAAAATCAACCACATACGGGTAATTATCTGTGGTCGGACTCAGAAGATCAATCATACTGCAAAGCTCATCTACCGACATACTCTGATACTTTTTCTCCTGCTGGATGATCTCATCTGTGATCTCCTCTGTCGAATACTTTTCCATATGGGAAAGCAGATTCTCCGGACCAGTTGACTGTACCATCTTCTTCCTGCGTTTCTGACGGTACAGCATGGTATCACTCCGTCTTACAATATCTTTAAAATCAAAATCTACATCCGGCTGATAATAAGCGTATCCTGCTGATATACTAAGCGGATACTCCAGCTTGTGTATTTCCGCTGTTTTCTTCAAAATCAGTTCCAGTGCCTTCAGCCGTTCCGGAACCCTGTCCTTCTCGTCACTATGATATACATACGCAAACTCATCGCCGCCAATTCTGAAACAGTTCTTTACATTCTGAAATATCTGACTGATACACTGATAACACAGCTTCAGCGCCTCATCTCCTTTTTCATGTCCAAAATTATCGTTGATTACTTTCAGGTTATCCAGATCAAAAAGCACCACGCCTGTGGTACGCAGTTTAATTTCACCTTCATCCAGATATTTCACCATATCCTCGTAAGCATTTCGGTTCATGGCCTCTGTGAGCATATCCATATTGGCTATTTTCTGCAGATAGATTACCTTTTGTTTCTGGATATATTGATCGTAATATTGAGAAACCTGGATCCAGATCAGCATAATAATAAACAGCACGGTTCCTGTGGGAAGTAAAATGGATGTCTCTTGAAATTTTCTTAAATAATAAAGAAGCATTTCCGCCATTCCAAATCCCATGGCCACACACATAGGATACTGAAATTTCCTGGCTACATCATTTTCTTTTTTTCTGGCTTCATAAAAAATGATCAAAACTGTATAAATCGCATTTGCAATCATAATAACATGAGTTACAGAAAGTAACCGGGATATATCAATAATTCCTGCACACTGAAGCAAAACATCGACTGCCATATTTGCAAGATAAAGAATGGAAAAAATCAATGCACCTTTATGGTACCTGCTTTTGCAGATATCATATAGCAGGAAATTAAATGGTACCGGAAAAAGAAAGAATGAAAAATAATCCACAAAATATAAGGTTCTTCCATCCGGGATCAAAAACTGCAGAAAACCACATTGTACCAGTGTCCATACTGCGACCAGCAATGAAAAAAATCCAAGGTTTAAAAAAATCTCGATTTTTGCTTCTGTCCTGTCTCTTCTTTTTCTTCGCACTGCTCCAAAATAAAGAAGCAGGCAGATAACAGCGGCAAACAGGATTCCACAACTGATTACCAGAGTTCCAAGACTGTCCGTTAAGATTTTCAGAATACAATCGCCTCGTGTTCCGTATACAAGACTGACTTCATTTCCATAATAGCCGTCATATACCGGAACAATTCTGACCTCCAGATTTTTACCTGCACTGTCTCCCGGAATATCCACAATATGCCAGCAGCTTCCCGGTGACTTCATAAAGTCCGGGGCATCCGCTTCATTTCCGTATTCGTATATTTTTTCTCCATCCAGCCAAACTTCTGCAATGGTGTGTGTGGTTTTAAATAAGATAGATCTGGGGATATCGAAGTCTTCGGGCAAAGCAATATTCTCTGATTTGATTTCTCCCTCTGCCAGTTCTTTTGTTTCGCACCGGATCGTATTATCCCAGAACAATTTTTCCCTGGTCGTACTCTGGCTGAAGATCCAACCTGAAAAACAAATGGCAAACAGCCCAAATGCGAACAGGGTGATCCATAGTTTTTTTTCTATTTTCATAATCTCTCCCTTATCCATATATCTGTATTCTGAGACATATCCAATATAAGAATCAGATATTTTCTGTATTTCACTTATTCCATTGTACCATAGATTTCTGAATAATTGTTAGTGCTTTTTGACACTTTCTTCAGGTAAGCATTCATATGTTGACATTTTATAAAAGCCATCTGATATTGTTCCTGGCTGTCTGCCAGGTTCTCCATCAGATGGCTTGGTATTATTACTTTGTTTCTGTAAAACTATTGCCTGCAGTCCAGTGTAAACCAGAATTCTACACCATTATCGTAATTGCATACCCCGTATTTCTGATTCATACTCTCCATAATCGCCTTGACAATCGAAAGACCGATACCGCTTCCGCCATATTCTCTTGTACGGGCTTTATCCACTTTATAAAATTTATTCCAGAGATTTGGGATGTCCTCTTCCGGAATCGGAGTACCTGTATTAAATACGGTTACTTTCACACAGTCATCTTCCCGCAGAACCTTAATTTCTACTTTTCGTTCTCCGTCCAGATGGTTCAGTGCATTACTTGTATAATTAGTCACTACCTCTTCTATCTTAAATTCATCCGCCCATACATATACAGGTTCTGTTTCTTCAAAGATCACAGTTGCATCTTTCTGTTCGGTCATAATATGCATGGAACCAAGTACACCCCTGATCAGAGATACAATGTCAAATCTTTCCATCACAGGTGCATCTTTACCGGATTCCAGTTGATTCAGAGTCAGCAGATTTTTGACCAGCTTATTCATCTTGGCTGCCTCATCCATAATAACTTCGCAGTAAAATTCCCTGCTTTCCGGATCATCAGAAATATTTTCATTCAGACCTTCTGCATATCCCTGAATCAATGCGATAGGAGTTTTTAATTCATGAGAAACATTATCAAGAAATTCCTTACGCATCTCATCAATTTTAATTTTATCTTCAATATCTTTCTGAAGCTTGTTATTGGCTGATTTCAACTCTGAAATCGTACTTTCAAGTTTTCTTGACATTTTATTAAAATTATCACCAAGCACATCGATCTCATTTCCCGCACAGCTCTGGTATCTCGCATCGAAATCCAGATCAGACATTTTCTCTGATAATCCGGTCAGTTCACTGATCGGACGTGTAATACGATTCGTCACTACCAGAATCACAATACCACTGATCACAATTATAATTGTTCCTACAATGAAATAAAAACTGTTGGAAATAGCAGCACTTTCTTTGATACTTTCCAGCGGAGAACGGATCAGGAAATAGTAACCATTGTCAAACTGTCCCCAGCATTCTACATACTCCATGCCTGCGAAGCGGTCATGTACCTGCCACATGGTACAGGTGTCTGTCTTTTTGAGTACACGGCTGCGCTGCATATCCTGGTCCAGATTATTAACATACCCAAACAGCTTACTGCGGAGCATTTTGGCCATATTATTCTCTCCCCAGTAGTAATAACCGCTGTTTTCCTCATTTACTATAATCCATGTAAGATTATTTCTGGAACTGCTTCTCTCAATCTCATCAGGAATCTCATCTGCCGCTTCTTTTTGGTCTTCTGCTGTATCTGTATCATACTGCAGGATATCATCCAGATTCATCTGAGACAAAACTTCTTTTGCTTCCTCAAGCACTTCTACTTTCTTGGATACATAATATTTTTCAAGAAAAAGACCATTGATCAGTGTAATGGTAAAAATCGAAAGCAACAGTAAGCTTATAAATAATACTGAAATCTGATGCTTCAGTGTGTGAAATTTTTTTTGTTTTAAATGCTGTTTTGATTTTTGCTTTGGTTTTTTCGGAATTTCTTTCCCGGTTACTATCATTCGTCTACCTCAAACTTGTATCCCATGCCCCATACAGTCTTTATATATTCACCTTTATCTCCCATTTTACTTCTCAGTTTCTTGACATGGGTATCAATCGTACGGGCATCTCCAAAGTAGTCATAATTCCATACAGAATTCAGTATCTTTTCTCTGGAAAGTGCAATTCCCTGATTTTCCAGAAAATATGTCAGAAGCTCAAATTCCTTAAAACTCAGTTCCATAGGCCTGCCATCCACAGTAGCCAGATGCGCAGCCTTATCTATTACAATACCACCGGCAGAAAGCACGTCTTCCGGATTGCTCTGCCCGGTACGTCGAAGGATTGCTTCTACTCTCGCAACAAGGATCTTCGGACTGAATGGCTTGGAAATATATTCATCTACACCCAAGTCAAATCCAAGAAGTTCATCTCTCTCATCGCTTCTTGCTGTCAGCATAATGATCGGAACTTTTGAATTCTTGCGGATTTCACGACAAACTTCCCAACCATCCATTTTGGGCATCATAACATCCAGAATTATCAGTGCAATGTCCTTCTCATCATAAAAAATGTCCATTGCCTCTTCACCATTACCTGCTTCCAGTACCTGAAAATTCTTCTTTGTCAGGAAATCCTTTACCAGTTTTCTCATGCGGCTCTCATCATCCACCACCAGAATTTTTAATGCATCCATTTTATCCCCTCCGTTTTTCTTCATTGTTTTCCGAAACAGTTCTTACTTTTTATTTATACTGTTTTCCAAGTATTGTTAAAATCCACAACTGTTCAGCGACTTTACAGCCACAACTCAAAATCCGGAAGAATCGCCCTCAGTAACAGATTTTATCTTTCATATGGTTACTATAGCAGAGATTTATGTAAGATTTGTGAACATGTGACAGAAAAATATAAGTATTGATGTTCATAACACCAAATATAAAAATCTTCTTGACAAATTCTGTTTTTATTTCTATACTGTTAATCAGTCGACATATCCTATACAATGAATGATATGTCAATATTGAAAATGCGCTTTCGTCTCATCACCAGTGCTGTTTTATAGAGAAACAGTGTAGCAGACTCATTTTTCGGGCTTGTACTGGTTTCGACGGGGGCTTTGAAGTTGGGGAAGCCATCCGCAGACTCCTGGACTGCGTACCAACCGGGAAACTAAATATAAACGCAGACGAACAGTACGCGTTAGCAGCCTAATTGCTGCTCGTCAGCCCTGATGCACTCACACTTCAGGGATCTGGCGTCGACTATGTGAGAAACCTTGCCGGGTAAGCTTTGCCCCGGTAGATGTATCATGAAGCTACTAAGGTTGTAAGCCTGTCGGTGGGCGTACATCCAAGGGAATGTTAAAACAGCGACTGTGATGGGAGATGCCTCAATGAATAGGCTTTCGGACGCGGGTTCAATTCCCGCCAGGTCCATAAAAACATCCACAGGGTAATTCCTGTGGATGTTTTTTATTCACCAAACTGTTGTGCACATTCTTTCAGCATTTCACGGATTGGCAGATGGTACGGACATCTGGTTTCACATTTGCCACATTCTATACAGGCGGAAGCCTTCACTGCAAGAGAACTGTAACGGTTTCTTGCCCATTCCCTCAGTCCGTAACGATTAAGATATCCTGCGAACAGGAACACACCCGAAATATCGATTCCCACACTACATGGGGCACAATAATTACATCTGCGGCAGAAATTTGTGCCAAGCTGATCCCGTACTGTCCGGATTTCTTCCAGTTCTTTCTCGCTTAACGGAGAATCATCAAGACAGGCCTTTATATTCTCCTCAATTTCCTTCTCTTCCGCCATTCCCGGAATCACAATGGTAACATTCTTATTTGCACAGATATAACGCAATGCCAGTGTTCCGTTTTCAATTGCACCGCCAGCCAGAGGTTTCATATCAATAAAACCGATGTTTTTCTCCTTACACTTTGAGATCAGTTCTTCCCCCTGAGTTTCTACAATATTATATGGGAACATAATAGTTTCCACCCAGTCAAGCTCCAGAGCCCGGGCAAAAACCTCCACAGAATGAGCGGTCAGACCAATATGTCCGATTTTTCCTGCTGCTTTTGCCTCCTGCAGTGCTTCAAGAGCACCACCTGCCGCCAGTACCTGATCCAATTGTTCCATACTCGGATTATGCACCTGGTATAATTCAATATGATCTGTACAAAGATTATGAAGGCTCTTTTCAATATCTTTTTCCATAGCTTCCTTTGTGCGTGCCATGGACTTTGTGGCAATTATGAATCTGTCCCTGATGCCTTCCAGTGCATATCCCAGATATTCTTCACTTACTGTATATCCTCTGGCTGTATCAATATAATTCACTCCCTGGTCTGCCAGCTTATGCAGCAGTGTCTTTGTTCCTTCCGCATCAATTTTCTGGATCGGTATCCCACCAAGGCCCATTCTGGAAACCCTGAGACCGGTTTTTCCAAGTGTTACGTATTCCATATTTTTTCTCCTATTCCAATCAAAGATAAAAACTGCCATCGGATCTTACCGATGGCAGTCTGATTATCTCTTTACAACTGTTAATCAGAAAAAGCAAACAACTGGTTTCATCCTGATTATACTCGAGAAAGATATTCTCCTGTTCTTGTATCGATTTTCAGTTTATCGCCCTGGTTAACAAACAGCGGAACCTGAACCTGTGCACCAGTCTCTACAGTGGCTGGTTTTGTAGCACCCTGTGCTGTATTTCCGGCGAATCCCGGCTCTGTCTCAGTAACTTCAAGTTCTACGAACAGAGGAGGCTCAATAGCAAATACATTTCCGTTGTGGGAACAGATCTTAACCATCTCGTTCTCCTTAACGAATTTAAGAGAATCTCCAACCTGATCTTTTGTAAGACCAACCTGATCATATGTCTCTACGTTCATGAAGTAGTACAGATCACCATCATCATACAGATACTGCATGTCTACACGCTCAATACGTGCAGCCGGGAATTTCTCTGTTGGACGGAAAGATTTCTCAAGAACTGCTCCTGTAATAATGTTTTTGTATTTTGTTCTTACGAAAGCAGCACCCTTTCCTGGTTTTACGTGCTGGAATTCAACGATCTGACATACGTTTCCGTCAATTTCAAGTGTGATACCGTTTTTGAAATCACCTGCTGAAATCATAGTTATATTTCCTCCTTAATAGTACAGTTCAGCAATGCTGTGTCTTTTGACAACAACAGCCGTTCAAAGTGTGTGTCCCTCTCATGCTTTTCTCAGTTTTGTGACACACTCTTATTTAATTTTATAATATTCTGCTGTTTTTTTCAACTATTTTTTACACATGTTTTCAATTTTTCTTCAAGCTGAGCGATCAGATCCTCAAATGGCTTATCTCCTGTGATCATCTCAACATCTGCAAACTTCGCATATACCGGATCACGCTGTTTAAGAAGTTTCTTGATTTTATCTTCTCTGTCTTCTCCCTCGATCAAAGGATTGCTGCTGGAATTTTCCAGTCTCTTCTTCAATGTTGCATAAGATCCCTTCAAATATACTACAGTTCCCAGTTTTTTAATATATTTTTCATTCTGTTCCTGCATCGGAAGACCGGAACCAAGAGAAATGATCTTCTGCTCCGGATCGTCGATCAGTGCCTTGATCACAGTTGTCTCAAGAGCTCTGTAAAATGGTTCTCCGAATCTGTCAAAGATTTCTTTCATTGTAAGGTTCATCTTCTTTGATACTACGCGGTCAACGTCTACAAAAGGAAGATTGAAATCTTTTGCCAGCCGTTTTCCTACTCTTGTCTTTCCTGAACCCATAAATCCTATAATAACAATATGGTTCATGAATTCCCCTCCTCTTTACGGTAAAAATATAGTACAATTCTTTCAAGATATCGTTTCAGTACGATCTGAATCTCTTCTTTCGGATTGAGTGGTTTCACCAGAATATTCCGGATTCCTGTGCGTTTCGCACCATATATATCAGTAAAAAGCTGATCTCCTATAAAAATTGTATTACTTCTGTCTGTCCCAAGAAGTTCCATTGCCCTGATATAATTTTTCGTTGAAGGCTTGTGTGCATTCTCGATAAACTGCGCTCCTATCGCATCATTAAAAGAAGAAACCCTCTCGTACTGGTTATTTGACAGAAAGCAGCATTTAAACCCAAGTTCCTTCAGATGTGCAAACAGCGCACATGCTCTCTCATCTGCCGGTGCACCATGAGGTACCAGAGTGTTATCTATATCAAACAGAAGTCCTCTGTATCCCTGCGCATACAGATCATCAAAGTTTATCACATAGGTAGAATCCAGATATTCATCCGGAAAAAAACAATTAAACATCCGTAGTCATTTCCTTTATTTGTATTTTTCTGGTTACTGTTCACCGACAATATCCCGCAGGATATTTTGTCATGAATATGACAAATCCCAGATCATTATGATCAACGTTCATTAAGAGGAACATATACTGCCGGTTCCAGAACATTCTTATATGCCGGACGGATAATCTTATCTGCATTAATGAGTTCTTCCATACGGTGCGCACTCCATCCTACGATACGTGCAACTGCAAACATCGGTGTATATAATTCCAGTGGCAGATCCAGCATACTGTACACAAAGCCGCTGTAAAAGTCCACGTTGGCGCTTACACCTTTATAAATACGACGCTCTTCTGCAATCACTTCAGGTGCCAGACGTTCCACCATGGAATACAGGGCATAATCTTTCATTCTGCCTTTTTCCCTTGCCAGAGTTTCCACATATGCCTTGAAAACTTCAGCTCGCGGATCAGACACTGAATAAATCGCATGTCCCATTCCATAGATCAGACCCTTCCGGTCAAATGCTTCTTTGTGAAGAAGTTTCTTCAGATATGTACGAACTTCGTCTTCATCCTTCCAGTCCTTAACTTCCTTCTTCATATCATCAAACATCCTGACAACTTTAATGTTGGCACCGCCATGCTTTGGTCCCTTTAATGAGCCAAGTGCTGCGGCAATCGCAGAATATGTATCAGTTCCTGATGAGGAGACCACATGAGTTGTGAATGTAGAGTTATTACCTCCGCCATGTTCCATATGAAGGATAAGCGCAATATCCAGGATCTTTGCCTCCAGATGTGAATACTTCTTATCCGGGCGAAGCATTCTCAGAATGTTCTCTGCTGTGGTAAGTTCTTTCTTCGGATTATGGATATAGAGACTCTTATCTTTGATATAATGGTTATAAGCCTGATATCCATAAACAGATAAAAGCGGAAATACACTGATCAGATTCAGACACTGTCTGAGCACATTCGGCAATGATGTATCGTCTGGGTTGGTATCATAAGAATATAAAGTAAGCACACTTCTGGAAAGCCCGTTCATGATATCCTTGCTCGGAGCCTTCATTATAACATCACGCACAAAATTTGTAGGAAGTGACCGCTGATTTGCCAGAAGCTGTGTAAAATCTGCAAGCTGTTTCTTATCCGGAAGACTGCCAAATAATAAAAGATAGGTAACTTCTTCAAATCCATATCTGTCATCTTCGATAAATCCCCTGGTCAGATCTTTGATATCATATCCTCTGTAGGAAAGACTTCCCGCACATGGAACTTCTTTGCCATCAACAATCTTTGTGGCTTTCACATTAGAAACCTGAGTCAGGCCTGCAAGAACCCCTTTTCCATTAATATCACGAAGACCTCTTTTCACATCATATTTTGCATACAGAGAAAGATCCAGACTTGTATGTTCCCTGCAAACCTCCGTCAGATTTTCAATTTCAGGTGTTACTTTTGTTTTAAATCCCGCCATGTAATAAATCTCCTTTCTTCACAATTCTCTCGATAATGATTCCCTCCTCGTTTCTGTCATCGCAACAATTTTTGCAGATGCACATCTCTGTAAATTATTATAGCATTTTTTTCTCTTTCGGTCTACATCTTATATATTCTGTTTCTGAACATAAAAAAATCAGATTACTGTTCACACACTACTATCCTGCAAGGTGTTTTTAACTTCCATTGGCAGTCTCTTACGGATACATGGCAATATAAGAATCGAAACGTACAGCACGAATTTATGCAGTTCTTATGAATATACTGTATTTTTTCGGAATTGCTATAAATTGTATGGATGATTTTTAACATTTTCTCATACTTAGTGGCATTTCGCAAGTACCAATTTTGTTCAAAAAAATTTCATAAAAAAATTTTCATTTGGCTCTTTCCATTTGTAACACTTTAGTGTATAATAACGTCGATTTAAAAAATAATTATACGATGGACGAGGAGGAAATCATAATGTCTTATACTGAAGAGGTATACGAAAGAGTCGTAGCACAGAATCCAAATGAGCCTGAATTCCATCAGGCAGTAAAGGAAGTTTTAGACTCCCTTAAAGTCGTAATCGACAAAAATGAAGAGAAATACCGCAAGCTTTCCATTCTGGAACGTCTTGTTGAGCCTGAAAGAATCATCTCTTTCCGAGTTCCGTGGGTAGACGATAAAGGTGTTGTACAGGTAAACAAGGGTTATCGTGTACAGTTTAACAGCGCAATCGGACCATACAAGGGCGGTTTAAGATTCCATCCGTCAGTAAATCAGGGAATCCTTAAATTCTTAGGTTTCGAACAGATCTTCAAGAACTCTCTTACAGGTCTTCCGATCGGCGGTGGTAAAGGTGGTTCCAACTTCGATCCTAAAGGAAAATCCGACAGAGAGGTAATGGCATTCTGCCAGAGCTTTATGACAGAACTTTCCAAATATATTGGTGCTGATATGGACGTTCCTGCAGGTGATATCGGTGTAGGCGGACGTGAAATCGGTTATCTGTATGGCCAGTACAAGAGAAACCGCGGTCTGTATGAGGGAGTTCTCACAGGTAAGGGACTTTCCTATGGCGGATCTTTAATCCGTACACAGGCTACTGGTTATGGTCTTGTATATATGCTCGATGAAATGGTTAAAGCTAAAAACGATACAATCTCCGGCAAAACTCTCATCGTAACAGGTTCCGGTAATGTTGCTATCTACGCTGTAGAAAAAGCTACTGAACTTGGCGGCAAGGTTGTTGCCATGTGTGACTCTAACGGATATATCTATGATCCGGAAGGAATCAAACTTGACATCGTTAAAGATATCAAAGAAGTAAAACGTGGACGTATCAAAGAATATGCTGACCGCGTTGAAGGTGCTTCTTACACAGAAGGAAAAGGCATCTGGAACATCAAATGTGATATCTATCTTCCATGTGCAACTCAGAATGAACTTGATCTTGATGCTGTTAAGACTCTTATCGCAAACGGATGCAAATATGTTGCAGAAGGTGCTAACATGCCTACTACCCGTGAAGCAACCGATTACCTTATGGCAAACGGTGTAACATTTATGCCTGGTAAGGCAGCTAATGCCGGTGGTGTTGCTACTTCCGCACTTGAAATGTGCCAGAACTCTGCAAGACTTTCCTGGACAGCAGAAGAAGTTGATACAAAACTTCACCAGATCATGGTTGACATCTTTAACAAAGTTGATGACGCTTCCAAACGTTACGGTATGGAAGGCAACTATGTTGCAGGTGCTAATATCGCAGGATTCGAGAAGGTCGTAGATGCTATGATCGCTCAGGGTATTGTTTAATTATTAATATTAATCCAAAGTATTATCTGAGTTGATATCAGTTATACTACCCCATAAAAAATATAATGTAACACCGGTCAGAATTTGTTTTTATTGATTCTGGCCGGTGTTACATTTTTTATTTTCCGGATTTATATTTTTCTGAATTGCTATATATTCATGAATAACATCACTATTTATCGAATGATTACATCAGTTCATAAATTTCTTCAGTTCATCCATAAATGTACTGACATCCTTAAATTCCCGGTAAACAGAAGCAAATCTTACATAAGCTACCGCATCCAGCTCTTTCAGATGTTCCATTACTATCTCTCCAATCTTATTACTGGAGATTTCTTTCTCTTCCGTATTAAAAATCTCGCCTTCAATAGCATCCATCATCTCTTCTACTTTATCTATGGATATCGGTCTTTTATAGCAGGCTCTCAGAATTCCTGACTGAATCTTGGAACGGTCATACTGTTCTCTGTTCTGGTCTTTCTTGATCACAGTAAGTGGAATACTTTCCACTTTCTCATATGTAGTAAATCTTCTGCCACAGACATCGCACAGACGACGTCGCCGAATAGAATTAGTATCTTCTACAGGTCTTGAATCCACAACTCTTGTATTATCCTGATTGCAAAATGGACATTTCATAAAAAGTCCCCCTTAAGTCATAACATTAATCTTTCATTGTTTCTGTTTTCAATAATATACTATAGATTCATTATACTGTATTTCACTTTCCGGTGTCAATAAAAGGACTTGCATAAATGTTCAAAAAAATACATAAATTTAATAAAACAATCAGATTATAGGATATTTCTCATGCGCATCTGCGAATTAAAACAAAAAGAAGTTATCAACACCTGTACATGCCGCAGTCTCGGTTGTCCTGTTGATATAGAATTCAACTGTAAAACCGGTCTTTTTACATCACTAATCGTTCCGGCTCCCGGAAGATTATGTTGCTTTTTTGGAGGAAATAATGAATATATCATCCCCTGGGACTGTATCCGCCAAATCGGAGATGATATTATCCTTGTAGAGATTGACGAAGAAAAATGTTTTCATAAAAGCTGATATTTTTTGTCAAGGGCTGATATTTTTTATATTTTCTCTTCCATGGTATAAACATTCTTCCATCTGAGAATCATTTTTATTATAACATTCCCGGAAAATAATCCTTTTAAAGTCAGAGTTTCCGGGATTTCTGTAGAACATGAATAAATCTGTTTTACATTCAAAGATAATAAGGAGGATTCAATAAGATGGCACTGAACAAAGTAGAAATCTGTGGAGTCAATACATCGAAACTTCCTGTTCTCAATTCAGAAGAAAAAGAGGAACTGTTCAGACGGATCAGAGAAGGCGACGGGCAGGCACGGGAATTATACATCAAAGGAAACCTCAGGTTAGTTCTCAGTGTGATACGCAGATTTCAGAACAGCAATGAAAATGCAGATGACCTCTTCCAGATCGGATGTATCGGACTGATCAAGGCAATCGATAATTTCGATACTACTCTGCAGGTAAAATTTTCCACCTATGCAGTTCCGATGATCATCGGTGAGATTCGCCGCTATCTCCGGGACAATAACAGCATCCGCGTCAGCCGTTCCCTCCGTGATATTGCATACAAAGCAATCTATACCAGGGAAAATTATATGAAACAGCATCTCAAAGAACCAACCATCACTGAGATCGCTCAGGAGTTAGGAATTGAAAAAGAAATGATCGTTTACGCCATGGATGCTATTCAGAATCCAGTAAGCCTTTTCGAACCTGTTTATACAGAAGGTGGAGATACTCTGTATGTCATGGACCAGATCAGTGATAAGAAAAATAAAGAGGACAACTGGATTGAAAATCTTGCTCTGAGAGAAGCTGTGCACAAACTCACTCCCAGAGAAAAACATATTATTGAACTGCGCTTTTATGAAGGAAGGACCCAGATGGAAGTAGCACAGGAAATCGGCATTTCCCAGGCACAGGTCAGCAGGCTGGAAAAAAATGCCCTGAAATATATGCGTAATTATCTTCGTCCTTAGAGCGTATCTGAAAAATCAGTAACATTAAAGTCATAAGGACATTTAATTTTTCAGAGAAAAAGCAGTCCGGTACTTCTGTATTCCCAGACTGCTTCTACATAACATGGATATTCCTTATCTGTTTACAGGATATTCTCTGTCCTGTTATAATTTCAGAATTTCCCTCCAGTTATCCCCGGTAAAAATCCTTTTTACCTGTATTTTCTTTGACATAACAGGGAAGAATTCTTTTCTTTCAGTAAATACTGCCACATAATTAAATTGCGACTTGCCAGTCAGTCTTCCAAATTCCCTGCTATAAAAATCTTCCAGCATTTCCGGCACATCCTGCGATTCAGATTTCATAAACCTGTCATGACACACATATTCTTCATCTGTTGCCGGATAAGAAGGTTTCCAGTACAATACTCTGATCTTCTTCGAAAGCTCTTCTAATTTTTGTGCAGTTTTTTCATTTTCTGCTCCGGTGCCGATCAGGGTAATATCAAATCGTTCCATATCCACTGACTTCAGAAATTCATCAAACTCACCTGCCTGATCAGTATTTTCAAAGTTTCCGGCATAAACAAGAATCTTTATTTTTGAAGTTTTATTAAGAAATACAGGATTCTCCGGCTTTGCCCCCTCAAAAACTGCCGCTGCAATCCTCTCACAGGCATGTCCGTCATCCCACAAACAATTTTGGCTTTTTATCTGCCTGTATCGTTCCTGATATGGTTCAACTGCACTGGAAATATTCTGCAAAAATCCTCCCAGGGTTTCTTTATCTGCCGCCACTGGTCCCGGAAGATTTTCCTCTTCAAAATACAACCCTCTGTTATGCTCAAAATCATCTTTATCCGGATGATAAAACAGAACAGATCTGTCTGTATTGAGAAAATCATAAAAAATACTTGAATAATCGGAAATCAGTACATCCGTAATTGCAAGTAATTCATTTGTATCCATAGTTGCAGGTACGAATATATTATACTCAGAACCTGTTTCCACCTGATATTCTTTCATGTGGTAATATACAATCTGATGCAATTTTATGATCAGTTGATACTTCGCACTGTCTATATTCTCTCTTACCGTTCGGATCAGCTCATATATTGTTTCCATTTCTGTCTCGGGAGTACTGTATTTTTCTCCCCGCCAGGTAGGCGCATAAAGAATGATTTTTTTATCATTCTCCAGATTAATCCCACATCTGTGCAGTTTTCCCAAAGTCTCTTCTCTGTTATTCCGGAAAAATGCATCATTTCGTGGAAATCCCTCTTCCAGCACAACACCCTCATAAATATTTTTCAATTTATAGGAGTTTTCATATGCTGTTTTTGTCATATAAGATCCTGATGATACAATATAATCTGCGTTCAAAAGGTTTTCAGCCGTATTTCCCTGTGCCACACCTGCCCCCTGGATATCAAATCCCATATATTTAAAAGGTGTCCCATGCCAGGTATTAAGATACACCTGCTCTTTCCTTTTTGCAAAATAACTTGGGAAACTCACATTATTGATCAGATATTTTGCAGTAGAAATCGCTTTACAATACTCTTTTGATTTATACTTCACAAACTTCACATTCGGATATTTCTTATACTTCTCAATTTCTTCTCCGTTATCCAAATAATCATCAATGATCCAGATATGTTTATAATCCCTGTACATTTCTTTTGACATCAGATATTTAAAGATAGCATAAGGGTTACAGATCATCCCCCTCCCGCCAAATGCCTCATAAAGGATTGTTTTTTCCTCTACCGGATATTCCTTTACATATTCCGCGCATGTGGTACGCATCTGATATTTATATCTGCACTGGAGAATTGCTTTTTTATTCTGCTCGTAAAATTCGCCCCTTCTCATAAGCTCTTCAAAAAGATGATTCCATTCGGAAACTGCCTTTTCAATAGCAAAATCCTCTGATTTCCAGATTGCATTCCGGGACATTTTTCTTCGTAACTCATCATCATGGGCAAGCTTCAGCATTGCCTGAGCAAATTTATCCACATCAAATGCCTCAGGTAAAAATCCTGTTTTTCTATCATCAATGATCAGATCCATTGCTCCTGTATGGAAAGCAATCACCGGAAGTCCGAATTCAAATGCTTCCATAATTACCATAGGCCAGCCTTCCCATCTTGAAGGAAGCAGAAAAACGGAGGAATTCAGATAATACTTTTCCGGTTCATTCGTATATCCTACAAAATTAACCCTGTCTTCAATATGACGCCTTTTGGCATCTGCGACAATTTCATTCCACAGGTCTCCTGAGCCAATAATATCCAGTTGCCATTCATCATCTTCCCTGCAGAATTTTTCAAATGCCTCCATCATAAGGTCAAGTCCTTTGGCATATACAAACCGTGTTGCCATAAGAAATCTTTTCGCTTCCGGATCGCACTTTTTCTCACTCACGAAACTTCTCGGATTGATTTTTACCTCTGTAACAATTCCAAGTATTTTTTTATAATCTCTTTTATCATAATCGCTTAATACAATATATCTGTCAAGCTTTGGAAGATATTCCTGAAGCAATGCCTCCTGTTTCCAGAATACCACATTGGGCACTTTCAGATATCCGTCAAAACAGTTATGCTGCCAGCCTATGGTTTTTGCCTTCAGTCTGGGGGCCAGCATCCCCAGTCTCAGGCTCAGAGATGCTGTTGTAATAATAATATCATAATCCTGTTCATTCAGATACTCTACCCATTTATCCTGTGTTTTTTTGGGAAAAATGGCATCCGCCAAAACAGAATTTAACTTTTCACGATTAAAAATTCCCCATTTATTATTTAGTTTTCGTACCAGATATCTCCAGCAAAAAGCAGGTGTATGATGACGGTTCACAAAGAAATCGTTATCAATAAAATCCACTTTGATATCTTCGCTCATATGATACATATTACGGTCTTCTTTAAACCGGTCTTCATATACCATAATTGTCACATCATGTTCTTTTACCAGTTCATTTGCCAGAAGAGTGACTACTCGTTTTGTGCCACCAAGATCAAATATCTTTGTACACCAGATACATATTTTCATATACTCTTTCCTCTGTTATTTATTTCCAGTTTCTTTTGCCTGCATTTTATGAAACTGCTATATCAGCTTTCAGATACAGACAGGAATATATTTATTTTTACAGTTTCAGATAATCCAACACTCTCTGACAATAATTTTCACATACATTATGAGTCTGAACTCTCACCTTTGCCCGTTCTTCAATATACGAGTCTTTTTCATTCTTTACATCCAGTAAAAACTGTTCAAACTCATCCATATTGTAAATATGACTGCCCGGCATATATTCTAACGGATTTTCAAATACCCAGCCTCTGGACTCTGTATATTCCTTATAATCATCCAGTGTAAATCCCAGAGGTCTGTCCAGAAGCAGATAATCAATTGCCACAGAGGAATAATCGGAAACCAGTGCATCTGCATAATGAATAAACTCATACAACTGCACATCTTCTCTTTCAAGATCCCGGTTTTCCAGATAAATAATATTCGTCAGTACATTATCCCCGAAATCATAAGGAATCTGAAGGTAATGCTTCTTAATTACGATCAGAATCTTATTTTCCCGGCAAAAAGTATTTAACTCCAGCAATTTCTGTTTATCATCTATAATCGGAATATTAAATTCATTATTCAATGTTTCCTCGTTCAGACGTTCACTTGAAGCATGACGATACGTCGGCATCCACAGAATCAATTTTTTACTGTCTGTTTCTTCCAGAAGTTTTTTACTGTATTCTGCTGCTCTGCTACTTCCCTTCAGCATCAGATCGTATCGCGGATATCCCAGTGGAAGAAGTTTTTTGGAAGTACATCCAAAAAATTCCATTTTTGTTTTTATAAAAATATCTCCCGGAATCAGACAATAATCAAAAAACACTTTTCTGTTCTTTTTATTTGCCTTATATCCACATCCATGCCAAAGGTCAACAAAAAGCTGGTTCTTTCGCGACATCCCAATCCAGTTAAATGCCTGAGTATAGAAAATATATTTTGAAGTCAGGGCATACCTGTATGCCTCAGCTCGCCGGATAGAAGAGTTTTTCTTAAAATTTCTGACAAATTTTACATTTTCTGTTTCATATTTTTTATATTTTCCAGGCTCATGAACCAGCCAGACGATTTCATACTTTTTATTATATCCCTGTTTTACCAGATAATCAAAAAGTGCGCGTCCGTTATCTGTAAAATCATCGTTTGTTTCAAACAGAATCCTGTTTTCCACCATCTTTGGAGGGAATTTTTTTATATAACGGATTTTCTTTTTATCGTACAGCACATAAGTCACCGTAGACCATAATTCCCACATCATGGCTTTTGTTCCCTTTTCCCGCTGCACCTTTTTAATATTTCCAAAAATCTTTTTTGCTTTTCCTGTCAGTCTGCTCATACTCTTCTTCCCTAAAATTCTTTCAGTTTTTCACGGAGCATGGTTGATGAGGTATCCTTCGTATACGGAAGGTATATCAATCTGGCTCCCAGTTCTTCCATCTGCTTTCCTGTTTTCTCCCAGCGTTCATTTCCCTTCCAGTCATCTCCGATGTAAATCTCATCAAATCGAATTTTATTCCAGATTTTTCCTTTATCCAGAGTATCAGTTACAATGACCTGATCCACATACCTGATGGCACGTACGATCTCCGCTCTTTCCTCCAACGGAACAATTGGTTTCTTGTGTTTATAAGATTCCACAAGTGCATCTGCATTCACACCTACGATCAGATAATCACAATGCATCTTTGCATTTCTGATCAGATTTAAATGTCCAATATGAAACATATCAAATGTCCCCTGTGTATATCCGATTACTTTTCCCATAATATTCTCCCTGTTTTTTCATCCGACAGACAACTGCCTGTTTTTTTACAGTCATACAGCAGTTACAATTGTAAATAATCTGCCAGTCTTTTACAATAATTTTCTGTTTTATTATGCATTTTCTTCAGACTCTGCGCTCTCTCCTGCATGTAATTATCTGTTCCATCTGTCAAGTATTCCATAAATCTTCTAATATCACAGGCATTATAAATCTTCTCTCCCGGCATATACTCCAGTGGATTTTCAAATACAAATCCTCTTTTTTCCTTGTACATATCATAATCTGCAAGCACATATCCTAAAGGTCTGTCCAGAAGAAGGTAATCTACTGCTACTGATGAATAATCTGAAAGCAATCCGTCACTGATTCCAATCAATTCATACAGTTTTACCTGTTTTTCATCCAGCAGAGTTTCCGTAACATAACGTATATTGGTAAATTCCTGCTCATTCTGTTCCCATCCGGTCTGAAGCGGATGCTTCTTTATGATAAGAAGAATTTCATACTCTCTGAGATAATTATCGATTTCATGCAATTCCCTTATATTTTGTATTGCCGGGAGCTGACAGGGAAATTCTATCTCACTTTCCGCACAGCCTCCCAGATCGCTCTTTCTGAAAGTCGGCATCCACAAAACAGCCTTTTTTCCGTTCCATCCGAACAGTTTTTCCAGGATTTCCGTTTTGCTCATTGACGGATGTAACATCCAGTCATATCTTGGATATCCCATCATCAACAGTCTTTCAGGTTCACAGTTCCATAGTCTGGATTTTGTTTTCACAAATACCGGTCCCGGAACAAGTGCATAATCAAAATCAGGTTTTATATTCTGCTTTTTCTTTCCCTGTTCTGCATCTTTGTAGCCGCATCCATGCCACAGATTCACAACCTTCTGTCCCTTACACCGGTATCTGTTTAATCCTGCACTGTTATGTGAATAAAAGAAAAAATCAGCTGTAGCACCATAATAAAATGCCATTGGACTGCTCCATCCATATTTATTTTCCGCAGTTACGAATTTTACATTTCTTATCTTTCTGTTTCTGAATTTCTTTTTCTCAGAAACCATCCAGATGATCTCATACTCTCTATTATAGCCGGAATTTATCAGATATTCATAAAAGGCTTCCGGATTATCTGTACAATCCATCATCTCCCGATTCTTAAATACAAGACGATTCTTCTTCACCCGTCCAAAACGCATAGTCAGCTTTCCAATGACCTGATTCTCCGTTTTTGTCATAAAACGACTGATATAATGCAGGATCATCCCGGCAAATCCCAGTTCATCTGTATATTTTTTTACCGCATCCTTTGTCATATATCCTCCTGCACTTTTTGTAAATTGTTACAGCTTATTGGTACACTAATCCGTTTACATCCGACATTCCCATAATTATAATTCAAATGTAGATTTTTTCGGCAGAATATATTCAAAAGATTCTCTCATATTTCTTTTTCGTGCCTCAAAATCACTGATATTTTCTGTATCATTTATGCACAGTATCTTACATTTCTGATTTCTGAGCGTATCATGTATCTGCTCATCATGAATACTGATCGTAAGAAATTTTCCGATTTTTGGCGACTGAGGTTCATATTTTCCCTCCATATACTGCCAGTATTTCATAACATACTGATTTACATCTCCTGCAGAACGAAATCTGGTCCGACACACTCTGTCCAGTACTTCTTCCTCTTCACTCCATACTTTCTCAAAAGTACTTTTCAGAAAAGGACTGGAAATATGAGAGTATTTAAAACTTGAAAATTCCCTGTACGGAAGCATCAGCATGTTTCTGAATACCATCGTCCCATATACAGGATGAAACCATTTCCTCCAGTTTCTGCGAATAACTTCTTTCTTTGAATAATGCATATTTACAAGTGCTGCATCATTCATAAGAATCGATGCAAAAGGATTATTGATATCGTCCTGTACCAGCGCAGTTTCAATACAATAATCCCTTGGAAGACCTTTTCTGAAAAAATCTTCCGGTTCCATCTTATTTATAATAAAAGTATCATCATTAAAATACACAAACTGTTCGGATAAACCTTTGATACGATGCATATTCAGTTCAATGGGATGGCTACTGAATGTAGGCAGATATTGTTCAGGAATATAATCCTCATGTTTCACAACTGTAAGTTTCGGATGATTCCTGTTAAGCCACAAAGGGATATGTCCCCATGTCACAAAATATATATGATTCACCCATGGAGTAAATTTTTCAACACCTCTGAACCAGTACTGCAGATTTTCCCAGTCCCGAAATCTGCTGTCCAGGTTCTGACCGCACCTGATTCCCAGATATTCATTTCTCTGTTTTATCCAGTCTGCATCTGAACCATCCACCCAGGGCAGTACAAAATCAATCTTATCCATCTCTGTACATTACCTCAGTTCTGATATAAATCTCTCAGATATTTTGCTTCTGTCTCAATATTAAAGTGCGCATCTGACAGCTTTTTCTTTATCGAAGTTACATCTTCTCTATGCATACAGCTCATCCTCATTACCGTCATCGCCCACTGTACATTATCCACTTCAAGAGACAACCGTCTGACTCTCTCTGAAAAAACTATTGCTTCCTCAGACACTGCATCTGACATCACACATGGAAGTCCGTTTGCCTGCGCTTCTATCAGAGCAAATGGAACTCCCTCAAAGACAGACGGAAACAGAAAAACATCCATAGCAGACAGATATCTGCGGATATTTTCCTGTCTGCCGGCAAAATATACCTTATTCTCAAGACCTTTCTGCACTGTTTTTTCTTTTATCTGCGTATAAAGCCCCTCTTTTGGTCCAACCAGGCACAGGATCACATCCTCTTTTTCAGAAACTATCTGCTGAAAAATATCAATCATCCTGTCATGATTTTTTGGAATATCAAATCGTCCCACATGACCGATTACTGTTTTATTTTCCCATCCAAGTTTCTTTCTCAAAGAAGCTCTCTCTTCTTCTGAAAAACTGAATTTTTCTACCTGAATGGCATTATTGATTACCTTAACCTGTCCATTCTGAAAGGCTTTATCTCCAAAGAGCCATCTGCCTGCCATTTCTCCACATGCAATCCTGTCCGTGGCATATTTCGCAATCTTCGGTCTGTTCCACCAGTCCATCATCTTACGGATTAGTCCCGGGCAGGAAGAACTGTGGCTGTGTGCAATTATTTTTGGTATCTTCATTGTATAAGCCACACGAAGCGGAACAATGTTTGCAGCCGAAAGCATATTTACATGGACTGCATCATATTTTGTTTCTTTTAGAATATTTTTCAGTTCTTTTATATAACCGCGATAATTTTTTTTCACATTCGGAATATAATAAATTTTTCCACCCAGTTTTCTGATTTCCTCTTCATGTGCGATTTTATCATACATGCATACAAAATCAAACTGCACATCCATATGAACCAGAATCCTGTAATAATTCATTACAAACGCCTCCAGTCCACCGGAGACATTTCCCATTCCAATCTGCAAAACCTTCATCTTCTTCTCTCCTACATAAATCAGTTCAAATGTCAGTGCAATTTTTATTTTTGGTACACTAATTTGTCATTTGTTCATACTGTTCGGAAATCGTATCAATATCTCCGTATGCAATCAGCTTTCCCTTTTCCAGGATCATCGCCTTGTTACAGATTCTCTGTACCTGTGCCAGAGAATGAGAAACGAAAAGAACGGTAACACCCGAATCAAACATACTTAATACCTTTTTTTCACTTTTCTTTCGGAATTTCGCATCTCCCACTGAAAGTACCTCATCGAGGATCAGGATTTTAGGAGATACTACTGTTGCAATAGAAAATCCAAGTCTGGATTTCATGCCGGAAGAATAATTTTTGATAGGAACATCAATAAATTCTTTTAATTCTGAAAACTTCACGATCTCATCATATTTTTCATCAATAAAGGCTTTTGTATACCCAAGCATCGCACCATAGAGATAGATATTCTCTCTGCCTGTATACTGTGGATCAAATCCTGCTCCCAGTTCCAGAAGCGGAACCATTTTTCCATATTTGGTCACTGTTCCTTCTGTTGGTTTAAAAACTCCTGCGATTACTTTCAGAAGTGTACTTTTTCCTGCTCCGTTCAGACCCAGAATTCCTACACGGTCGCCCTTTTCTACTGTAAAGCTGACGTTCTGCAGGGCCCAGAACTCATTATACTGGATTTCCTTCTTTAAGGATTTAATAATATAATCCTTCAGACTGTCTACTTTTTCTTTACTCAGATTAAATTTCATACTGACATTATCAACAATAATTGCAGGTTTACTCATTTTTACTCCTTATGTCTCTGGTCCGGCGGATATTTAAAATCCGCTTCGCTACTTGCTCATAACCGAATTTTTTTCTATGAAATTTCTTATAATATCTTGTTTATCATTTATCAGATATAGAGAATAAAATCATCTTGTTTCTTTTTAAAACAGATCAGCCCGATCAGCATACTCAAAACTGCAAAGGCAACTGTATAAATCAGATAATCAATATTCATAGGTTCCCCAAATACACCGCTTCTGAATATATCAATTACACAATATAACGGATTGTATTTCAGTATCCATGCCCATCCGCTTTTCAAGAGCTTAGACGGATAATAGAAAATTGCACAGGTATACATGACCAGCATCAATGCTACAGACCAGAGATATTCCATATCACGGAAAAATACTCCAATTGTAGCCAATATCATACCACATCCATAAGAAATAAACAAAATTAATACCAGTGCAACCAGCGACTGCCACAGGTGCGTTGTCGGCTTCACTCCAAGTACAACGCTTACCACTGCAAGCACGATCAGTGAAATGAGAAAAATCACATAATTAAACAGTACACTGGATAACGGATACAGATATTTGGGCACATACACCTTTTTGATCATAGCTGAATTCTGCCTGATAGATTTCAGTGCAGCTTTTGTTGCCTGCGAAAAAAAGCTGTACAGAAGTCGCCCTGTCAGGATATAAACAGGAAAGGTCTTATCCGTGTTTCCATAAAGAGTACCAAATACAATAGTCAGTACGATCATGGTCAGAAGTGGTTCCAACAGAGACCATATCATTCCCAGATAAGAACGTCTGTATTTCAGCTTAATTCCCTTTTTTACCAGTTCTGACAAAAGGAACTGATATTGCATAAAATTGTCAACGTATTTTTTCATGTTCTCTCCATTATTTTTATTTTTTATTTGATTTCATAATGATCGGACAGATGATTTCCGAAACATTACAGTACAGCCTGACCTTTATTACAGAACAAACCACTTTGTACTGTAGCATATTCTTTTCTCTCTTGCAACTGGTATCCTTCATATTTTTTATTCATAACCCTGTTTTGAATAAAAAAAGTTGTAAAGCAGTATAAAAAGTTGTAAACTGGTACTTAATATAATTTTTATTTTCAAGGAGTTTTATTATGGAAAAATCTTCAAAAACACAAGCTTCTTCCCTTACTGTTTTTGGCAGACAGGAATCTCTGTGTCTTAAAGGAATTGCCATTATCATGCTGATCTGTCATCATTGTTTCATGCGCCCCTCACGTTATAAGGGACAGGATCTTATTTTTATAATTCCGGAACCAATCTGGAATTATGTTGCACTTTTTTTCAAAATCTGTGTCTGTATTTTTGTGTTTATCAGTGCTTATGGCATTACCAGTAAAATAAAAAATTCTTCTGTTTCAGAAGACCAACTGCCGTTATATGTCAGAAACGTTATAATTTCCCGATTGATTCGCCTGTTAGGAGGTTTTATTTTTGTCTTTTTACTGGTGGATTTATTTGGATTTTTTTATGATCCCGGACGTTTTGCAGAAATTTATGGAACTTCATTTCCCGGTTCTGTGGAATATTTTTTCATAGATATGCTTGGACTTGCCCATCTTTTGGAAACTCCTACTTTTCTGGGGACTTACTGGTATTATAGTCTGGCAATTATTATTGTTTTGATAGTTCCGGCTTTTTATCTGCTTCTACGGCGAATGGGAACCGTTCCTTTTTTAGGATTGATCGCCGTTATTAACTTCACAGTATCTATTCCAAACCGCGATTTCTGGCATTATCTTTTGTGTATCGCAGTAGGAGTCGTATGTGCTCACAATAATACAATTGCCCGGATCGTTAATTTTCAGGTTGTAAAATCATCCAAAACCGGTTGTTTTATCAAATTTGTGATTGAATGCATTCTGATGTTTCTTCTTATGATCCTTCGGCAGGGTCCTTTGATGGGACCACTTTATCCATTGTGGGACGCTCTGTTTCCGGTTATTATTGCTGCTTTTTGCTGCGAATTTATATTTATCATTCCCGGACTGCGCCAGATACTTATATTTCTTGGAATTTATTCCGCAAATATTTTTCTAGTCCACAATTATATCCGTAAAGTATGGTTCTATGACTTTACTTACAGTTTCAAATATCCTCTTGGAATTATAACTGTTTTATTTATGATTTCATTAATACTGTCTATTCTTATTGAACAGTTGAAAAAGATTTTACACTACAATCAATTTATCAATTTCCTGGTCAGCAAGAGTGCTCAGCAATAGACAGCACCTCTATCAGGACAGATTATTATATATAAAAAATCCTGATCTTTCGAATCAGGATTTTTTATATACGTTTATGTCCATAACAATCAGAATGAACCGCTAGAACCTCCATGTGTCTCACCTGAAGAACTTGTATGAGTACTGCTTCCACCATCGGAACTTTCCTCCTTCGGTTTTGCTGTACGTGTGACATGATTATACAGGAACATATCACGGCTTTTATTTATATGAAGGCTTCCTGATTTCATATAATCCGCTGCATCTGGTTTCATACGAACAGTCTTCATACCGCTTCTCATCACTACAGATATAATCACTGCAATAACAAAGCCTATCACAAGTGCGATAAGAAATCTTATATAAAAAGGCTGCGTTTCCTCCGGCAGATTTTCAACATCATAAGATTCCCCATTCTGCGCCTGGATGATAAATTCCTCACACAAATCTGCAAACTTCGTAAATCCTTCATAATAATCGCCATCAGAAAAATATGATACAATATTGTCTGTTATATATTCCTGCCCCGCATCTGTAAAAATGCTGATAGCCTCTCCATGAGTAGATATCGCCCATTTGCGTTCAGACATAGTCAGCATAAAAAGAATACCGCTTTTGTCATCTCCCATTCCATAATCATTGTAATCAAAGAAATCATCTGCATAGGCTGTCGGATCCATACCGTCTATACTCTCTTCTATATCAACTACAATATCGCAATCATAATCTTCACTGATCTGATTCAGTTTTGTTTCCAGTTCTTCTTCCTGATCCGCATCCAACAGATCTGCAAAATCCGACAGTCTTTGTGTATGTACTTCTTCTGACGCATAAACATTCTCTGAAACTATTCCGGCCGAAAATCCTGCAGTCCCTGATATGACAAGGACAGAAGCCAGAAATACAGGTATAATCTTTTTCTTTAACATTCTTCGTCCTCCTAGAAAATCAGCATTTCAACAAGATAAGCAAAAACTGTAAAAACTGCTGTCAGTCCTACAAGCCATTTCAGATAAATCTTCTCATCTATTGGAAGATCACCAGTCATCTTTCCGGTCTGTCCGTTCATGGCAAATATGTACTTCTCACCTTTCCAGGTTGTATTCAAAATCCATACCGGATACAAAGCATACTGTGATTTTCCACCGGACATACGCACATTCGTGTTTTCCGGAACTACAGTTGCATATCCTTCTACTGTACCTGCCAGCACATCTTCTGCGCTCTGCTTCATACGGACATGTGCTCTTTCCACACTCTTCTCTGCACTGACATCATATTTATCTGCCAGATATCCGGAAAGATATGCTGTCTGGAAATCTACTGCTTCTGCCATATTAAACGGTTCAATAGACTCCATAAGATCATCCGGCATTTTCTCCGAACCATCTACCGGTACAGCGGAAAATGCCATATCACCACTTCTTTCTACAGAATAATAGCTGGTTTCTGTATAATCATAGTCATCGTCACTCCACATTCTCACCTTTGTCGCTTTATAACGCACATCTGCATCAACATCTGCATCAAAAAGCCAGAACGGAACATATACTCCTTTGATCTCATCTATATGATTTTCTTTACGGAAAGCTTTCGGTAAAAGCCGTCTGCCCTTAATGTGTTTATAATAAGCTTCTTTTGCCGCTTTCTTGTCCAGTTTAAACGGAATTACCATATCCGGTCTCAGGTCACCTTTAAATTTCTGCGTCATAATTACCGGATTTCCACAATATGGACAGTTAGATGCACCTGTAGTCTCATCTGCAATAATCTCGCCGCCGCAGGACTGACAGGTGTAAACATTCATTCCATCTGTCTCACCTTCCTGCCATTCTCCGCCTGCATTTGTCTGCCAGCCTGACAGATCATCTTCCTGACCGGCTTCTCGTTTCATCTGTTCATTAAGCTCTTTTAGAGTTTCCACTTCGAACTCTGTGTCGCAGTACGGGCATTTCATTTTTTGTGACTTACTGTCGAATTCTATTGCACCACCACAGGCAGGACATTTATACTCTTTTAAATCAGACATAGATTTTCCCCCTCGTACTGTATTCTCTTACTGTCTTGGTTTACCGCATTCTGCACAGAATTTTCCGGTATTTTCAGCTCCGCAGCTGCATGTCCATTTGCCTGCCGGTCTCGGACTGCCACACTCTGAACAGAACTTCCCGGTGTTTACCGCACCGCAGCTGCATGTCCACTCTGCCGGCTGTGGTTTCGGTTTACCACATTCTGAGCAGAACTTGCCTGTATTCTCTGCGCCGCATTCACACTTCCACGTACCAGACCCGGATGCTGCCTGCATCTTCGGAGCTGCCTGTGACTGAGCCGCCTGCTGCTGTGCCCCCATCTGATAAAGATTCTGCATATTAGCTCCGCCTGCCTGACCTGCCATTCCCATTCCCATAAATCCTGTCATTGCACCTGCGGTATTGGACGCTGCTGCTTTCATTGCATCAGCCTGTGCTCCGGCAAGAGTAGCCGCCGCCATGGTCGGGTCACGCAAAATCGCATTTTTCTGTGCATCTTTGATCATCTGTGCATCTTCTTCCGGAAGTGTTACAGGATTCATCGCAATAGAAACAACTGCAAGACCTCTGGTCTCTATCCATTTCTTTGTAAGTGCCTCATTCATGGCATCACACAATTCCTGCACATGACCCGGAATCGCACTTGGGCGGATCTGAAGTTCTGAAATCTTTGCAAACGCAGGCTGCAGGGCACTGACGAATTCAGTCTTTAACTGTCCCTCAATTTCTTCTCTGTCATACTGCATTTCAACATTTCCGCATACATTGGTATAGAACAGAAGCGGGTCTACAATCTTATAGGAATAAATACCATTGCAGCGGACGGATACATCAATGTCAAGACCAATATTTCTGTCTACTACACGGAATGGAATTGGATTAGCTGTACCGAATTTATTATCTACCAGCTCTTTTGTATTGAAATAATAAACTCGCTGGTCTTTACCTGTATCACCACCATATTCAAAGCGTTTCTTTACCGTCTCAAAAGTTCTTCGTATTCCTTCCCCCAGGCTTCCGGAGAAAATAGTTGGTTCTGTAGATGCATCATAAGTAAACTGGCCAGGCTCCGCACATACTTCCACGACTTTTCCCTGTTCTACAATGATCATACACTGACCATCTGCAACTGCGATTCCTGAACCGCTTGTAATAATGTTATCGCTCCCTTTTTTATTAGAAGAACGTCCGCTGACTCTCTTCTCACCTTTTACTACAAGGACATCTTTATCAATCGCATCACAATAGAAAAACTCTTTCCACTGATCTGCCATTGTACCCCCAAATGCTCCGGCTGCTGCTTTAATTAATCCCATAATGTATCTCCTTTCACAAGACAATTGTAACTTCATACATTTGCTGATCAGCTCAGATGCTCCGTCTGATTCTGTAAATCATTTCGTAATTCATACAATAGCACTCTATATTTTCTTTCTTTTCTTTTAATTGTATGAATTTTTATGTATGAATTTATCATATCACATTTTTTACGGTCTGTCATTCGCAAAAACTCCTTTTTTCTGTCATTTCACAACATATACTTACTGTTTACTCCGTTCTCAGCAACATATCCATAAATTCATTCCAGATTGTCTGCAACAATAGAATTTATCCGTAAAAAGCCGCTGTATAAGTTTTCTTTCTTAATACAGCGGCCTGTCAGTTCTGCTATTTATTTTTATTCTTTACTTCTTCCCACGCCTCATCATCAAATTTCTGTTTCTTAAAGTAATAGATTCTGTCTTCATCTGTAATCTCGCGAATTACTTTACATGGATTTCCGGCTGCGATCGTATTATCCGGGATATCTTTGGATACTACACTTCCTGCACCGATCACTACATTACTTCCAACGGTAACACCCGGAAGAATCACTGTATTTCCGCCGATCCATACATTATCTCCCACTGTTACAGGAATTCCGTATTCATATCCTGAATTACGGCTGTCCGGATGAACCGGATGACCCGCTGTATAAAAAAACAGTTTCTGTAAATATTATCAACCGAAAAAAGGAGACTGCCGCATATTCATACAGACAGTCTCCCGATATTTCTTATCTTATCTATTCTGTTATACTAATGCAGCACCTAAAGCTTTGCAAGCATCTGTAGCTTCATCATCTGGCTCTTCCTGGCAGATCACGCTGTCGCATACAAGATTTGCACCTGCTTCTTTACAGGACTCTTCCCAGTTACGCATCCATTCGCCGTCTCCCCATCCATAAGAACCAAACAGAGCTATGTTCTTGCCTTTCAGGGCATCTTTGCATCCGTCAAACATTGGCTCGAATTCTGTATCTTCGAGAACTTCATCTCCCATTGCAGGGCATCCGAAGGCGATTGCATCATATTCAGCAACTTTAGAACCGTCAAAATCCTCACAGGTATGAAGAACAGCTTCGCCGCCTTTTTCTCTGATTCCGTCTACAACTGCGTTTGCCATTGCCTCTGTGTTTCCTGTGCTACTCCAATATACAACTGCTACTTTACTCATGATTAAAATCCTCCTTAAATTTGCTCTGCCTTCTCTTTGCCGCAAAGCCATGATTTATATTATAATAAAAAGTCATACGGCTTTTCTATTATACTGATTCTTAAACGGACTCTCCGTCCCTGCTATATTACTGTATATAACTTCTTCCTTACGCAGCTACTGTCAGCTGACGTACACTTCTTCCCTGATTCCAGAGACGCACATACACGCTGGTACATTTCTTAAATCTCGCAAAAGCCTTTATTGCCTCACATTCATTGCAGTAAACCTTCCAACAACCTACACATTTACAGTTCTGCCCTGCATTCTTGATAAATCCGATCACATCTCCCAGCGGATATCCCAGAAACAATCCGATTTCATGAGGGAAATCTTCTCTCTGGGCCAGGCGGCTTCTCAGTCTCTCAAGTGCATATGCAGGATCTGTACTCTCATACCCATACTTCTTTATGAAACTCGCAACACCAGGTTTCTTCAGATCTCTTTCAAGGCTTGAGAACCGGCAGACATAAATCAGCGCCTTTTTCTCACTCCTGCGAAGTACTGTGAGGGAAACGCCTTTTTCTCTTACACATTCATTAAAGCCTTCCACGCTTTCCCATAATTCTTCCTCAGATTCATATTTGTATGTAAAAAGATTTCCGGTTTTAATAGATGCTAATGTAGGTGAACAATGTTCGATCACAGATTTCTCCAGCATGTTATGATTCCTTTCTCAATGGCAGAATATTGGTTAGGCTATGCTAACTATCTATCAAAAAATAAAGCTTTACGAAACATTTTATTGCTTTTGTTTGCTGCAAAGCTTGAATTACTGCTGTAAAAAGACCTTCAACAGATCGTTCAGCAGTTCGAGTTATTTATGTCTAACTTCATAACTTAATATATACTATCTCTGGTATTCTGTCAAGTTAATTTTGTATAACTTTTTTTTAGTAACTGCCTTTTTTAACCGAATCAAGTAAGTCCCCGGGGTCGGTTGCAAAAACAATAAGCAATGGGTAGGGACTTGCTTGTATCAGGAGGAGTGACAACTCCTTCTGATACACTGTGAAACAGTTATTCGATGTAGTGCCACATAGCGAAGCGGATAATTTTATCCACTTGACCATAAAATCTCAACCTTCTATACAGATCGTACTTCCAACTCCATCTTCTGTTCGTTTCTTGGTTACTATGATCTTCTTATCAATACGTTCTTTCAGTTCTGCTACATGGGAAACGATTCCAACCAGTCTGCTTCCCTGACTGAGATCCTTCAATGCGCGGATTGCCTGATCAAGGGCATCTTCATCCAAAGATCCGAAACCTTCATCCACAAACATGGTATCAAGCTGGATTCCACCGGAACTTGACTGAATCTCATCGGAAAGTCCCAATGCCAGAGACAAAGATGCCTGAAATGTTTCTCCGCCTGATAAGGTCTTGACACTTCGAACAGTTCCATTGTAATGATCTACTACATCCAGTTCCAGACCGGTTTTCCCTACCCTGCTCTTGTTTTCTTTTCTGCGAACTAACTCGTACTGACCGCTGCTCATGGTCATCAGACGGATATTGGCACGCGCAAGAATGCGGTCAAAATACTGCATCTGGATGTAAGTTTCCAGCATGATCCTTGCCTTACCCGTGATCGTACCATTGGCAGTGTCTGAGAGAGATTTCATCCACTTCCAGCGGGTTTCCGTTTTCAGAAGTTCTGTCTGCTGTCTGCGGATTTTTTCATACATGTCACTGTTGATTTCCAGGCGGGCATGGATTTCATCACGATTTTCTGAAAGTGATTTCTTTTGCTGTGCAAAGTTTTCTTTCTGAGCATTCAGTTCCTCAGCTGAAATACTTATGGATTCTTTTAACTGTTCTGTCAGAGATGCAATTACCGAATCCAGCTCTGTCATTCTCTTTTCTAATACTTCTCTCGCTTCTGTTACTGTTTTATAATGTATTTCAAGCTTCTTTTGTTCCTCAGTCTTAAGCTGGATCTGAAACAGGATTTCTTCCTTTGTCCTCTCACCCAGCTCTTTTTCCATATTCTCTCTCTGCTTCTGCAACTGCTCATATCTGGATTTCTCTGCTGCTGTCTGCTGCTGATTCTGATTAATCTGGTCTGTGATCGTTGTGAGTTCTGTCTGAGTCTTACCAATCTGCATCTCCAGAAGTTTTCTCTGTTCCAGAAGTGCTGTCAGATCCTTTTGTTTCTGCCCCAGAATATTTTGCTGCTGTTTCAGCCATTCTACTGCTCTCTTTCCCTGCAGCAAAGCCTGTGATACATTACAGATTTCCTTTTGATACACTATTTCACCGCTGTGATCCTGTGACAGTTCCGGATCAGTTTTCATTCTCTGTCTTATATCTTCTTCATGGATCCATGTCAGTACAGGTTCGTCCAATTGATTCTGCAGCTGTTCCTGAATACTTTCCAGCTGGCTCTTCCTCTTTTCAAGACTGATCTGTAATTTCTGAAATTCTTTTGCATGATGCTCCGACTGTCTGGTAAACTCTTCCTTTTTCTTCAACAGATCCTGATAAGCTTTTTTCTGTTTTTGAATTTCTTCTAATCCTGTCTGTACACTGCTTTCCTGATTTTTTACAAATAAACATAATTCATGATCAGGAAGTTCCTTTCGAAGTATCTCTTCGGCTTCCTCTTGTGGCAGAAACTGTGCTGCATAGCTTTTAACCCCTTCTGTCAGTTCTTCCCTGCAACGCTGCACCAGTCCTGCTGCCTCTCCTGCCTGCACACTTGCGTCAGATGCCACTTTTTCTGCAGCCTCTGTTAACTTTTTCTGTTTTTTCAGCTGTTCTTCTGTGGGAACTTCCTTCGGAATCTGCGTAAGCTTTGGATGATGAACAGAACCACATACCGGGCATGGCATCCCATCCTGAAGATCTGCTGCCAGTATACCTGCCTGCCCATCCAGATAGGCCTGCTCCATTTTGTTCAGGATTTCTTTTATTTCTGTCCGTTTCTGAGAAGCGGTCAGATAACCCTTCTTTTTGCTCTCTGCTTCCTTTTCCAGATCCTGATACCGTTTCTGCTGATCTTCTATTTTCTCTATCTGCTGCAAACGTATGACCAGACTGTTTTCTTTGATTTCCAGATTCCCACAGGAAACAATTTTCTCTTCCAGATCAGTCAAATCCTTTTTTATCTGTTTCGCAAATTGTTCTTCCTGCCCGGACTGTATTTTCAGTTCACTGATTTTTGTCTGAAGAAACTCCAGGTTTCCACAGTTCTTATAAATTCCTGCATAAAGAGTATCTATTTTCTCTTTCCGGAAATCTGTTTCTGCTTTTTCTTTTTCTGCACCGTCTGTTGTCTGATATTCTTTTTGTTTTTCTTCAAGCACAGCTTTCATTTCTTTCTGACGATTCTGCAGCTCTGTACCGTCCGTTCCCAGCTTTTCTATCTGCAGGGAAGCCTTCTTTGTTTCTCTGAGCAGATTTTCCAGATTTGTATAACGCTCCAGATTCTCTTTTTCTTTCTGTATGGAAAGCATCAGGCGTTGGATCTCATCAGGTTCCTTTGCCCCATTTTCTGCAGCTTTTTGTGCCTGTTCCAACTGCGGAAGCAATACCTCTTTCTCTTGCAGAAGCTGTTCCTTCCTTGCCTTTGCATCTGCTTCTTTATGAGTCTTTCCCAAAAGCTGATTTACTTTTTCCAGTTCTTTATCGTTCTCTTTAATCTGCTTATTCAAATTTTTCAGCGTCTCTTTATCTACCTTCAGAAACTGCTCCAGGATTTCCAGACCTTCTTCCAGATTTCCCTCAAAGCCATTCTTCTCCATCAATATCCACTGTTGTCCCAACTGGTCTTCTGTAGAATATCTGACCTGTTCCGTATACTGGCGGATACTTCTCAACAGCTCTTTATACGCCTTGTCCAGACCACCGGCCTCGAATTTTAATTTTTCCTGAATCACCTTATAAATATCCGTATGGAAAAGCTTTCTGAAAATGTTGCTGCGTTCCTCTGTGTCAGCCAGCAGCAATTTTCTGAAATCTCCCTGTGCGATCATAGCAATCTGCGTAAACTGCTTCATATCTAACCCGATCAGATCAGTAACTGTCTGATTCACTTCCTTCAGCTTTGTCACAGGAGCTCTTCCATCAGAAAAAGTAAGCAATGCTTCCCCTTTCTGGGTGGTCATTCCGGTACCTCTGGTCTTTGGGCGCTCATAATCCGGGCTTCGCTTCACTGTATACACTGCATCTTTATATTCAAAAATATATTCCGCATAGGTAGGTGTTTCCGGTTTTGCATACTTGCTTCTGAGCATGGATGCCTCCCGGACTCCTCCGCTTGTCTCCCCGTACAACGCAAATGTAATCCCATCAAAGATCGTCGTTTTTCCTGCTCCCGTATCTCCGGTCACCAGAAAAAGTCCCTGTCCTCCAAGCTGTGTAAAATCGATCACAGTCTCATCCGCATATGGACCAAATGCAGATAATGTCAGCTTCAATGGTTTCATACGCGCACCTCCTTCAGATTCTGGATCAGTTTCTCCACAAACTCTGTCTGTTCTTCTTTCATAGGTTCATTATTTAACAGTTCATAAAACTCCTCAAACAGTTCCAGCTCTGACTTCTGTTCCTGAGCCTCCACTGCCTGAACTTCCCGGTTCTCACGTGTTCGTTTATTATCATATTCCAGACGCATCAGATTGGGATAAACAGTACGTAGCTTCTGAAGTGCCCCCGGCACATCTTCCTCATCCGTCAGGGTAATCTGAAGATAATCCATCTTATTTTCAGCAGTATAATGATCCTTCGCTGTCACATCCATATAAGTTCCCCTTAGCTTACGCATATCATGTTTGGGAATCAAAGGTACTGTACTGACCGTCACATTTCCTTTCTCCAGAAGCTCCACAATCGTTACTGACTTTTTATGATCTGCTTCTGAAAAAGAATACTTAAGCGGCGTCCCGCTGTAACGCAAGGTCTCTCTCCCCATTTTCTGAGGTCTGTGGATGTGTCCCAGTGCCACATAGTCAAAATCCTTAAATACCTCCGCACTGACATTATCAAGACCGCCAACCCATGTTTCTTCTGAGTCACTTCTGTCTGCTCCAGTCACAAACTGATGTGCCACCAGCACATTTCTCTGTGTCCTGTCAATCTCGCACTCCTGCAGAGCAGCCATGACACCCTCTTCATAAGTATTAATGTCATCCCTCTGCAAAGCATGGCGTACTGCCGCAGGTTTCAGAAAGGGCAGAAGATATACAGATATTGGCCCATACTGATCTTCCAGCACAATCCTTTTCATTTCACCATCATAAACCTGCGAAATATAAATATCACTGCTTTCAAACAGCTTTGCTCCAAAGGAAAGCCTTTCTGCTGAATCATGATTTCCACTGATCATGTACACCGGAATCTCAGCTTTAGCCAATCCTGTAATAAATTCATCAAACAGCTGCACTGCCTCTGCCGACGGCACTGTCTTGTCATAAACATCCCCTGCGATCAGAACTCCATCTACTTTCTGTTCCTCAAAGATTTTCATCATCTGATCCAGAATATACCTCTGATCCTCCAGCATGGAAAAATCATGCACCCTTTTCCCAATATGCAGGTCCCCAATATGCCCAAACTTCATCCCACATCTCTCCAATCTAAATATCATTCCTGCCTGCTCTGTCTGCCGGCGGCATTTGATCCATTATTTATTTCACCTTCAGAATATTTTTGCTGTCCTCATACTCCTCCGGAATTTCTTCTGTAAGAATTTTAGCATCTGTAAACCCGCCGAATGTGACAGAACTTACTTCTCCAAACTTCGACTTATCTGTCAGGATATATACATCTTTGCATTGCTTCATTGCAGTACTCTTTACAATTGCTTCGCTGGTATCCGGTGTGGTAAAGCCTTCCCTTCTGGTAATTCCATTGGTTCCAAAAAATCCCTTTGTAAAATGATACATCTGGATCATCTGCATTGCCTGACTGCCTACGACTGCCTCTGTAGAACTCTTCAGTTCTCCTCCGATCAGGTAAACCCGGATTCCCATCTTTGCCAGAGTCTGGGCATGGGATACTGCATTGGTGACAAAGGCAGCTTTTACACCTTCCAGATATTCCAGCATCAGACCAGTGGTGGTTCCTGCGTCCAGATAAACGAAATCATCCGGTGTGATCAGACTGGCTGCATATTTTGCGATCTTTTGCTTTTCTTCTTTATTTAATTCTGATTTCTGCGCTACTGTCGGTTCATAGGCAGTTACTTTATGATTTAATGCTACTGCACCGCCGAAAACCTTGGTAAGTTTTCCTGCTTTGTCCAGTGCAGTGATGTCTCTGCGCACTGTGGATTCTGATGCATCCAGAAGTTCTCTCAGCTCTGTTACTGTAACACTCTTTTTTTCTTCCAGAAGCTTCAGAATAATATCAAATCTCTGTTCTGTAAGCATGTACTTCTGCCTCCATTGTATATTTACTTTGATTATTTACTTATGATTATTTTCTCCGATATCTACGAATTGCTCCGCTGCTTCGCAGCTCCCCCAATTCTCATTATCTCATTATAACAGAAACAGGAGATGAATGCATCATCTCCTGTCTGTCAGTTTCTTATATTTAATTCTGTGAATTACAGGTTCTCCTGCATGAATTTGCTTACTGCTTCGTATGCTGCTTCTTCATCAGCACCTTCGATCGTGAATGTTACTTCATGGCCTTTCTTAACGCCAAGTCCCATCAGTGCAAGAAGTTTTCTGCAGTCTACTTTTTTACCCTCTTTTTCGATGGAGATCGTTGACTCAAAACCTTTTACCAGTTTTACAAGCTCTCCTGCAGGACGTGCGTGGATTCCTTCATTGTCTGTAACCACATACTTAAATTCTTTCATTTTGATACCCTCCATGTTTTTTATTTTAATTTTTTCATTATTGCTTTTTATTTCGCTGCTTATGCTGCTTTGTTGAATGGTCCGCCCATATCAATAGCCATCATTCCACCAAGCACTATGCGTGAATTACTCGGCAACTGAGTTACCAGAGCATCTGAATTAAGGCGGGATACCGCCTTTTTTCAGGGTGCATCCATGACACCACTACTGTTTGCTCTTTAGAGCTATACAGCTACTTTTATTATTTCTGGTGTTTTTAGTCCGGTTACGGACAGTTCTCTTTTTACTCCGGATACGGAGTGATATTTTCTCAGGACATTATATGCGCCTACGGCATCTGCGTTATAGGTTCTGTTTCCATCTCTGTACAACCCTCTCTCTTTCCGTTTGGACGGCTCTGCATATCTTTTCCCCACTTTCGGTGACAGCGGACTGCACTGGCTAGTATAACTTTCTTCCTGTTTTATAAAGCGGATTCCATATCTTTTCAGCTTATATTCCAGCATGATGTAGATCCTGTTATACGGCAGGCTGTGGAACTTCTGGTTTGTCCTGTGTCCCAGGTCTTTTTCTCTCCGGATATTCCGGATATCCCCTGCAACGATACAGGTGATCCCCTGTTCCCGGCAGTATTCTGCTAGATACCTTGTGACCTTGTGCAGATAGTCCGTTACTGAGTCTTGTTTTCTCTTATATAACTTCCTGATATGTTTTGATGTGACCGGGTGCTTTACTCCCTTTCCGGACTGCTGTCCATACCAATGGGCCTGCACCCTTGCGATCTCTTTATGGAAATATCTTTCCAGTGCAAGGTACTTCCTGCCCAGGATAAACGTCTTCCCATTTTCAGAATCATAACACGTCATAAGGTTGTGAAGCCCCAGATCAATAGACAGTTCATGTCCGTTCTGTGGAAGTTCTTCCTGGTCAGGGACTTCATAAACAACAATAATTTTACAGTTTCCTTTCTCCGGCGGGTAGATCCGCAGCTGTTTGATCTGATCCATGCCCCTTAAAATCTTATTTTCAAGGTAAAGAAAGTTTTCATGGATCTGATATGTTTCTTCCATATATTTTTTTAATGCCTTTGGAAGGGACAGGCGGACTCTGCCCGTATCCCGCTCATGCACGATCCCCATCTGCATATAGGTAATGGGGATACTTTC
>NZ_JAAIMY010000120.1 GCF_013300825.1 Blautia wexlerae
TCCATCGTTTTTTCAGACGGGTTGCCGGAGTCCGTTGCCGGGTTTTCACGCTCCCAGCCCTTTTGTCTGCCATATTCGGAAAACATTCTTGGGTTCGGGAAGTACCGCCAGCCGGTAATGCTCTGATTCATAATCTCGTTGATTTCCCGGATTTCCCATTGCTTCGGTTCGTCAAAGGCATGGTTCAAGGCTTCCTTGTAGAGCTGCTTGGAACAGACCATACTCCCGGTGTACTTATCAAGATACGCCTGTATCATTCCGGCTTTGGTGTCCTCCGGCATAAAATCCCGCTGGTGTTCTTTGAGATACCGCTGCATGG
>NZ_JAAIMY010000017.1 GCF_013300825.1 Blautia wexlerae
AGAGCATCTGCCTTACAAGCAGAGGGTCATAGGTTCGAGCCCTATAGGTTCCATACTTGGATGGATTCCCGAGTGGCCAAAGGGGGCAGACTGTAAATCTGTTAGCAACGCTTTCGAAGGTTCGAATCCTTCTCCATCCACTTAGCGTAAAAGCTAAGCCGATGTGGCTCAATTGGCAGAGCAGCTGATTTGTAATCAGCAGGTTATCGGTTCGAGTCCGATCATCGGCTTTTGATTTAAAAATTAATATCGCGGGGTGGAGCAGTCTGGAAGCTCGTCGGGCTCATAACCCGAAGGTCATAGGTTCAAATCCTGTCCCCGCTATTTTGCCCAGATAGCTCAGTTGGTAGAGCAGAGGACTGAAAATCCTCGTGTCGCTGGTTCGATTCCGGCTCTGGGCATTCACTTTGAAAGTGATAATTAAATAAATATGGAGCATTAGCTCAGTCGGTAGAGCACTTGACTTTTAATCAAGTTGTCCGGGGTTCGAATCCCCGATGCTTCACTTAAGACTTCTGTGAAATTCACAGAAGTTTTTTATGTTATAAGAAATTATTCTGTAATGTTCCTATAACATAAAGAAGCCCTCCGGACAGGATTCTTTATTATGCATAAATTTCAGGTTCTAAAATAATCTCTTTGAAGCATAAAATATCAGTAAGCTGATAGCCGTAGGAAGTGCGCAGTCTGAACGGCGGACAAGCTGCAGAAGTTACTATTACTGTATAGAATGCAGAACAGGAGGGCATTTTATGAGAAATTTTATAAAAAGTCTGAAGGATTGTTTTCAATTGATTATGCTAGCTGTTACCTGCTTGGTGATGCGACTGGCGAAAGACAGAAGAAAAAATTATGAAGATGGAAAAGATACTAACAAGGTTGGAGAAAATAGTGCTCAGGGAAAAATGGTAAAGAGTTTTAGACGGAAATGGGATTATGAATCCTGGAATGAAAAACAAAGCCTGGAGTATTTTGTTAAGGATACAGATTCTAAAAAGAATAAACCTGTTTTACAGCCTTTTGAGAATAAAGATGCCAGAAAGAAAAAAATCATATACTGGAATGAACCAAGAATTCAAAATAGATTGAGTAAAGCTGCATATTTCAATACGGGGTGAAAGTCTCCGTATAAATAAAACAAAGTAGACATATGGATAAATATATGTGTATATACTGAAAGGAAAGAGGCTATGTAGTGTAGCCGGACAATTCGGATGGTTTCATATGAAAAAGTCTTCTTTTCCCAGTACAATGAGTATCTTTTTTCTGTTTTTTGTTCCTTATATAGTTACTGCTGTTTTTAATGGTATGGATACTACATTAATAAACAGAAAGTTTAATGTGGAAGAGGTACTTCCGGTTCTTATAGCCGGACAAATTGGAGATAGTTATGAACTGGAGACAATAAAGGCACAGGCAATTATAGCGCGGTCAAATATTTACAGAAAGATAAGTGAAGAAAAGAGTCTCAGTGATATTTTAATGCAGATTAGAGATCAGGTACATATTGATTCAGTACACAGTGCTGTTATGCAGAAGAATTATGAAACGGCGGTAATTGCAACAGAAAGCAGGGTTATAACATGGGCTGGTGAACTAAAGACAGTTCCATATCATGAGCTTAGCGCAGGACGGACAAGAGCAGGAGAAGAGGTTTTCCACAGTGATGACAGTTTATATCTGAAATCTGTCCAAAGCAGTGTGGATAAAGATTCAAAAGAGTTTCTGAACTGTGTATATATAAATAAAAATGTGCTGCCTGAAATATTCCAAATAAAATCAAGGGACAGTGCCGGATATGTTATGGAGATTCTGGCTGATGGTAAGATACTGGAAGGAGAATCTTTTAGGAAGGGAATGGGACTTACTTCTGCAAATTTTACCGTTCAGAACAAGGGAAATAGAGTGCGTTTTTTGTGTAGGGGAAGAGGACATGGAATGGGTTTTTCACAGTACGGAGGAAATGAAATGGCTAAAAAGTCAAAAACAGCGGAAGAAATTTTAGATTATTATTTTCCCGGATCAGAGATAGAGAAGATTAGTAATGACTTTCGTTCGGAATCTTTGTCCTGTTCATAAAGAAAAGATATAACCTGAAATTTATTGAATAGATGTAATTATTCTGGACACCCTATAGATATGAAGATGAAAATAGAGGTGAAAGGAATATGATGAATAACAGAATTACTCGTATTATAGCTAATACCGTTGGATTAGCGGCTGTGGCAGCAATGGGAATTACTGTATATCAGTTAGGTACATCGCCAGCCAAAGAAAACACATCTGAAGAACAGACAGAAAAGAGTGTTCAAAGTAATCGGAATGAAGAGACAGATGAGCAGTCTATGGTTGATGCAGGAGCAGATCAGGTTAAATCCGAAAACAGACCGCTTATATCTGATGAAGAGGATCTGGATGATGTAAAATTATCACCAGAAAATGAAAATTCAAATGGGGATATTGATGATGATAGTGTGGAAAATTCAGAAATAAAAACTGCTGCAGATGTGGATAAAAGTGATAACATTTCGGATATGAATAATCAGCAGAATACGGAAATATTATCACAGATTACAAATGATGATCTTCAGAATGAAAAAAATCATGAAAACGGTGAAACAACAGATGTTTCTGCATCTGCCATCAATTTGCCAGCTATAAATTTTTCAGAAGATACATTAATGGAGTGGCCGGTAAATGGAAATATTCTGCAGGACTATAGTATGGATCAGACAGTTTATTTTTCAACACTAGATCAGTACAAATTAAGTCCTGCTATTGCAGTAGGAGCTGTAGAAGGGGCACCTGTGGTGGCTGCTGTTAATGGCACAGTTTATTCTATAGAACAGGATATACAAACAGGTACGACAGTAACGATGGAGCTTGGAAATGGATATCAGGCAATTTACGGACAGCTTGCAGATCTGACTGTAGCAGAAGGTGATACTGTTAAAAAAGGAACTACTATCGGATATATTGCACAGCCAACAAAATATTACAGCACAGAAGGAACAAATCTCTATTTTGAAATGAAAAAGGATGGAGAACCGATCGATCCGATTGCATATCTTCCGTAATGAACAGCAAAGCAGGCTTTTCGAAGCCTGCTTTTATAGCAAAAAATTTTGATATTTGCCATAGAAAGGATATCCGTAGTATAATTATAGAAAATACTTTCAGAAAGAAATTGTGCAGAAAAAGAAAGGGAGCTTTTGCATGAATATTAACGAGATTGCGAAACTGGCAGGGGTCTCCAGAGCTACAGTATCCAGATATTTAAATCAGGGTTACGTCAGTGAAGAGAAAAAGAAAATCATCAGAAAAGTCATAGAAGAAACGGGATACCAGCCATCTTCTCAGGCACAAATGCTACGTACAAAGAAAACGAAACTTGTAGGTGTTATTTTGCCAAAGATTGATTCTAATACGATCAGCAGGGAAGTTGCGGGAATCAGTGATATTCTTACGAAACAGGGGTATCAACTGATACTTGCGAATACTAATAACAGTACTGAAGAAGAATTGAAATACCTTTCACTTTTTAGGGATAATCAGGTGGATGGAGTTATTTTTATTGCAACTATTCTGACAAAGCAGCATAAGGATATGCTGAAGGAGTATAGGGTTCCAATTGTTTTACTTGGACAGCATCTGGAGGGATATCCGTGTATTTATCAGGATGATTATAAAGCGGCGATGAGCCTTACTGAAGAGCTGGTGAAAAGTGGAAAGAAGTTTGGGTATATTACAGTTACGGATAAAGATGAAGCTGTTGGAAGAAAGAGACTTTCAGGAGTAGAGGAGGTTTTGAAAAAAAATAGAATAGAGCTTAACAGTGATTGTGTTAAGTGTGGAAGCTTTACACTGGAATCAGGATATGAGAAAACAGAGGAGTTATTTAATGAATATCCGGATATTGATACTTTAATCTGTGCGACGGATACTATGGCAGTAGGTGCTGTGAACTGGTTAAAGAAAAATGGATACCAGATTCCAATGCAGGTTCAGGTTGCAGGAATGGGAGACAGTTATCTTGGAAAAATTGTGGAGCCAAATCTGACAACTGTACATTTTTTCTATAAGACAAGTGGAAAGGAAGCTGCCAGGATGTTGATAGAATTAATGGAGTCGGAAAATGTGCCGATACATAAAGAAATTAAGATGGGATGCAAGGTTGTGATGCGAGGATCTCATCGAAGCATATAGGACAAAAAGAGTTAAGGGATAGTTAATAGGTTCTCTTAACTCTTTTTATATATAATATACAAAAATAGGATGAAAGATTTGTGATATGTTCCGTATTTACAAATGAAAATGTGTTGGATATAATAAAATCAATATATGAGAACGATTCCATAAAAATACAAATATATTTATAATAAAATCAGAATCAATCTGTCAATATAATAGGATATACTTGTCAGGTTGTTATAAATATAGAATGTACACAAATGTGGGAACGATTACATAAATAAGAAGGAGGATATCATGGATTACAGAAAGACAGCTCAGGAAATATATGACCACATTGGGAAAAAAGAGAATATTATTTCCGCAGCTCATTGCGCCACACGTCTTCGCCTGGTTATCGGCGATAATTCAAAGGCTGATAAAGAATATGTTGAGAACATTGAAGGTGTAAAAGGTGTTTTCTTTGCACAGGGACAGATGCAGATTATTTTGGGAACTGGTGTGGTTAACAAAGTATATGATGAGTTTATTCGGATTGCAGGAGTTTCTGAGAGCAGTAAAGAAGATTTGAAAAAGGTTGCAGCTTCCAGAGCAAATCCGGTACAGAGAATGATCAAGACACTTGGAGATATTTTTGTACCGATCATTCCTGCGATTGTTGCAAGCGGTTTCCTGATGGGAATCATGGAAGCACTGAACTTCATGGTAAACAATGGATTCCTGAATATTGATACCAGTGGTTCAATCTATACATTTGCACAGCTTTTCAGTAATACGGCATATACGTTTCTGCCGATCCTGATCGCATACAGCGGTGCTAAGGTATTTGGAGCAAATCCATATCTGGGTGCGGTTATCGGTATGATCATGATTCATCCGAACCTGCAGAATGCATGGACAGTTGCCACAGAAGGTGTTAAGGCAACGCAGAAAGTATGGTTTGGACTTTATTCTGTTGATATGATTGGATATCAGGGACATGTAATCCCGGTTATCATTGCAGTGTGGGTACTTGCTCAGATTGAGAAGCGACTTCATAAAATTGTACCGGCAATGTTTGACCTGTTTGTTACCCCTCTTGTGAGTGTATTTGTAACAGGATATCTGACTTTATCTATTATCGGACCAATTTTTGTTGCTGTTGAAAATGGACTTCTGAATGGTATTCAGTGGCTGATCGCATTGCCATTTGGTGTTGGAAGTTTCATTATGGGAGCGCTTTATGCACCAACGGTTGTTGCTGGTGTTCATCACATGTACACGATCATTGACCTTGGACAGATATCCAAGTTTGGAGTTACTTATTGGCTGCCTCTTGCATCCGCAGTGAATATTGCACAGGGTGGTGCTGCTCTTGCTGTTGCATTGAAAACGAAGGATCAGAAGATTAAATCCATGGCTGTCCCGTCTGCATTAAGTGCGTGTATGGGAATTACTGAACCCGCAATCTTTGGTGTAAATCTTCGTTTTGGAAAACCGTTTGTAATGGGATGTATCGGTGGTGCATTGTTTGCATCTGTTACAGGACTGGGTGCTACAGGAACTGGCGTGACCGGTATCTTTGGAATTTTACTCTGTCTGAATAATCCGGTTTCTTATCTTCTGATGTTTGTGATTGCTTTTGGCGTAGCTTTTGTGCTTACATGGCTGTTCGGATATAAGAATGTGGCAGCAGATAAGAGTACTGTGATAAATAAAGACGCTAAGTATTCTGAAAGTACTGAAAGTGTTGAAATCATCGGAGATAAATTGGCAACAGAAAAAGATAATCTAGATGATGCTGTGCTTTACAGTATATCAGAAGGAACTGCGATTTTGCTTTCACAGGTAAATGATGCGACATTTGCATCTGAAGTGCTTGGAAAGGGAGTTGCGGTAATCCCATCTAAAGGCGAGGTTGTTGCTCCATGTGATGCAACAGTTGAGACTATTTTTGATACAAAACATGCGGTTGGATTAAGTACAGAAAATGGTATGGAACTTCTCATCCATATTGGAATTAATACAGTAGAACTGGAGGGAAAATATTATACAGCGCATGTAAAAGCAGGCGACCATGTAAACAAAGGTCAGCTTCTAATCTCTTTTGATATGGATAAAATCAAAGATGCAGGATATGATATGACGACCCCTCTTATAGTAACTAATTCAGATGATTATAAAGATGTGAAAATTTTGCAGGAAGGTTCTGTAACACCGTCAGATAAAGTATTGGAGATTGTGAAATGAGCACTTTAACGAAAGTTCTTGAAAAAAATGTAGCAGAGATTGAAAAGAATGCAGACATGACAGAAGGGAGATTCCGTCTGGGGCATCATCTGATGCCACCGATGGGATGGTTAAATGATCCCAATGGATTATGCTGGTATAAGGGCAGATATCATGTGTTCTTTCAGTACGCACCTTTTGATGTGGAGGGCGGTCTGAAATTCTGGGGACATTACACAAGTGAAGATCTGGTAGATTGGAAATATGAGGGGACAGCTCTTTATCCGGATTCACCGTATGACTGTCATGGTGTCTACTCTGGATCTGCGTTTACAGAGCACGGGAAAATGCATTTGTTTTTTACGGGAAATGTTAAGATAGACGGAGATTATGATTACATTAATGAAGGCCGTGAAACAAGTACTCTTCATGTGGAGAGTGAAGATGGTATTCATTTTGGAGACAAAGAAGAAGTAATTTCTTTTGAAAAATATCCGGAAAATTTCACCTGTCATATCCGCGATCCAAAGGTATGGAAAGAAAATGATAAGTACTATATGGTTCTGGGAGGGCGTCTGAAAGAGGATAAAGGTGCAGTTCTGTTTTACAGCTCAGAAAATCTCAGGGAATGGAAATTTGAGCGTACGATCACTACATCGGAGGCTTTCGGATATATGTGGGAGTGTCCGGATTACTTTGAACTGGATGGACAGAAATTTCTGTCTATATCACCGCAGGGATTGAAGAGGGAAGAATTCCGTTTTCAGAATGTTTATCAGTCAGGATATTTCCCGGTAAAAGAAGATGGTTCTGTATCTGCAGAAGATTTTCAGGAATGGGATAAAGGATTTGATTTCTATGCCCCTCAGACCTTCGTGGACAACAAAGGAAGAAGGCTTCTTATCGGATGGATGGGGATGCCGGATGCAGAAGATGAATATGTGAACAAGACTATAGATGAAGGATGGCAGCATTGTCTTACAATCCCGAGAGAACTGACTGTACGGGATGGAAAGATACTTCAGAATCCGGCAAAGGAACTGGAGGGGCTGCGAAAAGAAAAAACGATTCTTTATGATGAGAAGACAATCATGGAGGTTCGGGTAGAGGTAAATGAAGGGTTTGATCTGGTACTTGAAGAAATTAATGTGACAGGCAGCAGCTTTCAGATCAGCATGGGCGGTCAGATGATTTTTAAGTATGAGAATAATATTGCAGAGCTTGGATTTTCTGAAGTTTCGGGTGCAGGAAGAACAAAGAGAAGAGCAAAGACTGGAGAATTGAAAAATATCCGTCTTCTTGCAGATACTTCTGCAGTGGAAATTTATCTGAATGATGGAGAGACAGTTTTTTCAACTAGGTATTATCCGGACAGGGATGATCTGCAGTTGAAGATCATGGGAGGAAAGTTCAGGGGAAATTTCTGGAATCTTCGAAAGATGATATTCACAAAATAGAAAAATAAACGTATAATAAAGCAGGAGGGAAAGAAAATCCACAGTCGGTTTCCCTGCCTGCTTTTTTGACATATAAATGCCTTTTGATATATCCGGAATGGATGGTCAGGAAAGAAAGGTATGTCTGAATAAAATACACGATTTGTGCCGGCTGTTTAATATAGAAATAGGGATGACTGCAGGTCTTTAACATGTGGTTGTCCTTTACATAACTCAAAAAACTGTTTTTGGTAATAGGTCCGTTTGGTTATGAATAAATAACGGAGCGGGTTATGAATATATTGGATTAAGAGGACTGCTATAAATCATTTGCCGGCATTATAATTGTATTTCAGATGGAGAGCATAATGAACTATACTTACATTGTCAGGTGTGCAGATGGAACGCTTTATACAGGGTGGACAAACAGTTTGCAGAAGCGGATGAAGGCACATAACGAAGGAAAAAACGGTGCGAAATATACGAAGACGAAACGACCGGTTACGCTTGTATATTATGAAGGATTTTCTACAAAAGAAGAAGCAATGAGACGCGAATATCAGATAAAACAGTTTACCAGACACAGAAAATTGGAACTGATAAACTTCTGATTTTATGGAACAGAGACATTGTCAGGTTATTCAAGGAGGAAAGAAAGATGAAAAGGATGAGTAAGTGGATTGCAATATGTGCTGTATGTATAATGTGCAGTGTACCTGTGATGGGAGCTGATATTGCAGTAAATCCGAAACCAACAGAAATACCGGTTGTAGAGATCACACCGACAGAAACCCCGACGCCAACCCCAGTGCCGAAAGTGAAAAATGGCTGGTATACATTTGGCAGTAAAAAACGTTATTATAAAAATGATAAATATTATGTGGGAATGAAAAAAGTTTCAGAAGATCAGAGTATATACTATTTTGATAAAAATGGATATATGAAGAAAGGATGGATTACATATAAAAATAAAAAGTATTATTTTGGCACAGATGGAAAGCGCTGTACCGGTGTACAGAAAATAAAAGGAAAATATTACTATTTCAGTGAAAAAGGAGTGATGAAAAAAGGAACTGTCAAATTAGGAAAATATACATATTACTGTACCGAGAAAGGCATTCTGGAAGCACAGAAAAAGGGAAATACTTTATATTATGCAGACGGAAAGAAAATGAGTTCTCAGAAAGCGTATGAGTATGAGACACTGCAGCGGGCGAAAAATGTAGTCAGCAAGATTACTACATCAGGTATGTCGAAGGGAAAGAAATTTCAGACCTGTTTTAACTGGGTGATCAAACATAATTATTCGACTAAAAGAATCTTTATGAATCAGACTTCATGGCCGGCACTGTATGCAAATGATTATCTGGTAGATTCCAATACTGTGGGTCATGGTGGAAATTGTTTTTCAGATGCATGTGCATTTGCATATCTGGCTAAGGCATTGGGATATAAAAATGTTTATGTATGCGTAGACACAAATAAAGTTGGTGGAAGCGGACACTGTTGGGCTGAGATTGGCGGACTTGTGTATGATCCATTATTTGCGGAGGCGAAAAACTATTCCAAATATTTTGGTGCAACATACAGAACCTATGGTCTGTCTGCAATCAGAAAAGTTGCGATATGAGGATTGCAATAGATTAAAATCAAAGGGTACAGCCAGTGAGTGCTGTACCCTTTGATTTATCGTGTTCTATAAAAGGGTTGTCATGCTTCAGACCGGAAGCGGTGCAACAAAGAAATACATGACAACAAAGTGGCAGGCACTTCCGAGCATAACAAAGATATGAAAAATTTCGTGGGAACCAAAATTCTTATGTCTGGAATCAAAAAGCGGAACTTTCAGTGCATAGATCACACCGCCGATAGTATAAATAATTCCTCCTGCAAGAAGCCAGTCGAAACCTGCACGGGGAAGTGCATGGAAAATCGGAACAAATGCCAGTACACATAGCCAACCCATACCGATATACAGTATAGATGATAACCACTTCGGGCATGTGATCCAACAACCTTTTAAGATTATGCCAAGGATCGCGATGCTCCATACCAGAGCACATAAAATATAGCCGATACGGTTATGAAGAACAATCAGGCATACAGGAGTGTAGCTTCCTGCAATCATCACAAAGATCATCATATGGTCCATCTTTCGCAGCCGTCGATTAACTTTCTCTGTAGAATCTACAGAATGATAAATGGTACTGGCTGCATAGAGCAGAATCATGGTAAGGATAAAAATACTTAAAGCAACAATATGGATCACGTCATAAGAACGTGCTGCTTTGATGATAAGAGGTACTGCTCCGACTGCAGCGAGAAGAAGGGCAATACCATGGGTGATCGCACTTCCGGGATCTTTTAATCTGATTTTCATAATAAACGCCTCCATTCATTTTGCATGTGCCTGTAGGAGAGTTGATAAAAGACAGATATTTGCAACTTTGTACAGTCTTATATCCTATAAAGACTATGCAAAAAATCAACTCTGCATGTAAATATAATAAAAACAATGTAATGTAGTTTTAAAAACTACATATCAGGTATGCAAATACTATAACACAAATATAAAAAAAATCAAGTATTTATTTTGGAAATCAAATAATTACATTAAACGAAACTGTAGTAATAAACATATCATGGAAACAAAAGGCAGACATACTTGGAAAATAGTTGAAAAAGGGTGGTAAAACTTCTATAATGAGAATAATTGAAACACAAAAACAGGGTTTAAAGAGGTACTTATAAAGGTCAGTGACTGGGGGATGTTTCATGGGGAAAACAATAACGATATGTTTTACAAATAATAAAGGCGGGAGTGGAAAATCTACTACATGTTCTAATCTGGGAGCTGCAATGGCTCAGTCTGGAAAGAAAGTTCTTTTGATTGATGGAGATATGCAGCTGAATCTGTCACTTGCTTTTTTTTCAGAGAACTGGGTGCTGGAACATGCAGCAGGGGAGCTGAATCTGTATTATGCGATAAAAAAGCAGGAAGATCTGAGTGATTATATAGTACATACTCCTTATGAAAATCTGGATCTCATTCCATCATCCACGTTGATGAGTTCTATAGAATATGAACTGTTTACAAAATGGCAGAGAGAATTCATTTTGCGAAAATGTATGCAGAAGATCAAAGATGCAGAGATTTATGATTATATATTGATCGACGCGCCGCCGACACTGGGTGGATGGGTAATGAATATTCTCTGTGCGTCAGATAAAGTGGTGATTCCTGTTGAGGCAAGTCCATGGGGAATGTTCGGACTTGCGAATATGTTTGAATTTCTCAATGAGGTGAAACAGATCTCACCGGAATTGGAAGTTGCCGGAATTGCAGTGACAAAGGTAGATACAAGAAAGAATTATTATAAACAGACAATGGAAACACTGCATGAACTTGAGGATATTCATGTATTTGAGCAGATCATCAGAGTGGACAGCTCTATAGAATGGTCACAGGATAACAGTATTCCGGTTGTGGAATATAAAAAATCAAGCAGAAGTGCCAGGGAATATATGAGATTGGCAGAGGAGGTCATGGAATTATGTCAGTAGGCAGGGAGAGTATTCGGCGTGCAGCAAATGCAGGTGCAGGGAAAAACGTAAAGAAGCCTGTTGTATCCGCAAAAGATGCAGAGAAACTGGAAATAATGTCTGTTACAGAAGAAAAGAAAAAAACAGCAAAAGGTTTTGTTCATATTAATGAGGAACTGCCGGTATATCTTCTTTAAAATTTACTTGTAAGTGCTTGATTATTGTGTTATAGAGAATAAACAAGCGATTGCGCAAAAACGGTGGGGTATTTTATGGAAACAGAAGAAAAGAAGGTATATACAATAGAAGATATTGCCCGGGAGCTTGGGGTAAGTAAGACTACGGTATCACGGGCTATCTCAGGAAAGGGAAGAATCAGTCAGGCTACCAGAGAAAGAGTGCAGGCATTTATAAAAGAACATGATTACAGACCAAATGTTGTGGCAAAGGGACTGGCACAGCGTAAAACTTATAATATTGCGCTGCTGATGCCGAAGGATTATGTTGCCACAGAGTTTCTTTTTTTTAAAGACTGCATGAATGGAATCTGTGAGATGGCCTCCTCCTATGATTATGATATTATTATTTCTATGATTGATGGAGCAGATGTATCGCAGATACAGAGACTGGAGGCAAATCGAAAAGTCGATGGGATCATTGTAAGCAGAGCAGTGGTAAGTTCCAAGGTACAGAAATATCTGAAGAACTGTAAAGAACCATATATATTGATCGGCCCGTCTTCAGATCCGGAAGTTCCGTTTGTAGATAACAAGAACCAGGAAGCCGGAAAAGAACTGACAAGTATTATGCTGATGAAAGGTTTTCGAAATCTGGCACTTCTGGGTGGAAATCAGTCCTACAATGTTACTGGGAGCAGATATCAGGGCTTTCTGGAAGCACATGAGGAAATGGGAGTTTCTGTTAACGAAAATCTGATTTTCATGGATACGGATAATCAGGCAGCAGTATCTGATGCTGTGAAGAGACTGCTTGAAGAAGGCGCAGATGGTATTGTCTGTATGGATGATGTGATCTGCAGCATGTGTCTGAGCAGTCTGAGGGAAAAGAAAATATCGGTTCCTGAAGAAATAAAAATAGCCAGTATGTATGACAGTAAAAATCTGGAATATAATAATCCACCGATCACTAGTATATGCTTTGATACAGTAAGACTGGGAAAGATGGCATGTGCGAAATTACTGAACATCCTAGGGGAGAAGCCTTTGGAGGATACGTTAACTCTGAATTATCAGGTGATGCTGCGTGAGTCAACACAGTAGAAAAATGAAAAATCCTCTGTAATTATTGGAGAATCAATAATTAGAGGATTTTTTTTCATGGGAAATTACTTCATAATGTTTCTGTAACATAAAAAGTTCCCGGGCAGGATCGCATTGTGGAAGAGAGGAATTATGTCGCTGAAGCGACTCGCCACAGGCGGAGGAATCCTGCAAGCAGGATTCGTGTGTGTTTGAAAAATGGAAAAATCAGTCATGAATTGTGTGATATGACAAAAAAGAGATTCGAAATTAGATAATAATGGCTAATTGACTTTATTAATATAAAGGAATATACTAAAAATATGAACAATCGGTTGCGCAAACAAACTTGGAGTAATTGCAAACTATATCCTGTAAGAAGAATGAAATCAAATCCCGTCTGCTTTGACTGAGAAAAGTAATAAGCAGCGAGAATAGTGTGTTTTGAAATTGGATAGAGTATTAAATATGATAGTGAAAAAGAAAACGACTGAGAATAGAGAATTAAGAGGAGAACAAGTATGGACTTTAGAACAGATAAGCTGCTCCATGGCGGTGATTATAACCCGGAACAGTGGTTAAAGAGACCGGATATTCTGGAAAAAGATATTGATATGCTGGAGGAGTCTGGCTGTAATGTAGTAAGCCTTGGGATTTTTTCCTGGTCCACACTGGAGCCAGAAGAAGGTGTATTTCATTTTGAATGGCTGCAGGAAATCATTGATAAGCTTTATAAAAGAGGAATTTCTACAATTCTGGCTACACCGTCAGGTGCAAGACCCAAATGGATGGCAGATAAGTATCCGGAGGTGCTCCGTGTAGATGAGACACGCCATAGAGCGTTGTTTGGATTCAGACATAATCATTGTTATACTTCTCCTGTTTACAGAGAGAAGGTACATATTATTAACAAAAAGCTGGCACAGGAGGTTGCCACACATCCGGGTGTGATCCTGTGGCATATTTCCAATGAGTATGGCGGAGAATGTCATTGTCCGCTGTGCCAGAAAGCATTTCGTAACTGGCTGAAAGAGAAATATCAGACTATTGAAAATCTGAATGATAAGTGGTGCACCACTTTCTGGAGTCATACTTATAACAGCTTTGACCAGATCGAGAGTCCGTCTAAGATTGGTGAGACACAGCTTCATGCACTGAATCTGGACTGGAAACGCTTTGTCACTCATCAGACTGCTGATTTCATTCATCATGAGATTGCAGCACTGAGAGAGGGAGGAAGTACACTTCCGACTACTGCAAACCTGATGCACTATTTCGGCGGCTTAGATTATTTTAAGATTGCAAAAGAGATAGATGTGGTTTCCTGGGATACTTATCCGACATGGCATAAAGAAGCAGTGATTGATACAGCTTATGACAATGGAATGTGCCATGATCTGATGCGTTCTCTGAAAGGAAAGCCGTTCTTTCAGATGGAATCCTGTCCGACTTCTACAAACTGGCAGAGTGTGAGCAAATTAAAGAAACCGGGAATGCTTTTTGCACAGTCCATGCAGGCAATTGCACATGGCGGAGAAGGTGCTCTCTATTTCCAGATTCGCCAGAGCAGAGGTGCTTCTGAGAAGTTCCACGGAGCAGTGATCGATCATTACGGTGGAAATGATACAAGAGTGTTCAAAGAATTTTCCAGGGTTGGAGAAGTTCTGAAAGAGTTAAAAGAACTGGCAGGAACAACTGTGAACAGCTCGGTTGCCATGCTTTATGACTGGGACAGCCAGTGGGCAATGGAGGACAGCCAGGGACCCAGAAATAAAGGGCTTCATTATCTGGAAGCAATGCTGAAATTCTACAGAGGTTTCCGTAAGCAGGGCGTCAATGTGGATGTTATCGATATGACCTGTGAACTGGATAAATATAAAGTACTGGCTCTTCCAATGGTTTATATGTTCAAGGAAGGTTTTGCCAAAAAGGTTCGTGCGTTCGTGGAAAACGGAGGTACATTGATCACAAGCTACTGGTCCGGAATTGCAGATGATACAGACAGGTGTTATCTGGAAGGAACACCACATGGACTGATGGATGTACTGGGAATCAGAAGCACAGAAATTGACGGCCTTTATGACTGGGAAGAAAATTCTTTTGTTCCTGTGGCTGGCAATGAACTTGGACTGGATAAGACTTATACATGTAAATATCTGTGCGACCTTGTGGAGCTTCGCGGAGCACGTACTTTAATGATCTACGGAAGTGATTTCTATGAAGGCTATTCCTGCCTGACAGTGAATGAATACGGCAAAGGTAAGGCATGGTATGTGGCAGCAGATGCTGATAAAGAATTCTATGGAGACTTCCTTGAAAAAGTGCTCAAAGACAGCGGCGTTTCCTGCGGAATCAAAGAAGAAATCCCGGATGCACTTGAGATTACAGTGAGAGAGAATGAAAATGAGAAATATTATATTTATCAGAATTTCGGAACAGAAGCTGTAAGCATTCCCGTACCGGAAGGCGAGATCAGCTGGATTTATGGCAATGGCAGCGATAAACTTAAAGTTTATGGTCTTGCAGTTGCGAAGGTTATCGTGTAAAATAAATAACGATGGATGAGGAAATCCCTTCACTTTAAGCAGAGATTGATACTGCCTGGTGAAGGGGTTCTTTTTTATTCAGGTTTAACCGCCTGATTGTGGTTAAATGGCATTTTTTGTAAATACAGAAATGTATATTCTCCCTGTTTTTCCACATAATAACCATACAACACATGATATGGAAACTGAAGGGTACAAAGACAGTAAACTTCGATAAAAGGAAAAACAGGAGGAAGAAAAGTGCATGAAAGCGACAGGAATTGTTCGGCGCATAGATGATCTGGGGCGTGTGGTCATTCCTAAGGAGATCAGAAAAACGCTGCGGATAAAAGAGGGGACACCACTGGAGATTTTTACTGACCGGGAGGGGGAGATCATTCTGAAAAAGTATTCCCCCATCGGAGAACTGAATGTCTTTGCAAAGGAATATGCAGAGGCTCTGGCACAGTCAAGCGGGATGGTAGCGTGTATCACAGATCACGATCAGGTAGTGGCTGCTGCGGGACAGGGAAGCAGGGAATATATGGGAAAACCTATCAGCAAAGCTCTGGAAGATGCAATTGCGGAGAGAAGTTCTGTGTTTGCTAACGGAAATGACAGAAGCAGGATACCTGTGACTCAGGAACAGAGAGAACCTTTGTATTCCCAGATCATGCAGCCTATCATCAGTGCAGGAGATACAGTAGGATCGGTGCTTTTACTGGGAAAGAGTGAAAGGGATGTGATGGGTGAATCAGAGAAGATGCTCATCAGAACAGCAAGCGGATTTCTGGGAAGGCAGATGGAACAGTAAAATTCATAGAATCTTCAGCAGCTTATAGTAGCGGCTGAGGATTCTTTTTTGTATAATAAGAAGCAGTTATGATTTTCTGGAATTGTTACAGTAATGAAATTATTATAGTAATGAAATTATTATGGCAATGAGAGTTGGAAAGGAGACATATTATATGGCTGCAATATATCTGGCACCGTTTTATCTGTTGGTGTGTGTATATATCCTGCTTCGCAGCCTGCACTGGTTTCAGGTATTACATACGGTTTTTCAAAATGTGTGGGTGTGCAGAGGGATTGGACTTGTATATTTATTTGTAGTGTTTAGTATACTGATCGCATTTATGGCACCTGCGTCTGGATTTAGGAGGTTTATGAAGCTTCTGAGTAATTACTGGCTGGGTGTCTTAATGTATACACTTATGACTTTGGGAATCGCGGATGGACTGAGACTGTTACTGAAACATCCTCTTAGAAATCTTGGTTTTCCTGGAAGAGAACTGCTTTTCAGCAATATGGGAACTGCTGTTGTGGGAGCTGTCTGTGCGGTGATCATTTCAGCAGTCAGTATTTATGGAGTGATCAGTGCAGGAAATATACATACAACGAAATACAATATTTCTGTTGATAAAAAGGCAGGAAGTATAAAGGAGTTAAATGTGGTTCTGGTTGCAGATCTTCATCTGGGATATAATATTGGCTGTAAGCAGATGGAGCAGATGACAGAGAAGATCAATGAGCAGAAACCGGATCTGGTGGTAGTGGCAGGAGATATTTTTGACAATGAATATGAGGCACTGGATGATCCGGAAAAACTGGCAGAGATATTGAGAGGAATTCGGTCGAAGTATGGTGTGTATGCATGTTACGGAAATCATGATATTCAGGAAAAGATCCTGGCAGGATTCACCTTTGGCAGTAAGGAAAAGAAAGAGAGTACCCCGGAGATGGATGAGTTTCTGGAGAAAGCGGGGATTACGCTTCTGAGAGATGAGTATGTGCTCATTGATGATTCCTTTTATCTGTATGGACGACCGGATTATGAGCGTCCGGGACGGGGGATTGATAAACGAAAGATTCCGCAGGAGATTACAGAGGGTATGAATCTGTCACTGCCTGTGCTGGTCATCGATCATGAGCCGAGAGAACAGCAGGAGCTGGCGGATGCGGGGGTGGACGTGGATCTCTGCGGACATACCCATGACGGACAGGTATTTCCGGGAAATATTGTGATCAGATTCTTCTGGGAAAATAAATGTGGTTATCTGAAAAAAGAAAATATGCATAATATTGTTACATCCGGTGTAGGGCTTTTTGGACCAAATATGAGAGTTGGGACTAAAAGTGAAATCTGTGATGTCAGTATATGTTTTAACTGAATCAAGTAAGTCCCCGGCTTCAACTGCAAAAATCAATAAGCAGTTGAAGCCGGGGACTTGTCTGTTTAGTTATGTCTGATCTGATTTTGTGCTCAGTCGAGAGCTTTCTCACTCATTTCTTCCAGAAGGTCTTTTTTCAGATCCCAGAGTTTCTGAGAAAGGTCTACATATACTTTCTGAGGATTTACGAAACGTCTGGATTCATCCCAGAGAGTATTCTGCTCTTTCTGGCAGTAATCGCGAAGCTCCATAACAGATGGAGATTCATAGACTCGTTTACCTTCTTTGATAACAGGAACGAGAAGTTCGCGTACTTCATAGGTTCCGCCGAGAACTTTTGTTTTTTTCCATGTATCGATTGGATCAAAGAGAACCATGTTCTGGTCTGCATCAAGCTTTTCATCAGCAAGGCAGATAAGATCTGCTCTGATTTTTCCGGTTTTCTTATTATAGAGACGATATACGGTTTTATTTCCAGGGTTGGTTACTTTTTCTGTGTTTTCGGAAAGCTTGATCTTAGGTGTAAATTCGGTACTGTCTGCATCTTTGACAGCAGCAAGTTTGTATACACCGCCGAATGCAGGATTATCGTTGGCAGTGATCAGCCGTGTTCCGACACCCCAGGAATTAATCTTGGCATCCTGAGCCTTCAGGCTCTCAATGAGATATTCATCCAGATCGCTGGAAGCGGAAATAACTGCATCATCAAATCCGGCAGCAGCAAGCATCTTATATGCTTCTTTGGACAGGTAGGCAAGATCACCACTGTCGATACGGATACCGTATTTGGTAAGAGGAATACCTTCTTCGCGCATTTCCTCAAATACACGGATTGCATTTGGAACACCGGATTTCAGGACATCGTAGGTGTCAACCAGCAGAGTGCAGGCATTGGGATAAAGTTTGGCATAGGTTTTGAATGCGGTATATTCATCCGGGAAACTCATGATCCAACTGTGCGCATGAGTTCCAAGTACCGGTACATCAAACATTTTGCCTGTGAGAACACAGGAAGTACCGGCACAGCCACCGATGACTGCGGCACGTGCGCCAAAGATACCAGCATCCGGTCCCTGAGCACGGCGCAGACCAAATTCCATGATCGCATCACCCTTTGCAGCATAGCAGACGCGGGCTGCTTTGGTAGCAATGAGGCTCTGGTGATTGATGATATTCAGGATTGCTGTCTCTACAAGCTGAGCTTCCATGATAGGTGCTACAACTTTGACAAGTGGTTCTCTTGGGAAGACAACTGTTCCCTCAGGAATTGCATAGATATCACCTGTGAAACGGAAGTTGCTTAAATATTCAAGGAAGTCCTCTTCAAAAATATTCAGGCTTCTGAGGTATTCGATATCTTCATCTGTGAATTTAAGATTCTCAATATATTCAATCATCTGTTCCAGACCAGCAGTGATGGCAAATGCACCTCCGCATGGATTGGTACGGTAAAACATATCGAAGATAACAGTTTGGTTCGTTGGGTTCTTAAAATAGCCCTGCATCATAGTAAGTTCATAAAGGTCTGTGAGCAGAGTAAGATTATTAGCTCTCATAGATAGCTCTCCTTTTTGGGTACATAATAATATCTCGGGTGTAACTGTTTATCGCAATTTACAGATATCAGGTCAGGGGCTGAATACCTTTTGACCTGAACATCATCATATATAGCCTGGAGAAATTATTATTAAGATTTCCTGCTGCTTTGATCTCTATGGCAAGTCTCTTAAAGGCATTGTGAGGATTGACATATTTAAGAAAGAGTGTACCAGAAGCAGCAATAAGTTGTTATTGATTATAGCATAATTTTTCCCGGAGTACATAAAAAAACTCCGGGAAATAGGCGGTATTTTCATGTTTTTGAAGAAAAATAAAAAAAATTAAAAAAATTTCAAAAAAGGGGTTGCATTTTTCGAAAGACTATTATATAATACCAATTGTCGCGAACGAAGTAGCGAAAACAAAACATAAAGGGCTATCGCCAAACGGTAAGGCAACGGACTCTGACTCCGTCAGTTCAAGGTTCGAATCCTTGTAGCCCTGCTACATGAGGCACCTCGGTATGAGGTGCTTTTTTGTATCTGGATTGGAAAATAAAAAGATAGTTTTTTGTTTTTTGCATGGAAAAGGGTATGAATTCCGGAGATAAGAAACTATTTCGTTACTGTTCACTGGTAATATCCCGCGAGGCGTTTTTTGTGAGCGAAGGTCACAGAAAAACCGAGACATACCGCGCGAATTTATGCGATTAGCATAAATTCTGTGCATCGCGAAGCGTGTTGCTGAGAACGGAGTGAACAGTAACACTATTTCTTTGCGAATATCTGCCAGAATAAGTGGAATAATGGGTTGACAAAGAGAATTTGGCATGCTATATTTTCAATAGTTGTAGTGTGTAACTCGATTTTGGAGGCATTAACTATACATAACGGAGAGAGTTTATGTATGTTAATGCCTTTTTTTGTACAAAAATCGGTTGAAAAAGGTTTTTTATGCAGAAACTATTTCCGTAAATAGATATGTCTGCTTATGCAGAAACTATGAAACAGGAAAGGTAGATAAGAGTCACATGAAAGACAAGATTTTCAGCGTTTTGCAGCGAGTGGGACGAAGCTTTATGCTTCCCATCGCAATTCTGCCGGTAGCGGGACTGCTTCTCGGTATCGGAAGTTCTTTTACAAATGCAACCACAATTGAAACCTATGGTCTGACAAAGATTCTTGGTGAAGGGACTTTACTTCACTCCCTGCTGGTAATCATGAACAGTGTGGGAAGTGCGGTATTTGATAACCTGCCATTGATTTTTGCCGTAGGTGTAGCCATCGGTATGGCAAAGAAGGAAAAAGAGGTTGCAGCTTTATCAGCAGTTATTGCATTTTTTGTAATGAATACAGCAATCAATGCCATGCTTACTGTTACAGGACAGATCCTTGACAACGGACAGGTGGCAGAGACTGTCCTGGAGGGAACCATTACCTCTGTATGCGGTATCCAGTCACTTCAGATGGGTGTGTTTGGCGGCATTATTGTAGGACTGGGAGTAGCTGCCCTGCATAATAGATTCTACAGGATACAGCTTCCAAATGCTCTTTCCTTTTTTGGAGGAACCCGTTTTGTACCGATCATTTCCACGATTGTATATATGTTTGTGGGAATCCTTCTGTATTTTGTATGGCCGGTAGTCCAGAATGGTATTTATGCACTGGGCGGACTGGTAACAGGAACCGGTTATGTGGGAACACTGATCTTTGGTCTGATCAAGCGTGCACTGATTCCTTTTGGTCTGCATCATGTATTTTATATGCCTTTCTGGCAGACTGCTGTGGGTGGTACCATGGAGGTTGCCGGAAAAATGGTTCAGGGTGGACAGAATATTTTCTTTGCCCAGCTTGCTGATTCTGCTAATATTGCACATTTCAGTGCAGACGCAACCAGATATTTCTCAGGAGAATTTATTTTTATGATCTTTGGCCTTCCGGGTGCGGCACTGGCAATGTATCAGTGTGCAAAGCCTGAGAAGAAAAAAGCAGCAGGCGGTCTTTTGCTGTCTGCAGCACTGGCATGTATGGCAACCGGTATCACAGAACCTCTGGAATTTTCATTCCTGTTTGTTGCTCCGGCACTGTTTGCAGTTCAGGTAGTGCTGGCAGGAAGTGCATATATGATCGCGCATATGCTGAATATTGCAGTAGGACTTACCTTCTCCGGTGGTTTCCTGGATTTCTTCCTGTTTGGTATTCTCCAGGGAAATGAGAAAACAAGCTGGATGAGGGTTATCCCGGTAGGTATTATTTATTTCTTCTTATATTACTTTATTTTCAAATTTATGATTAAAAAGTTTGATTTCAAGACACCTGGCCGTGAGGATGATGATACAGAAACTAAGCTTTATACAAAGGCTGATGTAAATGCCCGTAAAGAAGCACAGAAGGGTGAGAATACAGAGGCCGGAGCAGATTCTGTCAGTGAAGCAATCACCAGAGGTCTGGGCGGAAAGAAAAACATCAGTGATGTGGATTGCTGTGCCACAAGACTTCGTTGTACAGTAAAGGATGCAGCTCTGGTGAATGACGGAGTTCTGAAAGCAACAGGTGCATCCGGAGTGGTACACAAGGGACAAGGTGTACAGGTTATTTACGGTCCTAACGTTACTGTGATCAAGTCTAATCTGGAAGATTATCTGGAAACAGCACCGGATACACTGGAAACACCTGCAGCAGAATCACAGGTACAGGAAAAAGAAACTCCAAAAGAGGAAGCAGGACAGAAGGTTGTGGACACAATTGTGATTTCCAGTCCGATCAGTGGTACAGCGGCAGATCTTGTCACTGCACCGGATGAGGCTTTTGCCCAGAAAATGATGGGAGACGGTGCGGTAGTCACACCGGAAGATCCTTATGTATATGCACCGGAAGACGGCGAGGTAGCCTTTGTTTTTGACACAAAGCATGCCATTGGATTTATAACAGAGTCAGGAATCAGTCTGCTGATCCATGTGGGAATTGATACAGTAAAATTAAATGGAAAAGGATTTGAGGCGCTGGTAGAAAGCGGCCAGGAGGTAAAGAAGGGAGATCCTATGCTGAAACTGGATCTGGATTATCTGAGCCAGAATGCGCCCTCTATCGTATCTCCTGTTCTCTGTACAGAACTGGAGGATAACCAGAGGATTCATCTTTTGAAGGAGGGTCAGATAAAGGCAGGGGAACCGCTTTTTGAGATAGAGGTTCTTCAGTAATATCTGCCCGGATGGGGAAAATACGGATGTCATACAGGATAACGAAAATATTAAATCATAATTCCTTTATGGGAATTGAGAGTAAAAATGATCAGGAATGTCTGATTATGGGAAAGGGAGTTGCTTTTGGCAAAAAAGTGGGACAGACAGTTTCTGTAACCGGAGATGCTAGGGTATATTCCCTGAAGGAGCTGACAGACCGTGGAGAGGCAAAGGAAATTATCAAGTCTGTTTCGCCACTGTGTCTGGAGCTTGCCAATGAGGTGCTGGATCAGGCAGAAGAGGAATTTGGAAAGGTTGACCGTTCCATTCTTTTTACCATGGCAGACCATCTTGATTTCGCTGTCCGCCGTATACAGAACGGTGAACAGATCAGTAATCCACTGACAGATGACATCCGTATTATGTTTTATAAAGAATATAAGGTTGCGGGATGTATCCGTGACCTTCTGAAAGAAAAACTGGGAATCAGGATCGATGAACATGAGATCGGATATATTGCCCTCCATGTTCATGCTGCCATTGTGGATGAGAATGTTTCCCAGGCAATGGAAATCGCCAGAACAGTCAGGGAATGTATCTGTATGGTTGAGGAAGAGACCGGAAAATCTATTGATGTAATGTCTCTGAGCTATAACCGTCTGATGAACCATGTACGATATATGGTTGCCAGAGCCATTCATGGGGAAAAGCTGAAAATGAGTCTGAATGACTACATGTCTGTGAAATTTCCCGGTCCCTATATGACAGCTGAGAAAATCTGTCGTAAAATGGAAAAAAGCCTGAAGCTTCCCATACCGGATATAGAGATCGGTTATCTGGCAATGCATCTGGAGAGAATGATGGACAGAGAAGAAGAATAAAAATCAGAGGAGAATAAAAGGATGAAATCATTTGAATATACTGTTAAAGACGAACTTGGAATCCATGCAAGACCAGCAGGACTTCTGGTAAAAGAGGCAAAGAAGTTCCAGTCCGAATGTACGATCACAAAGGGTGACAAAACAAAAAAACTGACACAGCTTATGATGCTTATGTCTTTGGGCGTAAAGCAGGGCGATACAGTTACCGTAAGTGCAGAGGGTGCTGATGAGGATACCGCAATTGCTGAGTTAAAGGCATTTTTTGAGAATAACTTATAATTTCAGCCAGGGATATACATATTAAAATTCATCATAAATAAGAAGGAGGAAAAAACAATGCAGAGTTATCAGGGAAAATCTGTGTATAAGGGAATTGCAATGGGACCGGTTGTGGTTCTGAAGAAAAATGATTATCAGGTAAAACGTACACGGATTGAGGATCCGGAGGCGGAAATCAAACGAGTAGATGAAGCCCTGGAAAAATCCAAGGAGCAGCTCCAGAAGCTTTATGATAAAGCTGTTCAAGAGGTTGGAGAAGCAAGTGCTGCTATTTTTGAAGTACATCAGATGATGCTGGAGGATGATGATTATCTGGAAGCAATCCAGAATACGATCCGTACAGAGCAGATTAATGCAGAGTATGCAGTAGCTGCTACAGGCGATAATTTTGCTGAAATGTTTGCCTCCATGGATGATGATTATATGAAAGCACGTTCTGCAGATATCAAGGATATTTCAGAGCGTCTGGTCCGTAATCTCAGCGGACAGGATGATGCAGATTTAAGTTCAATTGAACCATCAATTATCGTGGCAGATGATCTGAGCCCAAGTGAAACGGTACAGATGGATAAAGACAAGATCCTGGCATTTGTGACAGTTCACGGTTCCACCAATTCCCATACAGCAATCCTTGCACGTATGATGAATATTCCGGCGCTGATCGGTGTGGATATGGATCTGGAAGAAATTCACACAGGAATGGAGGCAGTTGTAGATGGATTCCAGGGTACTGTGATCTTTGAGCCGGATGAGACTGTGAAAGCACAGACAACAGAGAAAATGGCTGAAGAAGCAGAGAAGCTCAGACTGCTCCAGGAACTTAAGGGTAAGGAAAACGTAACTCTGGATGGCCATAAGATCAATATCTATGCCAATATCGGAAGTGTTGGAGATATCGGCTATGTTATGGAAAATGATGCAGGAGGAATCGGTCTTTTCAGAAGTGAATTCCTGTATCTGGGCAGAAATGATTTCCCTACAGAGGAGGAACAGTTCCAGGCCTATAAGCAGGCGGTACAGATGATGGCAGGCAAGAAGGTGATCATCCGTACACTGGATATCGGAGCAGACAAGCAGGTAGATTACTTTAATCTGGGAAATGAAGATAATCCGGCTATGGGGTATCGTGCAATCCGTATCTGCCTGAAGCAGCCGGAAATCTTCAAGACACAGCTTCGTGCTCTCCTGAGAGCAGCAGTATATGGAAATCTGTCTATTATGTATCCCATGATCACTTCCACTGAGGAAGTAAAGAAAATCTATGAGATCGTGGCAGAGGTTGAAGAGGAGCTGAAAGCACAGGAGATTCAGTACAAGATTCCTGAGCAGGGAATTATGATTGAAACTCCGGCAGCAGCGATCATCAGTGACAGACTTGCGGAAATGGTAGATTTCTTCAGTATCGGTACCAACGACCTGACACAGTATACACTGGCTATTGACCGTCAGAATGAGAAACTGGATGAGTTCTATAATCCACACCATGAAGCACTGCTTCGCATGATCCGGATGGTAGTGGACAATGCACATAAATGTGGAAAATGGGCCGGCATCTGTGGAGAACTGGGTGCAGATACTACCCTGACTGAGGAGTTTGTACGCATGGGACTGGATGAACTGTCTGTGGCACCGTCTATGGTATTGAAGCTGCGTAAGATCGTTCGGGAGATGAAGGTAGAAGAATAATTGTAAAAAAGAATTGCAACTGTAAAATGTAAAATATATGCAGGGGGCTGACCGGGAGTACGGTCAGCCCCCTGAAATGTTTTTACCAGAATCAATGAGGATTTTTTCATTTAGAGGTTGTTTATTTATCTGGTCCATAATATCTGTCATCGCCGAAGCCAAGGATCAGCATGAAGATTGGCGGTAAGAAGATAAGGCCAATGGCGAATCCTGTGCCTCTGCCGAAGGCTCTTGCAAGCTTAATGCTATACATAATGCTGATGATGACAAGTATGATTTTGATCAGTATGACGAGCATGTAGACTGTTAAGCTTTCACTTGTTTCCAGGGTTCCCTGCAGGTAAGAGGATACGATTCCCAGGATGAGAGTCAGCCAGAAATATGCAGGCTGCCATGCGATTTTATAAGAAATATAATCGCCATATATTGGAATAATACTTTTCCATCCGGCTTCCCCTGCTTTGGTAAAGATTCTCCAGTTGGCAATGATCTGCAGAAGCCACCATGCGAATGCGATCATCAGATACATACCGCCCAAGAGCATCAGACTGCTGATTGCTATAAGTCCCATTTGATTTTCCTCCTGTTCTTCTTAAGAATATGATGCATATGAAAAAATATAGTATTGACATAGTCAAGTAGTTAAATTAATTAAAGCACATTCGTATTTTTTCGTCAATTATTATGGATCAAATATCCTCTTTTTTACATTGTGACATTTGTACCCGGCGCACAAGGCTTCCGTAAAATGCAGCCAGAATCTGCTGGAACAGGGTTCCGATCATAACCGGAAACAGACATTCTGCAGGAAAATATGCACCGGCGATCACTGCACCGGCGCTGATGTTACGCATGCCGGAGCCATAGATCATAGAAACGGTAGATTCCTTATTCTGTTTTGTAACTATGGCAATCAGCCAGCCAATGGCATATCCGCTGGCAGACAGTACCAGAATTATAGTTGTTACAGCCAGACGTTCTCCATTCAGATGCTTTATATAGGGAGAAACCTTGGAGGAATTGGAAGTCACCACAAAAATCAGACACATTTTTGAAAAAGGTGCAAGTTTTTTTGGCCAGGTTTCCATTACTTTTCCATGACTGAATTCATTAAGGCACATGGCGATCACTGCCGGAAGAGCAATCATAAATACCAGTTCTTTCATCATTCCAGCAGTATCCATTTTAATATTGGATCCAACCAGGATTTTCAGTGTGGCAGGAATCAGAAAGGGAGAAAGGATGGTATCCAAAATGACCAGTGAAAGGGAAAGGGGATTGTTTCCATTATAAATGGATACCCACATCAGGCTGATCACTGCAACAGGAACCGAAAACTCCAGTACAATTCCGGTAATATAATTAATATTTTCCGGAAAAAACAGAAGCCCCACACCATAGGCGGTCACCGGAATCAGAATATGTAAAACCAGAAACATCAGGATCAGAGGAAGTGGACGTTTAAATACATTTGCTATATCCCGGAACCTGGATTTCAGTGCTCCGATAAAGGTCATAAAAGCAAAAACATAGGTGACATAAGGTACACCATGCCTTGCAATATCCGGAAAAAGTACGCCCACCATAAGGCAGACCGGCGTTACAAAGGGCATCCATTTTTCCATAAAGCTGTTAAATTTATTGAGCATATTACACCTCGGCTTTTACGTATGATTTTTTTACAGTTTACCACAAAAAAGTGTAAGGGCAATGGTGAAATGAAAAAAATTGCAGTAAAAAGAGAGACCATCTTGTGCGGATTGGTCTCTCTTTTGCGTAGGTATTATTTTTTAATCTCCGGTTGGAATTCTTTTACATCTTTGGCAATCTCACCGCTTAACAGGAGCATGCAGATCAGGTTCGGGATAGCCATCAGTGCGTTGGCGATATCGGAGAAGTTCCATACCAGGCTGAGAGTCTGGGTACATCCGATATAGACTACCAGTGAAAATATGATTCTGTAGACCATATTATATTTATGCGTTCCAAACAGATACTCGAAAGCTTTTTCACCATGATACTCCCAGCCAAGGATGGTGGAAAAAGCGAATAATGTGATGCCGATGGTTACCAGCCAGCCGCCTGCAGATCCTAGGACAGTTTCGAATGCTGCGATAGTAACGTCAGAGCCTGTGAGAAGTTCTCCGGCTGCATTTGTTGTTCCAAGTACTCCGGAGGAGGCAATTGCCAGTCCGGTGATGGTACATACAACAATAGTATCCCAGAAGGTTCCGGTCATGTTTATATAGCCCTGGCGTACAGGATTATCTGTGGTTGCTGCGGCTGCTGTGATGGCTGCAGAGCCCATACCTGCTTCATTGGAGAAGACACCACGTGCAACACCGAATCTCATGGCATTCATCATGGAAGCAACGATGGAACCGCAAAGTCCGCCGCCCACTGCTTTTACGGAGAAAGCCATTTTGAAGATCATGGCCAGACCGGAAGGCAGATTGGAAATATTTCCAATGATTACGATCAGACCGCAGATAACGTAAAAGATTGCCATGGTAGGAACAACAACAGCGGAAACTTTGGAGATGGATTTGATTCCGCCTACAATGATGACCAGGGATAAAACGGTGATCACAACTCCGGAAATCTGTGTCGGCACATTAAATGTGGAGTGAAGTGCGCTGGCAATGGAGTTGCCCTGTGTCATGTTTCCGATACCAAAGGAGGCGATAACAGTAAAAAGTGCAAATAGCCATGCAAGAATGGCACCAAAGGTTTTGTTTTTCAGTCCTTTTTTCATGGTGTACATAGGACCGCCGCTCATTTCGCCTTTTGCATTAACTTCACGATATGGGTATGATTAGTTATTTTTCTTCTGAAAAGCAAAAAGAGCCATGTTGTGAACAACATCGCTCTTTTCTGGTAAGTATTAATTTACTGTATTATAAGCTTGTTTTGCCTGGATTGTCAATACAATTTCTTTATAAAATACTTCGAAGATTTACAGAGCTGAATATCCGTAGCTGCTGACAATGGCATCGATTTTCTGCTGCCTCTGACACATTGGACATTTTGTAGATGAATAGGAATGATAGTCCGGTATATCTTTGGTGTTAAAAATAGAATATACAGGGAGAGAAGCCACGCTGTCTACTCTGCTGAATATGGCTGTGATACCTCTGATAGTGCCTCCGTAATACAGAATGCTCTCGATTGCTTTGGACAAAGTAGAGCCTGTGGTAATCGAACCATTGAGGATCAGTATATTTTTGCCCTTGATCATTGGCTGAAAATTATCACGGAAGATAATCTGTCCGGAATTGCTGGATTCAGGAGTAATCACGTAGATCGTCTGATGAGCATTCAGGGAAAAAATGCCGGCTTTGGTAAGTTCTTCAGAAAGATATGCGCCAATTACTTCCAGTCCGTCCATACAGATAATGGTATCAACAGGAGTAGATACTTCATAATTAGCAGCCAGTTCGTGAGCAATATTCTGTGCTTCGGCAGTTCTGGATTTCATAGTTGTAAGATCCAGATAGTGAGTGATATGTGACTGAGATGTGACGAAATGTCCGGGAATTACCTTCAGCTGAATGCGGCTGTCACCACGGGCGTAGATTTTTGTCATGTTTTCCAGATTCATAAGAATACCTCCCTCGTTGAAAAAAACGTGTAACTGTTCAGTAGCTTTGCGGTTAGCAGACCATTGAACAGTTATAAATCAGTACACTAATCTTGTAAAACATTGTAGCATTGTTTTGCCGAAAAATAAATAATATTGTACAAAATCAATAAAAAATTATGCGATATGTATGAAGATTGTTAATAAAATACCAAAAAACATATAACGATGATCCCCTGGTGCGTTGATGGAAGTATTATTTACGAGGGTTGCTATAGATTGGTTGTGAGTTATGGAGAATGGAATAAACAGTGATGGGTGTGGAAATGGGAAACAGAAGAGAATATTCTATAGAAGTAATATATGTGAAATGATATAATGATTTTCAGTCTATTATTGACTGTCAGAAAAAGAGAAAAGATGAGATAAAAAATGTATACAGCAGAACGAATAGAAGAATTGGATGAAAATAGGAGCCTGATAAAAGTGACAGATTAACAGCCTGATATTTTGACTGCGAAAAGTGAATAATCATAAGAAAATCTTAAGAATTTGTCCCTTTCATATTAAGAAGCTTCGATTATTCTAATATCAGAAATACAAAATAAGAAGCCGGGGTGTCTGTACATGAGAGATTTCAGACAGGCATTTCGGATGATGAGGGAGGTGTGTAAAGTGGCGAATATTCTGGTCTGTGATGATGATAAAGACATTGTAGAGGCAATCAGTATTTATCTGGAGCAGGAAGGCTATACGGTCCTGAAGGCATACGACGGTGTGGAGGCGATTAACGCATTGCGCAGTCAGTCGGTGGATCTGCTGATCATAGATATTATGATGCCGAAGCTGGATGGCATCCGGGCTACTTTGAAGATAAGGGAAGAGAATCCTCTTCCGATCATTATTCTTTCTGCAAAATCAGAAGATGCAGATAAGATCCTTGGATTAAATGTAGGAGCAGATGATTATGTGACAAAACCTTTTAATCCGCTGGAACTGGTGGCGAGGGTGAAGTCACAGCTTCGCAGATATACAAGGCTGGGAGCGGCAATACCTGTGGAGAATGCTCATATCTACGAGACAGGAGGTTTGAGTATAAATGATGATCTGAAGGAAGTCAGGGTAGACGGTGATGTGGTGAAACTGACACCCATTGAGTACAATATCCTGCTTCTGTTGATGAAAAACCAGGGAAGGGTATTTTCCATTAATCAGATTTACGAAAACATCTGGAATGAGGAAGCGGTTGCTGCAGATAATACGGTGGCAGTGCATATCCGGCATATCAGAGAAAAAATTGAGATTAATCCAAGGGAGCCAAGATACCTGAAGGTTGTGTGGGGACTTGGGTATAAAATTGAAAAAATTTAACCGAATCAAGTAGCGAAGCGGATGATTTTATCCGCTTGACCTAGATCAAGTAACGGAGCGAATGCAAAGGAAAGGGACAAATTTATGAAGGGAAAAGGATACAGGAGCAATGTTGCCAAGGCGGTCTGGATCGTGATCGTACATCTGGCAGCTGTGGCGGCTGTGATATGTGCAGCATTTTTTTTAATGATTTATCAGACGGGGATCCGTCTGGATGATAGAGGAAAAAGTTACATTCAGTCAGAGGGATTCAGGGAGCGTCTGAATTCCAGAGGTACGGATATTCTGGAAAGTTTGTCAGCAAAAGAGGATATAAATTACCTTACAAACGCAGGTTCATCGGCAGTGATCGATCTGGCAGAGTTTGAAGAAAAGGAAATCAACCGTGATTCGTTGAGTGAGCTTTCTTTTAAGAATACATCTGGCGTGGCATATTCTGTAAAAGATCTGCTGGAGTGGGCGCAGGACTGGACCGGAGTTGGAGAGGGATATGATGATGGAAGCCTTGACGATGCAGGGCAGTTTATCCAGTGTAAGGCTTCGGATGGCAGCAGTTATTATTTTTCCTTAAGTGATTTTAAGAAACTGGTGACAGATGGAACATTAAAGGTTGATTACGATCAGGATATCATGGAAGAGTATGATGATTCCTATGAGACAAAATTTGCAGAAAAAACAGAAAAGCAGAAAATAGATGCTGCCATTGAACTGGGCTACTGGAGCGATTCGGATAGCCGAAGTCTGGGAAGTATTACAGATAAAGAACATAATACAGAATATCCAGAGTTTTATTTCTGTGAGATAGAGGAATTTACAGAGAAATTCAAGCCTCAGGGTGCGGAAAGTCTTCCGGATGCAGTCAATTCCAGTACGGAATGGAATGGAAAACTTGAGGATGCCTATAGTGAACTGGCCAAGGTTCTGGACTGTATCAGAGCTGTTCAGGATGATATAAATGTCAGTGACTGTGCCATATCACTTACGTCTGTATACCATACGTCCGGAGATTATGAGGAAGGGAGTACCAATCTCACATATCTTTTCGCAGATAAAGAGAAAAAGACAATCTATACAAACAGAAAAGCATACAGCAGCTATTCACAGCTGGAGCAGAACCTTGAGACAATATTTAAAGAAAAAGCATATGCAGTTGTTTACCCGGAATTAAGTGAGTGTGTGACAAATATTCCGGATGTAGACCTGCAGGTGTGGAATCATACCATTGCTCAGAGCTTTGACACAAAGGATTTTATATTTGCAGTTTCTGTTGATACGAAATTTTCTGTGGCAGATTCCATGGCTGATGAGGCAGAGAATTATGAGACATATTCAAAGCTTATGTTTCCGATGCTGGCAGGAGCAATCTTTGGAAGTGTGCTCTGGCTGATCGGTATGGTGTGGCTGACTGTGACAGCAGGAAGGAAACCAAAGGATGAAGAAATTCATCTCAACGGATTTGACAGATGGTATACAGAAATTGCGGCAGGAGCAGTGATCGGTATATGGCTGGCAGGAACGATCATATCGGGAACTTTGATTGCCAACTCATCATTGGGTTACAGTTATGCAGTAGTGACAGTGATTGTTACCTGTCTCATATGTGGGACTTATACAATGGCATGGTTTTTGATCGGATATCTCAGCCTGGTAAGAAGAATAAAAGCAGGTACTCTATGGAAAAACAGTCTGATTAGAAAAGTTCTGAAATGGATTGGAAAATGCAGTGGGAAGCTTGCCGATTTTGCCAGAGCTTTTTCCAGAAATACAGCAGAAAAAATAAAAGTTCTGCTTGTGGGAGGTGCATTTTTATTCTTGCAGTTTCTGATCATCGGTTGCATATTCGGTGGTGCAGAAGTATTCCTGCTGGCATTGATGGCTGTAGATGTGGCTGCTATGATTTTTGTCATCAGAAAAGCGGACGGACTGGATCTTATTATGGATGGTCTGAAGAAAATAAGCGATGGAGAACTGCAGTATAAGATTAAAACAGATACACTTACCGGAAAACAGAAGGTGATGGCAGAATATATCAACAATATTGGCAGTGGTCTGGATGCTGCTGTAGAGAACAGCCTGAAAAAAGAGAGAATGCAGACAGAGCTGATCACAAATGTTTCCCATGATTTGAAAACACCTTTGACTTCCATTATTAATTATGTAGATTTGATGAAACGTGAGAACCCGACAGATCCGAAAATACAGGAATATCTTCGCATCCTGGATGAGAAATCCCAGAGACTGAAGGTGCTCACAGAGGATGTGGTAGAGGCATCCAAGGCAAGCACAGGAAACATCAAACTGGAGATGAATGATATTGATTTTGTGGAAATGGTGCAGCAGGTGATCGGAGAATTTGAAGAGAAATTCCAGGAAAAGAATCTGACTATGATGGTACATTTCACAGATGAACCCTCCATTATTTACGCAGATGGTCAGAGAATGTGGCGTGTTCTGGAAAACGTATTCGGCAATGTTGTGAAGTACGCAATGGAAGGCACCAGAGTTTACGCAGAGATTAGTAACAGAAATAAAAAAGTAACCTTTTCCCTGAAAAATATTTCAGCACAGCCTTTGAATATCTCTGCGGATGAACTGACAGAACGATTTATCAGAGGAGATGTGGCGAGAAATACAGAAGGAAGCGGACTGGGTCTCTCTATTGCAAAGAGCCTGACAGAGCTGCAGGGAGGTGAGTTTAAGCTGTATCTGGATGGGGATCTGTTTAAGGTAATGATCACATTTGTAGCAAAGAATTACAGTAAATAATATAACGTAGAACAAAGATAAGGCATAGGGTAGTTTATAAAAAACTGTTTTATGCCTTATACTTTTGGCTTGTTATAATAATAGAAAAGAAGTATATTAAAAAATCATAGCGACATAAGAAAAGAGGACATAAAAAATGAATTACAGTTTTAACAGCAGAGTCAGATACAGTGAGACAGGTGAGAACGGCAAACTGACATTACCGGGTGTTTTGAATTATTTTCAGGATTGCTGTACATTTCATGCGGAGTCGGTCGGGCTTGGAGGAGACGTGCTGAAGGCAAGAGACAGAGCGTGGGTTCTTTCTTCCTGGCAGGTAATTGTGGATGAATATCCTGCTATGGGAACGGAAATCAGGATCACGACAGCACCTTATGATTTCAAAGGATTCATGGGTATGCGTAATTTCACCATAGAAACAATGGATGGGAAGAAGCTTGCCTGGGCGAACTCCAACTGGACACATCTGGCCATCAGTACAGGGATTCCGGCGAGACTGACACCTGCAGATACAGACAATTACATACTCGGCGAAAAGCTGGAAATGGATTATGCACCGAGGAAAATCAAACTTCCGGATGACATGACTTCACAGGAATCATTCACAGTGCAGAAGCATCATCTTGATACCAATCATCATGTAAACAACTGTCAGTATATCTGCATGGCAGAAGATTTCCTGCCGGAAGATTTCAAAGTATACCAGATGCGTGCAGAGTATAAGATGCAGGCAAAACTTGGAGATATAATCTGCCCGAAAGCAAAAGCAGAAACAGGAAAGGTGATTGTATCGCTTGATGATACAGACGGAAAAGCATACGCAATTATAGAATTTCAGCAAAAATAACGGTAAAAATCTTCTGAACAGGATGAATAGCAGGACAGAATTGACAAAGATATTTCGGAATTGATGTGTGGTTTTGTGAGAGATTTTTTGAATAAATTATTTACAAACAACAAGAAACAATATATAATACATTCATAAACAACAAGAAACAATATATTGTTAAAAACAAACAACATAAAACCACAAAAAGCGGAGGGTATATATATTATGAAAATTCTGGAATCTAAATTTGTACAGGGATTTATCAAAATGGCAAATGATGGCTATCAGCAGGGATGGCATGAGAGAAACGGTGGAAACTTAAGCTATCGTCTGAAACCGGAAGAAGTAGAGATGATTAAGCCTCGTCTGAATGCACCTGGAAAATGGACACCGATCGGGATAGAGGTTCCGGGATTAGCAGGAGAGTTTTTCCTTGTAACAGGAAGCGGTAAATATTTCAGAAACATTATCGTGGATCCGGAAGTATGTCTTGCAATCATTGAACTGGATGAGACAGGAACAAATTACAGAATCCGCTGGGGTCTGGTTGAGGGCGGCAGACCTACCAGTGAGCTGCCTACTCATCTGATGAATCATGAAGTGAAGAAGAAACTGACAAACGGAAAACATCGTGTTATTTATCATGCACATACAACAAATACAATTGCTCTGACATTTGTTCTGCCATTGGATGATAAGATCTTTACAAGAGAGTTATGGGAATCTGCTACAGAGTGCCCGGTTGTATTCCCGGACGGCGTAGGTGTTGTCGGCTGGATGGTACCGGGTGGAAGAGAAATTGCCATAAAAACAGCAGAATTAATGAAGAAATATGATGTTGTTATCTGGGCACATCATGGAATGTTCTGCTCAGGTGAGGATTTTGACCTGACATTTGGTCTGCTCCATACAGTAGAAAAATCTGCAGAGATCCTGGTGAAGATTCTTTCTATGACTCCAAATAAACTTCAGACTATTACACCGGATAATTTTCGTTCACTTGCAAAAGATTTCAAAGTAAGCCTGCCTGAAGAGTTTCTGTATGAGAAACAGTAAAATAATCAACATACAAGTTGGTACATGTACCGTACAAGTGCTATAATACAGATATTAAGAGATTTTCCGGGTGGGATATGCAGAAAAATCCGGAACATATGAAAGCTGTTGTAAAAGAATATCTGAAAAGCAAAAGGAGAGGTACGAATCATGCTGGAGAAATTAAAAGAGGAAGTTTACAAAGCAAACATGGATCTTCCAAAATACGGACTTGTTACATTTACATGGGGAAATGTAAGCGGAATCGACAGAGAATCAGGACTTTTTGTCATCAAACCAAGTGGAGTTGATTATGATCTGCTGACACCGGATGATATGGTTGTTGTAGACCTGAATGGAAATAAGGTAGAAGGAAAATACAATCCATCTTCTGATACAGCAACTCATGTAGAACTGTACAAAGCATTCCCGAACATTGGAGGAGTTGTACATACACATTCTTCATGGGCAACAAGCTGGGCACAGGCTGGAAGAGCAATCCCATGTTATGGAACCACACATGCAGATTATATTTATGGTGAAGTTCCATGTGCACGCTGTCTGGAAGGCAAAGAATTTGAAGAATATGAGAAAAACACAGGACTTCTGATCGTTGACCTGTTTAAGGATAAAGACTATGAGGCAGTACCTGCAGTACTTTGCAAAAACCATGGACCATTTGCATGGGGCAAGGATGCTCATGAAGCAGTACATAACGCAGTTGTTCTTGAGGAAGTTGCCAAGATGGCATCCCGCTGTGAGCTGATCAATCCACAGGTAAAACCTGCACCACAGGATCTGCAGGATAAGCACTACTTCAGAAAACATGGTGCAAATGCATATTATGGACAGGGAAATAAATAATTGCTGATCTGAAAATAAAAGATATGAACCTGTGATAGGTATAAAAAATCTCCCGGATAAGAGTGTGCTTTTTTGAACAGCCGGGAGATTTTTGGTATATATGGGAGGAACTTATGATTTATAAAAAGATTGAAATTAAAGTGGACGGATATAAAGAAACAGCAGATTTATATACTTATTTCCTGGATAATTCAATTGAAATGAACATTAACAGAAAGCGTCCGGTAGTTGTAATCTGTCCGGGTGGTGGTTATACAATGACGTCTGACAGAGAGGCAGAACCGATTGCAATGCAGTATCTGGCAAAAGGATATCATGCGGTGATTCTGCGCTACAGTGTAGAACCTGCCAGATATCCGCTGGCACTCTTGCAGCTTGCGAAATCCGTAGCTTTCTTAAGAGAGAATGCAGCAGAATTTCATATTGATACGAATAAGATTGTAATTCAGGGTTTCTCAGCAGGAGGACACCTGGCAGCAAGTCTGGGTGTTTTCTGGAAGAAAAATTTCATTGCAGAAACACTTGGAATAGATTCAGAAATGGTGAAGCCAAACGGTATGATCTTAAGTTATCCGGTAATTACTTCCGGTGAATTTGCACATACAGGATCTTTTGAATGTCTGCTTGGAGAGGATTATAATGATCTGGATAAACGAAAAGAACAGTCCCTGGAATTCCAGGTATCCAGAGATACACCGCCAACATTCCTGTGGCATACAGTGACGGATGACTGCGTTCCTGTAGAAAATTCTCTGTTGTTTTTTAACGCACTGCGTAAATTGGAAATACCTGTAGAGATGCATCTTTATCCGGTTGGCGGACATGGACTGAGTCTTGCAAATGAAGAGACAAGCTATGAAGACGGAGGCTGCGTGCAGAAAGAGTGCCAGTCCTGGATGGAACTGGCATGCAAGTGGATGCAGAATATATAATACACGATAAAGAATCTGTCTGAGTGTATGTGAAATCGAGTTGGAATAAAATACATCCTGATCTATAGTGAACAGTAACGTAAAATAAGATAATAAAAAATAATAAGGCGGCATTGTGCCGCCTTTATTATTTATGTTATACTGAAATATAAAGCTAATGTCAGAGGATGATGAAAGTATAGTATATTTTTAATTTTCTTTAAAAAGATACTATCACAACAGAAATGGAGATTATATGATTGAGTTAGGAAAAAAACAGAAATTAACAGTAGTAAAGTCCGTAGATTTTGGTGTATATCTGGGTGAGGATATGCAGGCAGATGCAAAGAACCGTGTTCTTCTTCCGTCCAGACAGGTTCCGGAAGGAATAAAGGAAGGCGACAGCATTGAAGCATTTATCTACAAGGATTCTCAGGATCGTCTTATTGCAACAACAAAAGAACCGAAGCTTCAGGTAGGTCAGACAGCAGTTCTGAAAGTCTCTCAGGTAACAAGGATTGGTGCATTCCTTGACTGGGGACTGGAGAAAGACCTTCTGCTTCCATATCATGAACAGACTTTGAAAGTAAGAGAGGGAGAAGATGTGCTGGTAGCACTCTATATTGACAAGAGCAGTCGTCTCTGCGCAACTATGAAGGTTTATCATTATCTTTCCACCAGAACTCCTTATGTAGTGGGAGATATGGTGAAAGGTCGTGTTTATGAGATCAGCGATAGATTCGGTGTATTTGTGGCAGTTGATGATAAATATTCTGCACTGATCCCTGCAAGAGAAGCCAAGGGAAAATACCGCCCGGGTAAGATCCTTGAGTTGCGTGTCAGTGAAGTAAAAGAAGACGGAAAGATGAATGTCACAGACCGCCAGAAAGCATATCTTCAGATTAATGAGGATGCGGAGAATGTCCTTGAAGTAATCAATGAATTTGCAGGTGTTCTTCCATTTGATGACAAGGCATCACCGGAAGTGATTCAGAGAGAATTTGGTTTAAGCAAAGGGGCGTTCAAACGTGCCATCGGTCATCTGATGAAAGAAGGCAAAGTAGAGATTAAAGACAAGAGAATCTACGCGAAATAATAACAGTAAAAATATACTGTGATAAAATTGCAGATATTAGAACAGGAGAGGAATAGAGTTGGAGTTTACACATCTTCATGTCCATACAGAATACAGTCTGCTGGATGGTTCCAATAAAATAAAAGAATATGTAGCCCGTGTCAAAGAGCTTGGCATGGACAGTGCGGCGATCACAGATCATGGAGTTATGTACGGCGTGATTGATTTTTATCGCGCAGCAAGGGCCGAGGGAATCAATCCGATCCTGGGATGTGAGGTTTATGTAGCTCCCGGATCCAGATTTGACCGTGAAGCAGGAAGTGGCGAGGACAGATATTACCACCTGGTTCTTCTGGCAGAAAATAATCAGGGCTATGCAAATCTGATGAAGATTGTATCAAAGGGTTTCACAGAAGGTTTCTATTATAAACCGCGAGTAGATCTTGCGGTATTAAAAGAGTACCATGAAGGGATTATTGCCTTAAGTGCCTGCCTTGCAGGTGAGGTTGCCAGATATCTTCAGAGAGGCATGTATGAGGATGCAAAGGCAGCAGCTCTTCGTTATCAGGATATTTTTGGAAAAGGCAATTTCTTCCTGGAACTACAGGATCATGGAATCCCTGCGCAGAGACTGGTAAATCAGGAGCTTCTCCGTATGCACGAAGAAACAGGTATTGACCTTGTGGCAACCAATGATGTGCATTATACAAGGGCGGAGGATGCTGATCCCCATGATATTCTTCTTTGCCTGCAGACAAACAAGAAACTGGCAGACGAGGACAGAATGCGTTATGAGGGTGGCCAGTATTATGTGAAATCCCCTGAGGAAATGGCAGAACTTTTTCCATATGCCCTGGAAGCTCTGGAGAATACACATAAGATTGCACAGAGATGTCATGTTGAGATTGAATTTGGTGTAACCAAGCTTCCAAGATTCGATGTGCCGGATGGTCTTACATCCTGGGAATATCTCAATAAACTGTGCTTCGAGGGACTGGAAGAACGCTATCAGCCGGTTACAGAGGAATTAAAATCCCGTCTGGATTATGAATTATCTACTATAAAAAACATGGGCTATGTGGATTACTTTCTTATAGTATGGGATTTTATCAAATATGCCCGCGATCATGACATTATGGTAGGTCCGGGACGTGGTTCTGCAGCAGGAAGTCTTGTTGCTTATACCTTAGGAATCACACAGCTTGATCCTATACGTTATGATCTGCTCTTTGAGCGATTCCTGAATCCGGAACGAGTATCCATGCCTGATATTGACGTTGACTTCTGCTTCGAAAGAAGGCAGGAGGTTATTGAATATGTCCGCCGTAAATATGGGGATGACTGTGTGGTTCAGATTGTTACTTTTGGTACTCTGGCAGCCCGTGGTGTGATCCGGGATGTGGGCCGTGTACTGGATATGCCTTATGCACAGGTGGATTCCATTGCGAAAATGATCCCGCAGGAATTAAATATTACTATAGATAAAGCCCTTACTATGAATCCTGAGCTGAAAAAAGCATATGAAGAGCAGGATGAAATTCATTATCTGATCGATATGGCAAGACGTCTGGAAGGACTTCCCAGGCATACCTCCATGCATGCTGCAGGTGTGGTTATCAGTCAGAAAGATGTTTCTGAATATGTACCGCTTTCCAGAGCGTCGGATGGTTCCATTGTCACACAGTTCACCATGACAACACTGGAAGAGCTGGGACTTTTGAAAATGGACTTCCTGGGACTTCGTACTCTGACTGTGATCCAGAATGCAGTAAAGCTGATCCAGAAGGATGCAGGAGTGACTCTGGACATGCAGAAAATCAATTATGATGATAAAAAGGTTCTGGATTCCCTCGGCACCGGTCGTTCTGATGGTGTATTTCAGCTTGAAAGCGCGGGAATGAAAAACTTCATGAAGGAACTGAAACCTCAGAGCCTGGAAGATGTGATCGCGGGAATTTCTCTTTACCGTCCGGGTCCCATGGATTTCATCCCCCAGTATATCCGGGGAAAAAACCGACCGGATACCATCCGTTATGACTGTCCTCAGCTGGAGCCGATCCTGAAGCCTACGTATGGGTGTATTGTCTATCAGGAGCAGGTTATGCAGATTGTTCGGAACCTGGCAGGTTATACTCTGGGCCGAAGCGACCTGGTACGTCGAGCAATGTCCAAAAAGAAGGCCTCTGTCATGGAAAAAGAGCGCCAGAACTTTGTTTATGGAAATGAAGCAGAGGGAGTTCCCGGCTGTATTGCAAATGGAATTGATGAGGCAACGGCAAATAAAATCTATGATGAAATGATTGATTTCGCCAAATATGCTTTTAATAAGTCCCATGCAGCAGCCTATGCAGTTGTTTCCTATCAGACTGCATATCTGAAATATTACTATCCTGTGGAATTTATGGCCGCATTAATGACATCGGTTATTGATTTTCCCAATAAGGTTGCAGAATATATTCTGGTCTGCAGACAGATGGGGATTAAGATCCTGCCGCCGGATGTGAACTGTGGAATGTACGGATTCTCTGTAGATAACGGTGCGATCCGATATGGTCTGTCCGCTATAAAGAGTGTGGGACGTCCGGTTATTGAAAGCCTGGTAAGAGAGAGGGAAGAGAACGGACAATATCGTTCCCTGAAGGATTTTATGGAACGAAACTCTCCACAGATGAATAAGCGAGCAGTAGAAAACTTTATCAAAGCAGGTGCGCTGGATTGCCTGGATGGTAACCGCCGCCAGAAAATGCTGGTTTATCAGAAGATTTCCGATAACATCAGTCAGGAGAAGAAGAATTCACTGGCAGGCCAGATGAGCCTTTTTGATCTGGTAAGCGAGGAAGATAAGAAAGAATTTGAAATCCGTATGCCCGATGTGGAGGAATTCGGAAAAGAGGAACTTCTGGGATATGAGAAGGAAGTTCTGGGAATCTACCTCAGTGGTCATCCGCTGGAAAATTACCGGGAAATGATGGAGAAAACCATTTCTGCGAAAACCTCTGATTTTCAGCAGGATGAAGAAACAAATCTTCCGAAAGTCATGGATGGTCAGAAAGTAATTATCGGTGGAATGATTACGGATAAAACCATCAAATATACAAAGAATAATAAGGTTATGGCATTCCTTACAGTAGAGGATCTGGTAGGAACAGTGGAGGTAGTTGTGTTCCCCAGAGATTATGAGAAAAGTCAGCAGTTCCTGAATGAAGAAGGCAGAGTATTTATTCAGGGCAGAGTATCTGCAGAGGACGATCGCGCCAGTAAACTGATCCTTGAAAAAATCCGTCCCTTTGACAATATGCCAAGGGAAATCTGGATACAGTTTGACAATAAAGAAAGCTACACACAGCAATCTCAGGAACTGCTTGCAGACCTCAGACGTTCACCGGGTGACAGTGCTGTTGTGATCTACCTGAAAGACGTAAAGGCCATAAAGAAGCTTCCGGTTGGATATCATGCACAAATTCAGGACTTATGGCTGAACTATATGTACGAAAAATATGGTAAAACCAATGTTAAAGTTGTAGAAAGAGGATTGAAAAACTTATAGAAATGCGCTAAACTATACCCGAATATGTGTATAGTAAAAATGAGATAGATTCAGAAGATGGAGGAAGAAAAGATGGCAGAAAACAAGATAAAAACCATTGGTGTCCTTACCAGCGGTGGTGACGCACCTGGAATGAATGCTGCAATTCGTGCAGTTGTCAGAAGAGGTTTAAGCAATGGATTAAATGTAAAAGGTATTCTAAAAGGATACAATGGTCTGTTAAACGAAGAGATTATTGACATGAGCGCAAAAGATGTATCTGATACAATTGAGCGTGGAGGTACAATCCTTTATACAGCACGTTGTGCAGAATTCCGTACAGAAGAAGGCCAGAAACGTGGAGCAGAGATCTGCAGAAAACATGGAATCGACGGACTTGTTGTCATCGGTGGTGACGGATCTTTCGCAGGTGCTCAGAAGCTTGCGAATCTCGGAATCAATACAATCGGTCTTCCCGGAACAATCGACCTTGACATTGCATGTACAGAATATACCATCGGATTTGATACAGCTGTAAACACAGCAATGGAAGCAATTGATAAAGTACGTGATACTTCCACTTCTCATGAGAGATGCAGTATCATCGAGGTTATGGGACGTGGTGCAGGATATATTGCTCTGTGGTGCGGTATTGCCAACGGTGCTGAGGACGTTCTGGTTCCTGAGAAATATGACTATGATGAGCAGAAGCTGATCAATAACATTATCGAGAGCCGTAAGAAAGGCAAAAAGCATCACATCATCATCAATGCAGAAGGTATCGGTCATTCTGAAGCAATGGCAAAACGTATCGAAGCTGCCACAGGTATCGAAACACGTGCTACAATCCTTGGACACATGCAGCGTGGTGGAAGCCCGACATGTAAAGACCGTGTATATGCATCTATGATGGGTGCCCTGGCTGTAGACCTTCTTGTTGCAGGCAAGACATGCCGCGTTGTCGGATATCGTCACGGTGAATTCGTAGACTTCGATATCAATGAAGCACTTGCTATGCAGAAAGGTATCTCTGATTACCAGTGGGAAGTATGCCAGTCACTTTCTCATAACTATGATAAAAACAACAAATAACAAATGAATAAAAAGATGCAGTTATATAACAGACTGCATAAATTAAATACTGCTCAGATAATTACCCTCGGTTTTGCGGGGGTGATTATCTTAGGGGGATTACTTCTGTGGCTGCCGTTTTGTACGGCACCCGGATACCACACATCTTTTACAGATGCCATGTTTACTGCAACCACAAGTATATGTGTAACAGGGCTTGTGACAGTTGTTACGGCAACTCACTGGACTCTGGCAGGCAAGATTATTATTCTTGTCCTGATCCAGATCGGAGGTGTGGGACTGATTTCCCTGGGCAGTATTATTTTTATAAGTCTGAGAAAGAAAATATCGCTGAGGAACCGGCGTGTTATCCAGGAGTCCTATAATATGGACAGAATGGGTGGGATGGTCAGGCTGGTGAAGAAAGTTCTGATCTGTGTGCTTGGAGCAGAAGGAATCGGTGCAGTGTGTTATGCAGTTCGATTTATTCCGCAGTTCGGTCTGGCAAAAGGTCTGGGATACTCTGTTTTTACGGCAGTATCTGCATTCTGTAATGCTGGTATTGATCTGCTGGGAGAGGACAGCCTGGCTCAGTATGTTGCTGATCCGATCGTAAACTTTACAAGTGTAGGACTGATCATTATGTCAGGTCTTGGGTTTGTGGTCTGGTGGGATATCTGGGATAAGATCAAACGAGTCATCAGAGGGAAACTTCCTGTGGGACGTGTGTTTAAAAATCTTCGTCTTCACAGTAAGATTGTGTTGATGATGACGCTGATACTTGTTGTGGGCGGTACAGTACTGATCTTTCTGTTTGATCATGGAAATCCGGAAAGTATTGGGACATATTCGCCGGGAACGAAGTGGATGGCATCTTTGTTCCAGTCAGTTACCACAAGAACAGCCGGATTTTTCACTGTAAGCCAGGAGAGATTTTCCAATACAACTTATATGCTGTGCCTGATATTGATGTTGATCGGCGGTTCCCCTATGGGAACAGCAGGTGGAATTAAGACAACAACAGTTGCGGTCCTTCTGCTGAGTCTGAAATCCAATCTTCAGGGAAAACGGGATGTGGAAGTACACCACAGGAGAATCAGAGACAGCTACATCCGATCTGCGATCGTAGTGACAGGTATGGTACTTACAGTACTTATTCTCATGAGTATGCTGTTGTGTGTAGCCATGCCGGAAGCACCTATAGAAGATGTTGTTTATGAAATTACATCTGCGGTTGCAACGGTAGGACTTAGCAGAGGGCTGACCCCCTGCCTGAATACAGCAGGTAAATGGATCGTGATCCTGACTATGTATCTGGGAAGAATCGGTCCGCTGACTCTGGGAACTGCAGTGACTGTACGTGCACAGAAAATGCCGGCAGATTCACATCTGGCAGAAGAAGATATTATGATCGGATAGTAACGGTTCGGCAGTCAGGCGGATATTCGCAGAGGATAACGAATACATGTTCAGAAAGAGAAATGAGGAAGAAAATGAAGAACAAATCTTATGCAGTGATCGGTCTTGGGCAGTTCGGGATGACGGTAGCCCTTACTCTGGCAGAGGCGAACTGCGATGTACTTGCCATTGACGATAAAGATGATAATGTGCAGGACATCGCAGAGAAAGTTTCCTATGCTGTCAAGGCAGATGTGCGTGATCCGGGAATTCTGGAATCGCTTGGAGTTCAGAACGTAGATGTTGCGGTCATCGCAGTAGCCGAGAATATGGAGGCAAGTATTACAGCAACCATGCAGGTGAAAGAACTTGGAGTTCCTTTTGTCATGGCAAAGGCAATGAATTCTCTTCATGGCAGGATACTGGAGAAAATAGGGGCAGATAAGGTGATTTATCCTGAACATTCCATGGGTATCAGAGTTGCAAGAAATCTTCTCTCCAGTGGATTTGTCGATATGTTTGAGCTTTCTTCTGATTTCAGTATGGCAGAATTTAAGATCCCGCGGGAATGGATAGGAAAAACACTTCGGGAGCTGAAGGTCAGGGAAAAGTATAACATCAATCTGATCGGTCTGAAGCATGGCGACAAGATGAATATGAATGTGGCGCCGGATGAAGTGTTTCCGGCAGACTGCACAGTTGTTGCAGCAGGAGCAAACAGTGACCTGAATAAGGTTTCGGAAAATTGAGGATAAGATATGATCACCAGTGTAAATAACGGACAGGTAAAAAATATCATACAGCTGAACCAGAAAACAAAAGCCCGCAGAGAACAAGGGCTTTTTGTTGCAGAAGGAAGAAAAATGTTCGGCGAAGCACCTAGGGATTGGATTTCGAAGGTGTATGTATCAGAAGCTCTCAGCGGTGATGCAGAACTGATGGCTCAGGTGGAGAAACTTCCATATGAAATAGTAGCAGATTCTGTTTTTCGACAGATGAGCGATACGCAGACGCCGCAGGGAATTATGACAGTGCTTAAGAAACCTTCCTATATAATGGAAGATATTCTCGGCGGGAAAAATCCGCTGGTTATGATCCTGGAAGATCTGCAGGATCCGGGAAATGCGGGAACTATTCTCCGTACAGGAGAAGGCGCCGGAGTAAGCGGAGTTCTTCTGACAAAGACCTGCGTGGATATCACAAACCCGAAGGTTATACGATCAACCATGGGTTCTGTCTACAGAATGCCTTTCCTATATGTGGAAAGTGTGGTATCATTAGCACAGGAACTGAAAGACAGAAATATCCGCACATTTGCAGCGCATCTGCATGGTAAGAACTCTTATGATCAGGAATCCTACACAGGAGGAACTGCTTTCCTGATCGGCAACGAGGGAAAAGGACTGACAGATGAAGCGGCAGACAGTGCTGATTGTCTGATACGGATTCCTATGTGTGGAAAAGTAGAATCTCTGAATGCTGCCATGGCATCCGGAATTCTCATGTATGAAGCTGCTCGTCAGAGACGATAGCAGACGAAAGGAGGAGTTTCATGCAGCCCTTGATCTGGCTTGGGATTCTTGCGTTATTGCTTGTTGTAGAGGCAATTACGGCAGGACTGACCACCATCTGGTTTGCCGGCGGCGCACTGGTCGCTGCTATTGCATGTTATGCAGGAGCGAACCTCACTGTACAGATATTGCTGTTTCTGTGTGTTTCATTGGTACTTCTCATCTTTACCAGACCACTGGCAATGAAGTACTTCAACAAAGAAACCATACAGACCAATGCAAATAGTCTGATTGGAAAGAAAGCAGTTGTGATTCAGGAGATTGACAATCTGGCGCAGACAGGCCAGGTTCGTATCAATGACATTGAATGGACTGCACGTTCTGCTGATGACGAAAAAATCGGCGAAGGCACCGTTGTAACGATCGAAGAGATCCGAGGTGTGAAACTTATCGTAAAACAGAATAAGGAGGATTAGTTATGGGCGTGGTTTTTCTGATAGTTATTATCGTTATTGCGGTATGGGTCCTTGCATCCTGCGTCCGCATTGTACCACAGGCATATGCAGTAATCCTGGAACGTCTGGGAGCTTATCAGGCAACCTGGAGTACAGGAATTCACTTCAAGGTTCCGTTTATTGAACGAGTAGCCAGAAAGGTAAATCTGAAAGAACAGGTAGTGGATTTTCCACCGCAGCCGGTTATCACAAAGGATAACGTAACCATGCAGATTGATACTGTCGTATTCTTTCAGATTACAGATCCGAAGCTTTATACTTACGGTGTGGAGAATCCGATCATGGCAATCGAGAATCTGTCCGCAACAACCTTAAGAAATATTATCGGTGACATGGAACTGGATGAGACACTTACATCACGTGAGACGATCAATACCAAGATGAGAGCTTCTCTTGATGAAGCTACTGATCCATGGGGAATCAAGGTCAATCGTGTGGAACTGAAGAACATCATTCCTCCGGCAGCTATCCAAGATGCAATGGAGAAACAGATGAAAGCTGAGCGTGAACGTCGTGAAGCAATCCTGATCGCAGAAGGTCAGAAGAAATCTACGATCCTTGTTGCAGAAGGTAAGAAACAGTCTGCAATTCTGGATGCAGAAGCTGAGAAACAGGCAGCAATCCTCCGCGCAGAGGCTCAGAAAGAGCGTATGATCAAGGAGGCAGAAGGACAGGCTGAGGCTGTTCTGAAAGTTCAGAATGCCAATGCAGAGGGTATCCGCATGATCAGAGAGGCAGGGGCAGATGAAGCAGTTCTGACACTGAAGAGTCTGGAAGCATTTGCCAGGGCAGCAGACGGTAAGGCAACCAAGATCATTATTCCGTCGGATATTCAGGGAATCGCAGGTCTGGCAAGTTCTCTGAAAGAGATCGTCACTGATCCAAAAGCGGAGACAGATAAATAACAAAAGAGAATAAATGACATCGGGGAGAGAATTATTATGAACTTAAAAGGAAGAAACTTTCTGACACTGAAAGACTTTACACCGGAGGAGATCACATATCTTATTGATTTATCCGCAGAACTTAAAGCAAAGAAGAAAGCCGGCGAGCTTCACGAATATTACAGAGGCAAAAATATCGCACTTATTTTCGAAAAAACAAGTACAAGAACCCGCTGCTCTTTTGAGGTAGCTGCCCATGATCTTGGAATGGGAAGCACATACCTGGATCCGACAGGTTCTCAGATCGGTAAGAAAGAAAGCATTGCAGATACAGCAAGAGTTCTGGGAAGAATGTATGATGGTATCGAATATCGTGGATTTGGTCAGGAAGTCGTAGAAGAGCTTGCAAAACATGCAGGTGTTCCGGTATGGAATGGTCTTACGAACGAATATCATCCGACACAGATGATCGCTGATATGTTGACAATCCGTGAGCATTTCGGAGATTTAAAAGGACGTAAGCTTGTATACATGGGTGATGCCCGCTACAACATGGGTAATTCCCTGATGATTGCCTGCACAAAACTTGGCATGCATTTCGTAGCCTGCACAACTAAGAAATATTTCCCGAATGCAGAGTTAGTTGCTCAGTGCGAGGAATATGCAAAAGCATCTGGCGGAAGCATCACTCTGACAGAGGATGTTCAGGAAGGAACAAAGGATGCAGACGTTATCTATACAGACGTATGGGTATCCATGGGTGAGCCGGATGAGGTATGGACAGAGAGAATCCATGATCTGACACCTTATAAAGTAACAAAGGACGTTATGAAGAACGCAGGAGAGAAAGCAATCTTCCTTCACTGTCTGCCAGCATTCCATGACCTTAAGACAAAGATCGGCAAGGAAATGGGCGAGAGATTCAATCTGACAGATATGGAAGTAACAGATGAAGTATTTGAATCTGAGCAGTCCAAAGTATTTGATGAGGCAGAGAACCGTATGCATACCATCAAAGCTGTCATGGTAGCAACATTAGGAGAGCCGGAGAACAAATAATGGCATATCTGTATAATGAAGAAACAATTTCACAGGCAATAAACACAAAATGGGCGGGCAAAACCGTCCATTTTGCAAAAGAAACAGATTCTACCAATTCATGGATCAAGCGTCTGGCAAAAGATGGTGCAGAGCATGGAACTCTGGCAGTTGCGGAATTCCAGTCTGCGGGAAGAGGACGTTTTGACAGAAGATGGGAAGCGCCGGAGGGCAGTTCTATTATGATGACACTGCTCTTACGTCCGGAATTTTCACCGCAGTATGCGTCCATGCTGACACTGGTCATGGGAATGGCAGTGGCACAGGCAACGGAGGAACTGGGGTTTAACGTAAGTATTAAATGGCCCAATGATATTGTGATCTCTAAGAAGAAAATCTGTGGTATCCTGACCGAGATGGGAACAAATGGTGTGAAGATCAATTATGTTCTCATCGGAGTAGGAATCAATGTAAACCTGAAAGAATTTCCGGAAGAAATGCAGGACAAAGCGACTTCACTGATTCTGGAGGGCAGTCGTGAATATGACAGAAATCAGGTGATTGCACTGGTGATGAAATATTTCGAGATCAACTATGAGAAATTTATCCGGACCTGTGATTTTACTCATCTGCTGGATGATTACCACAGAATCCTTGCAAACCTGAACCAGCCGGTCAGAGTGATTGATGGTGACAGAAGTTTCGAAGGAATCTGCAGGGGAATTGATGAAAAAGGTGAACTGCTTGTGGAGAGGCAGGATAAAGAAGTTGTGAAGGTCAGTGCAGGAGAGGTTTCAGTGCGTGGGCTTTACAGTTATGTATAAAGATTCTGAATAATTTCGAAAGAGGGAAACAGTAATTTATGTATCAGGACAACATTACTCTCTGCGGCGCAAGTGCCTATGAGAAGAAATTTTATTTTAATCAGGATTTCAATGCACTTCCGGATCATGTGAAGAAAGAACTTCAGATCATGTGTGTTCTTTACACAGAGGATGTAGGAGGAATCCTGACTCTGGAATTTGACGAAAACGGCAGACTTCAGTTTAAAACAGAAGCTCTGGAAGCAGATGCCCGTTACGATGAGATCGGAAGCGGATTGAAGATTAAACAGCTTCAACAGGACAAGAAAGAACTTCTGGAATCTCTGGAAATGTATTATAAAGTATTCTTTCTCGGAGACATCCCGGAAGAAGAACTGAAGAAAACATCGGGCAGTGAGGACTGAATCCATGCAGACAAAGAATGAGCCGGTACAGGCAAGAGAACCATTCATGAAGATGCAGTGGAAAATAGGAAACGTACAGATTAATAATCCGTTTGTCCTTGCACCAATGGCAGGTGTCACAGACCTGCCATTTCGAACGCTCTGTAAAGAGCAGGGAGCCGGACTGATCTGTATGGAAATGATCAGTGCTAAAGCGATTTCTTTTCACAATAAGAACACCATTGCTCTGATGGAGATTGATCCATGTGAGCACCCGGTTTCCATGCAGCTTTTTGGCAGTGAACCGGATCTTATGGCAGAGGTTGCGAAATCCATTGAGGACAGAGATTTCGATATCCTGGACATCAATATGGGCTGCCCTGTGCCGAAGGTTGTCAATAACGGCGAGGGATCTGCGTTGTTGAAGAACCCGAATCTGATTGAAGAGATCGTTCGAAAAGTATCATCTGCAATCAGTAAACCGCTGACTGTCAAGGTGCGAATCGGATTTGAGAATGAACCGGTAGATATTGTTGAGATCGCGAAACGTATTGAGGATGCGGGAGCAGCAGCACTTGCAGTGCATGGGCGCACTAGACAGCAGTACTATTCCGGCACTGCAGACTGGGATACGATCCGCAGGGTAAAAGAAGCGATTACCATTCCTGTAATTGGAAACGGAGATGTAGATTCTCCGCTGAAAGCAGAAGCACTGGTAAAACAGACCGGATGTGATGCTGTTATGGTGGGACGTGCAGTAAGGGGAAATCCCTGGTTGTTCCGCGAACTGAACCATTATTTCCGGACAGGAGAACTGTTGGAACGCCCATCTGTAGAGGAAATACGTGAAATGATCCTGCGTCATGCCAGAAAACAGATTGAATTAAAAGGTGAATTCGTAGGAATACGTGAGATGCGTAAACACGTTGCCTGGTATACTGCAGGCATGCGTCACAGCGCAGGGCTCAGAAGAGAGTCAAATACCATAGAAAGTTATGAAGCCCTGGAGGAACTTCTGTCAAGACTTGGATAGTTCAGGCCTTGACGGGATACTCTCCCAGGGCTTTTTTAAGATGTTTTGTGTTTCTTACGTCGAAGAATAACATAAATTAAAATTGCGGCAAACTGGATGAACAATATGCTGCAGGAATACAGATAATTCATACATGCTCCCATAATTCCCCATTTCTGAACCATGAATGTGGCAGGGAAGATCGTAAGTACAGCAGTGATCGCATATACAATAATAATGCATCCGCCATTACGGATCGCGATCAGGATATTGTACATCATATAAACCCCGGCACCAATCGTTCCTCCGACCAGCAGGACAATAAAGTGCAGCTTATAAGGGGAGAGGTCAACTCCGTAGATGATCTCCAGCAAAGTTCTTCCGAGCAGATGTCCGGCAACAACAACTGCTGCACCGCAGATCAGGATAATGCCGATAATCCTGAGAACATATATGGAAAACTTTTTGAGATCATTTTTCCACCAGAGTTCTGCGATAGTAGTGATAGTTGGTTTAAATACAAATTCACACATCAGAGTAATGACAAAGGATGGCATAAACAGAACACTGTAATAGGTCTGATATTCATCTGTCATAACGCTGGACATCGCATATTTCGGTATGTTGTATAAAAGCAGTGACAGAAATGTTCCTACAAACAGAGGAGTGCAGATTTTCAGAAGTTTCCATACATTGGAAAACTGAAATGATCTGTTTACAGTAACTGCTTCTCCCGGATATTTCTTAGTAAAAACATTATTGATGACCAGGCACAGGATCAGTGAAGTCACTGCAGTGGAAGTACAGGTAAATGCCAGATTTTGTGTCACAAGCAGGGCTGCTGTGAAATATACTGCGGAATAAATATTCCTTACGGCAAGCATTTTTCCCATGATCTCAACATGGTAAGTCTGCTGGAAATTCCCGTGAAATACATCCTCTACGGCATCTACCATTTTCATCATAATGATAAATACACTGATAATAATGTACTCACCAGAAAAACTCCACGCACTGTAGATGATTCCAAAGAGGAGCATCAGCCCGCAGGTAATGATACGTGATACTTCATACTCTGAGAAGAGATACTTGCGGTCCAGATCAGTGGCCTGATAAGTTCGCATTCCATATCTTCCCACAGTGAGAAGTAACTGGGCAGTGGCATAACTCAGGGAAAAAAATCCCGCAGGTCCCACACCGCAGATTCTGGTTACGACCATAAGGTACAGAAAAGAAGACAGCGAATAACTGGTACTTCCGATCATGTTCCAGAGGAATGCCTTCTTTGTGTTTTTTTCTTTTGCCATATGATGACCTTTCTTTAACTGGTTTTAATTTTTCTTTCTTACAATAAGTAATTTATACATTTTACCTGCCAGATTGTAAAGACCTGTTTTTCGCAGAAAAGGTGAAAGTGTACGGATAATACGGGTAATCATGGAACCTTTCATATACTTTCTTAAAACAGCTTCCTTTTCAGAAGCAGAAGCTGCCAGATATTCCTGCCAGAATTTCTGACGGTTTTTTGGAGGCCTGGCAGAGTACTCCAGATGAGGCTGCCAGCATTCCTGTTTGGTGACAGATTTAGAGTCAAACTGACCTTTCAGTGAATCAAAAAGCTGTTGACCTTTTGCAGTGTTGACCAGAACAACATTTACACCTGATTCGATGTCAAACGGCAGATTTGCTTTCTCGCTTGTCCAGAAATCGCCCAGAGAAAAATCGCCGGGGCGTTTATAGCTGGTGTATCTGCAGTGGAAGCAGGAAGGACGATTTCCATATAAACTCAGGAAAAATTTGTTAAAGGAAAACGTACTGATAACAGAGTCAACAGAACCTTTTTTTAAACGTATATCAAGAACCTGTTCACGCCAGGAAACCTTCTTACTTCTCATATTGATATGGGTGATCTCATCGTCGGAAGCAATATATTTTGTTTTCAGAATTTTTATGTAATCTTCCCAGATCTTACGGCTTGGAACACCGTGACAGATATTGTCACAGGTGTACAGTTTTTCTGTATTGATCCGTTTAACTTTCAGGTATTTACAGACTCCTGAGATTTGACACGGGGTACCGGTGAGAAGAACTGTTCTGCTGTTTTTAAGATCATCAATGATGTGGGCATATATTTCAGAAATATCGCTGTCTACATATTTCGATGTTCTGAATTTCCATGCAGTTTCCTCATCTTCGGCACGCATATGGCGGACAGAAAAACTATCGTCAAATGCAACACCATAGATAACACCGTTCTGATTTAAGGTCCATCTGGCAAGAAGTGTAAACATGCCGCCGGAAGAACTCTCCATAAGAACAGACTTGTCAGGATTGCGGACTGCATAGATAGCCGGATTCGCTTCCTGGTTTACATAGTTTTCCAGCATAGGACATACTTTTTCGCATAAGCCGCAATTCTTACATTTGGTTTTATCTAAACGAGGATAATAAAATCCGTATTTATCCTGTCTCATGGTAATTGCAGATGCACTGCAGATATTACTGCATGCAGAACATCCGCAGCAGTCTTTGCGGGACTGATTTTCTAAGAACATTTTTACCTCTTTTCCAATTTCGGATCTGTTGTTTACAGCAGGATCACGAAAAATATCTTTTTGTTGTCAGGCAGATATTTATTTTACCATTTCGCTGAGCTTATGTAATGAGAAATTGCGGAAATTTGCAATTTGTTCATTTGCATAAGTAAAGTCAATTTCTTCTGTAAGCTGTTCATCAGACACATCATTCATTGTGCGGTCAGAAAGATTTACCAGTTTCAGAAGCTGTTCTACGCGGCGGTTTTTATGATGGCCGTCTGCTTTGGCAAAGAATTTACGGTTGAATAATAGAGAAAATACCACTCCATGGAAGGAATCAGAGATTACATATTCGGCATTTTTAAACAATCCCATCCATTCAGCCGGACCTACAGTGATTTCGCAGCGGCATTTCAGCAGGCCTACAAGTGGGAATGGAATGTATACGATGCGGTATCCGGTTTCTTTTTTGAGACGTCTTGCAAAGTTTACAATCTCAGGATTGATTCCCAGCTGATAAACCAGAATATATTTTCCTCTGATTTTGGGTTCTTTCAGTAATTTATTCCATTCATCTGCGGTGAGAAGAAGAGTAGGATCGCAGACAACTTCCGGTTTCTTTCCGGTGAGTTCATTTACAATGTCTGCGCCGTAATCCTCACGGACAAGGATTTCGTCAAAATCATTCAACAGACGGCTGTAATCATTGCGGAACTGTTCCGGCGGGATGTGTTCGCCGATACTGGCCGCATAGCTGCATTTCTTTTTACCCTTTTCAGGAAAGTCCAGAAAATATGTCTGGTCAAAATTTGTGAGTTTATAATCCCAGACTTGGTCACTTCCTGCAATGTAAATATCATATTTGCCGGAAACAGCCCGCATATTTCCTTTTGTTACAGGTTCACTGTATTTCATGTGTTTACGGAACTGATTACATTTGCGGCGGCGCGGGATATAGCAGATATGTCCGATGGCACCGTAGATATAGTTGAATAATCCTTTTTCCTTTAGGTTGATCAGGCGGAAAGGATTACTGATATACTGACAGCTGTAATCGATGATCTCAGGGTAAGTACCAAGCTCGCGGAGCTTTTTCTGCAGAGCATAGCTTTGTAAGATTGCACCATAGTTGTCATAATTGTGGAAGGTGATAACACCAATTCTTTTTTTATTCATAAAATCCTCCGGTTTTAAAAAGTAAAGCTGTCGGATAATCCGACATTATGAAAGGGATTCGGAAGTTATAAAAATTCCGAGAAACAGCGGCAGAGCATAGATGATCGGAAATGTATATCTTGGATGTCCCAATGCTGCCGGACCGATGAAGGTAACAGCAAGAGTAAGCAGTAAAGGCAGTCCGAGAAGCAGAAGTCTGCCGTTCTTTTTACATAAAGCGTAAAGACATACTGTCAGGAGCAGAAAATCGGTAAAGCCCTGATTTACACAGAGACCTAATATTGGAATGTTGCTGAATTCCAGATAATAAGAGTTTAGAGCCGCTTTTGCTTCCTGATTAGAATATACTGCCTGATAAACATCAGAATAATCAGGATTTTTAATCTGGACAATTTTTTTCCTGACGCCCAAATAATATTTTGAATTATCTTTCAGAGGGCTGAACAGGCAGTAATTCTGATTTAAAGTTGCATTGATGCACGTTCCTGGATGACGAAAAAACAATTTAACCCATGTATGAAGGAAATCGAGAAGTTCTCTGGATGAAACATTATTATTAAAGCCGTGCTTGATTCCGTCATAATTAGCAGGATTGTAATGGCTGGCGTATTCCTCAGGTGTATATTTGATTACTGAAGAAATAGATTGCAATTCGTCATCAGACAAATCATCACTGTGATAAAGCATATAACGTGCAGTTTGCTGCAGTGGAAGTGCGAACATGGCACGTGTGGAAATTTTTTCTACATTATATTTTTCATATAAGAAAGAGGTATTTACCTTTCCTATACATAAAGGTACAGTCAGCAATGCAAGAAACAGGATTGCCCAGCGTATGGTTTGTTTTCTGTGCAGGATGAGATATATCTCCCGGCATACAGCAAAGAGAATCAGGACTGCAACAACATAAAAACCGTTTTGTCGGAAAAACATACCGAGTACGGCGATAACTGTAAGAACTGGATGTTTCAGGTCCTTTTTGTAAATATCTGTTCTGAAAATATACCATGTCAGTTCATTCATCAACAGCAGAATAGCAGCATTGTAAAAAATGTCGATGAGCAGAGAAGTAACGTATCCTGCAATGACAGGTGAAACGGAAAAAATAATAAGTGTTCCAAATAGCCAGTGACGGGGAACATTAAATCTGTTCATGGTAGAAATTGTATAGGCAAGTACCAGTAAAAGGCATAAAGCCTGGATAAATGCCAGAATAGTCAGACCGATGACCGGACTGCCAAGTGCCGCACCCAGATCGGAAAATCGTCCCAGAAGCTGCGTGTAAATGATTGGATGTTGCGAGGTATATGAGCGGACACCATAATACTGTAAAAGGCTGACTTCACTGTCTACCGGGACTGTGAAGGGATAACGGATAATCAGGTGCGGAAGCCACAGAATTCCCATAACTATAAAAGATTTGAGAAAACATTTTTTTTCAAATAAAAAAGAAAATAATGTCTCAAATATCTCAGAAACTTTGAGGTTATGGAGATGTGGCAGACTGCCAATTGCTTTCAGCATTATCCGGAAAAAGATTGCTCCACCCAGAAACACAAGCAGCAGCTCGGGTAAAACCAGTTTTTGCGAAGTGATAGCAATTTTCAGACTGGTATCTGCGGAATAGAATACTCCCATAATGGAACATATGGTAAAAACTATTACAATAATTCCTGCCAGTATCTGAAAAAAAATACCGGATATGTCAGGCTGATTCCGGATGATTTTTTTATATGCCAGAAATAAGACAATCAGTATGCAGGATGAAATGACAGATGAACCTGAAAAAAGGGAAAATACATGATCTTCTGTGAACGCAAAAGTAAAGAAAAGGGTACTGAGAATTGCGTATATAAAAATACTGAGATCATGTTTTAATATTTGGGGCATGATATGTGTTTCCTTTCTGTTGTATGTTTATGGAGACCTGTTCTGCCGGAAAAAGCCTCCATTCTTACTTAAATATAGCAACATTAAAGAAAAAAGTAAATGATAAGCAGAAAGTTTTTATAGTTGACGATTAGCTGGCAGTGTGCAATAATCGTAAATAGCAGAAAGCCCTGAAATGGGCTGTTTTTGTGTAACAGAAGGAGAAAAGACATATATTTTGGAGGAACTTTCAATGTTAGATAAAATAGCAGTTCTGATTCCCTGCTACAATGAAAGTAAATCGATTGCCAAAGTAATTCAGGATATGAAAAGGGAACTGCCGGAGGCGACGATTTATGTATATGATAATAATTCTATAGATGGAACAGATGAAATTGCCAGAGAAGAAGGTGCAGTAGTCCGTTATGAACATCAGCAGGGAAAAGGAAACGTAATCCGGAGCATGTTCCGGGACATTGATGCACGGTGTTACATTATGGTGGATGGAGACGATACATATCCGGCTGAATACGCCAGAGAAATGTGTGATAAAGTTCTGAATGACAGGACAGATATGGTTGTAGGAGACAGGCTTTCGTCAACCTATTTCACTGAGAATAAACGTCCATTCCATAACTTTGGAAACACAATCGTAAGAGGCTTTATTAATCATCTTTTCCACAGCGATATTAAGGATATTATGACCGGATATCGTGCGATGAGTTATCGATTTGTAAAAACATTTCCGGTTCTCTCAAGAAATTTTGAGATAGAGACAGAGATGACAATACATGCAATTGATAAAAAGATGCAGGTTGACAATGTGATCGTGGAGTACAGAGACCGTCAGGAGGGAAGTGAGTCCAAACTGAATACGTATTCTGACGGAGCGAAAGTATTGAAAACGATATTCAGAATGTATAAAGACTATAAGCCGTTACAGTTCTTTTCAGCTATTGCGGCGTTCCTGTTTATCCTTGGAAGTGTATTCTTCATTCCGATTTTAACGAAATACATTGAAGCTGGCATAGTTACGAGAATTCCAAGTCTGGTTGTTGTATGTTTTGTTATTCTGACGGCCATTATCTGTTGGTTTTCAGGAATTATCCTATCGACACTGGTGCATCAGCATAAACAGAGCTTTGAGTTTGAATTAAATACTGTATCAGACAGATTTAAAGAGCTTTGTGATAAAGAGAAATAATTGGCGATAGGAAAGGGAAATAGTTTTTTATGAAAAAGAAATATGGGGTATCCATACTGCTTGCATGGCTGACGGCAATGGTGATATCTTTGTCAGGAGCATATGCAGATGGAGTATCCATGCTTGATGTACTTGGCAGGGAGATGTATGGGATATCGTTTGATAAATTTATAATATTCATAGGGCTGGCTATTTTCTATGAGAAATCATGGGATACCTTCAGGAAATCAAGAAGCTGGATTACACATCTGATCGCAGTGATTTTCTCAGCATGTATGCTGATCGGAATTTCCTATTCCGTTCAGGGCAGCTGGGCATTTATTATGGGAAGCAAATATCAGATAGTGATAGCTGCTTTTTCTTTTGCGGGATATTTTATTCTGTTTGATGTGGCATTAAGTGTACTGTATTGTTGGCTGGACAAAAGAAATATTTGCCGTACAGGGAGAACAGAAGCTTCTTTTTCAAAATTTATAGAAAATCATTATTTTCTGTTTTGTTTTCTTGTCATTTATCTTTGCTGGTTGCCATTTATTATTATTTTTTTCCCTGGTTCTGTTCCTGCGGATGGATACAGACAGCTGGATATGTTTGTCGGGGGCGAAACATTTACAACACGTCATGCATGGGTATTGACAATGTTTGTCGGTGCGTTAATGCAGCTTGGAAGAACCGTCAGTGATAACGCAGGTGTGTTCCTGGTTATTCTGGTGACATCGATTATTGAGGATCTGTGTTTTTCATATGCATGTACCAGAGTGCGGAAATGGAAAGCACCGAAATCGTTTTGTATTGCATGTCTTTTATATTTTGCTCTGGTTCCGTCGTTTGGAGCTTATGCACAGACACTTATAAAAGACAGCACATTTTGTGGAGTATTTGTGTTGTTTATGGTTCTTTATGTTGACTGCGCGATACCGGCATTGAGAAAACAGCGTACTCAGAGGGAAATAAGAAAACAGCTGATCTTCCTGATGATAGCAGGAATGTTGGTATGTGTTTGCAGAAATAATGGAGTTTACCTTGTTTTTCCCGCAATGATCCTTCTGATATTCCTGATGTCAAAGAAGCAGATGATTCTGATTCTTGTACTTTCACTGACCATATTCGGAGGACACAGAGTTTCTGAAAAAGTTATAGCACCGAGTCTGGGAATCAAGCCGATTTCCACAAGAGTATATTTTACGATTCCCTTCCAACAGACAGCACGCTATCTGGCAACTTATCCGGATGATGTGACAAAGGAAGAGAAAAAGGCGATAAATGCAGTACTGAATTATGACAAACTGGCACAGAGATATAATCCGGAGCTTTCAGATCCGGTAAAGGCAACTTATAGAGGAGACACGGTAACAAAAGAAAATCTGGAGAATTATTTCCGCGCATGGTTTTCAATGTTTAAGAAACATCCTGGAGTTTATGTGGAAGCAACACTGCACAATACGTATGGATATTATTATCCGTTCTATACATGTACAGCACAGCATTCTTTTAAGACATATATGAAAAAGAGTGATCATTATGTATTTAATTACAAGTATGTAATGCCGAAGGAATGGCGTAAGGCTATGATACGGTATGCGTATTTCTGGGAAAAAGTTCCAGGGTTATCTCAGATTACCAATGCAGGAACTTATACCTGGTTGCTGATTATTCTGGCAGGATATCTGATACACAGAAAACGCTGGAAGGGAATTCTGGCAATGGCAGCCCCATTTTTGAATGTAGCGGTATGTATAGCATCACCTGTAAATGGATTGTATAGATATGTATATCCGATGGCAGCATGCATTTTCTTTATGATTTACTGGTGTCTGGAATACGGCGAAAAAGAATTTACAGGAGAAGATTCCTGATTGCTGTTGGGAGATATGCATAAGTTATTGTAAAAAAGGAATGTTGCAGAAAAATCTTCGGAGAAATTAATAAGCAGAAACAGGCGTCTGGAATGCTTGACAATCCAGGCGCTTTTTTGTATAATACAGAAATTGTGAATATCCTAGAATAAGTCTGCCCTTTTTCAGGTATGATGTATCAGGAAGCACATAAATCCATGTAGTGATCCGGGGTGCAAAGAAATGCAGAAGACTATACCGGATGTTGAAAGGGAGTAAGGTTATTATGGAAGAAAAGAAAAACTTACTAACTTATGCAGGACTTAAAAAATTAGAAGAAGAGCTGCATGATTTAAAGGTAGTAAAGAGAAAAGAAGTAGCAGAGAAAATTAAGGAAGCCAGAGAACAGGGCGACTTATCTGAGAATGCGGAATACGATGCAGCGAAAGACGAACAGAGAGACATTGAAGCACGTATCGAAGAAATCGAGAAGATCTTAAAGAATGCTGAAGTCGTTGTAGAGGACGAAGTAGATCTGGACAAGATCAGCGTTGGATGTAAAGTTAAAGTACACGATTTTGAATTTGAAGAAGATATCGAACTGAAGATCGTAGGTTCCACAGAGGCAAACAGTCTTGAAGGCAAGATCTCCAATGAATCTCCTGTTGGCAAAGCACTTATAGGTGCTCATACAGGCGATGTGGTAGAAGTTGAAATGCCGGCTGGAATCATGAAATACAAAGTTCTGGAAATTCAGAGAAACGTATAAGAGACGGATGACTGAGGTGCGCGTAGAGATTTACCATGCAAAGGCATAACGCGCACCTTTCTCTGATTATATAAGCAGATAATGAGAATATCTGTATATCTGATAAACTGATATCTGAAAATACAGGATTCTGATAAACGGAATCTTCTGTTACGTCTGATATCACATAGAAATGTAGAATAAATAATAATTATACAAGTATATAAGGAGGAACCAAGGTGGCACAGCAGAAGCAGGAACAGGATTTAAACCAGTTACTGAAGGTACGTCGCGATAAGCTTGCAGATCTTCAGGCTAATGGAAAAGACCCATTTCAGATCACAAAGTTTAACCAGACTCATCACTCAATGGAAGTGAAGAATCTTTATGAAGCACATGAGGCAGAACTTCTCAAAGATCGTGCAGAAGTAGATGTAACAGGTCTTGATGAAGAACAGGCAAAGGAAGCTGTTAAGAAAGATTATGAAGAGAGAAGAGAAATCATGGACGCAAGCCCGATCCACGTAGCGATCGCAGGCCGTATGATGTTCAAGAGAGTTATGGGCAAGGCTTCTTTCTGCAATATCCAGGATTTACAGGGAAATATTCAGGTATATGTAGCAAGAGATGCCATTGGGGCAGACTCCTATGCAGATTTCAAGAAATCTGATATCGGTGATATCTTCGGACTGGAAGGTTTTGCATTCAGAACAAGAACAGGTGAGATTTCTATCCATGCAGAAAGCATGACTCTTCTTTCCAAGAGCTTACAGATTCTTCCTGAGAAATTCCATGGACTGACAGATACAGATATGCGTTATCGTCAGAGATATGTAGACCTTATCATGAATCAGGACAGCAAGAACGTATTTATCAAACGTTCCCAGATTCTGAAAGAAATCCGTAACTTCCTTGCAGACCGTGACTTCATGGAAGTGGAAACTCCGATGCTGGTTGCAAATGCAGGCGGTGCTGCAGCAAGACCTTTTGAGACTCATTATAATGCACTGAACGAAGATGTTAAGCTTCGTATTTCTCTTGAGCTTTATCTGAAGAGACTGATCGTTGGTGGTCTTGAGAGAGTTTATGAGATCGGACGTGTATTCCGTAATGAAGGTGTAGATACCCGTCATAATCCGGAGTTCACTCTGATGGAGCTTTATCAGGCATATACAGATTATGAAGGTATGATGGAACTGACTGAGTCCATGTTCCGTTATCTGGCAGAGAAGGTTTGTGGTTCTGCGAAGATTTCCTATAATGGTATCGAGATCGACCTCAGCAAACCTTTTGAACGTCTGACCATGAACGATGCGATCAAGAAATACGCAGGAATTGACTTTGATGAAGTTGCAGATGATGAAGCAGCTAAGAAGCTTGCAGATGAGCATCATATTGAATATGAAGAACGTCATAAGAAGGGTGATATCATCAACCTGTTCTTCGAGGAATACTGTGAGAAAGAACTGATCCAGCCAACATTTATCATGGATCATCCGATCGAGATTTCTCCGCTGACAAAGAAGAAACCTTCTGATCCGAATAAGGTAGAGCGTTTCGAGCTGTTCATCAATACATGGGAAATGTGTAACGCATATTCCGAACTCAATGATCCGATTGACCAGAGAGAGCGTTTCAAAGCACAGGATGCTCTTGCTGATGCAGGAGATGAGGAAGCGAACCATACAGATGAAGACTTCCTGAACGCACTGGAGATCGGTATGCCGCCTACAGGTGGTATCGGATACGGAATTGACCGTCTTGTTATGCTGCTTACAGACAGCCAGGCAATTCGTGACGTACTTCTGTTCCCGACAATGAAGTCACAGGGAGCTGCTAAGAACGAAGCAAACAACGTTGCGCAGGCTAAAACGGTTTCAGAAAAGCCAGTTGAGAAGATTGATTTTTCAAAGGTAGAAATCGAACCATTGTTCAAAGATGAGGTAGATTTTGAGACTTTCAGCAAGTCCGATTTCCGTGCAGTAAAGGTAAAAGAGTGTGTCGCAGTGCCGAAGTCAAAGAAACTTTTACAGTTTACTCTGGATGATGGAACAGGCGTAGAACGTACCATTTTAAGCGGTATTCACGCATTCTACGAACCAGAAGAACTGGTAGGTAAGACACTTATAGCTATCACAAATCTGCCACCTAGAGCAATGATGGGAATTGAATCTTGTGGAATGTTACTTAGTGCAATCCATGAAGAAGAGGGCGAAGAAAAACTTCATCTTCTGATGGTAGATGACCATATTCCGGCTGGTGCAAAGCTGTACTAAAATTAAATATAAAATGTCTAAAACCATGATGTCAGACCGCATTTGACAACAAAATTTGGGAGAATGATGAATCGTTATGAAGCATGACGAATTTCAGGTGAAAGGGCACAGGTTTGAGAATGAAATCAAAATTGATTCACTGGATCAATGATTGATATGCATGACAACAAGAGCACTTCTTAGAGTTAATCTGAGAGGTGCTTTTTTTCGTACTAAAAAATATACCCCGGCAGTCAACTTCTGTAAAACAGTGAATCAAATATTGGAGGAAAACATCATGGATAAAAATTATAAACCAATCACAAGTATGAAAGAAGTACCGGAGCAGCTTAGAAAATTGCGCCGACAGTATCTGCGTTATCAACAGGCAGAGATTATTTACAGCATCTCTCATCAAGTAAATGAAAAGCAGGAAAACAGTGTTCGATTAAAGGAATGATGGGTGGCAGAGTCATTGAAGCAAATATAGATTTTTATAGATACCCTATTTGCCACCTGCCGTCTGCTGGTGCATGAATACTTTCAAGTATCAGGAGTAAGTAAAAGTAGATTGACAGATAATATAGAAAAGCGTATTATAATAATAAGAGGTGGGATATCCCACACAAATGCTTGCGTAGGAGGTGTTGGTAATGGAAGCGATGAAAGATTATGTTGCCCATCTGGATAACAAAAAAAGAATTACGCTCAGAGGAGCTGCTTATCAGTATTACAATGTAAAAGAATACGGAAATGGCTGCATTATTCTGGAACCTCGGGAACTGGCAGTGCCAGAGAGCATTTCAGCCAGAACTCTGGCAGATATGGATCGTGCAGTAAGTAACTTTAAGAGAGGCGATGTTTCCCCGGCTATTGACCTGTCAGATTTTTAAAAGGAATAAGAGATGAATTTTAATATACGAATGGGAATTCCTGAAATGTAGGAACTTTGGTTAGATCTGCAGGAGAAATATCGTTCCGGTAATATAAAAAAGAAGGAAGAACAGTTGTATAAAAAATGGGGAAAGGCTTTAAAGCTGTTGTCGGCTGATCCGGGTTATCCGAGTCTTCAAACCCATGAAATAGAGCCATTATCCAGACGTTATGAAATGAAAGTGTGGCAATCATATCTGGAAAATAAAACCAGTGGCGCAATGAGAATGTACTGGGTTTATGGACCAGACCAGAAAGATATTACAATTATCGGACTGGAACCACATCCGGAAGATAAGAAAAATGGCGCATACGACCGAATTTCACTGTCGGATTTGTAGAATAAAACTGAATATGGAACTAAAACACGAGCAGTTAGTCTATGAAAAACAGGTTAGCTGCTTTTTTCATGCAAAAAGGGAGGTGTCGTGTATGGGATATGCACGTAAAGATGTAGAGAAAACAAAGAAATTAGCAAAGAAATTTGTCCGTTATCAGGAAGGGGCAGAGCTTTACAGCATTGGACTGACGAAAGAAGCCAAAGCAGTGTATAAGATTGACAAGGTTGCTCTTGTAAACTGTGAGATTTTTGAAAAGTATCTGGAGACATTTCGGATTGCGTAGGGAACAGAAGAAAATCGTGGAAGGACAAAAAATAAGGATCGACTTCTTGTCATGCGAAAAATATAATGTGGATGTGGAGGAATAAGAACAGATATGGCAAAAATAGGAAGACCAAAGTTGGAAAATGTAAAAAAGAAAGTGTTGAGTATCCGGGTGGAAGATTCTATGTATAAGTGTATCTGCGATTATGCCAGGAACCACAAAATGACTGTGACAGAAGTTGTCTTGCAGGGTCTGGAAAAAGTATTGAACAGACCTGAATAATATGTAGTCCTTCCTTTATTTGAAGGAGGATTTTATATGGCACAGACAAGAAAAGATCTGCGGGGCAGAGTCCTGCGGAAAGGTGAATCACAGAGACGTTCAGACGGGAGATATGTATATACTTATACGGATCCTCTCGGAAGACGTAAATATGTTTATGCACAAGACCTTGTAGCGCTTCGGGAAAAAGAAGCACAGCTCATGAAAGATTAGATGGACGGTCTGGATATTTATGTTGCCGGAAAGACTACAGTAAATTTTGTATTTGACCGCTACATGAGTCTCAAAAACAATCTGAAACCAACAACCAAGAGCAATTATCTTTATATGTATGACCGATTTATTTTCACTGGTGGCCGATTTTTACGATTTTTCTTGGAATCGGGTGCCGAATCGGTGAAGTTTTAGGGCTTCGATGGGAAGACATCCGCTATGAGAAGCGGATTATCAGCATCAATCATAATCTGACGTATTATCCGGTAGGAGAAGACAGAGCATCAGAAAATCACATTTCGACGCCAAAAACAGAAGCCGGAATGCGTACGATTCCCATGTTGGATACAGTGAAAGATGCTTTTGAGATGATCTGGGAAGAGCAGAAAGAAAATGGATGGACAGATGCAGAGATTGATGGGATGACAGGCTTTGTTTTCTGTAACCGTTATGGAAATATTATGAATGCCCAGTCAGTCAATCGTGCGATCAAGAGAATCTCATCTGTTTATAATGCAACAGAAGAAGTAGAGGCAAAAAAAGAGCATCGAGAGCCGGTGCTGTTGCCGGATTTTTCAGCGCACAGCTTGAGACACACATTTTGATGCAGAAATCGGTGTAAGTAAGAAAAAATTGCATGATTAGTACGATGAATGGGCAATTCCAATTGGAATTGCCTATTTCTTTACTTCCGTGATACAAAATCAAAACTTTTCTCCTTCATCCTATACTTCCTCGGTGTCACTCCATACTTCTGTTTAAACGCCTTGATAAAATGGCTGCAGTCACAAAATCCTGTCTCCTGGCTGATATAAGTTAGGTCAAAATCTGTGAATAGCAATAAGTCCTCCGCTTTTTGCAGTCTTACCGTGAGAATCATCTCCTTGCAGGTCTGCCCATAGTACTCCTTGAATATTGCGGCAAAATACGAATAACTCATATGAAATTTTTCTGCCAGCTCCGCCACCGAGAGATCTTCCTGGTAGTGCTGTGAAATGTACTCAGATACCTCTGTAAATTTTTCGCTTAATACAGTTTCCTTTTTCCTTTTTTTTATCTGAAAGCCTTCTTGCTTCCAGACACGAAGAATTTCTGCCATAAGAAGACAATAATTCGAATGCATAATAATGTCATAACCAAATTGCTTTTCTTCTAACGTTTTCACTGATCCTTGAATCAGCTGCTTCATTTTTTCCTGATTAAATTTCTCTTTCGAAAAATAAACCGATAGCTTCTGCTCCACTGCTGCCATGGCGATCAGACTCGAAATCGGTGGAAGCGCCGAACCGGATATATTCAGATGTACCGGATCAAATTTCAGGACATAGTAACGGATTGGAAGCTGTCCTGTTGAATAAATTGCATGAGCCATCTGTGGATAAAATACGATCAGATCTCCCGGTTCCAATACATAATTCTCTTCTCCTGTCTCTACATACGCATTTCCCTCTACCATGTAAAGAATCTCCACAAAATAATGCCAATGTGGAAGAATTGGGAACACCTCAGATGTCTGTGCATCAAATAAAAAGGCTTCATATGGTTTGTTTAATGTATCTGAACATTCAAAATAAGGTTTCACAGCTTATCTCCGTCATAGATTTTTACAATTTTTCAGAAGATTTATTATATCATATCTTTTTTCTACATGATATACTTTCATCCGAAAACAGTCAGAAACTATGTATTTCAAAAAGACAGGAGGTTTTTACCAAAATGACAATTCAAAATCCACTTGGCTATATCAAAGGAATCACATTTGCCCCGTTTCACAAGCGAGGTTCTCTTTCTACACAGACTGCCCGTGACAGTTTTGATTATATGATAGAACATACTGCTGCTGATTTCGTAATCCTTGCTCCTGTAGGGCTGCAGGACCACGCACACTCAGAAGAGATCTGTTACACTTCCAGTGCCACATTCTCAGATGAAGAATTAATCAATATGATCCGCTATGCCAAAAGCAAGTGCATCCGTGTTGCATTGAAACCTACCGTCAATTGTAAAAACGGTGTCTGGCGTGCTTACATCAGTTTCTTTGAAAAAGATGTTCCATGCGAACCGAAATGGGGCAACTGGTTTGCCTCTTACACAGAATTCCAGACACACTATGCCAAAATTGCAGAAGCCGAACAATGTGATCTTTTTATTGCAGGATGTGAGATGGTAATGACAGAACACCGCAGTGAAGAATGGAGAAACGTAATCGCTGCGATCCGAAACTATTACCACGGACCTGTTTCCTATAATACCGATAAATATCAGGAAGAAAATGTAACATGGTGGGACTGTGTCGACATGATTTCTTCCAGCGGATATTATCCGATTGATCAGTGGGAACAGGAACTTGACCGTATTGAGAAGGTCGTTCAGAAATTCAAGAAACCATTCTTCTTCGCTGAAGCAGGATGTATGTCCAGAAAAGGATCCTCACTGGTGCCTAACAACTGGGAAATTCAGGGAGATTTACGTCTGGAGGAACAGCCAGACTGGTATCGTGCTATGTTTGAGGCCTGTGCAAAGCGCTCATGGGTCAATGGCTTTGCTATGTGGGAATGGGCCCCGGTTCTTCCGTCCAGAAGTATTGCATCAAGAGATTCCAGCTACGAAATCTGCAACAAACCGGTACAGGAGGTTATTAAAGACTACTATGGGAGAGACACAAGAAAATAGCATACAACAAACTTCAGAACAGGATCTCTGGCGCATACGACCGAATTTCACTGTCGGATTTGTAGAATAAAACTGAATATAGAACAAAAAATTTTAATTTTTCATCTTTCCGGAGGGAACGGGAATGTGTGTAAAATTCTGACTACAATTCTGTTTCTGAAGCGTTATATTATGTGAAGAATAAAACGGTGAAAAACATCAGAAAGCATGGATGAATTCCTTGCTGTATAAAGAAAGAGAGTGAGAAATATGCTTACGCTAATATTTACCTGTCTTATGGTCTGGATTTTCGGAAAGCTTATCTGGATTGCGTTTAAGATGACCTGGGGAATCACAAAGGTTTTATTCAATCTTGTATTTCTTCCGATCATTCTGATCGCGTTGGTGATCGGCGGACTGGTTTCTGTTGCCCTGCCGGTTCTGGTCATAATTGGAATCATTATGCTGATATGCGAAATTGCGGGAAAATAAGAAAAAAGAATAACAATGACGATAAAAATCGTATAAAACTCATGTTAAATTTTGCTGTGTTATTGATGATTAACTAAAATTATGGTATAGTAGAGATATATTAAGTAAATATATACAAAAAAAACTAAAAAAACAAGGCAGGAGTGGTCGAAATGTATCAGGAAGAATATAAACGCTGGTTGCAAGCAGACCTGCAGGATGCAGATCTCAATCCGGAATTATCCAAAATTGAAGGAAATGATGAGGAAATCAAGGATCGTTTTGCAGTTTCACTGAAGTTCGGAACAGCAGGACTTCGCGGAGTACTTGGAGCCGGAACCAATCGCATGAATATTTATGTAGTACGTCAGGCAACACAGGGACTTGCAAACTGGGTAAAAACACAGGGTGGAAATCAGACAGTAGCAATCAGTTATGACAGCCGTCTTAAAAGTGATGTATTTGCAAAAACAGCAGCAGGTGTACTGGCAGCGAATGATATCAATGTCAGAATTTATGACGCACTGATGCCTGTACCAGCACTTTCCTTTGCAACACGTTACTATGAATGCAATGCAGGTATTATGGTAACAGCATCCCACAACCCGGCCAAGTATAACGGATATAAAGCATATGGTCCGGATGGATGTCAGATGACAGACGATGCAGCAGCCATTGTATATGAAGAAATCCAGAAAACAGACGTACTTACAGGTGCGAAATATATGTCCTTTGCAGAAGGTGTGGAAGAAGGAAAAATCCGTTTCGTAGGAGATGACTGCAAGCAGGCACTCTATGAAGCAATCGAATCCCGTCAGGTTCGCTCGGGTCTCTGCAAAACAGCAGGACTGAAACTGGTTTACAGCCCATTAAACGGTTCCGGACTTGTACCTGTAACTCAGGTATTAAAGGACATCGGAATTAAAGATATTACGATCGTTCCGGAACAGGAATATCCAAACGGATACTTTACAACCTGCAGTTACCCGAACCCGGAAATCTTTGCTGCTCTGGAGCTTGGATTAAACCTTGCAAAAGAGACAGGTGCAGACTTAATGCTTGCAACTGACCCGGATGCAGACCGTGTAGGTATTGCGATGAAATGCCCTGATGGTTCCTATGAACTGGTAACAGGAAATGAGGTAGGAGTACTCCTTCTCGATTACATATGTGCAGGCCGTATTGAAAAAGGCACAATGCCGAAGAATCCGGTAGCAGTGAAGTCTATTGTTTCCACACCACTTGCAGATGCAGTGGCAGAGCATTATGGTGTAGAACTCAGAAGCGTACTTACAGGATTCAAATGGATTGGCGACCAGATTGCACAGCTTGAGGCAGCAGGCGAAGTTGACAGATTTATCTTTGGATTTGAAGAGAGCTATGGATATCTTGCAGGACCGTATGTACGTGATAAAGATGCTGTTATTGGCTCCATGCTGATCTGTGAAATGGCTGCATACTACAGAAGCATTGGAAGCTCTCTGAAACAGAGACTGGAAGAAATCTACGCACAGTACGGACGTTATCTGAACAAAGTAGACAGCTTTGAATTCCCGGGATTAAGCGGAATGGATAAGATGTCAGCTCTTATGCAGGGACTCCGTGACAAACCTCTCACAGAGATCGCAGGTCATGCTATCGTGAAAGTAACAGATTACCAGAAACCGGAAGAAACAGGACTTCCTGCAGCAAATGTACTGATCTATAAGCTGGATAACGGCGAAACAGTAGTTGTCCGCCCGTCTGGAACAGAGCCAAAGATCAAAATCTATTACACAACTCTCGGAAAGAACCTGGAAGAGGCGGAAGCTGAGAAAGAGAAGCTTGCAGAAGCATTAAAACCAATCATGGCATAACACTAATCCGATAATCGGAAAACTTATAAGGCTGTGTCTGTAAAGGACACAGCCTTTTGTCGTCTGTAAAAATATTCTGTAAGATATTGCAGGTGAAAAGTGACTCAGAATTTTATATAAAATTCAATTTTCTAATTATCAGAAATGTGATATGATAAAAAATAATAAACAGGAGGAAATAACAGATGGAAAAATCAACAGTTTATTTTACAGATTTTCGATGTCCGGTAGGTACCAGCCAGATTGATAAACTGAAGAAGCTTTGCACAGCAGCCGGAATTAAAGATATTGACATGGACGGTAAATTTGTAGCAATCAAGATGCATTTCGGAGAACTTGGTAACCTGGCTTTCCTGCGCCCGAATTATGCAAAAGCAGTTGCAGATCTCTGTAAAGAGCAGGGAGGACTTCCGTTCCTTACAGACTGCAACACTCTTTATCCGGGAAGTCGAAAGAATGCACTGGAGCATCTGGAATGCGCAAATCTTAATGGATTTAACAGCATTTCTACAGGATGCCAGATCATCATCGGTGATGGCTTACGAGGTACAGATGAAGTTGAAGTGCCGGTAGTAAACGGTGAATACTGCAAAACAGCATTGATTGGACATGCGATCATGGATGCAGATATCTTTATCAGCTTAAGTCATTTCAAAGGACATGAGACAACCGGTTTTGGTGGTGCACTCAAGAATATCGGTATGGGATGCGGAAGCCGCGCAGGTAAAATGAAACAGCATGCCAGCGGAAAACCGGCAGTAAATGAGGAACTCTGCCGTGGATGCCGTCGCTGTGCGAAAGAGTGCGGAAGTGATGCGATTACATATCCGAATAAAAAAGCAGTCATTGACTATGATAAATGCAAAGGCTGTGGCCGTTGTATCGGAGCCTGCAGTTTTGATGCGGTATATAATCCAAACAGCAGTGCGAATGAACTTCTTGACCGCAAGATGGCAGAATATGCACAGGCTGTCTGTCATGGACGTCCGCATTTCCATATTGCACTAGTCCAGGATATCAGTCCAAACTGTGACTGCCATGGAGAAAATGATGCGCCAATCCTTCCGGATATCGGAATGTTTGCAAGCTTTGACCCGGTTGCTCTGGATCAGGCATGTGCAGATGCCTGTCTGAAAGCAACACCGATCGCAAACAGTCAGCTCGGAGAACATCTGGCAGAACCTGACTGGCACTGCCACCACGACCATTTCAAAGACTCCAACCCGAATATTGAATGGAAGGCAACACTGGATCAGGCAGAGAAGATTGGTTTGGGAACCAGACAGTACGAACTGAAGATTGTGAAATAATATTTGAAGTAAAAACCGCAACTGTTTATCAGCAGTGGAGAATAAATACGAAAATGTAATAAACTAAAAGGAACGGATGAATGAACTATATTGTCTTTGACCTGGAATGGAACCAGAACCCTTCGGGAAAGAAAACACGCAACGACAGACTTCCATTTGAGATTATCGAGATCGGAGCTGTAAAAGTAAACACTAAAAAAGAAATAACGGATCATTTTCACAGACTGATCAAGCCGCAGGTTTACAACTGGATCCATGACAGCATTCATGAAGTGATTCATGTGGATTACAAAGATCTTATGAAGGGTGTATCGTTTGAACAGGCAGCCAGAGAGTTCCTTGAATGGTGCGGAGAAGACTGGTATTTTTTTACCTGGGGGAATCAGGATGTAATGGAACTTCAGCGGAATATGAAATTTTATAATCTGCTGGAACTGCTTCCGGGACCTGTGACCTATTATGATGTGCAGAAGCTGTACAGTATCAGTTATGACGACGGCACGCACAGATGTGCACTGGAGCATGCGATAGATGAGCTGAAAATAGAGAAATCCAAGGGTTTCCACAGAGCACTTGCAGATGCGTGGTATACAGCGGAAGTTCTGAAGAAAATAAATAACATTATCATCATCAATCATCCGTCGCTTGATGTTTACCAGAATCCAAAGAAGAAAAAGGATGAGATCCATATTTCCTATCCGGATCATGATAAATATGTATCCAGGGAATTTGCCACAAGAGAGAGGGTTATGAAAGACCGTGAGGTGACAAGCACCAGATGTCCGGCATGCCATCTGCCTGCCAAACGCAAACTCCGCTGGTTTATGAACAACCCCAAGGTCTATTACAGCATATCCAACTGTGAAGAACATGGTCTGGTAAAAGGTAAGATCCGTATCCGGAAAACAGAAGATGAGAAATATTTTGCTGTGAAAACATTACGTTTCACAGATACAGAAGAAGCGGAGGAACTTCGTGAAAGAAAAGAAGTTCTCCGCCTCAGACGAAAACTAAAAAGAAGTGTTGAGAAGGAGATCTGAAAGGATCTCTTTTTCATATTGCATTCCGTATCCGACCATATGGTCATGAAAATAATATTTACTCTTGATCCGCTTCGGACCGATGGAATTGTTCAGAAGCCACTGCTTTCTGGTAAGAGTGCTTACATCAGTTCCCGTCGGAACGGTCACATACACATGCCTCATATAATAGAAAGGATAGGTATTGCCGTTGTTTTTCAACAGGTATTTCTCACTTGGGAGAAATTTCGTCGGTACAGGATCGGAGTCAACATTCAGGTCAACCTTCTCGAAGTTGTCAAACCCGTAATCAAACAGAGAAGTGGTATCAGGGAAAGCTCCGTTTGTGGAATTCAGCACTACTGCAATGAGAATGGAATTACCTCTTTTTGCGTAAGTAACGAGAGTATTTCCGGCATCATTCGTGTAACCTGTTTTTCCTCCCAGCACACCGTCATAAGCATAGGACTGACCTGCCATCATCTTGTGATGATTCAGAAGATAGCGGGTTTCAGACTGCTTGTTTGTAGGTGGAATCTCATAAGTCTGTGTTGTGACAAATTTGCGGAACAGAGGATTATACCAGGCAGCCTTTGCGATTTTCATCATGTCACTGGCAGTTGTATAGTGCGTTTCATCCGGCAGTCCGTTTGGATTATTAAAATGCGTATTCTTACATCCGAGCTGTGCTGCGCGCTGGTTCATCAATTCTACGAATTTCTTTACGGAACCGCTTGTTTTCTCTGCCAGTGCGAGAGCCATCTCGTTGGCAGATTCCAGCATCAGAGCCATCAGAGCCTGCTCCACTGTAAAAACCTCATCAGTTTCCGCATAGATGGTAGAGCTTCCTGCTTCAATTCCGTAGGCAGCTTCCTGCGACATGGTGATCGTGTCACTCATTTTCAGATTCTCGCAGGCAAGGAGTGCAGTCATAATCTTAGTAATGCTGGCAGGATAAAGTTTGTCATCTGCATTCTTGGAATAAAGAATGGTATCTGTAACAGCATCCATCAATACTGCAGACTGCCCTTCAATGCAGGGACCGGATGGCCATCCTTTGACGGAATCTGTGTCTGCGGCCTGAGAATAAGTTGTAGAATGAGCAGCTTCAGGAGTTACAGAAACGTTGGCCTCTGTGGCATAAGCCACTGCAGGCTGTGAAGCCAGAAGTCCCAGACAGAGAGTACCGGCCAGAAAGCGTTTTATCAGTGTATGAAATTTCTTTTTAAACATTTGAATTTACCCTTCATTATTATGGCAATTTACTGAAATACGGCAGGTAATGCAGTCAGCAGCAGAGTATGATCCTGAATCAGCTAACTTACCTGTTCTCTGCATCTTGCCGACTCACATTGACCGTATTATTTCCGGAATTGCTATAAATACCTATAAATAACATATATATCTGGATTACGCCAGACACAATATTTTACCTTATTATATCATTATTTACAATGGCTGTGTAAAATTTATATTTAATCAGTTGGTAATGTCGTTACTGTTCGCACACCACTATTCCGCGAGGTGTTTTGGCATGAATATGCCAAAATCCCGAGACATACAAGCCAAAATTCCATTGCCGCAGGCAATCTGGAATGAATTTTGGCTACGTTACTGTGAACGGAGTGAACAGTAACGTAATGTCAGGATTCCCCTTAATATTGGAAAAAATACTTGACACAGGGAATTTCAAGACCTTATAATGAATCCGCATAGATAAATAAACAGTAAATCCACAAAAACGTTGATGGAGACAGTAACTGCAGATGAAAGCAGACAGCGAACCGGGGAAGGTGGAAGCCCGGTGGTGAGTAAATGCGGCGAATATCACTCCGGAGTTGCAGTTCTGAAGGGCAGACAGGCAGGTAAGGACTGACGGAAATCCCCGTTAAAAGATTCTTGTATCGGCAAATAGCCCGTACAATGTAACAGGTGGTATAACGAACGTCAGTAAACCTTCGTCCTTTTACAAAAGGGGCGATTTTTTTGTTTTATAGGATAAAGATGTAAATGAAAACAAAAGCAGCACGTCTTTTTCCTATAAAACAAAAAAGATCAAAGGCTTATTTTCGTTCTTAAAAGACACAGGAAATATTTTGCATATTTCTAAGGTGTCTGATACAAATAATAAAAACAGGAGGTAAATTACTGTGTACCAGAAAGTTGATACGAACTTAAACTTTGTAGACCGTGAGAAAAAAGTAGAAGAATTCTGGAAAGAAAACCATATCTTTGAGAAAAGTATGGAGAACAGAAAAGAAGGAGAAACCTATACATTCTATGATGGACCGCCCACTGCAAACGGCAAACCGCACATCGGTCATGTACTTACCCGTGTAATCAAGGATATGATTCCGAGATACCGCACAATGAAGGGTTACATGGTTCCGCGTAAAGCAGGATGGGATACACACGGACTTCCGGTAGAACTGGAAGTAGAGAAGAAACTTGGTCTGGATGGCAAAGAGCAGATCGAAGAATACGGAATGGAGCCATTTATCAAACAGTGTAAGGAAAGTGTCTGGAAATACAAAGGAATGTGGGAGGATTTCTCCTCTACTGTTGGTTTCTGGGCTGATATGGAACATCCATATGTAACTTACTATGACGATTATATTGAATCCGAATGGTGGGCACTGAAAGAAATCTGGAACAAGAAGCTTCTGTATAAAGGCTTCAAGATCGTTCCTTACTGTCCGAGATGTGGTACCCCTCTTTCCGCACAGGAAGTATCCCAGGGATACAAAACTGTAAAAGAGCGCTCCGCAGTTGTAAGATTCAAGGTTGTTGGTGAAGATGCTTACTTCCTTGCATGGACAACAACACCATGGACACTTCCATCTAACGTTGCACTCTGCGTAAACCCGGATGAGACTTACTGCAAAGTAAAAGCAGCAGACGGATATACCTACTACATGGCAGAAGCACTTCTGGACAAAGTCCTTGGCAAGCTTGCCAAAGAAGAAGGCGAGAAAGCATACGAAGTTCTGGAAACCTACAAAGGAACAGATCTGGAATACAAAGCATACGAGCCGCTTTTCGCATGTGCAGGAGAGGCAGCAGCAAAACAGAAAAAGAAAGCTCATTTCGTAACCTGCGATAACTACGTTACCATGAGTGATGGTACAGGTATCGTTCATATCGCACCTGCATTCGGTGAAGATGACAGCAGAATCGGACGTAACTATGAACTTCCATTCGTACAGTTCGTAGACGGACAGGGTAACCTGACAAAAGAGACACCATACGCAGGCGTTTTCGTAAAGAAAGCAGACCCAATGGTCCTCACAGATCTGGACAAAGAAGGCAAACTCTTCGATGCTCCGAAATTTGAGCATGATTATCCACACTGCTGGAGATGTGACACACCACTGATCTACTATGCAAGAGAATCCTGGTTCATCAAGATGACAGCAGTTAAGGATGACCTGATCAGAAATAACAATACTATTAACTGGATCCCTGAGAGCATCGGTAAAGGACGTTTCGGCGACTGGCTTGAGAATGTTCAGGACTGGGGTATCAGCCGTAACCGTTACTGGGGAACTCCACTGAATATCTGGCAGTGTGAATGCGGACATATGCATTCCATCGGAAGCCGTCAGGAATTATTCGAGATGAGCGGAGATGAGAGAGCCAAGACAGTAGAGTTTCACCGTCCATACATCGATGAGATCACACTGAAGTGTCCGGAGTGCGGTGGAGAAATGCATCGTGTACCGGAGGTTATTGACTGCTGGTTCGACTCAGGAGCAATGCCTTTCGCACAGCATCATTATCCATTTGAAAACAAAGAATTATTTGAGCAGCAGTTCCCTGCAAACTTTATCTCCGAGGCAGTAGACCAGACACGTGGATGGTTTTACTCACTCCTTGCAGAATCAACACTGCTCTTCAATAAAGCACCATACAAGAACGTAATCGTGCTGGGACATGTCCAGGATGAGAACGGACAGAAGATGAGTAAGTCCAAAGGAAACGCAGTTGACCCATTCGATGCACTGAACAAATACGGTGCAGATGCTATCAGATGGTACTTCTACATCAACAGTGCTCCATGGCTTCCGAACCGTTTCCACGGCAAGGCAGTTGTGGAAGGACAGCGTAAATTCATGAGCACACTGTGGAATACTTACGCATTCTTCGTATTATATGCTGACATCGACAATTTCGACCCGACCAAATATGAACTGAACTATGACCAGCTTCCTGTTATGGACAAATGGCTGCTCAGCAGATTAAACACAACTGTTCAGGCTGTAGACAATGACCTGGCAAACTACAAGATTCCGGAAGCAGCAAGAGCACTTCAGGAATTCGTAGATGAGATGAGTAACTGGTATGTAAGAAGAAGCCGTGAACGTTTCTGGGCAAAAGGAATGGAGCAGGATAAGATCAATGCTTATATGACTCTGTACCATGCACTGGTAACAATTGCCAAGACAGCAGCTCCGATGATCCCGTTCATGACAGAAGACATGTATCAGAACCTTGTAAGAAGCGTAGACAAAGATGCTCCTGAAAGTATCCATCTGTGCGACTTCCCGACTGTAAATGAAGCATGGATCGACAAAGATCTGGAAGCAGACATGAAAGAGCTTCTGGAGATCGTAGTTCTGGGACGTGCCTGCAGAAATACAGCAAACATCAAGAACCGTCAGCCAATCGGAACCATGTATGTAAAAGCTGAGAAGAAAATGAGCGAATTCTACACTGACATTATCGCAGACGAACTGAATGTAAAAGAAGTGAAATTTGCAGATGACGTAGAGTCCTTTATCTCCTATAGCTTCAAACCACAGCTTCGTACAGTAGGACCGAAATATGGCAAACTCCTTGGAGGAATCAGACAGGCTCTCACAGACATCAATGGAACAGCAGCAATGAACGAACTGAAAACCAACGGTGTCCTGAAACTGGATATCAACGGAAACGATGTAGAACTTACGGAAGAAGACCTTCTTATTGAAACAGCACAGACAGAAGGTTATGTATCCGAATCTGACGGTGAAACATCCGTAGTCCTGGATACAAACCTGACACCTGAACTGATCGAAGAAGGATTCGTACGTGAGATCATCAGCAAGATCCAGACCATGCGTAAGGAAGCCGGCTTCGAAGTCATGGACAAGATCGTAGTATATGCTCACGGAAACGACAAGATCCAGAATGTCATGAAAGCACACGAAGACGAGATCAAGTCTGAAGTACTTGCTGACGAAATGGTACTTGGAGAGACTGATGGTTATGTGAAAGAGTGGAACATCAACAAAGAAGCAGTAACTATGGGTGTTAAGAAACTGTAATTACAGATGTTAAGAGCATGTAAAGCATTGTGATTTTCCCATGCGCACCTACGAAAAATAATTACAAATTTCGGCAATTATACAGATGACAGCTTGTCTAAAAAAGAGTATCATATTTTTGAATAGTCTGATTTCAAAGAGAAAATTGGAGGCAGAGGATTCTCTGCCCCCAATTTGTTATGTTACTGTTGCATAGGAGGAACAGTAACATGAATTTCTCTGATGAATGAAAACAGAAGAAGATGACGAAATACCAGTTGCTGTTCACCTGAACAGTAATGGAACCAGATTACGGGAGGTATGAAATGACAAACGAAATGTTCAAGAAAGAGGCATTCAAGAAAAGCGTAAAAGACAACGTAAAATTCCTCTATCGAAAAACAATTGAAGAAGCTACACAGGAGCAGATTTTCCAGGCAGTAAGCTACTCTGTAAAAGACGTTATCATTGATAACTGGCTTGCAACACAGAAAGCTTATGACGAACAGGATCCGAAGATCGTATACTATATGTCCATGGAATTCCTGATGGGACGTGCTCTCGGAAACAACCTGATCAACCTTTGCGCTTACGGTGAAGTAAAAGAAGCTCTCGAAGAGCTGGGATTTGACCTTAACTGTATCGAAGATCAGGAACCGGATCCGGCACTTGGAAACGGTGGTCTGGGAAGACTGGCTGCATGCTTCCTTGATTCTCTCGCAACTTTAAATTACGCAGCATATGGCTGCGGAATCCGTTACCACTACGGAATGTTCAAACAGAAAATTCAGAACGGTTATCAGATCGAGGTACCGGATAACTGGTTAAAGAACGGCTACCCATTCGAACTGCGCCGTCCGGAATATGCCAAGGAAGTACACTTCGGCGGATATGTAAGAGTAGAGTACGATCCTGAAAAGGGTGGAAACAAATTCATCCACGAAGGATATCAGGCAGTAAAAGCCATTCCTTATGATATGCCAATCACAGGATATGACAATGATGTAGTAAACACACTTCGTATCTGGGATGCAGAGCCGATCGTAGACTTCGAGCTTGATTCCTTTGACAAAGGTGATTACAAGAAAGCAGTAGAGCAGGAGAACCTTGCCCGCAATATCGTAGAAGTCCTTTACCCAAACGACAACCACTATGCAGGTAAAGAGCTGAGACTGAAACAGCAGTACTTCTTCGTATCTGCAAGCCTTCAGGCAGCAATTGCCAAATACAAAAAGAAACATGACGATATCCATAAATTATATGAAAAAGTAACCTTCCAGATGAATGATACACATCCAACTGTAGCAGTAGCAGAGTTAATGCGTATCCTTATGGATGAAGAAGGACTTGGATGGGATGAAGCATGGGAAGTAACAACCAAATCTGTTGCTTACACAAACCATACCATCATGTCCGAAGCACTTGAGAAATGGCCAATCGAACTCTTCTCCAGACTGCTTCCGCGTGTATACCAGATCATCGAAGAGATCAACCGTCGTTTCATTCTCGCCATCCAGGCAAAATATCCGGGAAATTATGAGAAGATCAAAAAGATGGCAATTATCTACGACGGACAGGTTAAGATGGCTCACCTTGCAATCGCAGCAGGCTATTCTGTAAACGGTGTTGCACGCCTTCATACAGAAATCCTGAAGAATCAGGAATTAAAAGACTTCTATGAAATGATGCCTGAGAAATTCAACAACAAGACAAACGGTATCACTCAGAGACGTTTCCTGCTCCACGCAAATCCACTCCTTGCAGACTGGATTACAGAGCATATCGGACCGGACTGGATCACAGACCTTCCGCAGTTAAAGAAACTTGCAGTTTATGCAGATGATGAAAAAGCACTCCAGGAATTCATGAACATTAAGTTCAAGAACAAAGAGCGTCTGGCTAAATACATCCTCGAGCACAATGGCGTAGAAGTAGACCCGCACTCCATCTTCGATGTACAGGTTAAGAGACTTCACGAGTACAAACGTCAGCTCCTGAACATCCTGCATGTTATCTATCTGTACAACCAGATCAAGATGCATCCGGAAATGGAATTCTATCCAAGAACATTCATCTTCGGTGCAAAAGCATCCGCAGGTTATGCAACAGCCAAGAAGATCATCAAACTCATCAACTCCGTAGCAGATGTAGTAAACAACGACGCTTCCATCAACGGCAAGATCAAAGTTGTATTCATCGAAAACTACAGAGTATCCAACGCTGAGTGGATCTTCGCAGCAGCAGATGTTTCCGAGCAGATCTCCACAGCAAGTAAAGAGGCATCCGGTACAGGTAACATGAAGTTCATGCTCAACGGTGCTCCTACACTTGGAACAATGGACGGTGCCAATGTAGAGATCGTAGAAGAAGTTGGTGCAGAGAATGCATTCATCTTCGGTTTAAGCTCCGACGAAGTAATCAACTACGAAAACAACGGCGGATACGATCCAAACGTGATCTACAACACAGACGAAGAAATCCGTCAGGTACTGATGCAGCTCATCAACGGAACCTTCTCCAATGATACAGAACTCTTCCGTGACCTGTACGATTCACTTCTCAATACAAAGAACACAGACAGAGCAGACCGCTACTTCATCCTCGCAGACTTCCGTTCCTATGCAGACGCACAGAAACGCGTAGAAGCAGCATACAGAGATGAAAAAGGCTGGGCTAAGAAAGCACTCCTTAACACAGCATGCAGCGGCAAGTTCACATCCGACAGAACCATCCAGGAATATGTAGATGATATCTGGCATCTGGATAAGGTTATTGTCAGAAAGAAATAATACGCTATATTTATAGAAGTAATTGCTTCTGAATAAAAATAAAGCCCCTGGCAGTACAGTTATCAGGACTGTATTGCAGGGGCTTTTTGCTGCAGTAGTGGCATAATATATTAATCCATTTGTACAGGAAAATTCATAGATGCGAAGCACCTGGAAATAAGAATACGTCCGAAAATATAATCAAAATACAAAAGCGAACGACAACTAACAGCCAGGAAAGGTGTATCAGATGGTAAATAATACCGGGTCTGATAATGTTTTCAGAACAATAATGAAGAAAATGGCAGAGAATTACAGATGGTTCTCCGCCATTTGACTATACAGGGGTTGATACATCATCTTGTGATTAGAACGAAAAACTCACCACATTTGTAACAAATTATAGATTTTCAGCCTGAAAAATCAAGAAAAACAAATGCTTTTGAAGTGTGTGAAATTTAAAAAAATCGTAAAATTCATGGCATTACACTTGACAAAAACTGGTGAAAGCACTATTATTAACCATAACAGACAGATTATGTCTAGGAATCTTTACCCAAAAAGAAAATAGTTATATTAAGGAAAGGGGAACTATAATCATGACAAAGATTAAAAACACGAAGAAAGGCATGGCTAAG
>NZ_JAAIMY010000018.1 GCF_013300825.1 Blautia wexlerae
CAGGCAATCTGGAATGAATTTTGGCTACGTTACTGTGAACGGAGTGAACAGTAACAATTCCTTTTTTATTTTTCCACTTCATACATATGCAGTTCATGAAGGGCTCTTGTTGCAGCGATATATCTCGCCTGACGCACAAGCGGGTTCTGGTCTTTCTGCGGAAATACTGCAAATACCTGATCAAATTCCAGACCTTTTGCCAGATAGAATGTCGTAACTGTAAGACCTTTCTTAAAGCTTGTGCTGTTTCTGTCCAGATAAGACAGACGTTCTTTTATATCAAATCCTTTTTCTCCCAGAATTTCTTTCAGAAGAAGCCACATATGTTCTGCTTCTTTCTCTGTACGCAGGACAACCGCTGCTGTTTCATATTCTTCTTCGCCGAGTTTCAGAGTTTCTGCAATCTCTTCCGCAGCATGGCTCATATCTGCAAATATTTTCTCCTCCACCGGAGCACCATGACGTTCAAAGAGTTCCATATCTTCAATACCCGCAAGCTGATTTGCATAAGACGCAATCTCTATGGTGTTACGGTAACTCTTATTCATAATGATCTTGTGGATATCCCTCCCGAAAATCTTCGGCAGAAATTTCAGCACATCCTGCTGTTTATCATCCATAGTCTGTGCCCGGTCACCCAGGATCGTCATTCTGCAGGAGAAAATCCTCTGCAGAATTTCATACTGAAGCCTTGAGTAATCCTGCATCTCATCTACCACCAGATGCTTGATATTGCTTCTTCCCTGCTGGCTCTGCAAACGATATTTCAGGTAAAGAACAGGATAAACATCCTCATATTTCAGCTTTCTTTTCTCATAAGAAACACGCGGAAGTCCTTTGTATCCATTTTCTTTCAGAAACTGACTGTAGATCACATAAAGATCTCCGGTCACATACAGCTTCATGAATTTCTCACGGATCAGGTCTTTCTCATCATCTGCCAGATCACGGTCCCGCAGAGTTTCCACCTCGTCAATGAAATAATCTGCAACTGCATCCATCCTTGAGAGCAGTGGAAAATCCTGGAATTTGAAATAAAACAATTCAATAATCTCTGATTCTTTCTTTACAAATCCCTTATATTCCACATCTTTAAAATTCATCAGCCGGTCTTCCAGTTCCACCAGATAGCGTTCCATAAGATTTATAAATTCCATGGACTGCTTTTCCTCTGCCAAAGAAGCTTTCTGCGGAAAACGGATTCTGCGTTCAATCTCATCATAGCGGTCTTCGCAGTCAGAAACCGTATCCCGAAGCTGCTTATAAGCAAAAAGATCAAAGCTCATTTCCTTAATATTCTCTTCTCCCAGTTCGGGAAGGATGTGGGAGATATAATCGGAAAACACTCCATTTGGTGACAGGATCAGGATATTGGAAGACTTCAGATTCTGTCTGTCATGGTAGAGAAGATAGGCGATCCTGTGAAGTGCCACGGAAGTTTTCCCGCTTCCTGCTGCACCCTGGATCACCATGATCCTGTCTTTGGTATTTCGGATAATGGCATTCTGCTCCTTTTGAATGGTACGGATAATGTTCTTAAGCTGTACCTCACCGTTACTTCCCAGCTCTGCTTTCAGGATCTCATCATCAATCTTCACATCACTCTCAAATTCGTAGATCATTTTTCCGTTGCGGATCTTATACTGCCATTTCGAAGCAACCTCGCCATGGATTTCACCCATGGGAGCCTCATAAGAAGCCGGTCCTTTGTCATAGTCATAAAACAGACCGCTTACCGGAGCACGCCAGTCGTATACTAATGGAATATGCCCTGCTTTCTCTGCAAAATTTCCAATTCCAATATAAAAGATCTCCGGTTCGTCCTCTCCTTCGTAAATGAAATCCACTCTTCCAAAAAATGGAGAATCTGCCATTCTGCGAAATCTCTGTTTCAGGATCAGCTGCTCTTCATTTGCGGAAATCTGGCGGAACAATGCCTGCTGATTATCATAATTCTCATAACCATACTGATCCATCTCTGTATAATTTTCCCAGTAATACTCATGCATTCCCTCAATCTCTTTCTGGCCTTCCACCAGAGAAAGGCTGATTTCTGTGATACGTTCTTTTAATTTTTCCAGCACATAGCCCAGATATTCTCTGCCGTTTTTCTTATCTGTCATATTGTTGATATCCTCTAATATTTGCAACTGTTCAGTAACTTCACAGCTACAATACTCCTTATTATTGTTATCATTTTCTCTTGTTATTATGATGATAAAATATAGTTACTGTTCACTCCGTTCCCAGCAACACGCTTCGCGATGCAGGAAATATGAACCTCCTTGTGCAATGCCCAAGGAGTATCGTTTGCTTCGCAAACTTAATTTATGCTAATCGCATAAATTCGCGCGGTATGTCTCGGGTTTTCTGTGACCTTCGCTCACAAAAAACACCTCGCGGGATATTACCAGTGAACAGTAACAAAATATATCAATTTTCGTAGATTGGTTTTTAATTATAACATATTCCCCTCTTACAGAAAAGACGTAAATCCGGCAAAAATCCCTCAGCCGGTATCTGTGTGATCCTATATCTTCCTGGCGAAGGAAATATCTGCATTAGCCTGAAGCCAGACATATTCTCTTTCACAAATACCCCTGAGGGATTGTAACTTTATATTTTAAGCAGTTGCCTTATTCTCAAACTGGCTGTTATACAGATCAGCATAAAAGCCTTTCTTGGCCAGAAGTTCTTCATGATTTCCCTGCTCGATAATGTCACCGTCTTTCATAACCAGGATCAGATCTGCATCCTTGATGGTAGAAAGTCTGTGTGCGATCACAAAGCTGGTTCTGCCCTTCATCAGATTGTCCATGGCTTTCTGGATACGCACTTCGGTTCTGGTATCTACAGAGGAGGTTGCCTCATCCAGGATCAGGATCTTATTATTGGCAAGAATTGCCCTGGCAATAGTGAGAAGCTGTTTCTGTCCCTGGGAAATATTACTGGTTTCTTCATCCAGAACCATGTCATAGCCGCCCGGCTGCTGCATGATAAAGTTGTGCACATGAGCTGCCTTTGCTGCTGCGATCACCTCTTCATCTGTTGCATCCAGACGTCCGTAACGGATATTTTCCATAATGGTTCCTGAGAACAGCCAGGTATCCTGGAGCACCATTCCAAACATCTCTCTCAGACTGCTTCTGTTAAAGTCTTTGATGTCATAACCATCTACCTTAATACTTCCGCCATTGAGATCATAAAATCTCATAAGCAGTTTCACCATAGTTGTCTTTCCTGCACCTGTGGGACCTACAATGGCAATCTTCTGGCCATCCTTCACATCTGCTGAGAAGTCATTGATAATGATCTTATCCGGATTATAACCGAATTTTACGTGTTCAAACTGTACATCTCCTGTAAGAGTATTAATATCTACAGGGTTCTTCTCATTCTGACTCTCTTCCGGCTCCTCCAGGAATTCAAATACTCGTTCGGAAGCTGCTGCTGAAGACTGTAACAGGTTTGTAATCTGTGCGATCTGCTGGATTGGCTGTGTAAAGTTACGGATGTACTGGAAGAAGGACTGGATATCACCCACCTCAATACTTTTTTTAATTACAAACACGCCGCCTAAGAGAGCTACCATTACATATCCAAGGTTACCTACAAACTGCATGATGGGCATCATCATTCCTGAGAAGAACTGAGATTTCCATGCAGATTCATAAAGCTTCTGATTGTCTTTTTCAAATTCTTCTACTACATCATTCTCTTTGTTGAAAACCCGGACCACATTATGACCGCCGAAGTTCTCTTCGATCTGACCGTTTACTTTACCCAGATAGCTCTGCTGATCCTGGAAGTATTTCTGGGAATGCTTCATGACAGTCTGGATGATGAACATGGAAACCGGCAGGATCAGAAGTGCTGCCAAAGTCATCCACACGTTAATGGAAAGCATCATAATAAATACACCGATCAGAGTTGTCACTGATGTGATCAGCTGCGTCAGACTCTGGTTCAGACTCATCTGCAGAGTGTCCACATCATTGGTGATACGGGAGAGGATCTCTCCGTTTGTTCTGCTCTCATAATAATTCAGAGGCAGTCTGTTGATTTTCTTTGAAATATCTTTTCTCAGATTATAGGTAACATCATTGGAAATCCCTGACATTACGAATCCCTGTACAAAGGAAAAGCATGCACTTAACACATATAATCCAAGTGTCCATAACAGGATCATCCCGATCTTTCCGAAGTCAATTTCACCGGTTCCGTTTACCTTGGCAACCAGGCCGTTAAACAGCTCTGTGGTCGCCTTACCTAAAATCTTAGGCCCTACAATACTAAACACAGTTCCCGCTACTGCAAAAATAAACATCAGTATAAAGCGGAATTTATATCGTCCCATATAGCGGAAAAGCTTAGCCATGGAGCCCTTGAAGTCTTTCGCCTTTTCGCCGGACATCATACGTCCATGTCCTCCCATAGGACCTCTTCTTCTCTGTTCGCTCATGCCAGTTCCTCCTCTGATAACTGAGATCTTGCAATCTGCTGATATACCTCACAATTTGCCATCAGTTCCTTATGAGTTCCAATGCCTGCCATATGTCCATCGTCCAGTACAATGATCTGATCCGCACCAAGGATGGTACTGATCCTCTGGGCAACGATTACGGTAGTTGCGTCCTTGGTGTACTCCTTCAATGCCTTTCTCAACTGGCTGTCAGTCTTAAAGTCAAGGGCAGAGAAGCTGTCATCAAAGATAAAGATTTCCGGTTCCTTTGCAATGGCTCTGGCAATGGACAGACGCTGTTTCTGTCCGCCCGAAACATTGGTACCTCCCTGTGATACAGGGGATTCATATTTCTTCGGTTTGGTATCAATAAATTCTGTAGCCTGTGCAACCTCTGCTGCTTCTTTTACCTGTGCATCAGTGATCTCCGGCTTACCATAGCGGATATTGGAATCAATAGTACCCGAGAAAAGTACACCCTTCTGCGGCACATATCCCAGCTTATCACGAAGTTCTTTCTGAGTCATGTCGCGGACATCCACACCATCTACTTTAACAGAACCCTTTGTCACATCATAGTATCTTGGGATCAGGTTGATCAGGGTACTCTTACCGCTTCCAGTACTTCCGATCACTGCGATCGTCTGACCTTTCTTTGCTTTAAAGGAAATGTCTGTCAGTACATTCTCACCTGCTTCCGGGTAAGCGAAGGATACATGATCAAATTCAATCTCACCTTTCACACTTTCTGACGGATGTACCGGAGTTTCCGGATCCTGAATGGAAACCTCTGTTTTCAGAACCTCATCAATACGAAGTGCTGCAACATTTGCTCTCGGAAGCATAATGGACATTGCAGTGATCATCAGGAAGGACATAATGATCTGCATTGCATACTGGATAAATGCCATAACATTACCAACCTGCATGGTTCCGTTGTCTACTGCATGGGCACCACTGTAAATAATGAGTACAGATACTCCGTTCATGATCAGCATCATAAGGGGCATCATAAAAGTCATACATCTGTTGACAAACAGGTTTGTTTTTGTCAAATCCAGGTTTGCCTTCTCGAAGCGCTCTTCTTCATGTTTCTCACGGCTGAATGCACGGATAACAGGAATACCTGTAAGGATCTCACGGGATACCAGATTCAGTCTGTCGATCAGGGTCTGCAGGATAGTGAATTTGGGCATTGCCACCTGGAACAGCACAAAGATCACAACCAGGATCAGTGCAACTGCCACCCCAAGGATCCATGTCATAGAAGAATCTGTATTCAATACCTTGATCACGCCACCAATACCAAGGATCGGCGCGTACAGAACAATACGGAACATCATTGCCATAACCTGCTGTACCTGCTGCACATCATTGGTGCTTCGGGTAATCAGGGATGCTGTGGAGAATTTATGATATTCTCTGCTGGAGAAGCTCATAACCTTACGGTAAATACTGTTTCTCAGGTCATGACCAAGTCTGCCTGCCACTCTGGCCGAAATAAATGTGACGCTGATTGCTGCCAGCATGATCACCAGTGCCATGGCAAGCATTCTGATACCTGACATCAGGATGTAATGCATCTGAATGGCATCCACATCTTTCCCCAGTGCTTCATATTCTGAAGCAACAAAGGAAACACCAGCCTGTGTCACAATAGACTCCGGCATATCTTTCAGCTTCTCATCCATCTGACTCATAATCTGCTGTACTGCTTCTTCCGGCATCTGCGCCAGCGCTGTCAGTGGGTCTGTTCCCTCCGGAAGGCCCATCTGTGCAACCATTGCCCGCCCCTGTTCACTGTCTTCGGAAAAGGCAGATACCATCATCATTGCCTTGGAGAAATCCTCATTTAAATTCTCTTTGGTTTCTTTGGAAATATCATCGTTTAATACCCAGGTATCATCTTCCTGTGTATAATTCTGTGAAACTTCCTTTTTTTGATCCTCATCCATAAAAATCTGAAGATTCTGCAAGGTTGAATCCCGAAGCTTATCCGGCACACTGTCTTCAATACCTTTCTGCTGGATACCTACATTAATGATCTTGGAGGTATAATCCGGCAGGGAAAGATCACAGTACGCCTGCAGAAACAGAAGTGCTATGATCAGGACAATGTATCCCGCTGATTTCTTCAGATACTTCATCAGTTTAATCATTGCTTGATTCCCTCTTTTCCTATTTTTAATATGTATGTCTGTTTAAACTCACGTGTCAGTTCTTTCACAGACAATATTATTTTTATCTGAACATGCTGATACAGTTTTCTCAATCTGCTCCACCATGTATTTTTCAGTTTCTACCTGTTGACAGGTATCTCCGACATATTATCCAGAATCTGCCCAAAAAACCTTCGTAAAAGACATAGCTCTGCTTCGCTGAAATTGCTGAACATCACTTTTTCCACAGCTTTGCTTTCCTGCTGAATCTCCTCCACGATTTTTTTTCCGTTTTCTGTCAGATATACACGCATAATGCGTTGGTCTTTATCATCACGTCTCCTGCAGACAATGTCTGCTTTCTCCAGACGCTGGATACTTACATTAACAGTGGGCGGTGTTACACACATCCACTCTGCAATCTCCTTCTGGCTGCAGCCGTTATGTCTGTATACGATCATAATAATCGGCATCTGTCCCTGCTGGATACCGATTTCCCGTATACGCTGCATACATCTCATACCATATTGGCGGTTGATCTCCATAAAAAGCGCAGGCATGCTTTTCTCTTCTCGTTTCTCTTTCTCATTCTTCTCCTCTTCCGGGCACCACATAGCTTCACTCCTTTCCGGCCTCTGTCCTCTTTCAGGTCTGATATTATTCTTTAATTAGCCTGACTAATCATATATAATATACTTTTAGACAAAAAATGCAAGTGTTTTTTGTGCAGTTTATAATTATTTTAGATTTAGCTTTGATATTTCCAATTTGTAAATATTCAATTTTATTTTGCCCGGCTAATTTTTTCATCTCAGGTCGAATAAAATTTCCAGTATTCTTCAAGTTCTATCTCTGCATGACTTCTTTATAAAATTCTACAAACACATTAATTGCCGGAGACCGCCATTTATTTTTGTGGAGCAGCAACTGTGTCCATACAGTTACCGGGCAGCCGGCAACATCCAGTCTTTTAATCTGTCCGTCTTTCACATATTTCTCCGAAATAAAATCCGGAAGAAAGGAAAGCAGGCTGCTGTTTTTTACCAGTTCACATATCTGAAGCGGATTTCCGATTTCAAGAACCGGACGAATTTCCAGTGATTGGGACGCAAGGGTTTCATTCAGTATTTTTCTGTAGCTCATGGCTTGTTCTGTTAACACAAACTCATTCTGAGAAATTTCACTTAATTTCCATGAACAGCCTGCAACAGGATTATCAGCCGCTGCAATAAAATGTACCTGTTCTTCCTGTTCCGCACAAATAATAAAATCCGAATCATAAATATGCCTGTCCAGAGTAAAAACCAGATCTGTTTCGTTCTTCCGCAATTTATCAAACATCTGCTCTGTACCGTTTTCTGTTATCTCCACTTTTATTTCCGGATACTGATGATGAAAACGCAGAAAATCATTTTTAAAATATCTGCTGCAGACAGAACTGGACATAGACAACCGGATCTCGCCTTCAATGCTTTCAGCCGAATTCAGCGAATCGAGCATTTTTGCCTGTGCCTTCAGAATATTTCGAGCCTGCTGCAAAACTAAAACTCCCTTTTCCGTAAGATTGATTTTATGATAATAACGGTCAAACAGCCTGACATCAAGTTCCTTTTCCAATTGTTTAATCTGTGAAGAAACTGTAGACTGCGTATATCCCAGTTCCTTTGCAGCAGCCGAAAATCCGGAATATTCACATACTGCAATAAAAGTTTTTAACACATTTGTATCCATAGTTCATTCCTTCCCATAACTTTCCAGTATTTTTCCATTGAAACATTGAATCGTTATTTTTTATAAACGATATTTTCAATAATATACAACAAAACAATCAATTTTACAAATATTGTTTTTTATCTTATAATATCCCTTATATGAACTTCTGAAGGGAGCGTTATCTTATGAAACGTGAACAGCTTGGAAGCCGGCTTGGCTTCATTATGCTTTCCGCCGGCTGCGCCATTGGCTGCGGAAATGTATGGAAATTCCCGTGGATGTGCGGGCAAAATGGCGGCGGCAGCTTTATGCTGATTTATCTTCTGTGTCTGGTCATCCTGGGAATCCCGGCTCTTGTGTTGGAATTTTCCATCGGAAGAGCGGCTCAGACAAGTCCCCTTTTCATGTACCGTAAGCTGGAAAAGCCAGAACAGAAATGGGGGATTTTCGGCTGGTTCTGTCTGCTTGGCAACATTGCCCTGATGGCATTTTACACTGTTGTCTGCGGCTGGATCATTTATTATTTTGTACAGTTTCTCAGAGGTAAAAATGGTTCACTGGGATTTTCAGCCATGATCTCCTCTCCCTCTGTGAATGTATTCTTCTTACTGGTCACTGTAGTCATTGCATTTTTCATCCTTTCCTTCAATCTTCAGGGAGGACTGGAGCGTGTGACAAAATATATGATGTCTGCACTGCTGGTGCTAATGCTTGCTCTCGCTGTGCATAGTCTTTTTCTGAAAGGCGCAGGTGAGGGAATGACCTTTTATCTGAAACCGGATTTCTCAAAGATTGATGGTTCGGTGATCGTAGGGGCAATGAACCAGGCATTCTTTACTTTATCTACAGGTATGGGTGGCATGGCTATCTTTGGCAGCTATATTGGCAAAGAGCATTCTCTAATGGGGGAAGCTATTCATGTGATCACACTGGACACACTGGTTGCTTTTCTGGCAGGAGTTATTATTTTCCCTGCATGCTTTACCTTTAATCTGGAAGTAAATGCAGGTCCGAGCCTTCTGTTTGATACAATGGCAGCAGTTTTTAACAACATGTCCGGAGGTCGCATCTGGGGTTCCTTATTCTTCCTGTTCATGGTATTTGCAGCTATGTCAACAGTTCTGGGAGTGTGCGAAAACATCCTGGCAATGATACGTGAGCTTACCGGCTGGTCTCGTCCAAAAGGCAGCGTGGTCTGCGGCACAGGTGTCTTTCTTCTGGCACTTACCACAGCCCTTGGTTTCAGCGTTTTCCACTTCCAGCCATTTGCCGAAGGAACTACCTGGCTTGATTTCTGGGATTTTATTGTTTCCAACAATATTTTACCCCTTGGCTCTCTCATCCTTGCACTCTTCTGCTGTAATAAGTTCGGCTGGGGATGGGATAACTTTATCAGAGAGGCCAATACAGGTAAGGGCTTAAAGGTACAGAAGTGGATGAAACCACTCTTCCGGTTTGTACTTCCGATTATGATTGCCTTTATCTATGTTTATGGTATGAGTACATTCAACTGGCGTTAAAATCAAAGTCGTTTACAGCAAGCGCCAGGCATTCCCAGATTGCTTTGCTGCTTACAAATATCTGCCTGGACTTGGCAAAAAAATAAGCTCCGTGGATTTTTCTTTTATCCACAGAGCTTATTTTCTTTGTCAGGCGGATATTCGCAATCCGCTCCGCTATTTACTTGATTCGGTTAAATCAGACAGATAAATCTCCCTCTGATCAGTGAACTTTCTGATCCAGCATTCTCCGGATCAGCTCAATTGTATCCTTCAGTCCATAGTTGGCACTGTTGATGCACAAATCATAATTCTCCGGTTTTCCCCATTTCTCACCGGTATAAAATTCATAATATTTCTTATGCTGCTTATCCATCTGCTTCAGAAAACGTACTGCCTGCTTCAGATTCATATTACGGATATCCATAACATGCTGTATACGAACCTGAAAAGGAGCACTGATAAACAGGCTGATATGCGGAATGTGATTATTCTTAAGAATCGTGTCTGCGCAGCGTCCCATGATCACACAGTCTTCACTCTTTGCCAGTTCACAGATCAGATCACTCATATTGAAAAATACGGCATCCTGCTTCGGAAGTCCGTGATAACGGTTAAATTCCCTGAACCAGGTTTTCAGATCTGTATGTTTTTTCTTTCTGTATTTATCAAATCCCTCAAAACTGCCGGCATCACCCACTGCATTTTTATCTGCCTGCAGACGCTTCATAACCTGATCAAAAATCTCTGCATCATAATAGTTGATCTGAAGCTGATCTGCCAGTTCAAAGCCGATATCATTACCGCCGCTTCCCTGTGTACGGCTGATACAAATGATCAGATGGTCGTTCTCCGAAATCTCATTCTGGCGTCTTGCAATCAGATTATTCAGACTGATACGTTCTTTATCTACAATATCTGTCTGTCCAAATGTATCCGGAAGACTTTCAATCTCTTTCAGAATACTGTCATACTCTATCATAAGACGTCTTCTCTCGCTCTTATCCCTGATGGTACGGGCCATGTTACTGATCAGCGCCAGTTCACTTCTGAGCAGATGTCCGTCCGGCTTGGTATACATCAGTGCTGCCAGATGACGGAGAGTTGTTTCTTTTTGTCCTGTAAATGTACGTCCCAGAGAGGAACCCACACATTTATAAACTTCTTCGTCCAGGTTATAAATGCGTATTGCAAGTTCTTTACATTTTTCCTGATTATCCTGCATAATGATCCTCCCTCCTTATAAAAAGAATACAAACATATCGATAATAAACACCGGAATCAGAAATGCCACAGACCACAGCATATATCCGAAGAATGACGGCATCTTCACACCATTCTCATCAGAGATTGCCTTTACCATAAAGTTTGGGGCATTTCCGATATAAGTGTTGGCACCCATGAATACCGCACCACAGGAAATCGCAGACAGAATCTTGGTAGGTACAGTTCCCAGTGTGGTTGTAATTCCATTGGTAAATGCCAGCGTTCCTGCTGTTGTAAGGAATACCAGATACGTCGGTGTATTATCCAGGAAACTGGAAAGCGCACCGGTTGCCCAGAACATCTCTGCCGGTTCAGTAACTCCCAGATTCGGTCCTACCGCTTTCAGAAGCATCAATGCAGGCTGCATGGTGATAAAAATACCGATGAATAAAACCGCAACCTCCTGGATCGCACCCCAGGTAAAATGGTTTCTGATACGGATCTGCTTATCTGTTGTCTTAAAGGAAAGAAAGGCTGCAAGCAGAATGATCACAATTTCGATCAGTGCCGGGAATGTCAGGGTTACTTCTCCAAAAAGATGAATGCCTCTTACATTGCCTGCGGCATCCTGAAATGCGGACATTCCCGGAAGTACACCGCTTAAGATTACCGCGCCAACGATCATCACAAGGAAGATGATATTGTGCAGTCCATCCAGACGAAACTGAGTACCCGGTTTACGGATATCCGGTTTACGGCCATTTGCAATATCTTTTCTGTAGGAACGTTTATCAATCTGATAAAATACAAACAGCAGAATGACCATATTAAAGATCAGTACAGGGAACAGATGCAGGCTCCAGAAGAAAGGAACGCCTCGCATAAATCCCATTAACAGCGGCGGATCTCCGATTGGTGTAAGACATCCACCCATATTGGAAACCATGAAGATAAAGAAGATCATAATATGTCCTTTTCTCTTTCTCCATGAATTCATTTTAATTACCGGACGTACCATCAGCATACTGGCACCGGTGGTACCGATACAGCTTGACAGAAGAGTTCCCAGTGCAAGCAGACCTACATTAACACGGGGGGAACCTGCGAAATCACCCTCCATGGTAATATTACCAGATACGCAGAACAGGCCGAATAACAGAATGATGAATGTAAGATAATCATTCACAATACAGTCCAGAACTGTCTCTGCAGTCTTTCCGGCTCCATAAACGAAAGCAAATGGAACCACCATCAGAATGATCCATAAGGCAACAACCAGTGGCTGATGAGACTCCCACCACTCCGCTTTTACCAGAGGCATCACTGCAATACATAACAAAAGCCCTGCAAAGGGAATGCAAAGCCATACAGGTACTGTAGATGGTGCTTTACTGCCTTCTGCCGCAAATACACTCAACGGGCAAGCCAGAAGAACTGCAAAAAAAGCACCCAGTACGGTCACCAACTTTTTCAAAACTGCCACCTCCATATTGTATTTTCGTACAGCGCGATTATCATTCAGGAGATTTTTTTCATATACGTGTTTCTTCCTATTTAATATGCGCTTGTTTTTTACAGATGCAATTATATCATACAGCATACAAAAATCAATTGTGTGGATAGTGAATATTTATACTTTATTTCCTGTTTTTTTATACATTTTTTACATATTCCCTGATTATTTTCGTTTATATTTTAACGATTTAATCTTTATTACTGACATTTTTTTGTACTGCCTTATCTATTTTTTAAAATTGTACTGATTTTGAAACACATGACCCAATAACTGCTCCGCAGTTTATCACTTTTGGGCAATTAAAGCAGGGATCTTTCTTATATGCAATACGAAAAATGCTCCCCGACAGCAATTCCCGCTGTCAGAGAGCATTTCACATATTTCTTATATGAACTGATTGGTTGCCTCATCATACTCATAATCGATGGAATGCATCTTCGCCACCAGTTCGTCTTTCTTCAATCCTCTGCATGTGCAGAGTGCTTCCAGGGAATCATAGTAATCCCTGAGCTGAGTATTCACATAACTCAGCAGAATCATTGGATCTTTGGGTATCATTTAGTTTCCGTCCTTTACCGTAACAATGAATTCCCCATTCTGAACATCCAGCACCAGAGTATCACCTGCGTGAACATCTCCGGACAAAATCTTTCTCGCCGCAAGAGTCTCTACATATTTCTGCAGATAGCGCTTCAACGGACGTGCACCATATACCGGGTCATAGCCATTCTCGATAACCTGATCCTTGGCTGCATCTGTCAGTTCCAGGGAAAGCTCCTGGTCTGCAAGACGTTTGTCAAGCTCGCCGACCATCAAGTCTACTATCTTACCAATATTGGATTTTGTCAAGGGCTTGAACATAATTATTTCATCCAGACGGTTCAGGAATTCCGGACGGAAATGGCCTCTCAGGTCATCCATAACCTGACTCTGAGCCTCAGGTTTGATCTCACCATTCTCATCAATACCATCCAGCAGATACGGAGAACCGATGTTGGAAGTCATGATAAGAATTGTATTCTTAAAGTCAACTGTACGTCCCTGAGAATCTGTGATACGGCCATCATCCAGTACCTGCAGCAGTACGTTAAACACATCCGGATGTGCCTTCTCAATCTCATCGAAAAGTACAACACTGTATGGTTTACGGCGGACTGCCTCAGTAAGCTGGCCGCCCTCCTCATATCCTACATATCCCGGAGGCGCTCCGATCAGTCTGGATACAGAATACTTCTCCATGTATTCACTCATATCAATTCTGACCATATTCTGTTCATCATCAAACAGATTCTCTGCCAGAGTTTTGGCAAGCTCTGTCTTACCTACACCTGTAGGACCAAGAAACAGGAAGGAACCGATAGGTTTGGTCGGATCCTTGATGCCGGCTTTGGAACGAAGGATTGCATCTGTAACCCTCTTCACACCTTCATCCTGGCCTACAACTCTCTTGTGAAGCTGATCTTCCAGAGTGAGGAGTTTGGCTCTCTCGCCTTCTGTCAGTCTTGTTACAGGAATACCGGTCCATCTGGAAATGATCCTTGCGATCTCATCATCAGTAACTGCCTCATGAACCAGACTTCTGTCACTTTCTTTGACACTCTTCTCTTCGATTTCCAGCTGCTGCTGTAATTTCGGAAGTTCGCCGTACTGTAACTGTGCAGCCTTCTCCAGATCATAGTTCTGTTTTGCTTTCTGGATCTGCTTATTCACATCCTCAATCTGCTCACGAAGCTTCTGTAATTTCTCTACAGAATGCTTCTCATTGTCCCACTGTGCTTTCTGTGTATTAAAGGTATCTCGAAGCTCTGCCAGTTCCTTCTGAAGTGCTTCCAGACGTTCCTTACTCAGGTTATCTGTCTCTTTCTTCAGTGCAGATTCCTCAATCTCCAGCTGCATGATCTTACGGCGCTGTTCATCCAGCTCTGAAGGCATAGAATCCAGCTCTGTCTTGATCAGGGCACAGGCCTCATCCACCAGGTCAATGGCCTTATCAGGAAGAAAACGGTCTGTGATATATCTATGTGAAAGTGTAGCTGCTGCAACCAGCGCACTGTCTGTGATCTTAACACCATGGAAGACCTCATATCTCTCCTTCAGACCACGAAGGATGGAAATGGTATCCTCCACTGTGGGTTCATCTACCATAACAGGCTGGAAACGACGTTCCAGAGCTGCATCTTTCTCAATATACTGACGATACTCATCCAGAGTTGTAGCACCGATACAGTGAAGCTCACCTCTGGCAAGCATAGGTTTCAGCATATTACTGGCATCCATGGCTCCGTCAGTCTTACCTGCACCAACGATCAGATGTAACTCATCAATGAAAAGAATGATGTTTCCTTCACTCTTCTTTACTTCTTCAAGGACTGCTTTCAGACGTTCCTCAAACTCACCTCTGTATTTGGCACCTGCTACCAGAGCACCCATGTCCAGGGCAAAAATCTTCTTATCCTTCAGACCTTCCGGCACATCCTCTGCCACGATTCGCTGTGCAAGACCCTCGATTGCTGCTGTTTTTCCTACACCAGGCTCACCGATAAGCACAGGATTGTTCTTGGTCTTACGTGAAAGGATTCTGATGATATTACGGATTTCTTCATCACGTCCGATCACAGGATCCAGCTTCTGGTTACGTGCCTTTTCGACTAAATCCTCGCCATATTTATTCAAAGTATCATAAGTAGCTTCTGGATTGTCACTGACTACACGCTGATTGCCTCGTACTGTAGAAAGTGCCTGCAGGAAACGCTCCTTAGTAATGCCAAATTCCTGAAACAGTTTCTTCATGCTTGGACTTGGATATCTTAATAAAGCAAGGAAGAGATGCTCTACAGAGACATATTCATCACCCATTGCCTTGGCTTCATCCTCTGCACTGACCAGAGCCTTGTTCAGATACTGTCCGAAACGGAGCTCACCACCGGATACCTTAACCTTAGCATCCAGTGCCTGATTCAGAGAATTTCTGAAATAGTCCTTATCTATCTCCATCTTCTCAATCAGTTTAAGAATCAGGCTGTCTTCCTGTTCCAGCAGAGCATATAAAAGATGCTCCTCTTCAATCTCCTGGTTGCCAAACTGATAAGCAACCTTCTCCAGATCCTGGACAGCCTGTACGGATTTCTGTGTAAATTTACTGATATTCATAGGCTAACCCTCCTCTTATATGAGAAATATCTCTCCCACGGGAGAAATATGTTGTTTTCTTTGTTCTGCATGTAATATAACACATGTTGTTAGCACTGTCAAGAGGTGAGTGCTAATTTTTTTCAATTTCTCTCCTCTCTACCTCGCTGATAAATTTTTCTATCAGTCTGTTTACTTCATCCGGCTGGTCAGTATTGGAATTATGACCGGCATTCTTTATCCATTTAAGCGATAAACCTTCCCTCTGATGCCATTTCTTATTATAACTTTTTGCAGACCCCGCTTTATCCTTTTCTCCACAGATAAGTAATGCCGGACAACTGATATGATATGGCAAATCTGCTTTAATTGCCTCAGCAGGCATTCTGTACCCGAAGCCAGCGAGCCTTGCATATTCTTTATGCTCTGAGTCATAGGCCATCATCATCTTTCGCATAAGATTCTGACCATAGTCCGTCTCAGAGCACCCTCTTGAACCAGCCCTAAGAAGAGCTTTCCATGGATATATTCTGTATAATGGCTCTACTCTTTCAAGAAGCCATATTTCCATTGCAGTCATATAAGACTTTTGAAGCGGTGCAGAATCAATGGAGATAAACCCCGTTATCTTATCCGGATATAATTCCATATACATTTGGGCCAGATATCCACCCATAGACTGACCGATAATGATTGGATTATAAATTTCTTCTTTTGCTAAAATTTCATAAAGCCATTCTGCCATATCAGACAGGCTGTAATTATTCGTAAATGGTCTGGATAATGCATGTGATGGTGCATCCCATACAAACACATTCTGTTTATTCTCAAAATATTCTGTCTGCTTCTCAAAAAGCCTATGGTCTGCCGTAAGACCCGGTAAGAACACTAACGTAATTCTCTGTTTATCTATTATATTTACAAAATAATGGATGCAGCCACAGGGCGTCTTGTAACTGTTTTCTGTCATTTTTCGCCCCCTTTCCATAAATCATTTCCAGATATCATTAATATCTTCTACTTCATATATCACTCATCTTCCTCAAGTTTCTGTACTCTTCTTTTATATATTTTAGAAGATATCATTAATGCTAATAAACATAAGATTTCCACCTGCACAAACATAATAATTCCGGTTGCAATTGGTTCTTCCGCAATTGTCCGTCTTTTGCTTCCAATGGGTTTATTTCTGTGATAAAATATTGGTATCAATTAAAGGCGGTAAATGATAATGAATGATTCATTGAAGTTGAATATGTTTTTCCCAAGTGAGTTGTTGTCAATTACTTCTGTTGACTATGATGACAGTTCTATTCATATTAAAATGCAATCTAAGACACATTCTTGCAAATGTCCAGAGTGTGGTCAGGAAACCGAAACTTATCATGGGACATATTTACGCAAAGTTCAGGATCTACCGATACTGGGAAAAACTGCACGACTTCATATAACAGCTCACGAGTATGTTTGTAATAATAGATCATGTTCAAAAGTTACATTTGTTGAAGATTTTGACGGATTTCTCAGCTATTATGGACGTATGACAGAACGATGTGCAGACTTTGTTTGTATGCTGGCCATGGAAACCAGTTGTGAAGGATGTGCTCGTATCTGTCGTGCAATGAAACTTCAAATCAGCGGAGACAGCGTGATTCGTCTTTTAACCAAACGTTATCGCCTACACCCAGTCGCAAAATGTGGAAGTGCCATTGGTGTTGATGATTTTGCATTTAAAAAGCGTCATACTTATGGAACAATCATTGTCGATGAAGCTACCCATAGACCGGTTGCAATTCTTGATGGACGTGATGGAATGACACTTAAGGAGTGGCTTAAAAATAATAAACACGTTAAAACCGTCACACGGGACAGGGCAAGTGCGTATTCGTCTGCTATCCAGGAAATACTGCCGGATGCCATGCAGATAGCAGATCGATTCCATCTTCATCAAAATCTTCTGGAAGCTGTTAAGAGCACAGTAAATTCTGTGATTCCTGTAGATGTCCGGATTCCTGTAGATTATGGAACAAGTGAAACTGCTACAGTTGCCGGGGAGCTTTGTAAAAAAAATTCATTGTGATGTGGATAAACTTCTGAATTACAACGTAAAAAGTGTACAGTTGTATCATGCGATCCATGAATACTCAGAAGCCGGATACAGCAAACGCGCGATAGCTAAAATACTTCATTGTAGCAGAAATACAGTAACAAAATATCTTGAAGGAGACTATGATTCTTTATGCCGCAAAAACTTTTACAGCGGAATGGATCAATTTTATGATTATATCATCAAAGAGTTATCTTCTGGAGTGAGCAGAAAAGATGTTTTCCGAAGTCTCATTCAAAAAGGTTACAAAGGCGGCCAGACAGCAGCTTATGATTACATGAATAAGATTATAGAGCGTTTTCATATTGATATAGCGGTCTACAGGAGTTCTTCAACGGACGCTATTCAGAAGAAGAAAAAACTTCAGAAATATGACCACATATCAAGAAACAGCATCTTCCGTTTCTTATGGATGAACCACGAGATAACGGATTGTCATAAATCATATCTGATGGATACTTATCCGCAGCTTAGGATGCTGAAGTCCTGCATTCAGGAATTTCGGGAGATATTTCAAAAGAAAAACATGCCGTACTTATATCTTTTTATTGAAAAATACAAAAACAGCGATTTGAAAGAACTTTCCCGTTTTGCATCCGGACTGGAAAAAGATTTATCTGCCGTAGAAAATGCTGTAGCCAGCCCTCTATCGAATGGTTTTGTCGAGGGTACAAACAGTAAATTGAAAATGATAAAACGTACCATGTATGGCCGTTGTGGCAAGGAGTTATTGACCGCTAAGCTTATATTGCTAAAAGAATAAGACGGACAATTGCGGAAGAACCTTGCAATTGAACCAATAAGTTTATGGTAATTCCGATAGGAAACACTAAACCATATAATTCCTGTCAACACTGCCGCAATACTACTGACTATGACATTCGTCTTGAAATTCGGTTTCAATCTCCTGTCCCAGATTCCATTTCGGATACATGCAACCAAAAGATAAAAGGCAAGACTCATAAGTACAGCCCCTTCTCCGGCAAGATTCTTAATACTGTCATTCCCCACTATCATTTGTATTGCCATTACAATCAGCAATCCCCAAAAAGCAATCCAACATCCATTATGTTCGATTTTAAGAAGTTTTAGTTCCTGACGTTCATCTAAATTACTTTTCATCTTCCTAATTTTCATCCTCTTCATCCTCCCAGAATAAATCATCTAAACGTTTATCTAATACGCGACAAATTTTACAACACAGTTTTATTGTGGGATTATATTCTCCCTTTTCGATAGCATTTATAGTTTGCCTTGAAACACCAGCAGCTTCTGCTAAGACCTTTTGCGTCATATCTTTTTCAGCCCTTGCCACTTTTATCGCAATATTTTTTGCCACTTTATGTTCACCTCCATTTATAAAGTAACATTTCTTTTCCATAATGTCAATTATATTTTACTTTTTGTCTTGTATATTAAGATAAGAATGCCCTTAATGATTAACCCATAATTGAATCTTTACTTCACGGTAAAAAAATTCCCTGTCATTTTTATGTCCATAAGTACTCTTTCATGTGTATTCAGATTGCTGAAAATGTGTAATATAATAGTAAAAATTCACAAAAATCGAATGCAAATTTTGTAACAGGTTATGCGCTTAACCTTTGTAAATTCCACATTTATAATGTACCATATAATCATAATATCGCAGAAAAAGAAAGAATGCGCTTTTATGAGGATAACTATATGCAATTGTTAAAAAGCAATGTTACCGCTGTTTTTGCAGTGTCCGATTTTTATGCACTTGAGTTTATGAGCTTTTTACAGGGAAAGAACATTCAGATTCCAGAGGATATCCAGATCATCGGCTTTGATGATAACATGGCAAGCAGGGAAAGTAATCCTTCCCTCACAACGATTCATCAGGAAGCAAACTTAAGGGCGAAAGCGGCAATTGAATGTTTGGAGGCAATGCGCGATGGAGCAGAATATAAGACAGAAATCGTGTTACCGGTTGATTTAATACAAAGGGAAAGTACGAGGAAATTATAATGTCAAAGTTTATGAAATCATTGTGTAAAATAGCAATTCCTGTCACATTGCAAAGTATGCTACAGGCATCATTTTCAATTGTTGACCAGATCATGATTGGACAGTTAGGGGAGACAAATATATCAGCAGTTGGATTATGCGGTAATTTTTCACTGATTTTTCAGTGGTGATTGGTGCGGTAACGGTATCGGCTTTACTCATTCTTTTGGCCGGAGTATATACCGAATTATATCGTGTTGATGACAGCGTAAAAGATCTTGGAAAGACACTGCTTATCGTATTTGCCTTGTATGCTCCGGTCAAAGTGGAAAATATGATACTTGGCGGAGGCATTATAAGAAGTGGCGGTAACACCAAAATCATTATGATCATTGATATTGTTGGCACATGGTGTATCGGAATTCCACTGTGTCTGCTTGCAGCATATGTATTCAAGTGGGGAATTGTTGGTGTGTATACATTGCTTACCACGGAGGAATTATTCAGGCTTGCTGTATCGTTAATTGTCTTTAAAAGACGTAAGTGGATAATTAGTTTGTGCTGAAAAAGCACTGTAAAACCAATAATCCAACGGTTTTCAGTGCTTTTGGATATTCCCCAACTGTGTATTATTTCTCAGCGCGCCAGTTTCCAGCTTACCGCCTGCTGCCTTGCATCCACAAATCTCTTATAGATACCTTCCTGCTTCATTAGCTGCTCATGTGTTCCCTGCTGCACAATTTTTCCTTTGTCAACAACCACAATCTGGTCTGCATGTCTGACCGTTTTTAATCTGTGGGCAATCATAATAATCGTTTTTTCCCTTGTAAGTGCATCTACTGCATCCATCAGCTCCTTTTCATTCTCCGGATCAACATTGGCCGTTGCCTCATCTAATATAACGATTGGCGCATCCTTCATGATCGCTCTGGCTATGGAAATACGCTGCTTCTCGCCACCGGAAAGTGTAGCTCCTCCCTCTCCAATCACTGTATCATATCCATCAGGAAGTTTGCTGATGAAATCATGACAGCATGCTTTCTTCGCCGCTTCCACCACTTCCTCATGGCTTGCATCCTGACATCCGAATTTTATATTATTTTCAATGGTATCTGCAAACAAATACACAGACTGAAATACAAATGAAAAATTACTCATCAGACTGTTCATGCTGTAGTCCTTTACATTCACGCCTCCAAGCGTCACTTCCCCGGAATCCACATCCCAGAACCTGGCGATCAGATTGCAAAGTGTTGATTTTCCTCCACCAGATGGTCCAACGATTGCTGTCGTTGTTTTCTGTGGGACAGAGAGCGATATATCGTCAATGATCTTCCGTTTGTCATAGGAAAACGAAACATTAGATAGTCTGATGTCGTAATTTTCCGGCTGAATCTCTTTGCCGTCAATATCCATGGTGTCCAGCTCCAGTATTGCATTTGCTTTATCTACACATACACTTACCACATGTAAAAGGGATGAATAATTTCCTGCGCATTCCAGGCTGGAATAAAGCATAAATACCGAGGTTGTCATACCGATCGCATAGACCGCGCTCATGGTTCCATTGATATAAAAATATGCGCTGCCTGCTACGATCACAGCACCTGTAATTTTGGTTATCACACTTTGCAGAAAATGATAGGGCACAAACAGCATTTCCATCTTTGTATTGACCTTTTCGCATGCTTCATTTGCATCGTTTAATCTTTTTGCCTGTTTTCCAAGCAGGTTGTATGACTTCACCTCTGATATTCCCTGCAGATACTCCATGATCTGGTTTACAAGCTCCGTATCGCATACCACTTTTTGCTCTGAATCTTTTTTACCCGCATTCTGCATCACAGAATTGACCCCAAAGAAAATAAGTACTCCTGCTGCAGCTATCAGTCCGATTCTCCAGTCAAAAATAAACAGCATAAGAATGATCATTGATGTTTCCAGAATTCCCTGCATTGTCAGCATAACCACTCTCGCAGCCACATCGCCAAGTATTTCCATTGTATTGGTTGTAATGGAAGAAATTTCCCCGATACTATTGGAATTGAAATACCCCATCGGCAGATATCGCAGATGTTCTGCAATCTTGATTCTCATAAAAGCACTTGCATTATATCCTCCCTCTGTCTGAAGCACTGTAGAGTATCTCTTGCAGATTACGTCGACTACAATTGCAAGAACCATAATCGCAACGGAGCCTCCAATATATTTTCCTGTCGGTTTCCCACTCAGCAGACCAATCAGTATGTACATAATAGCCGGAATCTTCATTGCTGAGGCAAGAGCCTCTATGAGTCCGATCACTATCGACAGTTTAAATTTATTGCCATTTTCCCTGCCTGAAAAACGAAAGAATTTTTCCAGAATCCCAAACATATCATTCTCCCTCCTTCACAGTATCTTTTACAGAAATATGGGCATTCCACATTTCCTTATAAAGCGGGCATGACACCAGAAGTTCCTCATGTGTGCCATGTGCTGTTACATTTCCATCATTTACAACAAAGATCTGGTCACTGTCCTTAACAGTAGAAAGTCTGTGTGCTATTACGATCAGGGTCTTCCCTGCTACCAGTTTTGCGATAGAATTCTGCAGAATTGCCTCATTTTCCGGATCTGTGTAGGCAGTTGCCTCATCAAGGATCACGATCGGAGCATCCTTTAACATTGCTCTTGCAATGGAGATACGCTGCCTCTCGCCACCTGACAGATGTCCTCCTGCACCTCCTACAACCGTATCAAATCCATTCTCCAACTGCATGATAAATTCATAGCATCCACTTTTCTTTGTCACCTCGATGATTTGTTCATCTGTAGCATCCGGATTTCCCTGTCTGATATTTTCACGGACTGTTTCATTAAACAGATAATTGTCCTGTGCAACATATGCAATTTTCCGGTTAAAATCTGCAAATGTCAGTTCTTTGACATCAACTCCACCGATTTTGATGCTTCCGGAATCCACATCCCACAGGGACGCAATCAGCTTTGCGATGGTCGACTTTCCGCTTCCGGAAGGTCCTACGATTGCATTTACCGTTCCTGCTTTCAGCTCCATAGTTACTCCGTGCAGGATTTCTTTGTCGTGATAACCAAATCTGACATCTTCAAGAGTAACGGAGTTATCTTTTGAAACACTTTTACTTTTCTCTGGACGTTCAAGCTCCGGCTGTTCCAGAATTCCTGCCACTTCACCAACAATCACTCCGATCTTGCCAAGATCATCTGTATAGGAACCCACTGTGATCAACGGTCCAACGATTCCAAGTGATAAAATAATGCAGATGACAAAATCTGAAATAGCAAGTGTTCCATTGGCTACATAATGTGCCCCAAACGGCAATACCGTAAGAAGCGTATAAGGTGTGACCACCATCATCAGTCCATGAAAGATCGAGCACCGTTTCATCCAGGAAATAAAGGAATCTGCATAAGCCATAGCCGCCTTTGTAAATTTTGCATAAGAACTTTCTGTCTTTCCAAATGCCTTGATCACTTCGATTCCGTCAATATATTCCACTGCCGCATCATTCAGATCTTTTGTTGTCTGAACCGTTCTCTCGAAGCTTGGTTTATAATCCAGCATCATTCCAAAATAGGAAAGAAATCCCACTATAACCGGCACCAATGACCAGAGTGCCAGTCTCCAGTCTGTCAGGAAGAAATAGATCAAAATCACAATCGGTGCCAGCAGATTGGACGTGAATTCCGGGACAATATGCGCCAGTGTTGTTTCGATACTGTCGATTCTTTCCACCATAATATTTTTAAATGTACCGGAAGGTGTGTCTTTCACATAGCCAAGAGGTACCCGCGCCAGCTTATCACAGCAGGATTTTCTTATATTTGCAAGTACTGCAAACGTTGCTTTATGTGACAATGCTGTCGAAAGTGAATGAAGCAGTTCTGCAATGATAAACGATAATGCAATCAGAACCGCTTTTGCAAGATATATTTCAAACTCCTTTTCACCATTTAAAAACAGCTTTACTACATCTGCAATAATAAAATACGGCAAAATCTTAAAAATCACATTTCCTATTGCAAGTAACACACTCCACACATAGGCAATTCTTTTTTGTCCGGCCCACGTCAGGATCCAGCTGACTGCCGACTTCTTTTTTTCTTTCACATCTGTTCACTCCTTACGTTCGTTTTATTGTTTCGTTTTATTGTTTTACCTTCTGTTAGTTCGCGCTAACCAACATATAATAAAATAGGTGGTTTACTGGCATCAACCACCTGATATTATTATCCTGTCTGAACTTTATTCAGAAATCCAGAACCTGCAACACACATAACCTATTCGGAATTCCTGCATCAGTTATACTGGAAATTCAATATTCCACAATCGTTCCCAGCCACCTGTATTAAATTCTTTCAGTTGATGTACATTTTTCTTTGCAGTCTCCCTGTCTATATCATGCTCAATGATCTGAAATACTGATGAAAAAAATCCCGTATAGATCATATGCATAAGGCTTTCCTCTACAACCGGTATTTTTACACCGGCTTCCTTCATTTTTTCCATATATTTCAGGCTGGACTTCATTTCCCGCTCCACCATATTGTGTATGAATAATTCAAATTTTCCACTGTCTCCGCATTTCAACAATAATCTGAAATTATCATAATGATCATAGATATAATCAACCATTTGCTCCATCCCATCGCTGGATGTATCCGACATATTCCTTGTCTGATCACTGGCAGAAAGCTTTTCAAACTCCTCAACGATCTGGTCATAAATCTGATAAATATGTTCCATATAAGGATCCGTCAGTGCATCAAAAAGTGCCTCTTTCGTCGGATAATATTTGTAAAATGCTCCAGTAGTAAGCCCTGCATCTTTTACAATATTTCTTAAAGATGCTCCTGTCAAACCATCTTTCAGGAAATGTTTTCTGGCTGTATCTAATATGTTTTTCTGTGTATCTTCTGCTTTCGTCGACATTCTTTTCGTATCCTCTAAACTTCTTTTCAAAAATATAACAGTGCTATATAGCACTGTTATATTTTAACTCATTACAGGAATTTGTCAAGTCTTGGTGTTTCAATTTTTTATTTTCCTCGTGTATTCAGTTTCCACTCCGCAGATGCTTTCTGCAGTTTTACAAGTCTGTTCTATTCAGACAGATTTTCTTTGCAGAAAAGTTCTATACAGTTCTCAACCATTGTCTGATCATAGTCTGTTGAAATACCTGAGCCAAGCCAGTATGCATAGTCTCCTTCATCATATTTTCCAAGTGCCTCCAAATCGCTGCCGTAGCGCAATTCAATATGATAGGTTGTATCATTTGTATCTGGTGCTATGCAGAAATAAGTAAATTCGCCTGAGTCTGCATCGTCACTTTTAAATTCGTATAACCCACGTACTTCTTCTATTCCAACATAATGATATGTATGGGAAAAGATTTCTTTTCCTTCTGAATCATATCCCTTGATCACTGAATCAGAACCATCAAATTCCAGCTTATTTACACCTTCTTTAAAAGAGCAGTCATAAACACCATCGCCATCTTTGTATGCTTCTACTGCTTCTTCTCCATAAATTGTTCCTGAAACCATGGATGCTAACTTATCATATGCTGCCTCCGCATTTTCCTCACCAACCAACTCTGTACAATCATCAATCCAGATCTGCTGATATTTTTCATCAAGAATTACCGGCCATAGTTCCTGATATGAACCCGTCAAATCAACCAAAAGTTGTTTTGCAGCATCCTGATTTTCATCTGCTTTCTGTTTCTTGTCCGTCGTATTTGTACTTTCTGTAACAGTTGCCGTACCTGTACTTTCTGCAAATGTAGCGTTACTACAAGCAACTAACATTGAAAATGACGTTGCAACTGTTAAAAATAATGTTAAAAGTTTTTTCTGCTTCATGAGATGCCTCCTTAAATTAAAAATCGTTGCAGTTAGATTTTTCTAACTACAACGCATATTTTATAGATTTCCATATAGAATCTCAATTACTAAACAGACTCTTTTTCTATCCATTCAGACTTTCCTGTGTCTTTTTCTTACGGTATTCCGTTGGTGTCATACCGTATTCTGTACGAAATGCAGATGTAAATTTGTTCGGATTCTGATAGCCAATTTGTAATGCTATCTCCCCGATCGTAAGTTTATTTTCTTTTAAAAGGCGTTCCGCCATCTGCAGCCTGTACTTTTTCATATAAGCGTACACAGAATTTCCGTATACACCCTTAAAGCATTTTTTCAAAACAGTTGGTGACATTTTAAAACGCACTGACAATTCTTCAATCGTATAATGCCCCCTATAGTGCCCCTTTAGAAACGCATGAACCTGCTTTATTGCATCAATCTGTACATCCGAAAAATATACATGCTCAGAATTATTTTTCTTTAAATCAAATCCAGTTAATACTAATAATAGTTCCAGAATTTTCACACGAATGTAACCATATCTGATTTCTTCAGGAACTTTATACAATTCCAAAAAGATATGTTCTATTGACTGATTTGCCCGTATAATAGTAAAACTATGTGTTTTTGAAATGTTACTAATCTTTTCCAGATTTACAGACAATAATTGCAGTATCCTTTTCATTTCGTCTGTAATCATGGAAAAGTCAAGCGTAATGGTAATTCCATGATAACGCGATGTTGGAAACTCTGACACATGCCCAGTTTTTTTCAAAGAACAAAATGACAAGTCTCCTGCCGCTATATAACCATATTCATTTTGTTCAAACACGCATTCGCAACGGCCTTCCATGCAATAGTTTATTTCCATCACACTGGAAGCCGGCTTTTGCTCCTTGTTGCAATACTCCATATGCATATCATTATAAACCAGATCAATTCCTGGAAACACATGATACAATGTAATCATTCCTGTACCGCTCTCATTTTCCAAATGAAAACATTCACAGAATTCCGTATCCTGTACCTTTTTGCAAGCTGATGTACCATATAACTCAATACTGGCAAAAGAATCTGATGATTTTAATTCTATATTCTTATCAGGTTTGGACTTCAATATATTTTCAGCAAGCTCATAAGCATTTTTCATAACTATTTTCCTCTATACCACATCGCAAATGCCAATTCCGGTAATCGGTCAGTCTCAATAATTGTTTCGAGCATTCTGGCAAATCCCTCCGGATTTTGAATTTGATACTGCATATGGTTGAATCCCTCAAAAACCGGAAAGTTACCGTATATATAAGTCTGCATCACTGCATTTCTGTATTTAAAATGTTCTTCTATACTTCCAAATTCCCAGAATGTATGTTTCTGCAATTCTTCTGACAGTTCTGAAAATGGCTTATCTTCCAAACTGTCTGTCAGCTGTCTCCTCAGATTTCCATACGTCAAGTTCTTTCCTGCCTCTATAAAATAAGGTTTAATTTTATCATCGTCACACCACATGATTCTCTTTAGTGTTTTTCCTTTTGACCAATATAAACTTTTCATTGCTATATATAAGAGCGGAACCATGATTCTGCGTGTTGCCTTTCCAATCTGTGCAAACTGCCCGCCATCAAAAAAAACATGCTTTACCGGTATTTTTATCTCTGTCAGGAATGCCATGGCGAGATCTGCTCCAATCGAAGATGCAACTATAAGTTCTATTTCTTTGATTCCATGGTTCCCCAAAAATCGTACAATCTGTTGTATCTCATCTCTTTTGCTTTGATACCTCTGTCCGGAGCAATACACAGTCGATGTTGGCATAATGCAATAATATTTTTCTGCCATTTTCTCTGCAACCGGCATACTGCTTTCCCCAGTTACTCCCATTGCATGGAAAAACAGAATGACTGGATTTGATTTATTTCCTGTTGTTTTAAATACCACACTTCCACCTTCTGTCTATTTTTTATCTATCTACTCTCTTCCATTTTGCAACAGCATTTCTTACCCGCCAGTCAATATCCAGACGTGCTCTGCGACATTCTTTCGGATGTTTTCTTGCTGCCTGAAATGCCAGTTTTACAAAGAGTCCGGATCCAACCGGGAGCATTGTCTTTAGCATGCTCTCCGGAAAAACGAAATGGGTTCCATGCTCATAAATGACATAATCCAATCTGCATGTGTGTGAATGTTCTTTCATACGCTGCTTCATACGGCGGATATATTTTGCAGTATCCCACAACACATCATCTTCAGCACCAATTAACAATACTGTTCCATGGATTTTTTCAATCTTGATCATCTCGTCTTCTGTGATTGGGTGAGCCTTTTCAGAATCATCAAATAGTTTTCTTGAATTGATCATATCACCGGTCCGTTTTGTTTCTTTCTCAATCACATGCCAGTAATCCGGATGTTTGTAACAAAACGGCATGTATGGAAGTGGTTCTCCTTTATACGAAAAAAGAGATTCTCCCTCCATTGGCCATTCCTTACAACCATCTCTTTTACCCTGCATAAATCCCTGCCAGATAAAGTCACTCGGTGTCAGACCTATCGTCAATGTGATATCCTTAAAATAAGAAGCGGCAGTCAATGCAAGTGTTCCTGTAGTAGATGCCCCGACAATTCCTATCTTCTGATTACCATGTATTTTTAACCAACTGATTGCTTTCTCTATACGTTCCAGCGGATAATTATGATGTCCATAATCCTTTTTTGCCGGCGACATCGTCATCACGTTCACACCGAGTTTATGTAACCATTTCACGGATGTACGCGCCAGATAATCCTCCGGATCATCCCCGATCATCGCAATCATTGCACAGTCTGAGCCTGTTTTACATTTCCAGTATGCACCATAAAATCCATCTGATTCCACATCAAAATGCCTTTTCTTCATCTGTATCATCTCCTCCCTTAATATCAGCTATGTTTCTCCAAAACTATTATTTTATTTGAGATATTCCGAACAGCCGGAATCTTACCTATTACATAATAAACAGGCATAAGCTCTTTCATTCCTTCAACAAGACTGACTTCCTGCCGAACAGAAAATGCCGGTATGATTCTTTGCAGCTCCTTTCTGTTCTTAACTCCCCATGTGAATTTTGCATTGCTTCCCTCTATGGATTTTTCTTTCACATGTTTTACAACAAAAGGTGACATGGTTTCGACCATTACTGTAACTTTCTGAAATGATTTTTCAATAATAGAAAACATCTTCCTGATATCTTTCTCACACAAATACATGGTAAGTCCTTCGATTATTACCAGAATATTCTTACCGTGATAATCGATATCATCTATGTAGGAATCATCCATTGCAGACTTTGCAATCTGATACACCGGATCAGTTTCGGTAAGGAACTGGCTCCTTATTTTCATTGTTTCCGGAAGGTCTACATTATACCAACGCATATATTTTCCCTTCATCCGGTAGCATCTGGTATCCAGTCCGCATGCAATATTTACGACAACTGTATTTTCATGCTTCTCCAAATATTTTCTGACCATCCGGTCTAATACAATTGTCCTTGCAATCACACCATAAGTCATGGCACTATCTTTATCTGCTCTGGAAAAGTCATAATCAAGCCTTTCCACAAGTTCTACGGCAATTTCATCCTTGATCTTTGCATTGTGTTTTTTTGTTTCTTTTGCTCTTGCATACAGGGTCTGTACCATCGTTTCCGGTACACCTGTCACATTCACTTTTTCTTTCATTGTTTGTCGCCTTCCACTGCCTTTCTTACTTCTTCCACCCACTCTGCACTATGACAGCAAAACAATTCTTCATGCTGCATGTTGTGTCTTTGAATGTCCGGATTTTTGAAATAAGTACAATATCTCTTTTCGTATTTTTTTCCCATTTTTGTTGCGTAAAACACGTGGATTGTTGTTCCCGGCACATCAATTCCATGCTGGACTTTTGTAACCAGATCCGAATAGAACTGATTATAAATACTCTGTTTTGTAATCCACGGACTTCCTCCTTTACCGATTCCAAACATATTTAAAAATCCATTATATAATTCTTTCTTAGCCCCGTCTGTCTTGTTAAGCTTTTTCTGCATAAATTTCGGAAGAGCACCTGTATGTACCATTTTATACATGAAAGGCACTACCATGGATGCCTGAATTTTTGCCACAAGATTACCTGCTTCATCCATATCACTGCTCCCAATGATGCCATGATCTATATGGATTCTTTTCCGCTGAATCAGAAGGGATACAAAACTTCCTCCAAGGGAACATCCATACGCTGCTTTAATTCTCCCACCATACTTTGTTCTGATTTCCTGCTCAATTTTTTCACATTCATCTTCCATCGAATAAAATTCTGTTTTCTCGTTTGGATCAAATCCATCATAAGAAACTGCTACCGTATAAAAATAAGAATGTAACCCATCCAGTACATGATCAAAGCTACTATACAGGCAACAGGTACCGGGAAATAAAAATATCACAGGTTTACGATTGTCTCCACTTTCATAAAATTTCATAGCTAGTCTCCTTCAGGCTTTTCTGACAACACAATGCATCCTCATACCTTTGCGGATTTCAAATTTTTCTACTTTTAATCCTACTTTTCTGCAACATTTCATGACCACATCTCTTGTTGGAACCCGAACATCTCCATGTCCGCATATATTTGCCAGAGGCATTTCCAATGTATTCATCAACCATACCAATACTTTATTGTCACTGGTCACATCCCGCAGGATCAATCTTCCATTTGGGCGAAGACATCTTTTTACACTGTCAAAAAATGCCTGTGGATCCGGATAATGATGAAAGCTCATAGAACAAATAATTGCATCAAATGAATCATTTTCAAAAGGAAAGTTCTCACAGTCTCCTACAACAAACGTTGCATTTGAAATGTTTTTCTTTTTTGCCTGTTCAATCATGGCCGGAGTCAAATCCAGACCTGTATAATGTCGGTCTGGATATTTTTCTGCTAATAAAGAAATCATCGGAGCCGGTCCACATCCAGCGTCCAATAAATCTCTAAATGGCTCTTTCTCTAATTCTTCCAAAATATCCGGATAGTCCTTCTTACACATTTCGTAAATACCCGCATGGTTACTTTCATATCTTCCTGCTGCTTTTGTAAATTCAGCAATTGACAGTTTTTTGTATTCTTCGTTTTTCATGTTGTTTTCCTCCAATCACACCTGCACCATAAACCAATATTTTCATAGAAATCCGTCCTCTTTACATTGTCCAGTAAATCGCTATCATATATGTTAGTTTTATCTAACCTTAATTTTCTAAAAAACCGTGTGAAACAAAACTGTAATTCCACACGGTTTCTTTTCTTCTGTGTTCAGTATATCACTTTTATCTGGTTTATCAACCAGGTTTTGTCTCAATTTGCTACGCACTGCGTAGCCATTTGGAAAGACCAGTAGATCGTTTTCGAAATATACACCAGAGCACATTCTCTGCTCTAATCTCTTGGCGTTAAACCTACATACATATCTTTGTACTGTTTTGCACTCTTTTCCCAGGAAACATCTTTATTCATATCGCGGATCACCATATCATCCCAGGATTTTCTGTTCTCGAAATAGAGCGTCTTTGCTCTGTTGATCGCGTCGTAAAGCAGCCCGCTTTCATATCTGTCAAATGTAAAACCGTTTCCTGTATTTTCAAACATATTATAAGGCTGAACCGTATCTTTGAGTCCTCCGGTCTCTCTTACAATCGGAACTGCACCATATCTCATGGCTATAAGCTGTGTAAGTCCACATGGTTCAAATCTTGATGGAACCAGAAGTGCATCACATCCTGCATAAATATTGTGAGCCACATTTTCATTGTAAGCAATATATGCACAGAAATTGCCTTTATATTTGTTTTCATAATAGCGGAATGTATTTTCATACTGAGAATCACCAGTACCAAGAACAACCACCTGCGTATGTTCATCCATAATTCCCGGGATTACGTCATTTACAAGATCAAGACCTTTCTGGTTGGTGAGACGTGAAATAAGTCCGATTACCATCTTATGCTCATCTACATCCAGCCCCAGAGATTCCTGGAGAGCTTTTTTATTAACCTTTTTATTCTTTATTGCTGACTTCTCATCGTAATCAGCTGCTAGCAGCTTATCAGTTGCAGGATTCCAGATATCCGTATCAATACCATTCACAATTCCCAGAATCTTATTGTTGTGATATCTTAAATGCTCTGCAAGTCCCTCTCCATATTCCTCTGTCTGAATTTCCCATGCATAAGTATTACTTACAGTTGTAACTTTATTGCTGTAAGTGATGCCACCCTTTAACATATTGGCATCCAGCCAGTTCTGAATCATGCAGTCCTTATTAAATACATAATCAGGAAGTCCTGACCAGTATTGAATCATTTTTCTGTCATAAATACCCTGGAACTTCAGATTATGTATTGTAAGTACTGAAATTGCACGTCCTACATCTGTATCCTGGAAACAGGTTCTCAGATAAAGCGGTACTAAAGCTGCCTGCCAGTCATGACAATGTACTACATCAGGATTCCAATTCAGATAATTAAGGGCAGCAAGAGCAGCTTTTGCAAAATAACAGAATTTCGGAATGTCATCTATGAGATTCGTATATGGATTTCCCCAGGAGAAGAACTCATCATTATCTATAAAATCATAGACAACCCCATCCTCCTGATATTCCATAATTCCCACATAATACTGCTTTCCATCAGAGCAGAGATTCATATCAAAGGAACCCCTGTATTCCATCTTTTCCTGAAATTTCTGAGGAATACATTTGTATCTTGGAATAATGACCTTAACATCAATGTTTAATTTTGCCAGACTCTTTGGCAAGGCAGACATTACATCTCCCAATCCGCCGGTCTTAACAAATGGATAACATTCTGATCCAATGAAGGCTACACTTCTTCGCGGTCCCAGATCAGGCTGTCTCGTTGGAATGTTCTGTTCATTCTGTTCAACAGATGGCTCCTGAATAATTGCGGCTTGCTTAACAGAAACATTCTCTACTGTTGAAGCAACAGTCTTAACAGCTTTTTGAGGACTGTTTTTTGCATTGCTTTTTACACTGCTTTTTACGCTGTTTCTTGCATTGCTCTTTGTGCTACTTTTTGCATTGCCTTTGGTACTGCTTTTTTGAACTGTTTTTTTTCTCATATCATTGATCTCCCTTTTGCATTTTACAAAGTCCGAAATTTATTATGCCTTAACTAAAATGTCCTCCGGTAAGTTCCTGATAAACATTCATTTTGCAGATATTTATCATTTCCTGTTAATCTCAATTATAACACAAAATGTGCAAAGTAACTATCATTATGTGAAATGCTTCCATCCCATGATATGCTCTCGCCACTTAAATCTTACAGATTTTGAAATGGGAGCTTCCTGCTCGATTGCCCTTCAGAGCAAAGCTAAAACAGACCGGTCAGATCATATTTTTGTCTTTACAACAAAGTACAGCATAGTTATTTAAGGAAACATCAACACTGCCATTACCATATAAACCACTATAGAGACAATACAGTAAAGTGAATTAGTAGTCGATGCATATGCACTGCTCTCTTTTTTCTTCAAAAACGTCTGTAGACTGAAAGTGGCCGGTGACGACATATACATAACAACTGCCAGATTCAAAAGTCTGTAACTTCCCACAAAGCATTTCACTGCAAACAGAACGCCTGCCATCATTACTGCCTGCAGACATATTCTCATTACAATAGTCCTGATACATGGTTTGATCAGACCCGGTGTCAGTTCTATACTATATCCCACAGTAAGAAGAATAATGGAAGAAACAGACACTGTCAAAATATTTTCCACACTCAGATAAGTTCCTCCGGCCGGTCCTGCAATCAGCCTGTTGATAACTCCGGATAACCCGGCAATAATCCCGAGAACGCTTGCCATAAACGCCGGTGTTTTTAATGCGCTGACAAACAAAGCTTTTATGTTAAACTTCTCTCCATTTTCCGTCTGACCCAAAAGCCCCATATAAACGCTGAATCCAAAAAGTAATCCTGCAATATCCAGTACTGCAATCTGAGACAGATTTTCACTGCCACACAGACTGGTATATAAAGGATACCCCATCATGCCTCCTTCATAAACACAGACCATGAACGGAAGATATTTTCTATACGTCTCTTCCATCAAAGGTTTCAGCAGAAATCCAATTCCAAAAGAAATAACCAGCATTACAAACATAATCAGAACAAGAATTCCTGTCTTTCTACTGTACTCTGCCGTTGCCAGTGCATGAAAGATTGCTGTCGGCAACATAATATTTGTTACCAAAATCTTCATATTGTCAATGCCGTTCTGATTCAATAATTTCTTTTTTCTACACACTATTCCCAGTGCAACCATAACAAGCACCGGCAGAATAATCTCCAAAATTTCCATGTCTGTTTTCCCTTTCCCTGTTGCATTATTATTTTATCTTTTGTATTTCGCATTTACTGCTTTTTATATTATATCAACTTATACCAAATAAGAAATGATAAACTTATATTTTTTACAATAAAAAAGTACTTCTCTCCACAGGAAGTACTTTTTTATGAATAAATATACAATTACTTATAACGCAGAATCGATCAGACGGTTATGTTTTACTGCTGAAAGAATTCCAAGTGGAATAGAAGTCTTATTTAACTTTTGGGAAGCCTCTCAAAAAACTGCATTCCAAGAGTATCCTCCAGAGATTTTATTACCTTGCTTACACTCGGCTGTGTAGAATACAGAACTTTCGCAGCATCACTGAACGATCCCCGTCTGCGCACATACCACAAAATACTGCAATTGTTTCAAATCCATAAAATATCTCTCTCCCACCTGAAAAAGCCAGTTTCCGCAATTATACTTTTCCAGACAGTTTTTCTTTTTATAATAGTTATATCAGCAAAGCTAACGTTCCGACAACAATAAGAAGCAGTCCTGTCCCTGATTTCAATGACAGTTTTTCATGGAATACAATATATGAGAATGCAATGGTCACAAGAATACTCAGTTTATCAATCGGAACTACCACACTGGCCGGACCCGTCTGAAGTGCTCTGTAATAACATAACCAGGAACCGCCTGTTGCAAACCCGGAAAGAATAAGGAACCGCCAGCTTTTTCTGTCAATATTCTTAACCGTATCCTGCTTTCCGGTCACAAATACTACGATCCACGCCATGACCAATACAACAACCGTCCGGATTGCAGTTCCAAGATTTGAATTGACATCCTGAATTCCAATCTTTCCCAAAATAGAGGTAAGACTGGCAAAAACAGCGGAACCGACTGCATAAAGCAGCCACTTCTTATCTTCTGCTTTCTCCTTTGTTTCCTTTTTCTGTATCATCAGATAAGTACCGATACCGATAAGAATCATTGAAACAAATTTCAGCCACGTTACTTCTTCCCTGAGAAAAATAAAAGCCAGCAGCATCGTTATCACTGTACTCGATTTATCAATTGGTGTTACTTTATTGATATCTCCAATCTGCAGTGCTTTGAAATAGCATAGCCAGGATATCCCCGTTGACAGTCCTGACAAAATCAGAAAGATCAGGACTTTTGCTGAAATATCTCTGATTTCACTTTGCGCCCCGACCACAAATACCATAAGCCATGAAAAGACTAACACTACGCCGGTTCTTAATGCTGTTGCAACATTAGAATCTGTGTTTCTGATTCCGCATTTTGCCAGTATGGCAGTCAAGCCTGCAAACAGAGCAGAACCAAACGCAAATAACAGCCACATATCTATCTACCTCCATCTGCTATTCGTTTTGACCTGTTTTTTCTTATTTTATCACAAAATCTATGCGATAGTGTCTTTTTTTACCGCCAAAAGGAAAAACAACAGGAGAAAGATGTTACTGTTCATTCCGTTCACAGCAACACGCTTCGCGATGCACAGAATTTATGCTAATCGCATAAAACCTGACATCATACACCCGCCAGCAGCACCCGCTTTCATTACTTGCGGCAGGCGTTCCATGTTAATACCGCCAATTGCATACACTGGCACAGGACAGGCTTTGCAGATTTCTGTAACAAATCCCAGACCTTTTCCTTTCAATCCTTTTTTGCATTCTGTTTCAAAAATTGTCCCGAGAATGATCTGTGTGGCTCCGTTTTTCACGGCAATGTTCATATCTTCCATACTATGACAGGAAACACTGATCTCCTGAAAATCCGATCTCAACTGAAGGCGCTCCTCTTCGCTCATAGCCAGAAGTAACGGAACAGATATATGGATTCTTCTGCATCCTAATCTGTGAGCTACAGAAATTCTGGAATGCAGGAAGCAGTGTACACCGCTTTCTCTGCATATTTCCAGAATTTTTTCTGCAAGCATTTCATACTCTTCATCTGACAGATCTTTCTCTCTCAGAATCACCGCATGCGGACGCAGATGAATCACCTTCTGCATCTGCTTAAGAAAATCTCCCTTCACCAATGTACGATTCGTGATCGCTATGGCATGTTCATATTGTCTACACATAAATATAATCATTCAGAACCGGCTGCAGACCGCCCTGCTCCATATCATCATACATTTTACTGAAAGAACGGTCATCGTTGATCTCAAACTGTTCATCCCCCACATCTGCATCTTCTTTGCCTTCGTATTTTTCTTCATGATCACCGATTCCTGTGGAAACACCTGCTGAAACCTTGGTTGCACAGATTTTTGTGATTCCATTTCGAAAATCAGCACTCTCACGACTGGACACAGTGATTCCCGCAAACGGCAGGAATATACGGTATGCACATAACACCTGACACAGTTCTTTCTCTCCTACATCACGCGGATTGATCTTGTCATTATTCACGATTGGCCGTAATCGCGGACAGCTTAAAGATAACTCTGCATGGGGATATTTACGGTTTATATAATACACGTGAAGTGCGGTAGCCAGCGCATCTTTCCTGAAATCATCAAGTCCCAGAAGTGCCGAAAATCCTGCCCCTCTCATGCCTCCCATTAATGCGCGTTCCTGTGAATCAAAGCGATATGGCCAGACACGTTTATGTCCCATAAGATGAAGAGTCTCGTATTTATCTGTATGATAAGTTTCCTGAAAAACTGTTACATAATCCACTCCGCACTCATGAAGATATCGGTATTCATCCACATTTACAGGATAGATTTCAATTCCTATATTTTTAAAATATTTTTTTGCAATTTTGACAGCTTCACCGATATATTTCACATCAGAATATGCACGGCTCTCACCGGTCAGTATCAGGATTTCTTCCATTCCGGTTCTGGCGATAACCTGCATTTCATGCTCGATTTCTTCAAATGTCAGCTTTTTCCTGCGGATATTATTATAGCAGTTAAAACCACAGTAAATGCAATAATTCTGACAATAGTTTGCAATATACAGCGGAGTAAAAATATAAACTGTGTTTCCAAAATGGTTTCTGGTAATCTCCTCTGCCTTTCGTGCCATCTGCTCAAGATACGGTGCTGCTGCCGGAGACAAAAGTGCTTTAAAATCCTCGATTGAACAGGATTCATGGGAAAGTGCACGTTCTACATCATTAGCTGTGTATTTATCATAATCATACTCAGCCATTGCCTGGAGTACTTTATCCTTTATATCTGACTGGATAACCTGCATTCCCTCCATATACTCCATATGATTGGTACGAAAAGACGGATCCTGTTCCAGACGGTGCTTTCTCTCCAGTGCAGCCGGCGGAAGTTTATCACTGTCTACAAAATATACCTGATTTTCTTCATTCATGATCTCAGCTTCCTCCTTAGCGTAAGAATCCTGTTAATGGGTCAGATGCGCTTCCACCTCTTGCAAGTACTCTTCCCATTCCGGTAAGGTAGGCTTTTCTGCCGGCTTCAATGGCCAGTTTAAATGCAGCAGCCATCTCCGGTACATCTCCTGCTGTGGCGATTGCTGTATTTGCCATAATTGCCGCAGCTCCCATTTCCATAGCTTCACATGCCTGAGATGGTTTTCCGATTCCTGCATCTACAATAACCGGCAGGTCGATCTCATCGATCAGTACCTGGATCATGGCTTTTGTTGCCAGCCCCTTATTACTTCCGATCGGTGCTGCTAATGGCATAACCGCTGCTGCCCCGGCATTCTGAAGATCCCTTGCCACATTCAGATCCGGATTCATATATGGCAAAACAACGAATCCTTCCTTTGCCAGGATTTCTGTTGCTTTAACTGTCTCATAATTATCCGGAAAAAGATATTTCGCATCACGCATGATTTCTATTTTTACAAAATCTCCGCATCCCATGGCTCTGCTCAGCCTTGCGATTCTGACAGCTTCTTCGGCGTTTCTCGCACCGGATGTGTTTGGAAGAAGTGTTACTCCTTTCGGAATAAAATCCAGGATATTGTCTTTCTCCTGGGTATTGGCACGTCTGAGAGCAAGGGTAATAATTTCAGCTCCTCCCTGCTCAACTGCTGCCCTGATCAGATTCAGGTTATATTTTCCTGATCCGAGAATAAATCGACTCTTAAATTCTTTTCCGCCTAATACAAATTTATCTTCCATTGCGTTCTCCTCTATGCTTTCCTCTTTTTCAGTCATATTTGCATTTCTGTCGCCTTTTTCAACCTCCTCCGACAAATCGCAGAACTTCGATCACATCTTCATCCTGAATCGTCACGCTGGCGAACTGCTCTTTTGGGATAATTTCATAATTACGCTCTACTACCAGATGTTCCGGATTAAATCCGTTTTCTTTCAGATACTCCAGCAGATTTTTTCCGGCAATTTCTTTTGCCTCACCGTTAATCTTCACCATGGATATCCTCCTTTCTAACACCCTGAAACTATGCAAAAAGGCACCGGACAACATACTTTTCCCGTTGTCCGGCGCCTGAAATATTCTGTGAAAAGTGGTGCCCCCAGTTCACACAAAAACAGAGAGCAACGACACACACAAGTCTATCCATTCACGACATGTATTTCCCTACGTTGGCATTATCCAAATCAGGTTCCAGGTCAAGACTAATCAAGTCTACTCTCAGCCCATCTATTTGAGCTCCCTATTTCCGAAATATTATATAAAATTATTGAATAATTTTCAAGCTTTTTTCAATATTTTCTTCACACCTGCCCATTGCAAATTGTACAACCACAAACGTAACCAGGTTTAAAACCTGACTGCCTGTAGAAACTGCAGAAAGTCCGGCAGTGGAACCAAATCTTCCCACAAACAGAAGGTCAACTGCACCATATGCTGAATGTAAGACGGGGTAACTCCCTGCGGCAGCGGCGGAAGCAATTCCCGTATCCGCTTCGCCTGATAGCATGCATCCAGCATTCGCTTGATTTTTTCAGTTGTCATATTGTAAGCTTCTATATAATTATCCTTGTTAATTATCGCTGATAATTATATGGAAATTCTGAAATTTGTCAACCACCAAAATTACTATTGAACCGTAATCTGGAAAGTTCTATAATGAGTTCCGACATCAGAAATCGGATAAATACAATATTTCCGATGACGGACTTTTTTAAGAATACGAGGTGGATATTTATGAATATCAGCATACTGCTCATGGAACAGATCATTCAATTGTTTCTTATGATCTTCATGGGATATTTGATCGTGAAAGTTGGACTTGTAAAAGATGAAGACAGCAAGGTTTTATCCAAAATTATTCTCTATCTGATCATTCCCTGTGTAATCATCAATGCTTTTCAGGTAGATTACACGATGGATACTGTAAAGGGATTGCTGCTTGCCCTGGCTGCATCTGTCATGACTCAGGTTCTTCTCCTGATCATTATCTCCATAGCCGGAAAGCTTTTGCATCTGAATGAAGTGGAAATTGCTTCTGTTTATTATTCTAATTCAGGAAATTTGATCGTACCCATTGTAACCTTTATTCTTGGACAGGACTGGGTTTTATATGGATGTGTTTTTATGAGTGTGCAGCTTATCTTTCTGTGGACACACTGCAAAAAGATTATCAGCCGGGAATCTTCCTACGACTGGAAAAAGATTGTGTTAAATATTAACATGATTTCTATTTTTATCGGTGTTGTACTTTTTTTCGCAAAAATCCATTTGCCGGAGATCATCAATAATACTCTTGGCTCAGTGGGCAGCATGATAGGACCGGCCAGTATGATCGTAACCGGTATGCTGTTTGCAGGAATGAATCTGAAACAGATTTTTGCTGACAAAAGAGTATATTTTGTATCATTTCTTCGTCTGATTGCAGTGCCTTTGCTTGCACTTGTAATGATTAAGATCAGCCATCTGGCTATGTTCTCTGCAGACGGAAATAAAATCATGCTTATTGTCTTTCTGGCGATCATCACACCGTCTGCTTCCACAATAACCCAGATGTGCCAGGTATACGGAAATGATTCACGTTATGCCAGTGCCATCAATGTCATGACTACACTGTTCTCAATTATTACAATGCCGCTGATGGTAATGTTATTTGAGGCAGTTATATAAAACAATTACCTGTACATGAAAAAAGAAAGGAAATTACAATGAATATTACCGTTTATCTTGGAGCTTTGGAGGGAAATGATCCGGCACTTGGAGATGCTGTCCGGGAACTTGGTACATGGATTGGAGAAAGCGGAAATTCTCTGGTATATGGAGGTTCAAAGTCCGGTCTTATGGGACAGATAGCAGAAAGTGTGCTGAATGCCGGGGGAAAAGTAACAGGCGTGGAACCACAGTTTTTTATAGATTCTGAACTGCAGTATGATGAGATCACAGAACTGATCGTCACAAAAGATATGGCTGAAAGAAAAGCAAAAATGATTGAACTTGGTGATGTATTTATTGCATTTCCGGGAGGCACCGGTACTCTGGAGGAAATCGCAGAAGTTATGTCCATGGTTTCCCTCAAACACCTGGATGCCCCCTGTATTCTGTATAATCTGAATGGATATTATGACAGCCTGAAGCAGCTTCTTGACCATATGATCAAGATGGGGCTGTCCTCCTCCAGACGGCAGGAAGGAATTTATTTTGTCAATAATCTTGAAGATATTAAAGTACTTCTGGCTACAGTAACTAAGTAAAATTCAGGTCGTAAACAATTGTCAAGCGCCCCCGGGGGATATTTACCTATTCATATATCGCATAGTTCATACTACTTTTTTCATGGTCTGAAATCCCCCTGGGAGGCTTGTTCTTTCCCATAATTTTGTTAAAATATAATCAATACAGAGATCATTAAATATCAGTCAGCAAGGTACTTAATGATCCGTGTATCCGCACAAAGATTTGTGTCAAACAACAAATAAAGGTGCACAGACCTCCGCGCAATGCGCATCTAAAAACTCATTAAAAAAAATACTTCGTCCGCAGGAAGTACTTTTTTTAACGAAAAGATAATTATCAATATTATGATAGCATCTTCAATTCATGTTCTTCATTCATACAGGCAAATCTTGTACCAATAGTTTCAGCCAGCTGTCTGTTATGTGTGATCGTAATCAACGTTTTTCCTGCATTATGAAAACTCTGCAAAAACTCCACCAGCATATCCTGTGTTTTTTCATCAAGTCCTGCAAGAGGTTCATCCAAAATCAGAACCTCAGGATTCAACGAAAGAATACATGCCAGTGAAACCTTTCTTTTCTCCCCTCCACTCAGATGATAGGGTGGTCTCTCTCTTAGTTTTTCCAATCCAAATAAGTGCAGGCAGTCTTCTGTTCTTTTTTTAATCTCCTCTTCCGAAAGCCCCATCTGGACCGGTCCAAATGCAATCTCCTCTTCCACACTTCCACAAAAAAGCTGGGTATCTGCATTCTGAAACACATATCCCATCTGCTGATGAAACCATTTTGCAAACTGGCTGTTTTTTAACGCTTTTTCATTAATTTCATGTCCCTGATAAAAATATTTTCCTTCCGATGGAAAAATAATTCCATTCAATAGTTTAATCAGTGTTGATTTTCCACATCCGTTAGGTCCCTGGATAACTATAGAATCTCCTCTGTTTACGTGAAGATCCACATATCTCAGAGCAATCTCTTTTTCATATGCAAAACATACATTCTCAAGTCTGATCATAACTGCCCTCTTCTGTCTTTTCCTGTCAATTATCATATCTTTCTGTTCAGATACCAGAACAATACAATACATCCAGCCATAATAAAAGTGCTGAAAATATCCGCTGCACATAACGTGTATTTCTGCTTTTTCTTATACTCTCCTGTAAATCCACGACAACACATTGCTGCATGCATTTCTTCTGCCATTTCACCAGATTTCAGAAATGAGATTCCCAACACACCTGACAAAGCTTTTTCTTTCTGAGGATTCTTTCCCACTGACCTTAACCGGACAGACGTAAGAATAGCTGCACATATCTCTCCAAGCACCGAAATATATTTCAAAGTAATATCCAGCGTAAAAATAAATATGGATGGCAGCCGAAAAGTTCTCATACTTCCTGTCAGTTTATTCCAGGATGTCCCTGATGACAAAATACCAACCAGAGTTACAGATACATATACTCTTGAAGTAATATTCATTAAAGTCTGAGGAGTTCCCATAAATACAGATGGGAGAAGGATCAATATAGAAAACAGAACCGCACCTGCTGTTCCTCTCAGGATCTGACGGATAGCTTTTGCCGAAAAAAACGCCAGTCTGACTGTCACTGCTGCACACATGATCAGAGTAAACAGATAATTTCCCGAACATGCAGTAAGAACAATATATAGAAGTGTATAAAACAGTTTCAGAGAAGGAGTGGCAGAAAATTTGCCATCCTTCCCTTCATAAAACCGCATTTTTGCAAGCACAGATAAAACTGATTTCGTACTTTTTGTTAAAAATGCTTCTTTATCTTTAGACGGAACATAAGTTTCTCCGGAACACATCCAGTCTGGAAGCATAGTTTCTTCTTTTTTATGATCATTCATCTGTTATGCAGCCTTCTTTTTAAAATCAACTTTCTCTTTCATCATGGAAGAAATAATCTTAAAAATGATCACCAGAAGTGCCACGCCTACAATAGCCGAAAGAATATATCCTGTCCACTCAGGTAACCCGGACATAGAATAATCAGGAAACAAAGTTGACAGTTCAAATCCATTGGTCATTCCTGACGGAGTGTATCCAAGCTGGCTTCCGCCACTTACCAGACCAGCGATTTCATCAGCACCCCATTCACCCCAGGCAGTACCGGTTGCCAGAAGTCCCAGAGGAGTCAGTACGATGAGAACAGCCATCAGTATATACAGTGGTTTAAATGCTGTCTTATCCGGAACAGCATCCAATGCTTTTGGTGTAACTTTTTCAACAAAGGTAAGTACCACTACTGTCAGAATAATCTCTGCGAGACCAAATAATGTAATATGTCCGATCATCATTGCAGGTATTGATACACTTAGCGGATACGGACAATAAAGAGCCTGGCCTTCTGCATTTTTGAACAGCAGTGGCTGAATACCAAATTCAACAGCTGCACAAAAGGCCGCAGCATTAATACCTATATATGAACCAATTGCCGCGCTAAGTTTGCGCATACCTGTTTTCTTCAAAAGAAGTTTATACAGGAAAAAGCCCAGATATGGCAATATAAATGCCATATTAAAACAGTTTGCCCCAAATGCAAGGATTCCGCCATCTCCAAAAAGAAGTGCCTGTATCAGCAGAGCAATAGAAACCGCTATGCACCCGGCTGCAGGACTTCCTGTCAGTATGGCAATAAGAGTTCCCCCTACTGCATGTCCTGTTGTACCGCCCGGAAGCGGAACATTAAACATCATTCCCAGAAATGAAAAGGCTGCCCCAATACCAAGAAGCGGCATCTTTGATTTCGGTATCTCTGTTTTTATTTTATGAATAGAATATCCCCACACCGGAAGCATGGCTGCTGTCATTACAGCACATGTTGACGGGCTTAAATAATTTTCAGGTATATGCATAAATATACTTCCTTTCCTGTGAAAATATTATTTTTATCTGGCGCGCACCTTACAAACAACTGTATTGTAGCACCACATTAAAGCGTCAACAACCCACCCAAGGGGATATCTATATATTCTTATCCGGCATAGTTTTGCCTGTATTTTTCATACCACTATCGCACTTCCAAAAAAAATCACATTCACGAAAGTACCGCATCCACCAGTCTTCGCGTATATTCTTCCTTTGGTTCATTAATGATATCATCGGGAATTCCGCTTTCCACTACTTTTCCCTCATACAGTACCAGGACCCTGTCGCAGAACATCTGGACAAGAGCCAGATTATGGCAGATAAAGATAAAAGACAGCCCCTTCTTCTCTTTCAGGTCTTTCAGAAGCTCCATGATCTGTTTCTGTATGGTTACATCCAGAGCACTGGTTGCCTCATCACAGATCAGAACTTTTGGTTCCACTGCCAGGGCTCTTGCGATCGCAGCCCGCTGACACTGTCCGCCACTTACCTCATGAGGATATCTTTTTGCATATTCCTTCTCAAGGCCGCACTGCTCAAGCAATTCTGCTACTCTTTTCTCCACATCAGCCTTTTTCATTCCACGGTTTCTAAGACTCTCACCAATTCCGTCACCCAGTGTCCTTCTGGGATCAAAAGAACCCACCGGATTCTGAAAAACCATCTGTATATCTCCATATACCTCTTTCAGCTGACTTTGTTTCAGTCTTGTAATATCTTTTCCTTCAAATTTCAATGTACCCTCTGTGATATCAGTCAGCCGGGTGAGCAGCTTTGCTATTGTACTTTTCCCACTGCCGGATTCTCCTACGATTCCCAGCGTTTCTCCTTTTTTTAGTGTAAAGCTTACATCATTTACTGCTTTAAAAGGATTTTTTCCTCTCTGGGTAAATATTTTTGTTAAATGTTCTGCCTCTAAAAGTATGCTCATACTCTGACCTTCCTTTGCAGCTTTGGTACAGCCTCCAGCAATTTCCTGGTATAAGGATCCCGGGGATGATCCAGTACACGGTCTGCTGTGCCATATTCTACTGTTTTGCCATTTTTCAAAACCAACACAGTATCTGCCATTGCCCGGACTACTCCGATATCATGTGTCACGATCACGATTGCAGTTCCAAACAACTCTCTTAACTTAAGCATTTCCTTTACAACCTGACGCTGTACAGACACATCCAGAGCACTGGTCGGCTCATCTGCAAATAAGATAGGCGGATTCATAAGCATGGCGATTGCAATACCTGCTCTCTGATTCATTCCGCCAGACAGTTCAAATGGATAACTGTCCCACACGCGCTGGCTATCCTTAAAATTCAGTTTGTCAAACAGATCCATTGCCCTGATTTTGGCCTCACTTCTTGTTATCTTTGTATGCGCACACATACTTTCGTAAATTTGCTCTCCAATGGTGCGGATCGGACACAGAGAGGCACCTGCGTCCTGAAAGATCATTCCGATTTTTGCACCTCTGATCTTTCTTTTTTCTTTCTCCGGTATATCCAGGATATTCTGATCCATATATCGGATATCTCCTCTTGTCACAAGACCATCCGATCCCAGAAGTCCCATTGCAGCTTTGATCAGAGTGCTTTTTCCACTGCCTGATTCCCCCACAAGACCAAGTATTTCTCCATGTTCAAGGGAGAAGCTCACATTATGAACCACCGCTTTCCCGCCAAATGATATCTCTACGGAATCGTAGGTCAGTATTTTTCTATCCATCTGTAAACCATCCTTGTTAATCCTTACCAAATCAGGGGCAAAATAGTTTTTGCCCCTGAAATATCATCGTTCAAATGTTCTTCATTTATTGTTACAGTTTAGTTGATATCCAGATCTGCAGTCAGTTCATAATAGTCACATGGATGTGCAGTCAGTCCTGTTACATTAGACTGCATGATCATACTCATTCTCAGGTGAGAACAGAATACATAGGCATTATCATCCAGGATTGTCTGCTGCATCTGAATCGCCAGATCTGAACGCTTGTCTGCATCAAATTCTTGCTTCATCTGTTTTTCCAGATCTTCCAGTTGATCACTGTGATAGTGTCCGTTATTGCTTGCAGATTCATCCAGTGTACAGGAAGTGAAGAAATACTCCGGATCTCCTGTAGGTGCAGTTACCATGGCACTTGCATATACATCCCATAATGTAGGGTCTTTACGGATAGTATTATTATCAGAGGTACAATTTATCTGAACATCCATGCCGATTTCTTTCAAAGTTGCCTGTGCAGACTCTGCAAGAAGCGGAAGCTCCTGACGGCTGGGATAAGTAAGCCAGCGGATTTCCAGTTTCTGTCCGTCTTTTTCACGGATACCGTCACCATCGGAATCCACCCATCCAGCTTCCTCCAGAACCTTCTTTGCCCCATCAGGATCATAGCTCTCTGTTGTCAGATTCTGTCCGCCAAAAGAGAAAGTATCCGGGAAAGCACCCACTGCAGGATATCCATATCCATTCAGAAGCACAGACACAAAGCTGTCCTTATCAATACCCATGGCAATTGCTTTGCGCACTGCAGGGTCAGATGTTACAGGACTTTCAAAGTTCATCCATGCATAGAATGCACGGCTTGTAGCTGTACTGGTAAATGTAAAATCATCATTTTCAAATAAGGGATAGCTTGCATATGCCATACCGTAGGCAGCATTGATCTCCCCTGCCTGAAGAGCCATTGCCAGTGTATCACCGTCAGAGATTGTGCGGACAGTGATCTCATCCACATTTACATCTCCGTTCCAGTAGTTTTCATTCTTTACAAGATTAACATGATCATCTGTCACCAGTTCAGTTGCCACATAAGGACCTGTACCGATCACAATCCCATCATCACTGACACCTGCCTGCATATCAATAATGCATCCATAAGGATCACTGAGATAATTGATCAGTGCAGGCTTCGGTTCTGTAGTCTTTATGGTAACAGTATTTCCGTCAGCCTCGATAGTATCAATGCAGAGATCTCCTGCTGCACGCTCATGATTGGCAACCAGAGCCTCCAGGCTTTCCTTTACTGCCTCTCCGTCACAGGCACGTCCATTGGAGAACACAACTCCATCATTCAGTGTGATCTTCCAGGTCAGCTCGTCAATATTTTCATACTCTTTTGCGATCCATGGCTCTATCTCCATGGTATCGGAATAACGGAAAAGAGTTTCCCCTACTCCATAACGGATACACGCCCATCCTGCATATGTATTTTGTGGATTAATATCTGCCTCTTCATTTTCCGCATTAAAGGTGGTATCACCAAATACCAATGTCTTTTTTTCTGCTGCCAGTGTTGGCATAGCTGTCGCTCCTACCGCCAGCCCCAGGGCAATTGCCATTGCCAGAAATTTCTTTGCTCTCATTTTCTTTCCTCCTCGTTTGTTTTCATATTACTTATCATGAACGGCTGTTCTTAGGATCCAGATAGTCACGAACTGTATCACCTAACAGATTGAAAATTGCCACAGATATAAAAATTGCAATTCCAGGTGATAATACTACCCATGGATATGTTTGGATCATACTTCGTCCGCTGCTCATCATACTTCCCCATTCAGCCATGGGAATCTGTGCTCCCAGTCCAAGAAATGACAGACCTGCAAGTTCCATCATCATGGTACCGATATCAAGCATGGCTGTTACCAGAACAGGGCCCAGCATATTTGGAAGAATATGTCTGAGCATAATCTGACCTGAGCTGTCACCTGCCAGTATGGCAGCATGAATATAGGGTTCCTCTTTTAATGCCAGAGTCTGCCCTCTGGCAATACGTGAATATTTCGGCCAGCTTACTACTGCCAGTGCTATAACAGCATTCTGAATGCCTCCCCCAAGAATAGCTGCAATCGCCATGGCAAATACAAGCCCGGGGAAAGCAAGACATACATCTGAAATCCTCATCATAACAGCATCTGCAGCTCCGCCAAAATATCCGCAGCATACACCCACAGCTGTTCCCAGCACAGAAATCACCGCAACCAGAATAAAGGTAGAGAAAATACTGGCTCTTGCGCCACTTATAACTCTGGACAGCATATCCCTTCCATATGTATCTGTTCCCATAGGATGCTGAAGACTTGGAGGCTGAAGCGCACTTGCCAGATCCTGTGCATAAGGGTCATATGGACAGAGATGCTCTGAAAAAACAGCAAGTACCACAAGCCCTATTGCCAGAATAAGAAAAAAGGCCAGCTTTTGTTTTATATGGTTTTTCTTAATCTTCTGTACACGCACTGTCACATTTTTATTCTGCTTTTCACTCATTGTTTCACACCTCCCAGACGGATTCTCGGATCCAGGAACCGGTATGACAGATCTGTAAGCAGATTTACCACAACATAGATGATCGCCATCCACATAACATATGCCTGAATAATAGGATAATCACGCATGGAGATGGCATCTACTGCCATCTTTCCAACTCCATCCCACATAAAGATGGATTCTACGATCGCAGTTCCTCCCAGCAGATTTCCCACTGACAGCATCAGCAAGGTAATGATAGTTACCAACGAAGCCTTCATAATACTTTTCCAAAGAGTGACAGAAAATTTTACTCCTCTTGCTTTCGCTCCTGCCACATAGTCTTTGCTTAATTCATCCAACACAGTTGCACGGACCTGTCGCAGATACTTGGCTGACATGGCGATCGCCAGAGTGATTGCCGGCATTGCCACACTCTTCAAGCTTACTTCTTTGGCTATAACAGGAAAAATCCGTAGCCTGATGGCAAGAAAATACATCAACAGCAATGATACAAAAAAATTAGGAAGACTGTTTCCTATAAAGCTGCATAAACGGATCAGATAATCCATGATCGTATTCTGTTTCACTGCTGACAGGATTCCCAGAGGGATCGATATAATGATAGTCAGCAAAATAGAGGTCACTGTAAGAAGCAGGGTTGCCGGAAGCTTTGATATGAACGTGTCAAAAACCGGAAGACTGGATACATAGCTGTTTCCCATATCTCCATGAAGCAGTTTTCCAAGCCACACAAAATACTGGGTCAGAAATGGTTTGTCCAGTCCCAGCTGTTCTCTGGCTGCATTTAACTTATCTTCTGACAGGATCTGTCCTGTATTTTCCATTTTTTGTGTTACTACATCACTTCCCGCAATCCGCATCATGCCATAGGAGAGAAAAGTAATCGCAAACAAAATGGGAATCAACTGGAGCAGTCGTCTGAATGCATATTTTCTCATTTGATTATCTCCATTTTATAATTTTTCAAAATTGTACTCCTAATTTGCCATCATTCAGTTTAACAAAAGCAAAAATAGCCCACAACCCACCCTGGGGGTTATAAGCTATTCTTAATTTGAATATCTATCTTTGTTTTTGGAATACCTATAATCATTTAATGCTTCGGCAGTCTGCTCTTTAAAAACTCCACAAGCTCTGCCACACTCTCATCCATTTCTTCTCCTTTGTGGAGTATAAAACCAAAAATCACTTTACTGTCTCCAAGATCCAGAGGGATTCCCGGTGTAGTTCCTTCTTTGTTTTCTGACAGGTAACTTCCGCTTATATTTGCCACCTTACTGTTCTTCAGCATTTTTTCCATAATATAATCACTGTTGGTCAGCACGGAAATGTCAATGTCCTTCCATTGGAATGCATCTTCTTTTACAGCACCGATGTCAAAAAATTCATCCTGATAATTCTGTATAAAACGGATGCCCTCCAGGTCTTCCAGTTCTGCCCTCTCTTTGCCGGAATTGTAAAGTTCTGTCAGCCCTCCCGGATACAGCATTACATCTGTTTCATAGATGGGTTCGAAACGCATTTTGTTTTTTGACAGTTCATATAGGAAATTTTCCTTCTGCTGACTGAGGATATATACAAAACCAATATCATCCATATAATCCCGGACTCTTTCCATTACGCTTTGTACACCTGCTGTTGTTACCTGGAAATGATATTTTTTTTCATAGGTTTCATTATAAAAGTCTACAAATTGATTGGCAAACCAGGAGCTGGGATTTAAAGATATCCGGATCCATTTTGTCATTCCGCTGGAAGCCATATTTTCCAGAACATTTACTTCATTTATAATTTTCGACGCATATTCATAAATCTTGTGTCCCTGTACTGTCAGTCTGATTCCTCTTGGCAGCCGTTCAAAAAGCTGCATTCCCAGCGTATCTTCCAGTCCCTTGATTACCTTGCTGACACTGGGCTGTGTAGAATACAGATTTTTCGCAGCATCACTGAATGAACCAGTCTGCGCACATACTACGAAATACTGTAATTGTTTTAAATCCATAAAGATTTTATCTCTCTTTCTTCAGTTCCTTTTTATTTTCATACATTGCTTCATCAGCCTCATGAAGCAGTTTTTCCAGATTCTTTTCTTTTTCAGAAGTCCATGCATAGCCAATCGCAGCAGATACAGGAATGTCTGTCTGACTGTCAGCAATATGGAGTTCTCTCTGAATCCTGGTTATATACCCTTCCACATTTTCTGTTTTGAGTTTTATCTTCATACATTCTGTGATCTGCCATAATTCGGATTTCATCGATCTTCTGGCTGTGTTCCGGATAAATGGCATAGCCACAGCTTGTATCTACGCTCAGCAGGCGCCCCTCTATATCAAAAGGCCGGTCAATGGCACTTTTTATTCTTCTGACCATCATCTCACAGAATTCATCATTAATATTGCCCTCCTCAATGATCAGGGAAAACTCATCTCCACCGATGCGGAAAGCATAGTCTGTCTTCCTGATACATTTACACAATCTCCGGGAAACCGCCTTCAGCAATCTGTCCCCCATGTCATGTCCATAAGTGTCATTAACAGGCTTAAACCTGTCCAGATCCAGATAGAACATGGCAAATTTTTTGCGTAACTTTCCATTTCTTTTTAATCTTTCAGAAAGATAACGTTCATTATAAAGTCCTGTCAGTGCATCCGTATTTGCCAGCTTCTCAAGTTCATGCTTCTGCCCGATATCCTGAGCGATCAGCATTACTTTGGACAGTATACTGCCTTTCCATTCCACAGGTATCACTGACATTACTTTATAAGAAGATCTGTCAAGAGTACAATATTCAAAGGTACACAGATCATCCTCAGACATAATAACTTTTCTCAGATGTTCCGGTGAAAGCAGATCATCCATCTGTATATTTATCTTTTCCGTAAGTACCACATACTCTCCGGACATACGCTGAAGAAGCTCCCTGTAATCACCTGTAGGATTATAATAAGACTCATTGTTCATCTCATAATATTCGTATATCCCGCTGTCCAGATCACAAACTGCAAAACGCTCTACAATCCTGGTTACTCCCTGAATAAGCTGGTCCATGGCGATGTTCTGCTTTAACATCGCTCTGCATTCTTTTTCCGCATTTTTCGAATCCGTCACATCACGAAGAAAAATCATGGCGTGTCTGACCTCTCCGTTCTCATCTGTATCCCCCTCCATCACTACATTCCGGATAATACGCTGCTCTCCGTCAAACACTGCTTTGCATTCCTGACTGAATTCCCCCGTAATTTTTCTGAGTTCCTTCATAATATATTCCCGGTTGTAAATCTGCGCAACCGCCTCTTTACTCTCAGGACAGACATAATTATCAAGAAACATCTGTATCAGTTCATCCCATGTCCGGCTTTTGTTGAAAATTTCCTGAAGCGAGCCCTTTACTTTCATAGATTCAAATGTATTTTCCTGAAGATCCACATAATATTCACACAGATTCATATCTGTAAAAGCCCGGTGAAAAGCAGCTTCCCTTGCTTCCTGATTCCGGGTAAAGTGATCAGATCTGACAGATAATACCCAGATTGGCCGTCCTTTATTATCCCTGGCATCTGCCTTCACAATCCTTACCGATATTGATAAACCTTTACTGTCTGTCAGATACAAGATGTGAGAACCCTGTAAATCATGAAGTCTTTCCGGTGAAAATATATGCTTTTGCTCATTACAGACCACACTGAGCATAGAACCATCTGATGCTTTCATAAATTCATCAAGGTCATCCCACCCCAAAAGCTGCAGAAAATAGTTACTTACACTCCAGATTGTCAGCTTCTCATCGTAATAACCGGCGACTGTTCCCACCGGATCATTCTGTTTCAGTACATATTCAATAGCTTCCTGAACTGAAGGATTAATATCCGTATCTTCATTTGCGACATATATTTCAATCTTATTCATTTTGTTAAGCATACACCTATGCTCTGACATGATATTCTCAACCTTTCTTTAAAATAAAAGAGAATAATGCCCGCTACAATACAACAAGACATTACTCTCTGTATAAATGCAACTGGCTGCCATTTTACAGGCCCTTTAGCTTTGCGCCGCAGCCTTTCGACTGTTTTGCCGATACTGTATCTGTGTTGCCTGGTGTGCCAACAAGTTGATTCACAGATACATTATATATATTATATTTTCAATCTCTTATTACTGTTTACCATTAATATTTCCTGCACCGATGTTTATTTGTTACTGTTTACTCCGTTCTCAGTAACATTTATATGCTTTGTAAATCCAAATAACGACTTGCCTCTTTCAATCGTCAGATCAGGTAAACACTAATTGCAATATATTATTTGCATATCCCCGGAATAATGTCAACTGCTATTTTCCTTATTTCACAGAATTTATTCCAGATTGCAAACGACATACATTACATTTGTCATAATTAATCCTCTGAAATATTAAGACAGGTCCGTATTTTACGGGATAACGACCAACTATAATAACTCCATACAAAAACAGATCCAATATCTTATAATCAAAGATACAGGACCTGTTTTTATTATCTGAAATTCAGCCTGCAAGATTCAGCATTTTTAATAAGAACAGCCAGCTCAGGCCATAATAGGTAATTACTGCAACAAGGTCATTCACTGTTGTGATCAGCGGACCTGATGCTACTGCCGGGTCAATATTGATCTTCTTAAAGAACAATGGAATACAGGTGCCTACTGCACTGGAGATCAACATAGCCAGCAACAGTGCCACACCGATACATCCGGATACTGCATAGGAAAACAAAAGTGTTTTTCCTTTAAACAGATAAATATACAATCCAATCAGCACAAAAGACAGAATTCCAAGAAGTCCGCCATTACACAGACCAATTCTCATTTCCTTCCACACAAGTTCCAGTTTCTGCTTACCTGTCAGAGATTCATCCATCAGCACACGAATCGTCACAGCCAGAGACTGGGTACCCACATTACCTGCCATATCAAGGATCAAAGACTGGAAGCACATAATGATTGGAAGTGCAGTCACCACCTTCTCAAAAATTCCTACCACTGAGGAAACTACCATGCCAAGTCCCAGAAGAATGATCAGCCAGGGCAGACGTTTCTTCATACTTTCTTTCAGTGGCTCCTTTAAATCCTCTTCTGCTGTCAGACCGGCCAGCTTCGCATAGTCATCACCCATCTCATCATCAACCAGGTCAATGATACTGGCAGATGTGATGACACCCAGAAGCTGATTATCGTTGTCAAGAACCGGAATAGAATCCTCAGAATAATCTTTCAGTTCTTCGATACAGTCATCAATATTCTCTTCCGCATATACATATGGATAGGAAGTCACCACCAGATTCTCAAGCAGATCATCCCGTCTGGCAATGATCAGTTCTTTCAGATTAATGGCCCCATAAAATTTCTGCTGCTCTGTCACTACAAAAATAGTGGAGATATTGTCATTTTTTGCAGCCTGTTCGATCAGACTGCTCATTGCCTGCTTAACTGTCAGTTTATCTGTGATCACAATATAATTTGTTGTCATGCGGCTTCCGATCTCATCCTCATCAAAGGATGCGATCATCTCCACATCACGTCGAACCTCAGGTTCAAGCAGATCGATCAGTATTTTTTTCTTTGTTTTTTCAACTTTATTTAATACATCTGCAAGAGCATCTGTCTCCATTTTGGATAAAATGGCTGCTGCTTTTTTCACATCCATTTCATTCAGATACTCTGCTGCATTCTCCTCATCTGTATATTCAAAAATATCAGAGAGCATATCTGTATCCAGGATACGGTACAGCTTGCACCGCTCCTGTACAGTCAGTTTCGGCATTACATCTGCCAGATCATTCTCATGATAATCCTGCAGCCTTCCTCCCATAACGGCCGGAGAGGTGTTGCTGCGGATGATCTTCAGAATTTCTTTGGAATAATCCTGTACTCTTTTCTCCATTCTTTCATCCTCCGTTTTTTTGCATAAAAGCACACCAAAAGAAAGCAGTCTGTTATTTATTACATTTTACTGCCATTTCTTCCATGCTTTTTCCAGCACAATAAACCGCAGGGTATCAAACCATAACCTGCTATTCATCCGCTGTCCGTAACTGTCCGGCATCTTCGCCGGATCATTACTGCTCAATATGTAATTGCATGATTCGGGGGAATTTCATAAATACAGGATAAGAAATGAAAAAGACATCCGATCTTCCACATACAGAAACTGTCAGATCACAGACAGTAAAAAACTTCTATTTTATATGCATACATGGAAAATCCTGAAAATATATGACTACAGCAGAACAAAAACGGCTGCTATACTCATATACTCTTTTTAATTCAGATCCTGTGCTACTACTTCGCCCATGAGAATCGCAATTATCCATTCTGTTCCACCTGCCTTTTTTATATTTTTAATTCAGATATTCTGCACATTTCGGAAGCACTTCCCAAATGCACTGTTATTGTAACCGCCACCCGGACAAAAAGCAACCCTGTTTTAGTATTTTTTACATTAATTTTTGTTAATATTAACGAAATGATAGATTATTACTGTTAACGCCGTTCCCAGCAACACACTTCGCGGAATATTACCGGTAAACAGTAACGATACATTTGCTTCTTTTACAGACAGATGTTACAATATATTCAGTAATTTGCACATACTATAACAATCATCAATATTTTATATCTACAGGAGAATATTTCATATGTCATTTATCAGTGCTTTTGATGTAATGGGGCCTAACATGATCGGCCCTTCCAGTTCACATACCGCAGGTGCGGCGCGTATTTCCTATCTTGCCCAGAAAATGATTGAAGGTCCGTTAAAGAGAGCCGACTTTATCCTGTACGGCTCCTTTGCAAAAACTTACCATGGTCACGGTACTGACCGAGCTCTGCTGGGCGGTATTATGGGATTCTCTACCGATGATATGCGCATCCGAAATTCTTTTGATATTGCTCATGAAAAAGATCTGAAATTCTCCTTCACTCCAAATGAGCAGGAAACAGATATTCATCCGAACACCGTAGATATCTGCATGGAAAATGAAAAAGGCCAGAAAATGACCGTCCGCGGCGAATCCCTTGGAGGCGGCAAGGTCCGCATTGTGAAAATCAATCACGTACAGGTAGACTTTACAGGCGAATACAGCGCAGTGATCGTGATTCACCAGGACACTCCCGGCGTTGTAGCCTATATTACCAAATGCCTGAGTGACCGTAATATCAATATTGCATTTATGCGTCTGTTCCGTGAAGGCAAGGGGGATATTGCTTATACAATCGTAGAATCTGACGGTAAACTTCCTGAGAATATCGTTCCTGCAATCCGTGAGAACCCAAATATTCATGAAGTTATGATTGTACAGATGTAAAGAAAGGGGGATTTTTATCATGGAATTTAAAAATGCAAATGAACTCTTAGCTCTCTGTGAAGAAAAAAATCTTCCTGTCTCAGAGATTATGCGTATCCGTGAGATTGAGTTTGGCGAAACAACCTCTGAAATTGTAAATAAAAAAATGACACGGGTACTGGAGATTATGAAAGATGCTGCTTTCTCGCCAATCAGACAGCCGATAAAATCTATGGGCGGTCTGATCGGCGGAGAAGCCAGAAAGCTGAGTCTACACGCTCAGGAGAAAAGAGGGCTCTGCGGTGAGCTGCTTCAAAAGGCGGTCACCTATGCCATGGCAACTCTGGAAACCAACGCATCCATGGGACTGATCGTAGCCTCTCCTACTGCCGGTTCTGCCGGAATCGTACCGGGATTGCTGCTGGCAATGCAGGAACATTATGATTTTTCTGACGAAGAAATTATTCAGGTATTATTTAATGCAAGTGCCATCGGATATCTGGCAATGAGAAATGCCACAGTTGCAGGTGCTGTGGGCGGATGTCAGGCTGAGGTTGGCGTTGCTTCTGCCATGGCTGCCTCTGCTGCTGTAGAGCTGATGGGTGGCACCCCAAAAGAATGTACATTCGCAGCATCTACTGTACTTATGAATATGCTGGGCCTGGTATGTGATCCGGTAGGTGGTCTGGTGGAATATCCCTGTCAGAACCGAAATGCCGCCGGTGTAGCTAACGCACTCATCGCCGCAGAGATGGCTCTCGCAGGTATCCCACAGCTTATCTCCCTGGATGAAATGATACAGACAATGTTTACAGTCGGCAAAAAAATCCCTGCCGAACTGCGTGAAACCGCAATGGGAGGATGTGCTGTCACTCAGTCTGCGTGTGAGGCATGTCATATATGCAGATAATCCACAGTCAGGCTGACATCCTGTTGAATTTCAATGTCAGCCTGATGTAAAACGCACATTCACATTTTCACCACGTCAGGCGGATATTCACAATCCGCTTCGCTGCTTACCTATAGCAATCCTCGTAAATAATGCATTCGAGAGGTTTGCCGTAATTCGATTAAAGTATGGGAATGTTTATCAATGTTCCTGATCATTCTCCCAACTTCTTCAGTAATTTCGATGTAAAGTATGTATCAAAAAACTGAACTACCGGTCCCAGTCCAAAGGCACTGACCAGTGTTCCCAGTCCTACAATTCCTCCTGCCAGCCAGCAGATTAGTGCACATAAAGCATCATTGGAAATTCTATGCCAGAAATAAGAAATCTTTGGACATCTTTCTGTCATGATCAGCGAGATACTGTCATATGGAGCTACACCCTGTCTGGATAACTGGTACATGGATACTCCCAGACTTGTTACAACGACCCCCACACAGACAGTCAAAATTCTCTGAAGCATCTGAGTCGGTTCGATACATAAAATAATATTATAAAAAAAGGAAACAACATATCCCAAAAGCAAGGCATTCACAAATGTTCCCAGACCGATCATCTTTCTTCCGAAAATAATCTCCACCACAAATATGATCATGTTGACAATGATCAGAAAGATTGGATAATCAATTCCTATTCTGTCAGACAATGCCATGACCATTCCGCTGAAAGGGTCATTTCCAAGACCGGAAAGTTTAAATATTGCAATTCCCATACCAAGGATCACATTTCCAATCAGCATTACGATCACATACTTCCAGTTTATTTTTCTGATCCATTCACTCATCTCTTTTCCTCCGTAAAATTAACTTTTTTTATCATACCAGACAGTAAAATACTTTACAATATTCTTTCTGTAAATTGTTTCCCAATATTTTAAAACTACGTTACTGTTCACTCCGTTCACAGTAACGTAGCCAAAATTCATTCCAGATTGCCTGCGGCAATGGAATTTTGGCTTGTATGTCTTGTGATTTTGGCATATTCATGCCAAAACACCTCGCGGGATAGTGGTGTGTGAACAGTTACAAAACTACTTGATTTACTCCGTGAATGTGACTATAATGAGAAAAACGTATATAGGTGTATATACACCCTTCTATACATAATAAAAACAGGAGAAAGTAATCTATGGAAAAGTTTAAAGCATTTCTCAGACGCAAAGACATCGAGATCTCCATAAAACGTTATGGAATCAATGCCCTTGGTGCCATGGCGCAGGGTCTTTTCTGTTCCCTGCTGATCGGCACGATCATCAACACACTTGGAACACAGTTTCATATTTCATTTCTGACCACTGCTGTGGCAACTGTAAACGACACCCAGTATACAGTAGGCTCTCTGGCATCTGCAATGAGTGGTCCTGCCATGGCTGTTGCCATCGGCTATGCGCTACATTGTCCGCCGTTGGTGTTGTTTTCACTGATCACTGTTGGCTTTGCATCTAACGCATTAGGCGGTGCAGGCGGACCGCTGGCTGTATTATTTGTAGCCATCTTCGCTTCCGAAATTGGAAAAGCAGTATCTAAGGAAACCAAAATTGATATTCTGGTCACTCCACTTGTCACGATCGGTGTAGGTGTTGCCCTGTCCGCGTGGTGGGCTCCGGCACTTGGAAGTGCAGCAATGAAAGTGGGAAATATTATTATGTGGGCAACCAATCTGCAGCCGTTCCTGATGGGAATCCTTGTTTCTGTATTCGTGGGTATCGCACTGACACTTCCTATCTCATCTGCCGCCATCTGCGCTGCGCTTGGCCTTACCGGACTTGCCGGAGGAGCTGCTGTTGCAGGATGCTGCGCACAGATGGTAGGTTTCGCAGTAATGTCCTTCCGTGAGAACAAATGGGGTGGTCTTGTTTCTCAGGGAATCGGAACATCCATGCTCCAGATGGGAAATATCGTAAAAAATCCACGCATCTGGATTTCACCGATCCTTACTTCTGCCATAACCGGACCTCTTGCAACCTGTCTGTTCAAACTTCAGATGAACGGTACTCCGGTTTCTTCCGGTATGGGTACCTGTGGTTTCGTAGGACAGATTGGTGTCTACACTGGATGGATGAATGATATTGCCGCAGGAACAAAAACAGCTGTCACAGGCTGGGACTGGGCCGGACTTTTGCTGATTTCCTTTATCCTGCCTGCAATCCTGTGTCCGCTCATCAACATGTTTATCCGTAAACTTGGATGGGTGAAAGACGGGGATATGACACTTGCATAAACAGCAGCCGAACGTTGCAAAATAGTTTCTGACAACAAAAATACCTGATAACGGACACTTATTTCCGTATATCAGGTATTTTTTCAGATACTTACTTTCTTTATGTAGACTTTTATATCCGCACCTCTTCATTCATATGAAGCAATGCACCCTTTGCCAGCTGATCTGCCTCTTCATTGTAATGATTGCCCGTATGAGCTGCTATTTTACAAAAAGAAATCTTTACTTTCTTTCCTGCTTCCTGCATATGGGCTGCGTATTTGCTGGTCAGTGGTGTTTTGGCTCTCCATACACCTGTTACCCATTTCTCTACCCCTTCATAATCATAGCGGATTTCCACAGCCGGATATTTGTTTTCTATGGCCCAGTTTACTGCAGTCATGGAACCAAGCATTTCTCCTGCCACATTTCGGATTGCGACTCCTGCAGGGTCACTGCCGCTTCCGGATTTGCGGACTTCCTGTCCGTCCGGTGTAAGGATCACACAGCCAAAAGCATATCTGCCAATGCTTTTCTCAAAACTTCCGTCCACATAGGCAATAACCATATTTTCAGGTACTTCTACGATTCCTGCCGCCTCTTTTGCTTTATCACCGGATACATTTCCTGCTGTCTCCATATTCAGAAAAGCCAGTGCTTCCTCTTTTTCTGTAAATCCCCGAAACTCAGCTCCTGAATATCCGCTTACTGCCTTCTGGCATTCCGCCCATGTAGTAAAAAGTCCTGTTTTATGTCCCTTGCGTACTGCATATATTTTCTTCTTTGCCATAAAATCCTCCTGAACAATCAATATTTTGACTCACATTACTTTACTATATTTTGATTAATACTATATAATCTTTCTTTCTATCAGGCAAGTTATACAATGGAAATTTCTCAAAAAAACAACGTGCAGATACATTTTTAAATCGAGATAAACTTTCAAGCCTGAAGTTATCTGTCGACTTCAATGTTTCTGCACGTTTTTTATAATAACAGATATTTTTAATCAATATCCTACCTGTAGCAATCACATAAAATACTGCATTATTCTTTATCTTATAAAGCTTTATAATACAGTTTCACAATATCCTGTTTTCTGGAGGATCTTGGGTTTACTGCGATATTTCCGCTCTTCATGGCATCATCCGCCATGGCATCAATCTTGCTTTCAATCTCCTCATCAGAAAGCTTTTCTCCCTTCTTCGCCTGGCGGATGGCTGTAGTCAGGTCTTCCGGGATTCCGATATCTTCGTTTAATTCCCGGATGGCATCCACCAGCATCAGCGGTTCGAATTCATCCTCATATGCCGGGATCGGACTGATATAATTATAAATCTTCAGATATCTGCCATGATCTGCCAACGCATTATATTCTGCGATCACGGGAAGAAGAACTGCATTTGCCACTCCATGTGCCACATTAAAGAAGGCACTTACCGGATGGCTCATGGCATGGACATTTCCAAGTCTTGCAAAGGAAAAGGCGATTCCTGCAAAGAGAGAGCCTGTAAGCATTGCTTCTGCAGCCTCCAGATCTGTACGTCTTGCCACAAAACGGCGGATATTTCCACCGATCAGTTCCATTGCTTTCTCTGCCATTGCATCAGAAAAAGGAGATGCTGCTGTGGAAACATAAGCCTCCTCCGCATGAATAAATGCATCGATTCCGCAGGCTGCTGCCACAGATGCCGGAGCAGAGGTGAGAAGCTCAGGATCCAGGATCGCATATGCAGGAAGAAGTTCATAACTGAATACCGTCAGCTTATAATCTCTGCTGTGGTCAGTGATAACAGAAAATGCCGTAACCTCTGAGCCGGTTCCCGCAGTAGTCGGGATTGCGATCAGCGGAACAATTTTTCCGGGAACCTTATGCGCCCCCTCATATTCTGTAATGCTTCCGCCATATTTAGCTGTAACTCCCACTGCCTTTGCCACATCCATAGGTGATCCGCCACCCAGTGCTACAATGAAATCTGCACCGGATTCCTTATACGCCTCTGTCGCTTTTTCTACTGTGGTAACAGATGGGTTTGCTTCCACATCTGTAAAAATATCCACTTCCATTCCGGCGTCTTTCAGATAATCCGCCGCCTTATCCACAACTCCCATTTTCCGGAGAGTTGGTCCGGAGATCAGCATTGCATGAGAGCCCCCAAGCTTTTTGGCACATTCCGGAAGCTTTGCCAGAGTACCAGCACCGACTGTAATATTCTGAGGAATAAAAAATTCAAATGGATTCATTAATTTCTGCCTCTTTTCCTGTGATTTTTCAATATCATTTAATTATATCTTTATGCCATAGAGGAAAGTACCCTGTCAATAGCCGCATCGATTACCACATCAAGCTCTTCATCATCAGCCTCCGGCATAAGACTTGCTGCATCCTCATCAGAGATCAGTTCAATAAGTTTACCAAAATCTTCTTTATATTTACGTTTACAGATTGCATAAAATACAACTCCAAGTAAGCTCCAGCCGCCTACCATGATCCATTCCTGAAATACCAGACTTCCACCGGAACCCGGAATACAGTAAACCAGAAGCATCAGCCCTGACATGACTACTGCCATAAAGCCTACAAATTTGTAGTGACCTACTTTGTAAGGTCTTGCCATATCCGGTTCCTTTTTACGAAGGATCAGGAAAGATACAGAGACCATACAGTATGCAAGACAGCATCCGAAGTTACCTGCATCACAGATCCAGACCATCATTGTTCTTCCTGCAAAAGGAGCCAGCATAGTCAGGGCACCGATCAGATACAGAGAATTAACCGGAGTTTTGTGCTTCGGATGAAGCTTTGCAAAAAACGGAGGAATCATGTAGGATTCTGCCATAGAGTACATGGCACGGGAACCGCCAAGGAGGAAGGAGTTCCATGATGTAATAATACCACACATTCCACCTACAATGATAACCTTTGCCATAACCTTTGTCCCGAAAGCCTTGGCCATGGCATCTGCCGTTACAAGTCCTGTTCCTTGCTGAGACTCAAGGATCTCTGCCGGATTCAGGATAAAACCTACTGCAAGAATCACCAGTGAGTAAAATACAACTGCCAGCACAACAGAGAGGATCATCATTTTACCGATTTTTTTCAGCGGAACATTGATTTCCTCTGCTGCCTGTGGGATAACGTCAAAACCAATAAAGAAAAATGGAGTGATAACTGCAACCTTAATAATACTTTTCATTGCTTCGCCAGTACCGTTTCCAACAAACATCTGTCCCTGAAGATTATCCACACTTCCTGTAACCACAGAAGCCACGATCAGAATAATTCCGGCACCGCCGATAATACAGGTAAGAACAGTCTGCAGAACTGCCGCAGTCTTTGCTCCATTAATGTTAATTATCATAATAAGAAAAGCAATCACAATCGCCACGATCAACCAGGATGCATAAACATCAAAGCCTGCAACTGTATAGAGATATCCTTTCAGAAATCCCGGCCACAGATAGGTGATGATTGTGGGAAATGCACATGCCTCAAAGCAGGCAACACTTACATATCCAAGAATGATCGCCCAGGTGCAGATAAAAGAACCTGTAGAGCCCATTGCCCTGTAGCTGAATACATGCTCACCACCACACTGAGGCATGGCTGCTGTAAGCTCTGCGTAAGTCAGACCTACGAAGAAGATCATGATTCCACCGATTGCAAATGCAATAGCTGCACCAAGCACACCACCGGATTCAATCCAGTTACCGGAAGAAACTACCCAGCCCCAGCCGATCATGGCGCCAAATGCAATTACAAGTATGTCCCATGCACCAAGTACTTTGTCAAATTCAGATGTTTTCTGTTCCATAGGTCAGACCTCCTTTTTTCCGTATTTTTTTGCGATCAGGTCTTCCAGATATTCTGCTGTTCCCTGAATTCCCAGAAAATCACTGTTAATAAGAATATCCCTGTTATGTCTATCACCACGGTTACTTCCTGTCAGTGCCAGATGTCTTTTATGATAACGCTTGTCTTTCTCATCCAGCAGAAGCTTTGCATCCTTTTCTGAAAGATTATGGCTTTCCATAATGTTGTGGACGCGAACATCATTAGGTGCATAAATAAATGCTCTCACCAGCTGGATTCCTTCTGTATCTTTCAGAATATAATCTGCAGACCGTCCTATAATCACACAGGCTTCTTTCTGAGCCAGCTTCCGGATAATCTGCTTCTGTACATGAATAGCGCGGTCTGTCAGATCCGCATATTTGGAAAAAGAACCTCTCACATCACCCTGTGCACCTTTACCTGCGATGGTTCCGCCTTCCTCTACTCTGTCCATAATGTCTGTAGGGATGCCTACCTCTTTAATGATCTCATCCACAAGATCACGGTCATAAAACTTAATCCCCAAATCCTGTGCGATCTTCTTACCGATGGCATTGCCCTTGGCTCCGTATTCACAGCCAATCGTAATTACCAGATGCTTCATGCTTTTCCCTCTCACACTCAAATTTTTATCAGATTCTGATATCATAAAAGGGCGCACGAATATAATTCGTGACGCCCTTGTCCTTTTACTGTATCACTCCGTTGCCGGATTTTATTTTTCCAGTGATTTAATTGTATCTTCGATGATTGCTACAGCTTTGTCGCACTCTTCTTCTGTAACAATAAGCGGTGGGATCATACGGATGATATGCGCTCCAATGGCTGTGATCAGAAGATGTCTGTCAAGGCAGCCATGTTTTACATCCACTCCGCCGATCGTATCATCAAATTCCACACCTACCAGAAGTCCCTGATGTCTTACTTCTTTTACATGAGGAAGCTTCTCAAGCTTAGCTGCAAAGTAATCGCCAACCTTCTTTGCATTTCCAGCCAGATCTCTGTCCAGAAGCTCATTCACCTCAGCCAGTGCAGCTGCACAGCTTACCGGGTGCCCACCGAATGTAGTTCCATGGGAACCTGCTGTGAAAGCTTTGGCAACCTCTGCTGTTGCACAGATAGCACCTATTGGCATTCCACCGCCCAGAGCCTTTGCCATAGATACGATATCCGGTTTGATACCATAATTCATATAGGACATAACAGCACCTGTTCTGCACCATCCTGTCTGTACCTCATCGATCAGAAGAAGCATATCGTTCTCATCACAGAATTTACGAAGTCCCTGCATGAATTCCATTGTTGCAGGATGTACACCACCCTCACCCTGTACAGGCTCAACCATGATAGCAATTGTGTTCTCTGTACATGCATCCTTGAAAGCCTGAAGGTCATTGTACGGTGCATAGGAGAAACCATAAGTCATAGGTCCGAATCCAACCTGGCATCCATTACCCGGCTGACCTGTTGCAGACATGGCACCAAAGGTTCTTCCATGGAATCCCATCTTTGCAGTTACGATATGATAACGGTTTGGACCATATTTTTCAATACCATATTTACGGGCCATTTTGATCATTGCCTCGTTAGCCTCTGTACCTGAGTTCTGATAGAAAATCTTGTCCATTCCGATTGTCTCGCAGACCTTCTCAGCAAGTAGCGCCTGCGGGATTGTGTATGGATAGTTGAATGTATGCATAATATCATCTAACTGATCCTTTGCAGCAGCTACAACCTTAGGGTTACAGTTTCCTGCGCTGTTTACTGCAATACCGGCGTAAAAATCAAGATATGGGGTTTTATTCTCATCATAAATGTACATGCCTTCTGCTGTCTCTGCAAGGAAATCAAATCTCTCATAAGTCTCGATCATGTACTTGTTTACTTTGTCCTTAATGTCCTGAAAAGTTAATCCTGTGTCTTTTAATTTCATAGCTGTGTCCTCCTGCATCCTTAAGATAATAAAAAAAGCAAAGACAAACTGACCCGTATGGGTAAGCGCCTTTGCTTAACTTTTTCTGTGTATTATTTTGTACATCCTTACAATATCACTGCCCTTATGATTTGTCAACATGTTTTTTTAAACATTTACATTTTTTTACAGAAAGCTCTGTATTCTCCTTATTGCATCTCGAATATCTTCTGCATATTCATGCGGTATTATAAAGGTTTCTCAACAATTCATAACAACACAGCCTCTTCATGAAATAGCAGACTGACAAACCATTACATACATTCTTTCTTTTCAGATGTTCATTTCCCGGTGTATCTTTTTTATCGTTTTCGTACATTATATTGCACATTTTACACTCATACTTCGGATAAAATCACCTGCTCCACTACTCAGTTCTACACTATGGCAATCCACCCATCACATAAGGTAGAATCCTGCAAACAGGATTCTCTGCCTGCGGCGAACCACTTCAGCGACAGAATTCCTCATGCAACTGTATTAATGATAATCCAGAAAGAAACAAGTACAGCAGGCTTTCTCCTTTCCTGTGTTCCGATAGACATGCTCCTGATCCGTTTCAAACTTAAACACCTGATCTCTATGGATTTCATACTTTTCGCCATGACATTCCAGCGTAAGCACACCCTCCATAACAGCCAGATATTCTCTTGTCTTCTCTCCATGGCTGCCACTGATATAAACACCACCCGGTTCCACTTCGATCCGGTACACCTCCACCAGACGGGTATCCTCATAAGGCAGACAGGTCCATACCCTGTACTGTCCTGCTACCTCCTTGGTAGGAACCAGCTCTGCCGGTGTCACCAGACAACAGTCCACCCTCGGCGGCTGTATCAACTCCTGAAACTCTATCCTCAGACCACTTGTGATCTTCCCCAGCACACCCAGAGAAGGATTGGCAGTCCCTCTCTCAATCTGAGCCAACATGCTCTTACTCACCCCCGTCTGCTCAGACACCTGATCCAGACTCATACTCTTGGATTTCCGAATCCTCTTCAGATTCACCGCCACATTATTCGATAAATAATCCATATGTCCTCTCCTTGTCAAGTGGATATTCGCAATCCGCTTCGCTACTTGCTCATAACCGAATAACTGCTCCGCAGTTTATCAGAAGGAGCTTGCACTCCTCCTGATACAAGTAAGTCCCCACCCACTGCTTATTACTCTTCGCAATTGAAGCAGGGGACTTGCTTGATTCGGTTAAACAACTGTATTATTTCTTTTTTATATCAGCAATATAAAAATCTGTCAATTACATTACTGTTCACTCCGTTCTCAGTAACGTAACCAAAATTCATTCCAGAGCATAAATTTTACAGCAATTATCCAAAACCCGGTTGACAATTTCCTCTCTCCAAATGTATAATGTAACCCAAGAAAACATTTGTCCACCCTATTCGGACAATGAATACCCCATATCAGCCAAATGCCATGACAGGGAGGAGTACACAACCCCGGGAAGCACAGAGAGAAAGCGGTCGGTGCGAGCTTTCGTGAACGAATTGTGGAAGTAGCCCCCGAGCAGTGAACCAAACCGCATATCCTGTCTGATGATCCATAGATTCGGACAGACATGCCAAGTAGGCTTCAACGTCAGTTCCACGTTACAGGAACACAGTATATCAGTACTGACAAAGTGCAGAGCCAAACTCTGAATACAGGTGGTACCGCGGAAGATTATTTTTCGCCCTGGGCAAACAAGCCCAGGGCGTTTTTTACTATATTTAGATATCAGGGTCAAAATACCTTTTGACCCTAACATCATTTACATCTGTCACATCAAACCCGCCGCCCCACACTCGGCAGAATCAGCGCAGCGCCATTCTGCCCCACCCTGTATTTACCAATACACAGCTCGGAAATTTATTTGTTTTCGGGTGCATTTGCAGGAGTCGTAGTAACTCTTAGTGCCTGGAAATCTGCGTTATTCAGAAAAATCTCACTGTCTGAGCCGCATCCGCGGCGAGTTTGAGATTTTTCTGAACGGTTTTAGCAGATTTTCAGACACTTAGAGTTACTAGACTCCGAAACCGCACCCGAAAACAAATAAATTTCTGAGCGTCCTATACACATACACAAAGGAGGTTTACCCAAATATGAAACAAATATCCGGCAACAAACTCTTAGTAAAAGCCTTAAAAGAAGAAGGCGTAGAATACCTCTTCGGCTACCCCGGCGCCTGTACCATCGACATCAGTGACGAACTCTACAAACAGGACGACGTCAAAATCATCCTCCCCCGTCACGAACAGGCCCTTGTCCACGAAGCAGACGCCTACGCCAGAACCACCGGAAAAGTCGGTGTATGTCTGGTAACCAGCGGCCCCGGCGCAACCAACCTTGTAACAGGACTTGCAACCGCCAACTATGACAGCGTACCTCTTGTATGCTTCACCGGACAGGTAGCTCGCCACCTGATCGGCAACGATGCATTCCAGGAAGTAGACATCGTAGGAATCACCAGAAGCATCACCAAATACGGCGTTACTGTCCGCAGACGTGAAGACCTTGGCAGAATTATCAAAGAAGCCTTCTACATTGCCCGCACCGGCCGTCCGGGACCTGTCCTCATCGACCTTCCAAAGGACGTCATGGCAGAACTCGGCAGCGCAGAATATCCTAAAAATGTCAACATCCGCGGTTACAAACCAAACACAGATGTCCACATCGGTCAGCTCAAACGTGCCATCAAACTTTTAAATAAAGCAAAACGTCCCTTATTCCTGGCAGGCGGCGGTGTAGTAATCTCCCGCGCCCACGAAATCTTCCGGGAAGTAGTGGAAAAGACAAAAGTACCGGTTGTCACAACCGTAATGGGAAAAGGCTCTATCCCCACAGACCATCCGCTCTACATCGGAAACCTTGGCATGCATGGTGCCTATGCAGCAAATATGGCAGTCAGCAACTGTGATCTCCTTTTCTCTATCGGAACCAGGTTCAATGACAGGATCACAGGAAAACTTCATGAATTTGCACCTCATGCACAGATTGTACACATCGATATCGACACTGCATCTATCTCCAGAAACATTCAGGTAGATATTCCTATTGTTTCAGATGCAAAAGAAGCTATCACAAAAATGAATGAATACGTTCAGGAATGCTCCACAGGCAAGTGGCTTGGTCAGATCAGCCAGTGGAAAGAAGAACATCCGCTGAAAATGCGTCCAAACGATGTTTTAAGCCCAATGGATATCCTGAAAGAAATCAATGAGCAGTTCGAAAACAGCATTATCGTTACAGACGTAGGCCAACACCAGATGCTTGTTTCCCAGTATGCAGAAATTACAGAAGGCAAGCAGATGATCATGTCCGGCGGTCTGGGAACCATGGGCTATGGTCTTCCGGGCGGTATCGGAGCCAAAATCGGAAATCCTGACAGACCTGTCATCGTTATCTCCGGTGACGGCGGTGTGCAGATGAATATCCAGGAGCTCGCAACTGCAGTTCTGGAAGAGCTTCCGGTCATTCTGTGCATCTTTAACAATGAGTATCTTGGAATGGTACGCCAGTGGCAGAAACTCTTCTACGGTAAACGCTACGCCATGACCAACCTGCGCGCCGGAGCACTTTCCCGCCGCACAGAAGGTATGGAATATCCACAGTACACACCGGATTTCATTAAACTTGCAGAAAGCTATCGCGCAAAGGGAATCCGCGTTACAAAGAAAGAAGAAATCGCAGCCGCCTTCAAAGAAGCAAAGAAAAATACAAAAGCACCTACAGTAATCGAATTTATCATTGACCCAGAAGAAATGGTCTACCCGATGATCAAACCGGGCGGAACTCTGGAAGATATGATCATGGATTGTTAGGCAGGAGGAAAGATTATTATGGATAAAGGAATGAAAAAAAGATGGATTTCTCTCTATGTTGAGAACCAGGTAGGTGTTCTGTCCAAAATCTCCGGACTTTTCTCCGGAAAAAGCTACAATCTGGACAGTCTTACTGTAGGAACCACCGAGGACCCCACAGTATCCCGAATGACTATCGCAACAGTCAGCGATGATGAAACCTTTGAACAGATCAAAAAACAGTTAAACCGCATGATCGAGGTTATCAAGGTAATTGACTTCACAGATGTATTTGTCAGAATGAAAGAAATTCTCTACATCAAGGTTTTCAACTGCTCCAGGGAAGATAAAGCAGAACTGTTTCAGATCGCCGAAACCTTCAAGGCAAAGGTCATTGACTACGGCAAAGACAGTCTGCTCCTGGAATTTGTCCAGACAGCAACCAAGAATGACGCAGTAGTGAAACTGATCAAGGAAGAATTTCACAGAATTGAAGTCGTACGTGGAGGAAGTGTAGGAATCGAATCTATCAGTATGATGGAACGATAAAACTTTTTCTGAAATTTTTATAAAGGGAGGATTGTCGCATTATTCTTAATGCTCAGTCCTCCCTTTACTTACTGTTCTTCTGTCTTTTCGTTTTTCATCTGTGCTTTCGCTTTTCGCCCAATCCGTGTATTGCTGTTCATAATACTGGCACGGGTGATCTTATCATTTCCAAATTTCATCCGGATCTCATCCATAGCTGCATCCAGCTTTCTGCGACGTTCTTTATTTTCTGTATCTTCAAACAGAGACATCTGTTCATAAGTGCCATCTGTAAGGCCTGTCAGTGCCACACCAATCAGACGTAGCGGCTGTCCTTTCCAGAATTCTTTAAAAAGTCTTGTAGCATTTATATAAATTTCATCTGTAAGATCTGTAGCATTTTCCAGCTTTGTCTGGTGTGAACGGTTTCTGAAATCCAAAGTACGGAAAGTCACGGAAATACAGTTGCATTTCTTATCTTTTCTGCGCATTCTGGTTGCCAGAACATCACACTGCTCCAAAAGTATGGGAAACACCTGCTCTATGGAAGTAATATCATCGTTAAAAGTAGTTTCCACGCTGAAACCTTTTGCCTCATCAGGCACTGCTTTTACAGGGGAATCATCAATACCTCTGGCATATTGCCATAGCTGATGTCCCGTTTTTTCCCCAAGCCAGTACTGCACATTGGATGCACTTTCTCTTGCCAGATCACCGATGGTACGGATCCCCTGATTCAGAAGCTTCTGCTCGGAAGCTTTTCCCAGAAACAGCAGATTACGGATAGGAAGAGGCCACATTTTCTCCGGGATTTCATCCGGGAACAGAGTGTGTACTCTGTCCGGCTTCTGAAAATCTGATGCCATCTTTGCCAAAAGCTTATTGGTAGAAATTCCTACATTTACCGTAAATCCCAGCTCTCTGTGAATCTTGTCTTTCAGCTCATGAGCAGCAGCTACAGGGTCAGGATAGATCAGAGAAGTACCTGTCATATCCAGAAATACCTCATCAATGGAAAAAGATTCCATCACAGGTGCAAAAGAAGCACAGATTGCTTTAAATGCCCTGGAACATTTATCGTATAATTCAAAATCACTGGGAACGATCACCAGCTTGGGACATTTCCGAAGAGCCATGGCTACTGGCTCGCCGGTCTGGATCCCGTATTTTTTTGCAGGGATAGATTTGGCAACCACGATACCTGTCCGTTTCTTTGGATCTCCTCCTACACAGGAAGGAATTTCTCTGAGATCCGGCAGCCCCTGGCTCACCCTTCTGGCTGATTCCCAGGAAAGAAATGCACTGTTTACATCAATATGAAAAATTAATCGTTCCGTACTTTTCACTGTTCTTCCTCCTCTGCATCACAGCCTCACCTGAATCTGCTGCCTGTTCTTCTCCCTGAATGCCCTGGGAGTCATATGGTATCTTTCCTTAAGTACCCGGTGAAAATAACTGTTATTCTCGTATCCCACTGCTGCAATAATGTCACTGATGGCCAGATCCGTGTCACACATCAGCTCTACGGATTTATTCAAACGTTTCCTTTGAAGCAGTTCCTTGAAATTAAAGCCTGTGGTTTTCTTGATCATCTTGCTGAGCACATGCATGGGCAGATGAAACAGTTCACACAACTCAGTAAGCGTTGCAGTTTTGTATTTCTGCTCTATATAGTCCAGAGTTGTCATGGAAATCATGTTTTCGTACTGATTTGGCACACGCATTTCCACATACTGTACAGAATCCACCAAATACAGAAAGATCAGTCCCATAGTTGTCTGGTTAATCCGGTTATTTTCCCCTTTTCCAGTCACCAGAGAATAGATCATATTCTCCAGCAAATTCTGGATCTGCAGAACCTCTGAAACTTTAAAATACAGGTATTGTCCTCTCTCCTCATCCTGTCGGAGAATATTTACCAGAAAATCTGCCAGCACATTATTTCGCCCTGCCATGGAATAAGCCACATCAAAAAATTCTGGAAGGATCATAAAATTAATGGCAATATCATTCTCCCCTGCAGGCAGAAGCTCATGTCTGGTATACTGGTTGAGAAACAAAAGTTCACCTTTTCCAACCACTACTTTCTTGCCGTCTATAATATTGGTGACAGAGCCCTCGCATACATAAAGCACCTCAATAAAATTATGTCTGTGAACCGGAAAATGAATAAACCTGGTGTGAGTCCGTACAGTAATCAGCTTTCCCTCATCCAGCATCTTTCTGCTGTCTACAATGAAATCCCTGCCTGAGGTATATAACTCCTTATCCACCTCTGCTCTTCCATCCAGGATTTTCTGCTCTTCCTCTGTGATTTTCTTTAAATGATCTAATAATTCCTGCTGCATGGATTCCACCTTCTGTATCTTTCACAATAATCTGTAAATTCTGTTCCTCACTGCAATTCACAGATATCAGGTCAGGAACAACATAGTTTTTTTTCAAACACACTCTAATCTCATTATATACGATTCATTTTTTTCATACAACCACAAAAAAGAAACCTGACAATCTGCCAGGTTTCTTTTTGAATATGTGTTTTACATGATTCCACTTTCATGGAGAAATTTTATTATCTTGTAACAATATCTACCGGTACATTGAAGATCTTTGCAACCTTCAGGATTGTATCAATATGTCTTCCTGTAGCAGCTGCCATATGATGTGTTGGGCCTGCTTCACTCCAGCGGTTTACAAATTCTCTTGCACCGCAGGTGAAACGTGTTCTCATATTTGTGTCGCCAAAAGAAAGGATTTTACCTTCTTCATTTACGCCTTCAGCGACAACAAACCTGAAGTGTCCGTCTGCATCCTGTGTGATTGCCAGATAAGTAACAGGACCTGTATATGGATAGAACTGTGTCAGATATCCGCCACCTGTCTTACCGTGGAATACTTTTACGATCTTCATGGTTGGCTTCTTATCAGAGATATCAGCATCACCACTTCCGGAATGACCGATAATACAGATATCATCATTGAAGTCAATGGAGTACATCTCAGAAAGCTGTCCTGTTCCTGAAATGGTCTTTAAGATACTCATTGCCATGGCAACCTTCATATCCCCTTCTACAGCGCAGGCTGTACCCTGTTTGATCAGCATGGAAAATGCCGGGATCAGCATACTGTCCAGAACTCCTGCTTTACCCTGTGCAAATCCATCATAATGGGAAGCGATCATTCCAAGATACTCATCTTTTACCCATTTCTCAAATGCTACCACATATTTCGCCATATCCCATACTTTCTCAATTGTTCCGCCGCCTTCGATCTCAAAGGTATCCAGAATTTCCTGAGCTTTTGCACGGATAGCATCCTCATCTGTAATATCATCAGCAATGGCCCACATTTTCTCCCAGTCAAACTGTTTTGTATACAGGAACATTCTGTTGTACAGATTTGTCTCATCAATATAGAAATCCATCATACCCGGATACGGTCTTCCAATCTGTGCGATATTAGTATCACGGAATCTTCTTCTTACCCGAGCAGCCTTACACCAGTCTTCGATTTCTGCCTGAACTCCAGGATCTCCACCTTCTACAACACCTGTGATCACCGCGTGTCTCTTGCCTGCTCTCTCCAGGTCTGCCACAGCTTCGCCTACTGCACCGCATGCATACCCCTCTCCTAACCAGGAGGCAATATCAGTGTGGTCATAATCCAAGGCTTTCAGCTTCTGCACATTCACCAGAACAACCGGTACATCCAGGTCACGGACTGCCGGAAGCATGTTATAGGATGTGGCATAGGTAAGCATCTGAAGAAATACCAGATCAACATCAGCTGCACGGAACTTGTTCCCTGCTTCCATTGCCTGTTCCTTTGTAGTTACCATTCCACCGTCAATAATCTCTACTGTATCCGGGATTGTTTTCTTAAATGCTGCATACTGTGACTCAAATTCCGGTACCAGTGACGGGAACTGAGGCAGATATGCACCTAAAGCGATAGAAAATACACCAACTTTTGCCTTTGTGTTTACTAACATAATATGATTCCTCCTGTTTTCAGAGCGGGGTTTGATTATGCAGTCTGCATTCCTGCTCTTTTATGCTTTATATACCTTAATACCAAAGGACTCATGAATGGTAGTTCTTGCTTCTTCAATGGTTTTGAACTCCTGGGCCTTCAGTATCTGTGCTGTAATATTTCCGATTGCAGTAGCCTCTCCGGGACCTGCATGGATTTCTTTCTTTGTAGCCTTTGCAGTCAGTTCATTTAAGTAGCCTGCATTGGAACCACCGCCTACAATGTGAATACAGCTGTAGGTTCTGCCGGTCATCTCTTCCAGCTCTCTGGCTGTCTTTGCATAACATTCTGCAAGGCTTGTATAGATAACAGTGGCAACCTCGCCCAGTGTCTCCGGTACCTTCTGTCCGGTTCTGCGGCAGTAATCCTTTACCTCCTCAGTCATGTTCTCAGGGGAAAGGAAGCATTCATCATTAGCATCTACCCTGGACGGGAAGTCCTTGGCTTCCTCTGCCATCTCACAGATCTGTGCGAAACTGTATGCGTCATTTACCTCATGACGTACAGACTGGATCATCCACAGTCCCATAATATTCTTCAGGTAACGGAAACGTCCTGCGTATCCGCCCTCGTTTGTAAAGTTCATCTCGCAGCTCTTCTCTGAACAGTCAGCTTCTTTTCTCTCAATACCCATCAGTGACCAGGTACCAGAGCTGATATAAATAAAATCGTCGTCATTTGTCGGAACTGCCAGTACTGCAGAGCCTGTATCATGTGTTGCAGGTGCCACTACCTCCAGGTCAAAACCAACCTCTTCTTTGATCTTGTCTGTAAGGTGTCCGATGCTGGTACCAGGCATGATCAGCTTCTGGAAAATTTTCTTTGGATATCCAAGCATATCGATCAGCTCATAATCTCTGTCCTTTGTAGTCGGGCATACCAGCTGTCCTGTTGTTGCCTCTGTGTATTCACAGGTCTTCTCTCCTGTGAGCAGGAAATGGAAATAGTCCGGTACATGGAGAAGTGTTTCTGCCTGCTCCAGATATTCCGGATGTTTCTTCTTTACTGCCATCAGCTGATAAACAGTGTTAAAGATTGCTTTCTGAATACCGGTTCTGGCATAAAGGTCTTTCAGGGAAATTGTCTTATAGACTTCTTCGTCCATTCCTTCTGTACGGTGATCACGATATCCTACTGTATTTCCAAGAACATTATCGTCTTTGTCCAGAAGTACGAAGTCAACACCCCAGGTGTCTACGCCCATGCTTACAGGAAGTTTGCCGATCTCTTTACATTTCTTCAGACCATTTACAACCTCTTTAAAAAGGCGGTCAAATTCCCAACAGAGTTCTCCGTCTTTCTTTACCATTCCATTTTCAAAACGATAGATTTCTTCCAGAACCATTTTTCCGTTTTCCATATGTCCAAGAATGTGACGTCCGCTGGATGCTCCGATATCTACTGCTAAATAATAAGCTGCCATTTTAAATCCTCCTCAATATATGAATTGCGCTCTTCATATCTGATGATTTCATTTTACCCTGATCTGCTCTCCAGGGTAAGAACCTCGTTTGTCCAAAAAAGTGTCTTTATTTGCATCATCTTGTCTGAGCTGTTACTGTATTTATATTTGTTTGATTTCACTCTGCTATCAGAGTTTTGAACAACAACGCCGCACTTGCCATACGGCAGTGCGGCGTCTGTATTTCGCTACCGGTCACATTGTTCCCGGTAACTTTTTTTACTTAATTCTAAGGATTCATTTCCTTTCGATATATACTTATCGATTAGTCATAAAGGTTAGGAGCGATTTCTTCGCTGTCCATATTTGTGGAATCATACCAGTATCCAGTTCAGCCTCCAGCCATTCATAAGAGAATTCCGGGAATGTCTGATGTTTGAAATTTTTCCATGTTACTCCTTTCTCATGAAGTAACTGTCCACACATAAGCAAACAGTGCTATCGCTGTCATTAATCAGCAATAAGCCCCATGTTTTCATATAGTTCCATTATACCTTATCATTTTCCCGAAGCCAACGTAATCCAACATGTATCAGCCGTTTATTTGTGTTGTTTTTTATTTGATTTTTGTTGTATTTCAGTTGTTTTTATTTTGTTTCCTCATTGACATTTAAATCCTCATCTGTCATACTTGAATATAACGAATGTACCATCAAACAGCAGCTTTGCATCTTCCGTAAGGCTCTTATCATATATAGAAACCGCTCTGGAAAGGAGACAAACAATGTATCTTTCTGACATCCACACACATTCTATCGCCAGCGGTCACGGAACCACCTGTACCATCTCTGACATGGCAAAAGCAGCCAGCAAAAAAGGACTGAAACTCCTTGGGATTTCTGACCACGGCCCGGGAACTCTGGCTTCCGGAACTTCTTCTTATTTCAGAAGCCTTCCTTTTTATCCCAGAAAAAGATTCGGCATAGATATTCTTTACGGAGTTGAACTAAACATCCTGGACAGTGCAGGACATACAGATCTGTCAGATGAACTGCTGAACAACCTGGATTACGCTATCATCAGTATGCATCAGCAGAACTACCGTTCAGGCTCTGTATCTCAGAATACAGAAGCTTACATCAACGCAATGAAACATCCTGCTGTAAAAATACTCGGCCACTGCGACGATACACATTTCCCTGTAGATTATGAAACGCTGGCAAGAGCAGCTTTACGGGAAAATGTTATTTTTGAAATAAACGAAGCTTCCCTTGCACCCGGAGGATATCGGGGAGACACAAGAGCCAATGCCGCCAGAATCCTGTATCTCTGTCAGAAATATCAGCTTCCTGTTATTTTGTCCAGCGACAGCCACGGAAAAGAACATGTTGGAGATTTCACCTATGCCGAAGAATTCGTTCACCAGCTCATGTTTCCGGAAACTCTTATCCTTAACAACCAGCTTCCCAAATTAAAAGTTTTCCTTCAGACACGTTAAAAGAATGTTCCTCAAAGGGACATTCTTTTATTTTATGCATTGTTTTTTGCATTGTGTTATTTTGTTTATTTTCTATAATTTCTTGTCAAAAAGACGACATTTTAGTACATTTTAATTAACAAAACTCACTTAACCATTTACATATCTCGTGATAGATCAGTCTTACTGCAGGAACCACCGAGGATCCTACAGTATCCCGAATGACTATTGCAACAGTCAGCGATGATAAAACCTTTGAACAGATCAAAAAACAGTTAAACCGCATGATCGAGGTTATCAAGGTAATCGACTTCACAGATGTATTTGTCAGAATGAAAGAAATTCTCTACATCAAGGTTTTCAACTGCTCCAGGGAAGATAAAGCAGAACTGTTTCAGAT
>NZ_JAAIMY010000019.1 GCF_013300825.1 Blautia wexlerae
AGAATTTTCGAGAATCGTATGTGTTTCACTGTTTAGTTATCAAGGTTGTCTGTCTTGCGACAGCTTGTTTATTTTATCATGTTGTTTTTGATTTGTCAAGAACTTTTTTAAGTTTTTTCAAATCTTTTTTCAACCGATTTACTGTTCGTTGACAGCTTGTTTACTTTATCATAGTTTCAAGTGTTTGTCAACATCTTTTTTATTTATTTTTTGTTTTCCAAAAAATAAAAGCGGAGAAGGAGGGATTTGAACCCTCGCGCCGCGTTAGCGACCTATACCCTTAGCAGGGGCACCTCTTCGGCCTCTTGAGTACTTCTCCAGACTCCGAACTAATAGTTCAATATTAAATTCGAATGCACTTTGGAATCTCCCGAAGCGCATTTGTAATTATATGTAAAAAAACCTGTTTTGTCAACAGGTTTTTTTACTTTTTTTCATATTTTTTATTTTTTACCCTAAAATCCAGTTTCAGAACCTGCAAATTTCATACTTCCCTCAAGAAGTATACTGTGCTATTGTCGCTTCGATACGGCTTTTTACCTCTGCTGCAATCTCTGTTGTTTTCATATCTTTATACTCATCATAGTATATGGGTTCCAGAAAGTGTACCTGCACTGTTAGTTTCTTAACAGATCCCGTATCAAACGCTTTATAAGAATCAATCAGTGCTACAGGTACGATCGGACATTTTGATTTCGTTGCAGCTTTAAAACTTCCACCTTTAAATTCCTGCGGATGATTGCCGTCTTTGCTTCTAGTTCCCTCGGCAAAAATCAGATAGTTTCGTCCTGCCTTTACTTCTTTGATAACATTAATGATTACCTGCATAGATTGTTTGACATCATCGCGGTCAATCATAAACGCTTTCATGCATGCAAATACCTGCTTCAGAAATGGTACGTTTGTCAGTTCTTTTTTTGCCACTACCGAGAAAGGTACCGGACATACCTGTATGATTGCAAGTACATCAAATAACCCCTGATGATTGGGAAAGAAAATAAATCCATTTTCTTTGGGAATATTTTCCATACCATGACCGTCAATTACCAGATTTCCGCCTTTCACTGCTCTGTTATCTACATATTTAAGAAGCTGATATCTCTGTTGTTCACTATAACGTTCTGCATGCGATGCATACCAGCATAACTTAAACCATCCATATGGAACAAAAAAGAGATTTCTAAATACCATCAGTAATATTCTTTTCATTTTTTTGCCCTCGATATATTATGCTCCTGCTTTTTCCGAAATTTTGTCTTCATATCCCGGATTCTTCTTGATAAATGTTTCATATGCTTTGGTATATGTCTTGTAAGCATCTGTCTTCATAAATTTGACATATGCTGTAGACGCCTGAGTTTTCATATCATCTGTGATCTGTGACGGTGCCATGATATAATAAGCTTTATCCTGTTTACCGACCATATAAGTTCCAATACATGGATATTCCTGATCATCCTCCAGGATCAGATTGTAGGTTATGTATACATAACTGTACTTGTCATTTTCAGAAAGGATCTCGCAATCCTGAACAGATACTTTCTTAGGATTATGTGATGCAAAATATTTGAGTGTTGCTGTAATCTCTGTCTGAAGATCTGCTTCTGTATTATCTGCCTGGTTATAACACTCCTTTACCTTCTTTTCTTTCCCGTCAGTATAGGACTGAATCAATTCCTCTGTTACTTTTTCCGGTGATTTATGACTCACTCCCCCACATCCTGCCACACAGAGTGTCAGTAATACCAACACTCCGGCTGCAAGATATCTGTACCATTTCTTCATGGTTATTCCTCTTCCCCTCTGTTTTCATCCTGTGTGCCCAGATCTGTAAGCGGATCAGACTCTTCTGTTTCTGTACTGTCTGTAATTTCCACTGCTGCCTGCTGTGCATTTGCATCTTTCTCTTCTTTATCTCTCACTTTAGCTACACTGGCTACAGTGACACCCTCTGTAAGATTAATCAGTTTTACACCTGATGTAATTCTTCCAAGAATGGAAATATCAGAGCATGCGATTCTGATGATAATACCTTCCGTAGTAATCAGCATTACTTCATTATCTTCATTTACAGCTCTTGCTCCGATTACATCACCTGTTTTCTCGGTAATCTTATAACATTTTACACCTTTACCACCACGATTCTGACAGGTAAATTCACCCATAGAAGTACGTTTACCCATACCATTTGCAGAAACTATCAGCAGACAATCTCCCTGAGAATTCAGCTGCATTGCCACCACTTCGTCTCCATCATCAATATTCATACCGCGTACACCCATAGAAGTTCTGCCTGTACTCCTTACATCTGTTTCTTTAAAACGGATACACATACCATCTTTCGTAACAAGAATTATATCCTTCTTATCATCTGTAAGCTTAACCTCGATCAGCTCATCATCATCACGCAGTGTGATAGCTGCCAGTCCGTTTTTACGCACATTTGCATATTCTTTAATTGGTGTTTTCTTTACCAGGCCATTCTTCGTGGCCATCATCAGATAATGACCATCTTCAAATTTGCGGAGCGGAATTACTGCAGTGATGCATTCGCCCGGCATAAGCTGTAACAGGTTAATAATCGCGGTTCCCCTTGCGGTACGTCCTGCCTCCGGAATCTCATATGCCTTCAGACGATATACTCTTCCTGTATTTGTAAAGAACATCAGATAATGATGGGTAGTTGTCATCAAAAGTTCCTCAATGTAGTCATCCTCAAGAGTCTGCATTCCCTTGATTCCTCTTCCACCTCTGTTCTGGCTTCTGAAATTGTCTACTGTCATTCTCTTAATATATCCAAGTTTAGTCATTGTGATCACTGTATTTTCTCTCGGAATCAGATCCTCTGTAGAAATATCGTATACGTCATATCCGACAGAAGTTCTTCTGTCGTCTCCGTATTTCTCTGCAATTGCAAGAATTTCCTCACGAATTACGCGAAGAAGAAGATTTCTGTCAGCAAGGATTGCTTCGTATTTACGGATTTTTTCCATTAAATCAGCATATTCTGCTTCCAGCTTCTCTCTTTCCAGACCTGTCAGAGCACGCAGACGCATATCTACGATTGCCAATGCCTGAACATCTGTCAGTTCAAAGCGATCCATTAATTCCTGTTTTGCGATCTGCACATTCTGCGAAGCTCTGATAATACGGATTACCTCATCAATATTGTCCAGTGCTTTTAACAGACCTTCTAAAATGTGAGCTCTCTCCCTTGCTTTATTCAGGTCATATTTCGTTCTTCTGGTTACTACATCTTCCTGATGGGCCAGATAATATTCCAGCATCTGTTTCAGATTTAATACCTTCGGTTCCAGACTTCCATTATTCGGAATAAGTGAAAGCATATTTACGCCAAAAGTATCCTGTAACTGAGTATGCTTGTACAATAAATTCAAAACTACATTTGCATTTGCATCTTTACGCAGATCAATGCAGATTCTCATTCCCTCACGGCTGGAATGGTCATTCAGGTCTGTAATCCCGTCAATCTTTTTATCTCTTACAAGTTCTGCAATCTTTGAGATCAGACGCGCTTTATTTACCAGATACGGAAGCTCTGTAACAATAATTCTGGACTTTCCGTTTGGAAGAGTCTCAATGTTTGTTACCGCACGTACACGAATCTTGCCGCGTCCTGTTCTGTATGCTTCTTCAATTCCTCTTCTTCCAAGAATTGTGGCACCTGTAGGAAAATCAGGACCTTTTACAATATCCAGGATCTCTTCCATGGTAGTTTCGCGCTGTTCTTCGATGGTATTGTCAATAATCTTGACAACAGCATCCACAACCTCTCTCAGATTATGAGGAGGGATATTAGTAGCCATTCCTACTGCAATACCTGAAGTTCCATTTACCAGAAGATTCGGATAACGGGACGGCAACACAACCGGCTCTCTCTCTGTCTCATCAAAGTTAGGCTGAAAGTCAACCGTATCTTTGTTGATATCTGCCAGCATTTCCATGGAAATCTTACTCAGACGTGCCTCAGTGTATCGCATGGCTGCTGCCCCGTCACCATCTACGGAACCAAAGTTTCCATGTCCGTCTACCAGCGGATATCTGGTAGACCATTCCTGTGCCATATTTACAAGTGCTCCATAAATAGAACTGTCGCCATGTGGATGATATTTACCCATTGTATCACCGACAATACGCGCACATTTACGATGCGGTTTGTCAGGACCATTATTCAGTTCTATCATGGAATACAATACACGTCGCTGAACCGGTTTCAGACCGTCTCTTACATCAGGCAGTGCTCTGGAAGCGATAACGCTCATGGCATAATCAATGTAAGAGTCCTTCATGGTCTTTTCCAGATCCACCTCGTGGACTTTGTCAAAAATATTATCTTCCATTTATCTATTCTCCCTATTATCAGATATCCAGATTCTTTACAAATCTTGCATTCTCTTCAATAAATTCACGTCTCGGCTCTACCTTGTCACCCATCAGTGTAGTAAATGTAAGGTCAATCTCAGAAGTCGCAGCCTCATCCATGGTAACCTTAAGCAGGATTCGTTTCTCAGGATCCATTGTCGTCTCCCAAAGCTGGTCTGCATCCATCTCTCCAAGACCTTTATAACGCTGGATCTTGTTATTTCCGTCACGTCCGATTTCTGTCAGAATCTGATTCAGTTCATCATCGTCGTATGCATACCATACTTTCTTGTTCTTCTCCACCTTGTATAATGGCGGCTGTGCAAGATACACATATCCCTGTTTGATAAGCTCAGGCATAAAACGATACAGGAAAGTCAGCAGAAGGGTTGCGATGTGCGCACCATCGACATCGGCATCAGTCATAATAATAATCTTATGATAACGAAGTTTACTGATATCAAAATCTTCATGAATTCCTGTTCCGAAAGCTGTGATCATAGCTTTGATCTCTGCATTTGCATAAATCTTATCCAGACGTGCTTTCTCTACATTCAGGATCTTACCTCTCAGCGGAAGGATAGCCTGTGTTACACGATTTCTGGCTGTTTTTGCAGAGCCACCGGCGGAATCTCCCTCTACAATGTAGATTTCACAGTTCTCAGGATTCTTATCTGAACAGTCTGCAAGCTTTCCAGGAAGTGACATATTATCAAGTGCTGATTTTCTTCTGGTCAGATCACGAGCCTTACGTGCAGCCTCACGTGCTCTCTGTGCAAGAACTGATTTCTCTACTGTAGTTTTCGCTACTGTTGGATTCTGCTCAAGGAAAATCTCAAGCTGCTTGCTCACCACGCTGTCAACAGCCCCTCTTGCTTCACTGTTTCCAAGCTTCTGTTTTGTCTGACCTTCAAACTGGGGATTCTCAATCTTAACACTGACGATTGCAGTCAGACCTTCGCGGATATCATCGCCACTCAAATTGGGTTCACTGTCTTTAAGCAGCTTGTTCTTTCTAGCATAATCATTGAACGTCTTTGTCAGGGCATTTCTGAAACCTACAATATGAGTACCACCCTCAGGTGTATTAATATTATTTACAAATCCATAGCAGTTCTCTGTATAAGAGTCATTGTGCTGCATGGCAACCTCTACAGACACACCGTTCTGCTGTCCTTCGCAGTAAATGATTTCCGGGTAAAGCGCTTCCTTGCTTCTGTTCAGATAGCTTACAAATTCACGGATACCACCTTCATAATGGAAAATTTTCTCTCTTTCCATTCCTTCTCTGGTATCTTTAAGAGAAATCTTCAATCCCTTTGTCAGAAATGCCATCTCTCTCAAACGCTGTTTCAGAATGTCATAATCATATACTGTTTCCTCAAATATTTCTTTATCCGGAAGGAAAACAACTGTTGTTCCGGTCTTATCCGGTTGGCAGTCTCCCACAACCTTCAGGGGATACATGGTTTTACCACGTTCATATCTCTGCTGATAAATCTTACCTTCATGATAGATCCTTACTTCAAGCCATGTGGAAAGTGCATTTACTACAGACGCACCTACTCCGTGAAGACCACCGGATACCTTGTACCCTCCACCTCCAAATTTACCGCCAGCATGAAGAATGGTAAATACTACTTCTACAGCAGGAATACCTGCTTTATGATTGATACCTACCGGAATACCACGTCCGTTATCTACAACTGTGATAGAGTTGTCCGGATTAATAACTACCTGAATCTCTGTACAAAATCCTGCCAGTGCTTCATCAACTGCATTATCTACAATCTCGTAAACCAGATGATGAAGACCTCTGCCGGATGTACTTCCGATATACATACCTGGTCTCTTTCGTACGGCTTCCAAACCTTCCAGAATCTGGATTTGATCCGCTCCGTATTCTGTATTTTCTCCGCCCATTTCTTTCCTCCTGTTATATATACTTATCACCAGAATATATCTGAAAACCCCTGCGTAAAAATCATAAACAGGTTTTCAAATATATTCTGGTATCTGGACATAATAATACAAATTTATTATAGCACAAAAGCCCATCGCTTGCCACAGCCTTAACAAAAAAGAATCCCCGAAAATGGGAATTCTTTTGTAAGTATTATGACTATTTATTTATCAGATACTGGTAAACATCTCTTTTGGTCATTCCTCTGTCATTTGCCACAAGTTTCATAGCTTCTTTTCTGGAATGCCCCTGATTTTCATATAATTCCATATGTTCTTCTATTGTTATTTTCTCCCAGGAAGCCTTCTGTTCCTCTTCCATCTCCTGTCTGCTTCTGCCTTTGATCACAAGCACACATTCACCCAGTGGCTTCTCTGTCTGATAATAAAGGATCAGCTCCTTGATAGTCGTATGGAATGCAGTCTCATGTCTTTTCGTCAGTTCCCTGCAAAGAGTCATTCTGCGATTTCCAAGAGTTTCCTTCAATTCCTCCAGAGTTCTTACCAGTCTGTGAGGAGCCTCATAGAGAATGATAGTTCTCGTTTCATTCTTCAGTTCTTCCAGAATCAATTTTCTTTCTTTTTTATCTGCCGGAAGAAATGCTTCAAAAGCGAATCTTCTTGTTGGAAGTCCGGACAGTGTCAGGGCAGTGATACAGGCAGCAGGTCCCGGAAGAGACGTTACTTCAATCCCTGCTTCATAACACATTGCCGCAAGCTCCTCTCCCGGATCCGAGATTCCTGGCGTTCCCGCATCTGTGATCAATGCAATATTCTGACCTTCCTGCATTTTACTGATCAGAACATATGCCTTATCAATTTTGTTGTACTCATGATAACTGGTCATAGGTGTTTTTATATCAAAATGGTTCAGCAGTTTAATACTGTTTCTGGTATCCTCTGCTGCAATAAGATCCACTTCTTTCAATGTTCGAAGTACCCGGAGTGTGATATCCTCCAGATTTCCTATGGGTGTTGCACATAAATACAATTTACCACTCATAATTTGTTTCCTCTCATATTACTTTGCAAATAAAGTTCGGTTAAATCATATCATAAATCTTCCGTATATTCTCCGTATAGACTCCTGGCTCTTTATATACGATCAGAGGCGGTTCCACTGTAATTCTGGAATTTCCTCCCTTTAATGCCTCGATCAGAACCATGTTTGGTTCTCTGTCTATGTATGGATATACAAGTTGCATCCTTTTTGGCTCCAGACGATACTTTGTGAGAACATTCATAATCTCTGCAAGTCTGAACGGTCTGTGGACCATATAAAATCTTCCACGTTCTTTCAGAACCTTTGATGCCTGGCTCACCACATCCTCCAGATTACAGAGTACTTCATGTCTGGCAATTGCTTTTGGCATGTCCGGATTGCGAAGTCCATGCTGTCCGATCATATAAGGTGGATTACTTGTCACTACATCAAAAGAAGCTGCCCCAAAAATCTCAGCAGCTTCCTTAATATCACCCTGTACGATCTCAACATCGTTCTCCAGATGATTATATCTGACACTGCGTCCGGCCATATCTGCACACTCTTTCTGAATCTCAAGTCCTGTAAAGTGTTTCCCATTTGTTTTGGTTTTAAGCAGGATCGGGATAATTCCCGTTCCTGTTCCCAGATCCAGAGCAGTCTCACCTTTTTTTACTTTTGCAAAGCCAGAAAGAAGAACTGCGTCCATCCCAAAACAGAATTTATCCGGATCCTGAATCACATAATATCCATTCTGAAGATCATCTACACGTTCATTATCTTTTACCAGCTGATCAGTCATTTAATTTGGAATCTCCTTTTTTATCTTCCAGATTTCCAAGTTCTTTTAATTCTTTCTCAGAGACTTTGACTTTCTTCTTTCTCGGTCTGAATTTCAGGTCATCTACCGGAAATTCCTGAATTTCTTTCTCGTCATTAATCTCTACAATTACCTTTACACGCTGACGGAGCACATTTACACTGTGTACAGTTCCGGTAAGTCCATCCGGAGTCGTAACTGTATCTCCCAGGCCCGGAAGCTTTTTATTCAGCTCTTCGTATGTCTCCTGCTCATTCTTCAGACAGCACATCAGCCTTCCACACACACCGGAAATCTTTGTCTGATTAAGAGACAGATTCTGCTCTTTAGCCATCTTGATGGATACCGGTGCAAACTCAGACAGATATGTGTGACAGCACAGACATCTTCCGCAGATACCGATTCCTCCCAGAATCTTCGTCTCATCGCGGACACCAATCTGGCGAAGTTCGATACGTGTTTTAAAAATTGCTGCCAGATCTTTTACCAGCTGACGAAAATCAATTCTGCCGTCAGCAGTAAAATAAAACAGCACTTTATTATTATCAAATGTATACTCCGCATCTATCAGCTTCATTTCCAGACCATGTTCACGAATCTTCTTCTGACAGATTTTAAATGCCTCTCTCTCTCTGACTCTGTTCTGTACCTCTCTCTCGTCGTCCTCCTTTGTTGCCACACGAAGAACTTCTTTGAGAGGATGGACAACATCTTCCTCCCCAACTTCTCTTGGTGCAAGTACGACTTTCCCGTATTCAATTCCCCGGGCTGTCTCCACGATCACGTGATCGCCTGTTTTAATCTCGTAATCTTTAGGACTGAAATAATAAATCTTGCCTACATTACGAAATCTCACGCCTACTACTTTTGTCATTCTATTTCTCCCTGATCGTCAGGAACAGCAATTCAAATGCCAGATCAAAATTAACATTTGCTTTCAGACGTACCTTTGTCTTCTGAATAGAATCCAGAATGTTCTCCAGATTCTCGTAGGAACGCTGCTTTGCCTGTTCTCTGATAAAATTAATTTCCTGTTTAAATACCAGATTGTCAATCTCCTGTGTTGCCTTAAACATCAGGACATCTCTGAACCAGAACTGGAAAATATCCAGATAATCGTTGATATTCTGTTTGTCCTCAGAAAGACTCTTAATCGCATCTGACAGTTCATAAACTTCCATGGTGTTTGCATATTTAAGAATCCTCAGTGCATTTTGAGTCATCTCTGCAAACTCCTGAGAAGTAGCTGCTTCTTTTGCCCTTCCAATACTGCCCTGTGCAAAGGATGCGTCAATCTCTGCCTGGTAATCCGGAACATGAAGATGCTCCATCAGATATTTCTTTACAAGACCGTCATCCACTACCTTCAGATCAAGACGAACACATCTTGACTGAATAGTCGGCAGCAGTCCCCCGATATTATTAGTCAGCAAAAGAATCACTGCATATTCCGGCGGCTCTTCAATTGTTTTAAGAAGAGCATTCTGTGCCTGTGGTGTCATAAGATCTGCATCTGCAATAATATAAATCTTGTAAGGACTGTAATATGGTCTGATATCTATATCATTGATCACCTGATCCCTGATCTCGTCAATTGTGATCGTTCCGGGTTTCTCATGACTGACCATAATAATGTCCGGATGATTCTTACCCATCGCCTTTTTGCAGGAGTCGCATTTCTGGCAGGGTTCTGTACCTCCGGCCTCACACTGAAGTGTTGTCGCAAAAGTCCCTGCAAGGAGCTTCTTACCAGAACCTGGTTCGCCGGTAAAAATATAAGAATGCGATATTTTTCCTGATTCTATTGCATTTTTTAAATGTCCTATAATCTCTTCATGTCCGATAATATTGTTAAATCCCATCATAAGAATCACCTCACCAGTCCGTTTTGTAAGATATTATACCATAAAAGAAGAACTATTGCACAGACTTTATATAATTTGCGATTTCTTTCACACAGTCATCAAGATTTATATTCTGAAAACGTTTTTCTATCCCTGCGTTCAGAATATTTTCCTCTGAAAAATCCGACTGATCTGCAATAAATCTTCTGCACATTTCCTCATATCTTGGATTTTCCTGTTCTCTCTCTCTATTAAGAGCACGACTCAGTCTTTCTCCATCTTCTACCTGGACATAAACAGGACAGACTGCATCTTCCCCATAGTATTTACGCATCTTTTTAAATGACTCCAGAGTACCGATTCCCAGATAATCGGAATCTGTAAGGTTCACCTGACCATCATCTGCAGTAAAATAAGTCCATATTCCATGAACCGTATGATATGCTCTCTCCTCAATAAGATTTCCGTTTTTTCTGAATTCTTCCAGTTTTCCGTCATCTACAAAATAATAATTTTTTCCATCCTGCTCTCCTGCCCTGATCGGGCGGGTTGTATACAGAATAAGTGTTTTCAGATTCAATTCTTTATGTGCGGCCAGAAGTGAATAGATTCTGTCTTTTCCGGATGCACTCTTTCCCATGATGTAAAAAATCTTTCCCATATCTGTTATGTTATTCCTTTGCCGGACTGTATTCTTCCTGCCCAATTTCATTTCGGGCAGCTACGCAGATTGTTTCAGCAGATGTATCACTGAGTCCCTGTACTTCCAGCCCCTGTTCCATGTATCTTCTCACATTTCTTACAAATTGTCCAGTTATCTGCTCTCCCGGCACAATAATCGGAATTCCGGGCGGATACAGATAAGCAAACTCTGCACTGACTTTGCCAACACTTTCTTTCAGAGAATATCGCCTTTGCTGCGCATCCACTGCCTGAGAAATTGTCATAAGCTGTGTCATTCTCGCATGAGAAGTATGATACTGCGATTCCTCCGACTCATCTGTTTGCTGTATCTCTGCATCAATCTCTTCAATTGCAGTACACAGTCTCTCAAATCCCTCTTCTGTATCTCCCACTGCTGCAATTCCAAGAACATATTTCTCAGCCGCCATTTCCATTTCAATGTGATATCTGTCACGAAGTATCTGATGGAGAAGCTGTCCGTTAACAGAAGTTCCGACTGTGGAAAACAACAGCTTGGATCTGTCAAAATCATAGATTCCACTGCCTTCGATCATAGAACCTTCAATCAGTTTTATTTTTTCACACTTTGAAAGACGCTGTCTGGCTTTTTCCAGATTGAAGGTAAATTCGCGAAACATCTGCTGCCCGTCTTTTCTCAGTTTATCCATACATGCATCCATACTCGCCATCAGAATATACGACGGACTGCTGGTCTGGTAAATCCCCATAAATCTCTTTATCTTTTCCACATCTGCCATATCACTGCATATATGAAGCACCGCCGTCTGAGTCATAGATGGCAGCGTTTTATGGAAACTCTGTATTACGATGTCAGCTCCCAGATCAGCAGCAGACACCGGAAAATACTTAGAAAAATGAAAATGTGCACCATGTGCTTCATCCACAATAAGAGGAATCTTATGTCTGTGTGCAACTTCTGCAATTGTCTTTATATCAGACACAACTCCGTCATACGTAGGCGAAGTAAGCAGAAAAGCCTGCACATCCGTATTTTCTTCCAGATATCTTTCCACACGTTCAGGTGAAATCCCTCCGTTTATCCCCAGTCTCTGATCTTCATGTGGATAAATATAGACCGGCTGAAGCTCACGTAAATACAATGCATGGTAAACAGCCTTGTGACAGTTTCTTGCGACAAGTATCTTCCCGCCTTTATTTACACTTGCACTGACTGCTGCCAGAAGAGCCGCCGTACTTCCATTTACACTGAAGAAACATTTCTTTGTCCCATAAATCTGAGCTGCATATTCCTGTGCTTCTTTCAAAATCCCTTCCGCATGATGAAGATTGTCAAATCCTGAAATCTCTGTAATATCTCTCTCAAAAAGAAAGTCATCTGCTGAAGATGCCCTGTTTCTCTTATGTCCCGGCATGTGAAACGGATAATAGTCAGACTGCCCATAGCTTTCTAATTTTTTATATAATCTTTCCATTTTTTTCCTTTTTTATACTAATTTCCAATACTCGTTCCAAATTTTCCACTGATTATTGCCTTTTCGTGCCTGGAGCATGGAACTTCCCTGATTCTGTTAAACTTTAAATCTATATCCTACGCCCCAGATTGTTTCAATATACTGAGGTTTTGCAGTATTAAATTCAATTTTCTCCCGGATCTTCTTGATATGAACAGTAACTGTTGCAATATCTCCCACAGATTCCATATCCCAGATTTCCCGAAACAACTCTTCCTTGGTAAACACTCTATTCGGATTCTCTGCAAGGAAGGTAAGCAGATCATATTCCTTAGAAGTAAATGTTTTCTCTTCTCCGTTTATCCATACGCGGCGTGCAGTCTTATCAATCTTGATCCCGCGGATTTCCACAATATCATTTTTGCGTACATTTGAACCGATCAGACGATTATATCTGTCCATATGTGCCTTGACTCTGGCTACAAGTTCACTTGGACTGAATGGTTTTGTCATGTAATCATCTGCCCCCAGTCCCAGACCTCTGATTTTATCTATGTCATCTTTCTTTGCAGATACCATGATGATAGGAGTATTCTTCTCCTGTCTTACCTGCCTGCAGATATCAAATCCATCCACTTCCGGAAGCATCAGATCCAGAATAATCAGGTCAAATTCTTCATTCAGCGCACGTGCCAGTCCGGTGTCTCCTCTGTTGCAGATTTCAACTTCAAATCCGGAAAGCTCCAGATAATCCTTCTCCAGATCTGCAATTGCCTCTTCATCTTCTATGATTAAAATCCTGCTCATTTCATTGGTACCTCCTGATACTTTCTAAGTACAAAATACATAATTGTGCCGATTCCAAGCCTGCTTGTTGCCCAGACCTTTCCTCCATGATCCTCCAGGATCTTCTTTACAATGGAAAGCCCGATTCCGCTTCCACCCTTGGATGAATTTCTGGACACATCTGTTCTGTAAAAACGATCAAAAATAGACGGCAGATCCTTTGCTGCAATTCCTTTTCCATTATCTTCAATTTCAACCTGGATAAAATCTCCCACATCCTTTACGCGAATCTGGATGATACCTTTCGATTTATCCATATATTTGATAGCATTGCTGATAATGTTATGAATAACACGGCGAATCTGTTCTCCATCTGCGATCACCTGCACATTATCCTCAACATAATTGGCATATACCAGTTCAATTCCTCTCGTTTCCAGTTCCAGCCCTACTTCTTCTGCGCAATCACTGAAATAATCTTCTACATTCAGTTTACTGAAAGTATATGGAATTCTGTTGGTATCAATCTTTGAATAAAAAGTCAGCTCATTGATCAGATGATCCATCTCATTCGTCTTATTATAAATAGTCTTCACATAACGGTCTATTTTCTCCGGCGTATCCGCTACGCCGTCCATAATCCCCTCTACATATCCCTTTACCGCTGTGATCGGCGTCTTAAGATCATGAGAAATATTGCTGATAAGTTCTTTATTTTCTTTATCCATAAGAACTTTCTCTTCTGCTGATTCCTTCAGCCGCTTTCTCATCTCCTCAAAATCCCGGCAAAGTTCCGAAAACTCATCGTCACCATCTACTTCCAGAACAAAATCAAGATTTCCCTCTTTGATATTCTGAGTGGCTTTCTTTAATTTAACCAGCGGTGTGGCAATACTTCTGTAAATCCATAATCCAATAGATAAAGCTGTGAATACTAATATTACCGTCGCAGTAAACAGCAGATCTTTTGCAATAATCCTTACCTGTGTCTGGCTGTGGGTGGATTCCCCTACTGAAATATCATACACCACTTCCGAGGAATCCTTTGTCTGCTGTGCAAACTTTGTATGACCTAATCCGTACAAAGTTGCCGAAAATAAAAGCAGAGGAACCAGAATACTCATACCGAATCCAACTATAATCCTTGTTTTTAACTTCATCCCGATCATCCTTTATCTGTTGATTTATAAGGTTTCTATAATTTTGCCCTCTGCAAGCATTATATCATAAAGTCTGTTTTACATATCTAAATTTTCTATAAAAAGAACAGGAATCATCTGTCCTGTTCTTTCAGATAATTCCTGTTTTATCCCATTGCACTGCAATTTTTGCGATATTCTGTAATTATTCAGCATTCCACTGTCTGTGCAAGTACTGAACAGTTACGATTTTCTTATTTAAGCAAGGTATTTTTTAAGGTCATCAACTTTATCCAGATGCTCCCATGGAAGGTCTACATCCGTACGTCCGAAATGTCCATAAGCAGCTGTCTGTCTGTAAATCGGTCTTCTCAGATCAAGCATCTTGATAATTCCCGCCGGGCGAAGGTCAAAGTTCTCACGAATGATCTCAACCAGCTTTGTATCAGAAAGTTTACCGGTTCCGAATGTTTCTACGTGGATAGATGTCGGATGAGCAACACCGATCGCATAGGAAAGCTGAATCTCACATTTATCTGCAAGACCTGCTGCAACAATATTTTTTGCAACATAACGTGCAGCATACGCTGCGGAACGGTCTACCTTTGTACAGTCTTTACCGGAGAAAGCACCGCCGCCATGACGTCCGGTTCCACCGTAAGTATCAACGATAATCTTACGTCCGGTAAGTCCGCTGTCACCATGAGGTCCGCCGATCACGAAACGTCCTGTTGGGTTGATGAAATATTTTGTGTTCTCATCTACCATATCTGCCGGAATGATCTCATCGAAAACATATTTCTTAATGTCCTCATGGATCTGCTCCTGAGTTACATCCGGATCATGCTGTGTAGAGCATACTACTGCATCGATACGGCTTGGTTTTCCGGCTTCATCATATTCTACAGTAACCTGTGTTTTTCCATCCGGTCTTAAATATTTTAATGTACCGTCTTTACGGATCTTTGTTAACTGACGTGCAAGTTTGTGTGCCATGTTGATGGCATATGGCATATACTCTTCTGTCTCATTGGAAGCATAACCAAACTGGATACCCTGGTCACCTGCTCCGATGGCATCAATTTCATCTTCACCCATTTTTGCTTCAAGAGCTTTATCTACGCCAAGAGCGATATCAGCAGACTGTTCATCGATTGCTGTGATAACTGCACATGTATCAGCATCAAATCCATATTTTCCACGTGTATATCCGATTTCACGGATAGTATCTCTTACGATTTTCTGGATATCAACATATGCATTTGTTGTAATCTCACCCATAACAAGTACAAGACCTGTAGTTGTAGCAGTTTCACATGCAACACGACTCATAGGATCTTTTTCCATAAGAGCGTCAAGAATAGCATCGGAAATAGCATCACACATTTTATCCGGATGGCCTTCAGTTACAGATTCAGAAGTAAATAAAATTTTCTCCATTGTGTTCTCCTTTTTTTATTCATTTATAATTGTTTCCCGACCGCAGAATAACCCGCAGCCATTTATGTACTGTATCAACAGATTATTTCTCTCCGCTGATACTTTTCCGTTAACAAAAAGAAACAGCCCGAAGTAATCGGACTGTCTGATTATCTCAACAATCCTCTTATTGTTCGATCACTCGCTCAGGTTGGCACCTTCCTACACAAACAGGGGTTGCCGTGGCTTCGCAGATCCTTTGTATCTCCACCACTCTGAATAAAAGGCTATTACTAATTATTAACTTGCATTAATTTTATAGAACTGCTATAAAATTGCTGCACACCATACAATATACTTAACACTTACAAATGTCAAGCAATTTTTTTGTATTTTTTATCATCCCACTCTAAGACGGAATTTCTGGATTTCCTTCTCACTGGATACTCTCTCAATCTCAGCACCCAGGGATCTCAGCTTATCTTCAAAATTTTCATATCCTCTCTGGATATATACGATATCGTCCACAACTGTGATTCCCTCTGCTGCAAGACCTGCGATTACCAGAGCTGCACCTGCACGCAGATCCGGAGCACTTACTCTCGCACCTGTAAACTTCTTTACTCCATCAATGATTGCTGAATTACCTTCAACCTTGATGTTTGCTCCCATACGTGAAAGCTCGTCCGCATACTTGAATCTGTTCTCAAAGATACTCTCTGTTACAATGCTGGTTCCTTCTGCGAGGGCCAGAGTTACAGCAATCTGCGGCTGCATATCTGTGGGATATCCAGGATATGGGAGAGTCTTTACATGAGTACGGTGAAGTCTCTTTGGTGCACGTACACGAACTGCATCATCAAATTCCTCAACCTCACATCCAATTTCTTCAAGTTTAGCTGTAGTTGCTTCCAAATGTTTCGGAATTACGTTCTTAACTGTTACATCTCCGCCTGTTGCTGCTGCTGCAAACATAAATGTACCTGCCTCGATCTGATCCGGAATAATAGAATACTCTGTACGGTGAAGCTTCTCCACACCTTTAATACGGATTACATCTGTACCTGCACCTTTAATGTTTGCCCCCATACTGTTCAGGAAGTTAGCAACATCAACTACATGCGGTTCTCTTGCAGCATTTTCCAGAATAGTACGTCCCGGAGCCAGTGAGGCTGCCATCATAATATTGATCGTTGCACCTACAGAAACAACGTCAAGGAAAATGTGACTTCCATGAAGTTCATCTGCTTTCGCAACAATTGCTCCATGCATGATATCTACATCTGCACCAAGTGCTCTGAATCCCTTCAGATGCTGGTCGATCGGACGGCTTCCAATGTTGCATCCACCAGGAAGCGGTACCTCTGCATGTTTATACTTACCAAGAAGTGCTCCCAGCAGATAGTAGGAAGCTCTGATCTTCTTGATATATTCATAATCAACACTTACATCTCCAATTGTAGATCCGTTAATCTTCACGGTAGATTTATCAATACGTTCTACCTGCGCTCCAATACCAGCGATCGCTTCAAGCAATACATTGATATCCCTTACATCCGGCAGATTCTCTATCAGAATCGTCTCATCAGTCATTATGGCTGCTGCAAGAATAGCAAGTGCCGCATTCTTGGCACCGGCAATCTCAACTTCACCGACTAAAGGGTTGCCTCCTTTTATAACATACTGTTCCATATCACACCTCTTATTTATTTTCACTCCATGAGCAGAATTAATGGTCACTGTTCACTCTGTTTTTCGTTTTCTGCGAACATGTAACTTCTGTTTCAAATGCATATATATTTATACTAAACGATCATCCTATTTTAAAGTCAGTTGTATATTATATCATATATTTATCATTTGTAAACAAAAATTATTTACCACTGTCCTTTTCCCGAGCTGTAATAATCACTTTCCCTGCTCTTTGATATGTATTATCTCCAGAATTGCCCGAAGACTTTCATCCAAATCTTTCCCCTCTTCATCAATGGTAATATCTGCATATTTCTCGTACAGAGGTACACGTTCCTCATACAGATCTTTCAGGCTCTGACCGTCCTTTAACAGAACTCCGCGGCCTTTCAGATTTCCCAGTCTTTTGGATAAAGATTCCAGTGACAGTTTAAGATATACAACCTTACCTATGGACTTCAGATGTTCCATTGCCTCCTCACAGTAAATAATGCTTCCGCCGGGTGCAATGACCGTATCTGTCACATGAATATCTGCATTAACCTGATTTTCAATTTCCTTAAATCTTTCCGGTCCGTCCTGCTCTATGATCTCTGAAAGTTTTCTTTTCTCCTGTTTCTGTATCAGAAGATCCGAATCCAGAAATTCATATCTCAATGCTTTTGCAAGAATAACTCCTATTGTACTTTTCCCTGAACCGGGCATTCCTATTAATGTCACATTATTCATGTTTATGTCCTCTCATTTTTATCATACATGTCTGCATATGCAAATTGCGGGTTACTGTTTCTTTTTTCCGGAAAATTTTTTCTTCTTTTTTACACTGTACCCAAATGTTCCCAGTTTTTTTCCAATTCCCAGATATTCACCATGAGAATACACCAAAGGTTTCGCATCATTCAGATGAAATTTCTTCTTCTCGTCCATATACTGCGGCTCAGCATGAACTGCAAGCACATCCGCCAGAAACATATGGTGGGAACCCAATTCCAGAACCTGCCTTACTTTGCATTCAATACTCACCGGAGATTCTGCGATCATGGGAACTTTCACAAAATCCGCCTTCTCTTTGGTAAGCTTCATTTCTTTAAATTTATCAACATCCCTGCCTGAACGGACTCCACAATAATCCGTTGCATATGCCAGTTTCTCTGTTGTCAGGTTTATTACAAATTCTCCCGTCTTTCTGAGCATGTCATAAGAAAAACGGGACGGTCGCACAGAAACAGACACCATCGGCGGATTCGTGCAGACAGTTCCTGCCCATGCAACTGTAATAATATTGTCATTTCCCTCTCCGTCAGAAACACTTACCATAACTGCCGGAAGTGGATAAAGCATATTTCCTGCTTTCCAGGTTTCTTTTGCCATTTCTTATTATCCTCAGCTATTCTATCTGCTGCCATCAGTTGTAATCATTCTGTCCGGCCTGTGCAGCTTCCATAAGTGCCGGAATTAGCTGTTTCTTACGTGAAACAACGCCTTTCAGATCAAATACACCATCCTCTGGCTCCATATGGAAAGCAATACGTGCCATGTCCTCACTTCCCTCACCATAATAGAGAAGCTCTGTAGATTCCTCAATAATATTGGTAAGCATAAAGAATACGCGGGTAACGCCATGACGGCCACACTCGCTGACCATAAACGGAACCAGACGCTCTTTGATTTCTGCCAGCTCATCGCTATCCATAGAACTGATCTGTCCAACACCAAAGTTAATCTCATCCTCAGCAATAAATTTCTTATAATCCTGATAGAAAATTTCTTCCGGTGATTTGTCTTTCAGGTTACTTCCTGCTTTAAACATCTCTTTTGCAAACTGCTCAATATTGATTCCTGCAATCAGTGCCAGCGCACCTGCTGCCATCTTGTCAGATAATGTGCAGGTAGGTGAACGGAACATCAGTGTATCTGAAATAATTGCAGCACAGAGAAGCCCTGCAATACTCGGTGAGATTTCAAGTTTCTGCTCCCCATACATTTCATACAGAATCGTTGCAGTACATCCAACCGGCTGATTTCTGAAAGAAATCGGTACCATAGTTTCCAGAGAGCCAAGTTTATGATGATCAATAATCTCCACAATTTCAGCTTTATCAATATTGTCAACTGCCTGATCTTTCTCATTATGATCCACAAGTGCTACTTTTTTCCTGTGCATATCCAGGAAATTTCTTCGGGAAATTGTTCCGATACATTTTCCCTTTTTGTTAATTACAGGGAACGCACGATGACGGTGTTTGATCATCTCATTCTGAATATCATCCGTAAAATCCTCTGTATTAAAAGTAACCAGATTATCTGTTTTCATAATATACCGTACAGGAATACTCTGGTTGATCAGTCTTGCGATCGTAAATGTATCATACGGAGACATAATAATTACAATTTCTCTCTCATGAGCAAGCTTTATCACCTTTTCGCTGACTTCAATTCCCATACCAACGATAATACAGCTAACATTCTGCGCAATCGCCTGAAGATGATCCTCTTCTCTGTCTCCCATGATTATCAGGTCATCCGGTTCAATATAGGCTTTGAGCATTTCCGGATTTGCAGTTCCCACCAGAACTTTTCCTTTTGTAAAATATCCATGCTCATTTCCCTCTACTACGGTACCTGCAATTGTCTCGGCAATTCTTCTGTACTGTGTCTTCGCTCTTGACAGCAGATAACTGTCCGTTGTATCCATATAAGTCTTAGCAATATCACCGATTGTGATCAGACCTTCCAGCTGTCCTTCTCTGTCTCTGATCGGAAGAGATACGATACTTTTCTCCATCATCAGATCCCATGCATTTTTCAGGGACATACTCTTATCAGCTTCCGGACTCATACGGATATCCATATCTTTTATCTGTGTTCCAATGTTAGACAGATATCCCGGCGGCTGCATGCCGAAACGATTTAACACATATTCTGTCTCTTCATTGATCTGTCCTGCACGCTTTGGAATGTATTTCACCTTCTGAGAAGTCCTGTTTTTGATGTCCGCATAGGCAATTGCTGAACAGATGGAATCCGTATCCGGATTCTTGTGACCTATTACAAATATTTTTTCCTGATTTCTCATACAGATTCTAACCTCAATTATCTAATTTAATGTTTGCAAAAAGTGCGCCAAGAGATGTGGAAGCCTCTTCCTTTGAATCCGGAAGCTCGATCACTTCCTCCTCAATTTCCTTAGCCATCATATCTGTTGCCTCTTTGATGCTCAGACTTAATTTTCCATCTTTGACAGCAGTTACTTTTACCTTTACTTTATCTCCAACTGTCAGAACTTCTGACGGTTTCTTAATTCTCTTCTCACAGATCTGTGAAATATGAACCAGACCTGACAGACCATTTCCCAGATCTACGAATGCACCATATGGCTGTAAGCTCTCAACAACACCTTCTGTTACAAGTCCGACCTGCACATTGGAGATTTTTGTTTTTCTCTCCTCTTCTGCTTTTTCTCTTAATATTTCCTTTGCAGAGAGAATTAATCTTCCTTTTTCTTTATCAATATCGAAAACCTGAACCTGAATTGGTTTGTTCAGATATTCGTTTGTATCCTCCACATAATTCAGGGCAAGCTTTGAAGCAGGAATAAATCCACGTACACCTTCTACATAGGCAATCACACCACCATTTACGATTCCTTTTACCACTACATCCACTACTTCTTTTGAATCTTTTAATTCCTTCAGCTTATCCCATGCAAGCATATCTGCCGCTTCTACTCTGGACAGAAGAATATTTCCATTTCCATCATCTTTTCTCACAACAGTTGCAGAAACCTCATCTCCCGCATGTACCTGTTCTTTTAATGAGAAGCCCGGTTCTCTGCTATAATCCTCTGCCGGAATAATACCTTCTGCATAATATTTAAGATCTACCACAACTTCTTTTTCATCTACACTGATAACAGTTCCTGTAAGAATATCCCCTTCTTCAATTTTCTTAAAAGAGGCTTCCAGTTCTGTCTCATAATCTTTCATTGATTCAGCCATTATCTGTTTTCTCCTTTATCTGGAATAGATTATATAATGCCAGCTTTTTTCCAACATTATAACACAATCCCTTTAATAATGGAAATCTGAATTTTCGTATAGATAGTTTACACAAACGGATATTTATATGTTACAATAATATTATTGTTAACCAACTACAACTACAGCAATTCCATAATCATTCCCCTGTAAGATTATGAAAATCAACAGAAAACTGCCTGTATTATGAAAGGATATTACACATGAATTATGATTCTGTCCCATTGAAAGATTTTAAAGAACTGAATGACTGGGAGACAGTTATTTTTGTCTATCAGTCTGCCCTTAAACAGGTAGAAACAAAGATTGATATTCTAAACGGTGAATTTCAGCACAGACATAAATACAATCCTATCGAACATGTAAAGTCAAGGATTAAAACTCCGGAAAGTATTGTAAAGAAACTAAAACGCCATAGTTATGAATCCAGTATTGAAAACATGGTACGCTATGTAAATGATATCGCAGGAATCCGCATCAGCTGTTCCTTTACATCTGATATCTATCTGATTGCAGACATGATTTCCAAACAAAATGATCTGACAATTCTCGCAAGACGCGATTATATGAAAAATCCTAAGAAAAGCGGTTACCGCAGTTATCATATGCTGGTTACCACACCTGTCTTTCTCTCTGACAGTATCATTGATACCAAAGTAGAGATTCAGATCCGTACAGTTGCACAGGATTTCTGGGCAACTCTGGAACATAAGATGCATTATAAATTTGAGGGAGACGGACCTGACTATATCACAAAGGAATTAAGAGAATGTGCCCGATATGTTGCAGAACTGGATACCCGCATGGAAGAACTCAATAATGAAATCCAGAAATATGGAAAATCATCGGATAAAAAATGAAAAATCCCCATAAAACGAGGAGTGCCCCGGCAGTGGTTTACCGGGGCTATTATTATGAAAAAAATTTATGTGTAATGATAACACATTACAACGTCTTTCGTAGGTTCTTTCGAACTAGCTATATAGTAGCAATTACTTATGAACAAAATATGAACTCATGGTTAACTTTTCGTTCATTTGCACAATTATCCTATGATTTTATTATATTTTTTAGGAAATTACCACATATTTTGTTCTCATCATATTTTTTCACCTGTTTATCTTGCACACTTTCATAATTTTTAATAACTGTTCTGTCTTTCCACAGCTACTATTTGAAAATGAGCAGGTTTAATTAAAGAGACTCTTCGCAAAATCAGCTAACTTATGCAGAATTCCTTTTACCTCTTCTTTACCAATTCCCATTTCTTCCAATTTATCATATGCCTTCGTCACAGCACTTCTAAGCTGTTCCTCATCAATATCTGAATCCTTAATCTGCTTAACAATCTTGATGATACGGTTCTCCTCTTCCTCTGAAAGACTAACTCCTATAGTACTCTCTGCAGTCTGGAGCAAAGATCTGAGCTGATCATCTGAAATATCCTGTTTTGCCGCCTCATTTTTCACATACATAATGATATCAACTACTTTATCAGGATCCGATATAAGAGAGTCAATCTCATTATCAGAAATAATCTCCTGTACAGATTCTGAAGTATCTGCAGCCATCGACGGTACTGCCGGTGCTGTACATGTGAGTGCTGCCGCAATAATAAATATTCCTGCTTTTTTTATTCTCATAATTTAATTACCTCCATACTTCTTACAATCAATAACAAATCTCTGTCGTTTCTCTGTCAGCAGATCACTGACAGTTAGCAATCATTTTCATTTACCGGCTCATTATATCAGAAATCCTATACCTTTTGTAAAATAAATATCACACTTTCTGCCTTCATAAATCCTTCGACATTTGTTCAAATTTTTTTCACAACTTAAACACGATTCTCTCATAATTGCAGGATATACTAAGGTCATAAAAATAATAAAGCCAACATTATTTTTATAAAATTTCTTTTTCATATGTTGATTGCCAGAGACGGCAATTAACTCTCCTTCCTTTTAAAAAATAAATTTGAACGTAATATAAAAAGCATCCGCTTAGCCACCGGATGCTTTTTATATTTATCTGATATGACATTTTATGAGATCTTTAGAAACGCATTTGCCAATTGTGCAAACTGCTCCAGTGTCAATGCTTCTCCTCTGACATTCAGAGAGAACCCACACATCTCCAGCGCTTTCTCAATCTGTTCTTTAGAAAATGGAAACTCCGGTGAATTCTTCAGACCATTTACCAGCGTTTTCCTTCTCTGGTTAAAAGATGCTCTGATAATACGAAACATCAGCTTCTCATCCTTTACCTCAACCGGCGGTTTTTCATATCGTTCCAGTCTGATCACCGCACTTCCCACTTTGGGTCTTGGCATAAAACAGTTCGGAGGGACATTTGCCACAATCTGTGGTTTCGCATAATACTGCACTGCCAGTGAAAGCGCCCCGTAATCTTTTGTTCCGGGTCCTACCTGCATTCTGTCTGCAACTTCCTTTTGTACCATAATGGTAATCGAATCAACAGGCACCTGATTCTCAAACAATCCCATAATAATCGGGGTAGTAATGTAATACGGCAGATTGGCAACGACCTTGATCGGACGTCCCTGATTTTTTTCCAGTGCAAGCTGGCGGATATCTACTTTAAGGATGTCATTATTGATAACAGTTACATTATCCCACTCTTTCAGGGTATCTGCCAGAATGGGAAGCAACGTTTTATCAATCTCAACTGCTGCCACTTCTCTCGCCGCTTCAGCCAGATACTGTGTCATGGTTCCGATTCCCGGTCCAATCTCCAATACAAAATCATCTTTTGTGATCTGAGCAGAATCTATAATCTTATCCAGAACATGCGTATCGATCAGAAAGTTCTGACCAAACCTTTTCTGGAATGCAAAATTATACTTCTGAAGCACTTCTATGGTATACTTTGGATCTCCTAGATACGGTCTGGGCATAATCTTTACTCCTTCTTTTCCTGTATGTATTATTTGGTAAAATCTTTTTCGTACAGCACAATATAGCCGTCTCTGTCTATACGTTTCTTGGATATATTTCGCTTAAACTTGCGAATTCCTCCCTGCGACTTCGCAATTGCTGCATCTATCATTTCTTTTACAGCACCGATGTTCATTGGTAAATCTTCTTTCTGATTAATTCCGATCAAATTGTATAATGCAAGCATTCCCATCTGATCTATAATATAACCATTTTCTTTCGTATAAATCCTTGCAAAATTAACAAGTTCATCATTTGTAAATACCGGAATATTAATCATCGAAGTAAACTTTTTAGCAAATTTCGGGTATCTGGCAATGAACTTACGCATACCAATCTTTTCATCTTCTACGATTACAGTCAATCCGTCCGTATTTACTTCCATTGCCTTATCAAGCATCTCAACAGTTTCCTGAGTCAGCTGATTGGCATTCTCAATCACCAGAAAACCTCCTGCCAGTTTTGCAAAAATTTTATAAATATTTTTACCATTTATCTGCTCTGCAAAAACATAAGCAACCTTGGATGCTTCCAGATTTAATTCTTTGCATATTGCCGGAATCAGACCGGAAATCAATCTTGTCTTTCCGCATTCTTTTCCACCCATAACAATGATATTTCCTGTTTTGGATGTCTTGTCTGCTGCCGCCATCTGCACATCACATAATGTATCAACCAACTGTTCCTTCATACCTGGAACTTTCACAAAATATGTAAACAATTGTTTCTCATCATCAGTCAGTTCTTTTTCCCTTGGTACAAGATTTCTTGGATCTGTCTCATCTTTTGACTGAATAGATTCAATAAAACGCTCCAGCTCTTCTTCTTCAGATAAAGGTTCTTCATTTTCCGCTTCAGGTGCGGAAACTAATTCCTCAGTATCTAAATCTGAATCCTCAATATCTTCCAGATTCAGATCAGCATTGTCCACGGGTCCATGCAAAAATTCTGCTTCCGCTCTTCTGAGATCTTCTTCTGTAACTTCCTCTTCTTCCTGCAATACAGGCTCCCCGGTTTCTACATAATCCTCTACTGTCGGAGTTTCATCTGGCTCGGATTCCTCAATTATATTTTCGCTGAGAAAATCAGGTTCTTCCAGTTCATTGGATTTATCAGAATTTTGCAGTGCTTCTCCTTGGGTTTCTTCTTCTGTTTCCTCTTTCGGTATCTCAATTCCCTGAGCATTTGCTGCCGCCAGAATTGTATCTTCCAGATTAAAGTCTATACTGGCAGAAGCAAAAGAACCTGCAACATCTTCTACCTTTGGTGCCTTACTTAATTCCATATTTTTCATAGAATCAGGAATATTTAATTCAGGCATCTTTATTGTCGCACCAAAATCTACAGGATTCTCTTTCTCCTGAGCCTTTTCTGAATTATTTTCAGCCGGAACAGCTACAGGTGCCTCTCCTGGTTTCTCTGGCTCAGCTTCCAGCTCCGGAACATTTTCCGGCTCTTTCTCTGAAACATCACTTTTTATGATTTCTTCCGGAATCTCATCCTCTTTGGTAATTCCGGCTCCATCGATCATATCCACTGATTCCTCTGTGAAATTCTCCCTCTCCAAAGACTTTCCACCAAAAATATCCTTAATGTTCTTGGAAATCTGAGCTTGCATACTCGCCATATCAATTGGTTTCGCCGGAGCTTTTTCTTCTGATTCTTCCATTACTTCGATTTTCTGAATTTCTTCAGTCTGCTCTTTACTATCTCCGGACTCTTTTACAGTTTCATCTTCCTGCTGTTCAGATTCACTTTCTGTTTCCTGTTTTTTAAGCTCCTTTGCCTGTTCTGGTGTAATAAGTTTCGGAATAAACTGTTTCTCATATTTTGCTTTCTCTGCGCCTGTCAGTTCTCCCATTCTCATCTTAAGGTCATAGGATTTCATTACATACTTTCCTTCGCTGAACCATAAAATGATTTCATTACACAAATCCAGACATTTCTGTTTCTCTCCTGCTTTATAATATAAAGCAGCCAGCTCATAAGACCATTTCTCTGTAAATTCCTGCTCTTTATATTCTTCCAGAATTCTGATCTGTTCATTCAGTGATGCATTCTTCGCTTTTGCAATCTTATACTGCAGAATATACTGGGTATTGTCATTAGAAGCCACCTGTCTGTATTCTTCAAAAAAATCTTCTGCTTCACTGATATCATCCATTCTCAGAGAAATTTCAATCAGACGATAAAGAATATTTTTTCCAACAGATGCTTTATGATATGCAAGAAGGAAAATCTCCTTACTGTCTTCATATCTTCCATTTGCTGCATATATTTCACCAACAACACATAAAGTACGGACATTTTTGACACGTCTCCAGTCAATACTGTCAACAATACTCATAGCCCCTTTATAGTCTTTATCCTGAACCAGCTTATTGATTTCTTCCAGTTTTATCCGAAATTCTTCTTTGTCCAATGTATTCACCAACTTTCCATAATTAGATTCAGTGTATCATAAGCCTATATCCTTGTCAAAATAATCATGAATCATTCCCATTTAATTTTATGCAGACTGTGATACTGTTCCCTGAACTACCTGAAATACCTTATTTATCTGAAACTGATGACTGATAAAATCATCCAACCCTGTACACGTGATCAGGGTCTGAATATCCCTGATACTGTCCAGAAGATAATTCTGCCTGCTGCTGTCCAGCTCTGACAGAACATCATCAAGAAGCAGAATCGGTGTATCCTTTATTTTTCTCTTTACTATATATATTTCTGACAATTTAAGTGAAAGAGCAGCCGTCCTCTGCTGTCCCTGAGAACCGTATTTCCTGATGTCTACCCCATTAGCCATGACACACATGTCATCCCTGTGCGGACCTTCAGATGTCAGTCTCATCCTCATATCCTTTTCCCTGTTTGCGTGAATGACACTTTCCAGTTTCCCGGCTGTACAGTCCGGCTCATAAACAATTTCCAGTTCTTCCAGTCCTCCTGTCAGATTGGCATGTATCTTTCGAACAGTTTCGTTCAGTTCTTGAATAAATTCACTGCGCTTATCAATAATCTTCTGTCCATATTCAGCCATCTGCATATCCCAGATATCCAATGTCTCTTTCAGTGATGGCTGAACACAGATATCCTTCAGTAATTTATTTCTCTGATTTACAATATGGTTATATGAAGCCAGATTCGTGAGATATATCTTATCTAACTGGCACAGTTCCAGATCAAGAAATCTCCTTCTCTCCCCCGGACCGTTTTTGATAATATTCAGATCTTCAGGAGAAAAAAATACCAGATTAACCACTCCGAAAAGCTCACTGGCCTTCCGTATAGGAAGACCATTGATTGCCACACCTTTTGCTTTATTCTTTTTAAGATGCATATCGATTCTGTAAGAAAGCTCATCTCTCTTCACCATCATTCTGATATGGGACTCATCTTTTCCAAATTGAATCATATCCTTATCTCTGCTTCCCTTATGTGATTTTGTAGTTCCGCAAAGATAAAGCGCCTCCAGGATATTTGTCTTTCCCTGAGCATTATTCCCGTAAAATATATTTGTCCCCTGTGCCAGATCAAGTTCCAGAGAATCATAATTTCTGAAATTTTTTAACTGAACAGATTCAATATACATTTATTCACCTGATTACTTTTATTTCTTTTCCATCATAAGAAACGATGTCACCTTCGTAAACCTTTCGGCCACGACGTTCATCTACTTCCCCGTTTACTTTTACCAGTCCGTCAGTGATCACATATTTCGCTTCAACCCCGTCCTGAACCATATCTGCAAGTTTCAGTAACTGCCCCAGTTTTATAAATTCATCTCTGATTTTAATTTCTTCCATTTTCATTTACTCCCTATCTCGCCTGATTCTGGTTGATATTTACAGGCAGAATCAAATATGTGTAATTTTCCTCGTCATCCCTGATAAAACATGGTGCTTTTGGATTTACGAGGTAGATACTGATTGTTTCATCATCGATTACTTTGAGTGCATCGATCAGAAATCTTGGATTAAAGCCAATAAGGATATCTTTGCCCTCTTTATCAATATCAATATTTTCATTCATGGAACCCATTGCGGAATCAATACGTAATTCCATAGAATTATCTGTAATTTCAATAATGATTGGTTTCTTTTCTCCCTCTCTTACCAACAGAGTGGCTCTGTCGATACAGTCCAGAAATTCTTTTTTATTAATTTTAATTTTGGTTTCGTAATCGCTGGAAAGCATCTGATCAATACGGAAATATTCTCCGTCGATTAATCTGGAAACAACAATAGTCTGGTCAAACTCAAATAAAATATGATTTTTTGAGAAATAAATATTTACAATATCGTCAATTTCACCGGACAAAATCTTACTGATCTCATTAAGTGTTTTGCCAGGTACTACCACTTTGCGGTCATCATAATCTTTTTTCAGTTCCATACGTCTGATTGCGATACGATGTCCGTCAAGAGATACTATTTTCAGGTGGTTATTTTTGATTTCAAAAAGTTCACCTGTCATTAATTTATTGGTTTCATTGGATGCAATTGAGAAAATAGTCTGTCTAATCATCTCTTTTAATGTGAATTGTGAGATAGTGATACTTTCTTCTTTTTCAATTATTGGGAGATACGCAAAATCTTCTCCTGATTTACCTGGAATTGTGAATTTCGCTTTTTCACAGGTAATGGTGGCAGTAAGTTTTTCATCTGTTTTAATAGTTACCGTATTATCTGGCAGTCGACGAATGATTTCATAGAAGATTTTTGCATCCAGTGCAATGATTCCTTTTTCTTCAATATTTCCATCAACAATTGTTTCAATACCAAGTTCCATATCGTTGGTAGTAAATTTAATCTGGTTTGTTGTGGCATCAATTAAGATGCATTCCAGAATTGGCATTGTTGTTTTAGAAGGAACTGCTTTCAGTGAGATGTTTACACTTTTGAGTAGATTATTTTTTTGGCAGATAATTTTCATAATGTGTATAACTTCCTTTCCTGGGTGATGTGGTTTTTTATAGATAAATATATAAAAGAAGTTCGTCGTCGCCGCCGTAGGGGATGTGAATATGTGAAAAACTCCATTGGAGGCTTATTTTTCAAGGGTTTCGGATATGGATAACTTCGTGTAAAGGTGTGCTTAAAGTATGTGAATAACTTGTGTATAACTGAAGTGCTCAAAAAGCGGCAGAAAGTTATACACAGTTATTCACATACTATCAACATCTTATACACATGTTATACAGTCAGTTATCCTCATCCCTGTGGATTAATTTTCTTCTTTAAGGTCTCGATGGTATTTTTAAGGTTTTCATCGTTGTTGATTTCTTTTTCAATTTTGTCAATACCGTGCATAATGGTAGTATGATCACGGTTTCCAAGACATTTACCAATAGATTTCAGAGGGGTTGAGATGATTTCCCTGCATAAATACATAGCAATCTGGCGTGGAGTTACAATTTTGGAGTTACGCTTATTTCCACAGAGGTCATTCACTGTAACATCAAAATGTTCAGCAACCATGGAAATAATATAATCCGGCGTGATGACTTTCTTTTCATCAGGGGAAATAATATCCTTTAACGCCTGTTCGGCAAGTTCAAGTGTAACTTCTTTTTTTTCAAGTTTGGCAAAAGCCATCACCTTGTTGATCGCGCCTTCCAGTTCGCGGATATTGGATTTAATATTGTTTGCAATGTATTTGATTACTTCCTCGTTAATATCATATCCATCCATTTCTTCCTTCTTATGAAGAATTGCCATTCGGGTTTCGTAATCCGGCAGTGTGATATCTGCGATCAGGCCCCATTCAAATCGTGAACGGAAACGTTCTTCCAGGATTTCCATATCTTTTGGAGGTTTATCTGACGAAATAATAATCTGTTTTTTGGCACTGTGCAGGCTGTTAAAGGTATGGAAAAATTCTTCCTGTGTAGATTCCTTTCCTATAATAAACTGAATATCGTCGACAAGAAGAACATCAATGTTTCTGTATTTTTCACGAAACTTGGTCATTGCCGAGTTATTTCCATTACGGATTGTTTCGATCAGTTCGTTGGTAAATTCTTCACTGGTAACGTAAAGTACTTTGCTGTTTTCATCATGATCAATAATGAAATGAGCAATAGAATGCATCAGATGAGTTTTTCCCAGACCTGCACCGCCATAGATAAAGAGCGGATTGTAGGTATCACCCGGGGATTCGGCAACTGCAAGAGCTGCTGCCTGGGCAAATTTATTATTGCTTCCGACTACAAAGGTATCAAAAGTGTATTTTGGATTCAAATGAGCTTCCTCGCAGCGTGCGTCCTGAGACTGCGCTTTTGGAGAAACTTCCTCTTTTTTCGGAACATCTTCCGGCAATATGAAATTGATGTCACAGTTTTCCATTCCGGTAACTTCACTAATCGTTACCTGAAGTGGAAGTTTGTATTTTTTACTTATATAATTGAGACCTACCTGCTCTGAAGGCACGATAATAGTGACAACATTGTCAACTACTTCGTAAACAGTAAGTGGTTTTAGCCAGGTATTAAAAGAAACGTCGGACAGATCATGTTCTGTCTTGACGATTTGCAGGATTTCGTCCCATTTTTCCACAACTTTGTTCATTTTCTGGTTCTCCCGGTTCGTATTACTTCTATATTAAGTGTGTATTGATAATATTGAGTTTTCCACAAACTCTGACCGTATTCTTAAAAAAGACATAAATATCCTTATATATATTATAATAAAATGCCTGTTTTCGCAATGTATATTTGAGGGAAATGTGGAAAAAAAGTTATCCCCACTTTTTATGTGGATTAGTGTGGATAACAGTGGAAAAGCCAATTCCGGTTACCATAATGTGACGTTATTCTTTTAAAAACGATAAAAAATGGGGATAATTTTATGCACAGTAAGAAAAGTAGAAATAAAAGCATTTTTTTGAAGATATGTGTAAAATAGACAGGAGAAAGTGGAAAGATATATAGGTATTCCACAAGTTATCCACAAGTTATCCACAAAATGTGGATAATATTACGTAAACCAATTATGTAATCCACAATGGCATAAAAAACCATTTAAATCTTTGTGTAAATAATACTTGACGAATCCACCCTTTATGAATATAATTGAAATGATGTTCTAATAAGTAAAGTTGGCGGGCAGGAGAGCTGTAGAATTCGGTGTCTGTCATACTTAAAAAGTTACAAAATTTAACATGGATAATAGATAAAGGAGGTGCTTTACCTATGAAAATGACATTTCAGCCAAAAAAGAGATCCAGAGCAAAAGTTCATGGTTTCAGAGCTCGTATGAGCACAAAGGGTGGTCGTAAAGTATTAGCTGCCAGAAGATTAAAAGGAAGAAAGCATTTATCAGCCTAAGAATAAGACCGCAGTTATGTGGTCTTTTCTTCTCTTAAAAAAGAGATCAGGAAAGGGGATTCTATGCAAAGATCAGAGTCCTTAAAAAAAAATCAAGATTTTCAAAAAGTATACAGAAATGGAACATCAAAAGGTAATCGGTATCTGGTGATGTACGTACTGAAAAATCAGTACATGAAGAATCGTCTGGGAATATCAGTAAGTAAAAAAGTAGGGAATAGTGTGGTTCGCCACAGACTCACCAGATTGATAAGAGAAAGTTATCGGTTGAATGAAGCGGAATTTGAAAACAGTTTGGACATTGTAGTAGTTGCACGCCCACAGGCAAAGGACAGGACCTATCATGAGATAGAGAGCGCACTGATGCATCTGGCGGGAAAGCACTGCATAGCAGGTAAGAACAATGATAAAGAAGTTTCTGATCAGAATAATTAAACTCTATCAAAAGTATTTGTCACCGATGAAGAGAACAAAATGTCCTTATATTCCCACATGTTCTCAATATGGTTTAGAAGCAATCGAAAAATATGGTGCATTAAAGGGTGGTCTTCTTGCGGTATGGAGGATACTTCGCTGTAATCCTTTTTCCCACGGAGGCTATGACCCTGTACCGTAAAGACAGGAATGTACTTGAAAATTGAATATTGATCGATCGAAGGAACCTCCTGTCATTTATGGATTCTAGGAGGAAATGAACTTGGAAATGATTTTAGCGACAAAGAGCAGCACTCCTATCATTGGTCAGCTTGCGACCGTTATGGGATGGATCATGGATGGTATTTACAGATTGCTGAATATCTTTGGAATTCAGAATATCGGTCTTTGTATTATCATCTTTAGTATCCTTATTTATGCTCTTATGACCCCACTGCAGATCAAACAGCAGAAATTCTCTAAGCTGAGTGCGATTATGCAGCCGGAACTTCAGAAAATTCAGAAGAAGTACAAGGGAAAAAACAATGATACTGCTGCAATGCAGAAAATGCAGGAGGAAACACAGGCTGTATATCAGAAATACGGTGTATCTCCTACAGGAAGCTGTGTACAGCTTGCAATCCAGTTCCCTATTTTGATGGCCTTATATCAGGTAATTTATAAAATTCCGGCATATGTAGGAAGTGTAAGGGATATCCTTGCATCTGCAGTTACCAGTATTACAGGTGTAAACGGATATACAGATATCCTTCAGCAGTTTATCACAGATAATAAGATGACAAGAGTTCAGCTTATTATGGATGGAAGTAAAGCTACAAGTAATTCAGTCACAGACTTTTTGTATGCATTATCACCTTCTCAGTGGAAAACACTTGCTGAGACAAGCCAGTTTGCAGGATTTACTGATACACTGAACAGCACTGCAAAAGAGATTTCACATGTGCAGAATTTCTTTGGTCTGAATATCGCTGATCAGCCACTGACTTATATGAAAGCAGTTTTTGCAGGAGGATCTGTTCTTCTGGCAATCATTGCGATTCTTATTCCGATACTTGCATGGGCTACACAGATGATCAACTTAAAGCTGATGCCTCAGGCAGCACAGCAGAACGGCGATTCACAGCAGGATGCAATGATGAACTCCATGAAGACAATGAATATGGTAATGCCGTTGATGTCAGCAGTATTCTGTTTCACATTCCCTGTAGGTCTTGGTATTTACTGGGTAGCAAGTGCAGCAGTAAGAAGTGTGCAGCAGGTTGTTATCAATAAAAAGATGGATAAGATCCAGATTGAAGACCTGATCAGTGAGAATATGAAGAAGATGGAAAAGAAGCGTGAGAAAGCGGGACTTCCACCTCAGAAGATTACAAATCAGGCCCATCAGAGCGCCAAGAATATCAATAAGATTGAAAAAGGCAGCAGCAATACAAATGTTGAGACAAGAGCCAAGAAGGTTGAAGAAGCTTACAAAGACGCTGCGAATGCAAAACCTGGCAGCATTACTGCAAAAGCCAATCTGGTAAAAGCATTTGATGAGCGTAATAAGAAGAAGTAGTCAGGAACGGAGGGGTTGGCATGGAGGATTATATCCAGTTTTCAGCGAAAACAAAGAGTGAAGCAATTACAAAAGCATGTATCGAGTTTGGCGTATCCAGTGACCAGCTTGAGATTCAGGTAATAAGTGAAGGCAGCAACGGATTTTTCGGAATCGGAAGCAAGCCTGCAGTAATTAAGGTTCGTAAGATTGAGCCGGTTTCTGAGGAAGAAGAAATGAAGGAGATCGTAGAGACAGTGAAACTCGATTCCTTCAAAGAGGAAGCCCCGGTTCAGGAAGAAAAGAAAACGGAAGCTATAAAACCGGTAAAGAAAGAAATCAAAGAGCCGAAAGCTGTTTCTGAGAAACCAAGACAGCCAAAACCTGTAAAGGAAAGGGCCGCAAAAGAAAAACAGCCGAGAGAATTCAGAGAGCCAAAAGAGAAACAAGTCAGAGAAAAGACGGCTAAACCGGTAAAACCGGCAAAGCCTGTTGAGATTCTTACAGATCCGGAAGAAATTAAAGAAGTAGAAAACAGAGCAAAGGTATTCCTTCGTGATGTATTTGCGTCCATGAATCTTGGAGAAGTAGAGATTACATCTGAATATAACACAACGGACGGAAGTCTGGAAGTTGACTTTGAAGGCGAAGATATGGGAATCCTTATCGGCAAGAGAGGCCAGACTCTGGATTCTCTTCAGTATCTGACGAGTCTTGTGGTAAATAAAGGTAAATCAAATTACATTCGTGTAAAACTTGATACAGAAGATTACCGCAAGCGTCGTAAAGAAACTCTTGAGAACCTTGCAAGAGGTATTGCTTATAAAGTAAGAAAAACCCGCAAGCCGGTTATTCTTGAGCCAATGAATCCTTATGAGAGAAGAATTATCCATTCTGCTCTTCAGGGAAATAAATTCGTTGAGACAGTCAGTGAGGGTGAAGAGCCTTACCGTCATGTAGTGGTAAAATTAAAAAGAAATTAGTAATATGACTGCTTCATTGCAGATATGAAAAAAGAATGTTATTCTAGGTGAAAGCGTGAATAACACGTAACTTTGCGTGTGTACTTTTGCCTGGAGTAACATTTTTATTTTACAGAAAGTCTTGTATATATACCAGAGAGATTACACACTTGCAGAAAAAAATAACAGCAGTCAGTGTGATTTTCCTGTTATGTATATAAGATGACAGAATTATTGTAACAGTCTACTGTTCCGCAGGGACGGAACTATTATAGAACAGGCAAGTGAGGAGAAAAAAATGGAAACAACAATCGCAGCAATTTCCACAGCCATGAGTGCGTCCGGAATCGGAATCATCCGTATCAGCGGTGAGAATGCCATGGATGTGATTTCCCGTATCTACAGATCAAAAGGCGGGAAGAAAAAAATAAAAGAAGTTCCGACTCATACCATTCATTATGGATATATTTATGATGGAGAGGAACTGATTGATGAGGTTCTGGTAATGATCATGCATGCACCGAGGACTTTTACAGGAGAAGATACAGTAGAAATAGATTGTCATGGTGGTGTATATGCTATGCAGAGGGTTTTGGATACAGTGCTGAAAAATGGTGCCGAAATTGCAGAACCAGGAGAATTTACCAAACGTGCCTTCCTGAACGGACGGATGGATCTGTCCCAGGCAGAGGCTGTTATGGATGTTATACAGGCGAAAAATGAATATGCGCTTCGCAGTTCCATGGATCAGTTAAAAGGTTCTGTGCAGAAAGCAATCCGAAATATCAGAGAAAAGCTGATTTATCACATTGCATATATAGAATCGGCACTGGATGATCCGGAACATATCAGTCTGGATGGATATCCCCAGGAACTTCTGGAAGTTGTGGATAATGAACAGAAAGAAGTGAAGCGCCTGTTGAAAACTTCTTCTGACGGAAAGATGATCCAGGAGGGAATCCAGACAGTTATCCTCGGAAAACCAAATGCCGGAAAATCCTCACTGTTAAATCTTCTGATCGGAGAAAACAGGGCTATTGTGACAGATATTGCAGGAACGACCAGAGACATTCTGGAGGAATATATCACACTTCATGGAATATCTCTGAAGATTATTGATACAGCTGGAATCCGGGAAACAAAGGATATTGTGGAAAAAATAGGGGTAGACAGAGCCAGAGAAATGGCACAGAAAGCAGATCTGATTCTTTATGTAGTGGATTCTTCTGTTCCGCTTGACGAAAATGATGAAGAAATCATGGAAATGCTTACTGGAAAAAAGGCGATTATCCTGTATAATAAAACTGATCTTCAGCCGGAAATCCAGCCGGAAATCCTGGAAGAAAAAACAGGACATCCGGTAATTCCGATTTCTGCAAAAGAAGAAAAAGGCATTACAGAACTGGAAGAACAGATTAAAGATATGTTTTTTGGAGGAGAGATTTCCTTTAATGATGAGGTATATATTACAAATGCCCGTCATAAAGCAGCATTGGAAGAGGCTGACAGAAGCCTTGATCTGGTCAGAAACAGTATCGAAATGGGAATGTCGGAAGATTTCTTTTCTATAGATCTTATGAATGCATATGAAAATCTGGGTAAGATCCTCGGAGAGTCTGTTGGTGAAGATCTGGTAAATGAGATATTCAGCAAGTTTTGCATGGGTAAATAAAAATCAAAAAATCGCCTTCGGCGATTTTTGAAAGAATAGGATGAGCAGTTGTAAAATAAAAGGAGACAAAATGAGAACGTTAGTAGAAGATTATGATATTGTTGTAGTTGGTGCCGGTCATGCCGGATGTGAAGCAGCACTTGCGGGCGCGCGCCTGGGCCTGAATACAGTGATGTTTACTGTAAGTGTAGACAGTATCGCATTAATGCCATGTAACCCGAACGTAGGCGGCAGTTCCAAAGGCCATCTGGTAAGAGAGCTTGATGCCCTGGGCGGTGAAATGGGAAAAAATATTGACAAGACCTTTATCCAGTCCAAAATGCTTAACTGTTCCAAAGGACCTGCAGTGCACTCCTTACGTGCGCAGGCTGACAAACAGGCATACAGCAATGAAATGAGAAAAACGCTTGAAAATACACCTAATCTGACTATTAAACAGGGAGAAGTAACAAAACTTCTGGTCGAGGACGGAAAGATTACAGGGGTAAAAACATATTCCGGTGCAACTTATAACTGTAAAGCAGTGGTCCTCTGTACAGGAACTTATTTAAAAGCAAGATGTATTTACGGTGATGTAAGTAATTATACAGGACCAAACGGACTGCAGGCAGCCAACTACCTGACTGATTCTCTGAAAGAGCTGGGAATTGAAATGTTCCGTTTTAAAACAGGAACACCTGCCCGTATTGCTGGAAATACAATTGACTACAGCAAAATGGAGGAACAGTTTGGAGATGAGAGAGTTGTACCATTTTCATTCTCAACTAATCCGGAAGATGTTCAGATAGAGCAGAAATCCTGCTGGCTGACATATACAAATGAGAAAACTCATGAGATCATTCGTGCAAACCTTGACCGTTCTCCGTTGTATTCCGGTATGATCGAAGGAACTGGTCCGCGTTATTGTCCGTCAATTGAAGATAAAGTAGTCCGTTTTGCAGATAAGAACCGTCATCAGGTATTTATTGAGCCGGAAGGCCTCTATACAAATGAGATGTATATCGGTGGAATGTCCAGTTCTCTGCCGGAAGATGTGCAGGAAGAAATGTATCATTCCGTACCGGGACTGGAACATGCAAAAATCGTTAAAAATGCATATGCCATCGAATATGACTGTATTAATCCACGTCAGTTATATCCTACACTGGAATTTAAGAAAATCAAAGGACTGTTCAGCGGTGGTCAGTTTAACGGAAGTTCAGGGTATGAAGAAGCAGCGGCGCAGGGACTGATCGCAGGAATTAATGCTGCTCTGGAAGTTAAAGGTCAGGAACAGCTGATTCTTGACCGTTCTGAGGCTTATATTGGTGTTCTTATTGATGATCTGGTAACAAAAGAAAACCATGAGCCATACAGAATGATGACCAGCAGAGCGGAGTACAGATTACTTCTCCGACAGGACAATGCGGATCTGAGACTTCGTAAAAAGGGATATCAGGCAGGGCTCATCAGTGAAGAGGATTATCAGAAAATCCTTACGAAAGAAGAACAGATAAAAACAGAGATCAGCAGAGTAGAACATACAAATATCGGAGCAAACAAAGAGGTTCAGACCCTTCTGGAAAGTTATAACAGCACACCGCTGAAATCCGGAACCACTCTGGCAGAACTGATCCGCCGTCCGGAACTTTCTTATGAAGCAATCAAACCACTTGATAAAGAACGTCCGGAGCTGCCATGGGATGTACAGGAACAGGTTGACATTAACATCAAGTATGATGGATATATCCGCAGACAGTTAAAACAGGTAGAACAGTTTAAGAAACTGGAAGCAAAGAAAATCCCGACAGATCTTGATTATGAGAAAGTTGGAAGCCTGAGAATCGAAGCACGTCAGAAACTGGAAGCATACAGACCGATTTCAATCGGACAGGCTTCCCGAATTTCAGGAGTTTCTCCTGCTGATATATCAGTTTTACTGGTGTATCTTTCCAGTACGAAATAATTAATAGAATACGTTTTAATGTACTTATAAAAACGGAAAATTGAAAAAATATTAAAATAGTACAAAAGAACATGCAAAAGAACGGAATGACGGACTTTAAATAACAAATAAAATCATAAAAGCACATAAAATAACTCTGTAAGGTGTGCGAAAATAATAAAATAAAGATAGAAAAAGGAGAATAATACATGCCGTATAATCTGACGACATTGGAAAATGGATGCAGAGAACTGGGTATAGAGCTGAGCCAGAAGCAGAAGAATCAGTTTATCCAGTTTTATGAATTCCTGGTAGAAAAAAATAAGGTTATGAATCTGACAGGTATTACTGAGTTTGAGGAAGTACTCACAAAGCACTTTCTTGACAGTCTTGCCTGTGTAAAAGCCATTGATATGACAAAAGTAAAAACAATTATGGACATCGGTACAGGTGCCGGATTTCCAGGTGTGCCTTTGAAAATTGCTTTTCCACATCTGGAGGCATGTCTGCTGGATTCTCTGAAAAAGAGGGTAAACTTCCTTGAGGAAAGTTTTGAGCTTCTTGGATTAGAAGGGATTAAGGCGATTCATGGAAGAGCAGAAGAGTATGCAAAAAATAAAGAGTATCGTGAGAAATATGATCTCTGTGTATCCAGGGCAGTATCAAACCTTGCAACTCTGTCAGAATATTGTCTTCCTTATGTAAAGACAGGAGGAACTTTCATTTCCTATAAATCAGGAACTGTACAGGAAGAGGCAGAAGAAGCAGAGAAAGCAATCAATATCCTCGGTGGTCAGGTGAAAGACATCACATACTTTAAATTGCCGGACTCCGAGATTGATCGATCTCTTGTCATTATAAATAAGAAAAAATCTACACCTGGAAAGTATCCGCGTAAAGCAGGAACACCATTAAAAGAACCATTGTCATAATAAATCTATGTATAGTTGTCTCATGAAATCTTCTGGCAAAAAATGCCGAGATTTCGGGACAGCTATTTTTTTCAAACAAACATCACAGAATAATCACACTTTTATCCTAATTTCATCACAACTTCATCATAAACTATTTTTATAGAGATGTCCTCGGGTTCCCCCATTCTCTGTTTCACCTGGGGACATTTTCTATATTTTATTTTGGCAAAAATTAAGAGGAGGAGAACACATTGATTGAAGTAAACAATCTGGTTAAACGATATGGTGACCATACGGCAGTTGACCACCTTTCCTTTAAAATAGAGAAAGGCAAAATCTACGGATTTCTGGGACCAAACGGTGCAGGAAAATCCACTACAATGAATATGATAACCGGATATATTGCATCCACCGAAGGAACCGTCAAAATTGACGGACACGATATCCTCGAAGAACCGGAAGCGGCAAAGAAATGTATCGGTTATCTGCCTGAACAGCCGCCGGTCTATTTTGATATGACTGTCCTGGAATACATGAAATTTGTGGCAGATCTCAAGAAAATTCCAAAAGATAAAAAAACAAACATGATCGAAGAAATCATGGACATGGTAAAGATTTCAGACATGAGAAATCGTCTGATCAAGAACCTGTCAAAAGGTTACAGACAGAGAGTTGGTCTTGCTGAGGCGATTATGGGGTATCCGGAGGTGATCATCCTGGATGAACCGACAGTAGGTCTTGACCCTAAACAGATTATTGAAATCCGAACCTTAATTAAAGAATTAAAAAAGAAACATACCGTTATTCTCAGCTCGCATATACTTTCTGAAGTAAGCGCGGTATGCGATTACGTGCTGATCATTTCTCATGGAAAACTGGTAGCAAGCGATACTCCTGAGAATCTTGGAAAACTTGCAGAGGGATCCAACACTCTGGAGATGCTTATTAAAGGTGAAAAAACACAGATCAGGCAGGCTCTCGAGGGAATCGAGGGAGTCAACAGCGTAACAATGGAAAAAGATGAGAAACAGAATCTCTGGAGTGTGAAAGTTTCAACAGAAGAGCAGAATGACATTCGGGAAAAAGTATTCTACAAAATGTCGGAGATTAACAGCCCAATCTATGAGATGAAGTCCAGGAAAGTATCATTGGAGGAAATCTTCCTTGAACTTACTGCATCCGATAAACCAATATCTGCAGACGAAGTCCCAAATACACCTGAAGATAAAGATACTGATGCCGGTAAATCAAACGAGACAAACGTAAAACAGACATCAGCAGAAATACCGGAAGAACAGAATAATGATAAAGGGGGAGAGAAATAACCATGACAGCTATATATAAAAGAGAGCTGAAAAGTTACCTGACATCCATGGTAGGATATTTATTTATCTTTTTCATTCTTGTACTGACAGGTATTTATTTTTCAGCATACCAGCTTTCAGCAACATATCCGAAATTTGAATACACCTTAAGTGCAATTACCTTTGCATTCCTGATCGGAGTACCGATTTTGACTATGCGTGTACTTGCAGAGGAAAGAAAACAGAAAACAGATCAGCTGCTTCTGACAGCACCGGTTTCTGTGAGCGGTATTGTAATAGGTAAATATCTTGCACTGGTAACTGTATTTGCTGTTCCGATGGCAGTTATGTGTACTTATCCGCTGATTATGTCCAAGTTTGGCACAGTAGAGTTTGCATCTGCATATACAGCAGTCCTGGGATTCTTTCTCCTGGGATGTGCAAATATTGCAATCGGTGTATTTATGTCAGCATTAACTGAGAGCCAGGTAATTGCAGCGGTACTCACATTTGTTTTCTTATTTGCATTTTACATGATGAATGGTATTTCTTCATTCTTCTCTCAGACATCTATGTCGACATGCGTGACATTTGGGTTATTGATCCTGGCAGCAGCCATCATTATCTATACCATGATCAAGAATATTCTGATCTCAGCAGTGATCGGTGTGATCGGAGAAGTGGCACTGATTATTATTTATGTAGTAAAATCCAGTATTTTTGAGGGCGGTATTCAGAAAGTCCTGGATGTGTTTAATCTGAGCGGACACTTTGATAATTTTACAAGTAACATCTTTGATATAAAAGGAATTGTATATTTTCTTTCTGTGATCGCAGTATGCCTGTTCCTTACAACACAGTCTATTTTGAAGAGACGCTGGAATTAGTGGGGAGGTGAAAGAAAATGAAACTGAAAGAAAAGATGAAAAATAATAAGCATAAAAAATTTGACAAAAAGAAACTGATTGGCACCATCAGTAAGAAGCATATCAAAAACGGCTCTTACACAATGGTTATGTCAGTGATATTTATTGCAGTAGTTGTAGTGCTCAACATGATCGTAAATGCGATTCCGTCCAAATATTCAGAAATTGATATCAGCAGCCAGAAACTCTACAGTATTGGTGATGATACAAAAGCAATGCTGAAAGATCTGGACAAGGACGTAACAATTTATCAGATTGCACAGAGCGGTTCTGAAGATGAGAATATTACCAATCTGCTTAAGAAATATGAAGATGAATCCAAGCATATTAAAGTAGAGCAGAAGGATCCTGTAGTAAATCCTAAATTTGTAACAGAATATACAAGTGATGATCTTTCTGCAAACAGTTTGATCGTTGTATGCGGTGACAGAAATAAAGTCATTGATTACAACAATATCTATGAGAGTACAATGGACTATCAGACCTACAGCTCTCAGACCACTGGTTTCGACGGTGAAGGTCAGATCACAAGTGCGATTGGATATGTAACATCCGAAGATCTCCCGATTCTTTATACACTCGAGGGACATGGTGAGAAGGAGATGGATTCTACTATCAAAGAAGATATCGAGAAAGCAAATATGGATATTCAGTCTCTGAATCTTCTTACAGAGGGAAGTGTTCCGGATGATGCAGACTGCCTGTTCATTGATTCCCCGTCCACAGATATTTCAGAAGATGAAAAGACTGCTATTATTGATTATCTTGAAAATGGCGGAAAGGCGATGATTTTCTCTGATTATACAACAGAAGACATGCCAAACTTTGATGCAGTTCTGGAAAACTATGGTGTTCAGAGAGAAGCTGGAATCGTATTTGAAGGTGATAATCAGCATTATGCAATGCAGATGCCATATTATCTGGTTCCGACTATAAACAGCACAGATGCAAGCTCTGAGACTGTTTCCGGAGGATATTATGTACTTGCACCATATGCACAGGGAATCAGAAAAATGGATGATGTAAGAGATACCGTAACGATTAACAGTATTCTTACCACATCAGATCAGGCATATTCCAAGACAGATCTGAACAGTGATACTCTGGAGAAAGAAGACGGAGACGAAACTGGCCCGTTTGATCTGGGAGTAAGCATCACAGAGACTCTGGATGATGACAAAGAAACGCAGATCGTATACTATTCAACTTCCAATCTGATGGAATCACAGGTAAATCAGATGGTATCCGGCGGAAATGAGAAGCTGATCATCGAATCCCTGAAGTGGATGACAGACACAGAAGACAGTGCAACCGTATCTATCCCATCCAAGAGCCTGTCTGTATCTTATCTGACACTTACAGACTATGATGCTGCATTCTGGAAGATCTGCACCATCGGTCTGATTCCTGGATTCTTCCTTGTTGTAGGGTTTGCAGTCTGGATGAAGAGGAGAAAAGCTTAAATGAAGAATAAAACTGTAAAAATGGTTCTTGCAGTTGTAGTTCTTGGTGTCTGCTGCGGGGCTTACGTAGGTGTAAAAACCTACGTAGCCCATCAGGAGCAGAAAGAATCCGAAGAAGATTCTGAAGAAAGCACAACTGTATTTACTGCATCAACAGATAACATTAAATCTCTGGATTTTATGGTTGATGATACAGAGACAACATTTGAAAAAGATGATGACAGCTGGGTAAAGAAAGACGAAACAGATTTTCCGGTAAATCAGACTACTCTGGACAGTGCAGCATCTGCTATTGCATCTGTCGATTCGGACAGAGTTCTGGAGGACGTAGATGATCTTTCAGAATATGGTCTGGATTCTCCGTCAAACACGATTAAGATTGTAACAAAATCTGATGAGGAAGATGGCGATGACATAACAACTACACTGTATGTGGGAGATGAAAATTCCTCCACCAGTCAGTATTATGTAAGAAAAGATGATGATGAGAAGACAGTATACCTGATAGATTCTTCCTGCGTAGAGCCGTTTACCAAATCATTGAATGATTATGCGCAGATGGAAGATTTCCCTGCAATTTCCAATACAGATACCATTACAAAAATTTCTGTAGACGGCGATAATTCCTATGAATTATCAAAAGACGAAGATACAAGTATCTGGTCAGTAAAAGGCAGCGAGGATGAAGAAAAAGCAGACTCAGCTACCGTAAGTTCTCTGGTATCCTCATTCGGAAGCATGGCATATAGTTCACTTGCAGATTATAAATGCGACGACAAGAGCAAATATGGTCTGGATAAACCATATGCAACAATCATAGTAGATTACCAGGAAGAAGTTGCTGATGATGACACACAGGATAATACGACAGCTTCCAGTGAGGCAGCAGATGAAGATGCTTCATCTGCGGAAGAAAACAGTGACGATGCTAAACAGGATACAGAATCAGACGATGAGGATTCTTCGGAAGAAGAAACTAAGATGGCAGATAAGCAGCTTACAATTCTTGTTGGAAATGAAACGGATGACAGCAACAGATATGTCATGGTAAATGACAGCAATGAAGTCTATACGATGTCAACAGATACTCTGTCCGCGCTCACTGATAAATCAGAAGAAGACTTCTGGGATATGACAGTAAGTTATGTATCTTTAAATAACCTCGAAAGTCTCAAAGTAAATTATCAGGGCAGTGATTATAAAGTAAATGTTTCACGTGAAACATCCACTGACGATGACGGAAATGATACAGAAACAGTTACCTATAAATTGAATGGTTCTGATCTGGATGAAACAACATTTACAACATTCTACAATAAACTGATCAACATGACGGCTCAGAAACGTCTGACAGATAAATATGAACCTGACGGTGATGCAGAACTGACAGCTACATTTACAGAAGAAGACGGTGATACACAGGAAGTTGCATACTATAGCTACGATACAAACTATTATGCGGCAGTGGTGGATAATAAAGTATATCTCGTAAATAAGATGAATGTAAAAGAACTGTTCACAGCATTTGAATCAGTTGCCGGAACAGAAGAAGATAATTCAGGTGAGACGGATTCAGAAGAAGCAACGACAGATGATACTAAATCAGATTTAACAGATACGTCAAGTGAGAGCATAGAAGAGTAAAAGAATCTATAAAAAAGTGGAGCAGGCATATAGAATTTTTTCCATATGTCTGCTCCGCTTTTTGTTGTATTAGAGCGTGTTTGAAAAATTATTCCCACAATCTATCCGCCCCACTTTGCGGTATATTTTGTCCGAATTCGGTTGCTAGTACATCGTTTCGTAAATAACTATACCAATCGCGTAGGATGCGGATTCGAGTGTGCAGGTCTAAAAACGCAGGCGTAGCGGGCTACGCTGAGGCTTTTAGACCTGTGCACTCGGATTTGCAGACAAGTGAGTGGTATAGTTATTTCGAAAACGATGTACTAGAGTCAACGCAACGTCGCCTTTTTCCGACTTGAAATAAAAAATTATCCTTCAAGATTGTCCCAAGAATCAACTTGTCAGTTCATTTTCACTCTGGCTTAAAACAATAGTTATATATAAGGATTAAAAGAAGATTTTAACCTGTTCAAGAAATGCTTCCGGTGCTTCAACATGTGGAAGATGTTTCGTTTCTTTGAGAACAGAAACTTCAATAGCCGGGTTGGAGGCACAATAATCATCAGTGACAGCCTTTCCGTTCGGCTCCGTTTCACCTTCAACAATATAAATACTGTTATCCAGTGCCTTAAGTGCATGACAGATATTTACATTCATATACTTAGCTGCAAGACTGGAGTACAAAAATCTGGTATAATATCCACCTTTATGAGCTGCTTCATAATAAGCATCTGACATCTGATTATCCACATGGAATGGATTATAATACATCTTTTCGATAAAAAGATTATTTATATTATCACGTGATACGATCATATGATAAACCAGAGTTCCGAAAATCGGAATTTCCAGAGCTGCTTTTAACAGACGATCCTTTCTGTTTGGCATCTGTTTTAACTGAGTCAGGCTGGGAGGATTCACCAACATGATTTTGTTAAAAAGTTCTTTCTCATTGTGACAGGCCATAGTAACAAAAGAGCCTGAGAAGCCACTTGTAATCACATCTGTTTTCTGACCAATTATTTTTTTGATAAAATCACTGATCATCTGAACATAAACAAAATTTGTATAGGTAATGCTGGATTTGTCTGAACGTCCGCATCCTAACAGATCAACAGTATATACTGTATGGTCAATTGCCAGTTCATCTTCAATTTTGTTCCATTCATATCCGGAAGCTCCGGGTAAAGTGTCATGAATCAAAAGAATCGGTGAACCAGTTCCCTTTTTAGTATAATAAATGTTCCCAAAGCGCCATTCAAAGTAATTGTCATTAGAAATGTGGAGCATCTGTTTTAATTGTGCAGCAGTAGCAATCGTGTGGTTAATGAAATGAACAGCAACAGTTGCGCCGGTCATCAGAGCAGCAAATGTAAAAAATTTGTGCTTGTTTTTACTCATTTTCGGCCTCCTTTATCAAGCATAACAAGTGATTAGCCTGCTAAAATTATATACACATATTATACCGCGATACTGTTTGTTTTACAAGAAAATATGACGTGAATATAGTGGAGAGATTGTTGAGCAGTTACTGTTTATTGCTTTTTTGCGACCTCCGCAGAGGACTTACCTGATTCGGTTCAAGTATTGAAAAAACAGAAAAAGAACCATATGGACTGACAGGGAGAGAAAATGGCAATCATCACAAAATATACAATATTTATACTAAAAATAATCTGTTTTTTTATGTTTCACGTGAAACATTATGTGGCAGGATTAGAATAAAAGTGTTATAATAAATCTGCTATATACTAAAAGGAGGAATGAAGTTGGGAAGAATTGTAGCAGTTGCCAATCAGAAAGGTGGAGTTGGAAAGTCAACAACTGCAATTAATCTTTCAGCCTGCCTTGCGGAAAAAGGGAAAAAAGTTCTTACAATTGATATAGATCCACAGGGAAACACAACCAGTGGGCTTGGTGTTGATAAGAATTCTGTAGAGAATACACTGTATGAACTTCTGCTCGGTGAGGCTGAGACGAAAGATACGATTGTAAAAGATGTTGTTGAGAATGTGGATCTGATCCCATCTAATATTAATCTTTCCGGCGCAGAGATTGAATTAGTAGGCATTGATAATAAAGAATTTATATTAAAAGGAATCACAGATAAACTTCGGCGCAAATATGATTATATAATCATGGATTGTCCACCATCTTTAAATATGTTGACAATCAATGCACTGACCGCAGCCACATCTGTATTAGTGCCTATCCAGTGTGAATACTATGCTTTGGAAGGACTTTCACAGTTGATTCATACGATTGATCTTGTCAGGGATAGACTAAATAAACGCCTGAAAATAGAAGGTGTAGTATTTACTATGTATGATGCAAGAACAAATCTGTCTTTGCAGGTAGTAGAGAATGTCAAAGAAAATCTTAATCAGAATATATACAAAACAATTATTCCGAGAAACGTAAGATTAGCGGAAGCTCCAAGCTATGGCCAGCCCATAACAATTTATGATCCCAGATCGGCAGGAGCAGAGAGCTACAGACTTTTAGCTGAGGAAGTGCTCAACAGGGAGGATAATTAATGGCAGGCAGAAAGAATGGTCTTGGCAGAGGATTAGATGCACTGTTTCCGGAAAAGAAGTCTGCTGTCAAAGAATCTGTAAAGAAAGCAACAGTTAAGACAGAGAATAAAACGGTAGTACCTGAAAAGACAACAGATGATACAACGGAAGAAAGTAACAGAAGCACAATCGGGCATAAGAAAACAGCAATGATAGTAAAAATATCAAGCGTTGAACCTAATGTGAATCAGCCACGTAAACAGTTTGATGAAGATGCGTTACTTGAGTTGTCAGAATCCATTAAACAGTACGGAGTGCTTCAACCACTTCTTGTGTCCGATAAAAAGGACTATTATGAAATAATCGCAGGTGAAAGACGATGGAGAGCAGCAAAACTTGCCGGACTGAAAGAGATTCCTGTAATTGTTAAAGAATTTTCTGAACAGGAATTAGTAGAGATTTCCCTGATTGAGAATATTCAGCGGGAAGATTTAAATCCTGTGGAAGAAGCAATGGCGTATAAACGACTGATTGATGAATTTCATCTGAAACAGGACGAAATCGCAGAGCGTGTAGGGAAGAGCAGAACAGCAGTTACAAATGCAATGAGACTTCTCAAACTCAGTGAAAAAGTGCAGCAGATGCTGATTGATGAGATGATTACTGCCGGTCATGCCAGAGCAATCCTTTCGATAGCAGATAAGGAAAAGCAGGAATCAATTGCAATGAAAATTTTTGACGAGAAATTAAGTGTTCGTGAAACAGAAGCACTTGTAAAACGTATGCTGGAACCGCCAAAAACAGCAAAGAAGAGCAAATTCAGCTCTGCTGAGGATGCAATATATGAGAGTCTGGAAGAAAAAATGAAAAGTATCATGGGTACCAGAGTCCAGATACACAGAAAGAAAAATGACAAAGGTAAAATTGAAATTGAATATTATTCCAAGGATGAACTGGAAAGAATCATAGATCTTTTCGAATCCATTGGTTAGGAGTGACAGTAATATGAGTGGCATTTTTGAAAGCCTTGGAATTGATTCCGGGATCATCATTATTATACTGCTGATTCTTACTATCTTCCTGCTGGTAAGGAATATCAGTATGAATATGCGCCTGAGCCGTCTGGAACGTAAATATAAGACCTTCATGAAGGGTTCAGATGCACAGTCTCTGGAAAAAGTATTCGTTAGAAAATTCGCTCAGATAGACAAGCTCTATGATGCGAAGGAAGAACATGATCATGATCTTCTTTTTATCAAAAAGAATCTTGATAAAATGTTTAGTAAATATGGTGTAGAAAAGTATGACGCATTTGATGATGTAGGGGGAAAGTTAAGTTTTGCCCTGGCTTTGTTGGACAAAGAGAATACAGGCCTTATCTTAAATGCAGTACACAGCCGGGACAATTGCTTTTTGTATATGAAAGAAATTGTAAAAGGTGAATCCTATGTTATGCTCAGCCAGGAAGAGGTAGAGGCACTTCGTAAGGCAGTGAATTTTGGACTGGATAATATTGAAGAATAAAGCTGTTTAAAAGTTACTGTGAACAGTAATGTTTAAAATCTGAAAACAAGAGCATACTAAGAAAGAATCTGTTTTGTGCAGGAATGCACATGATATGATAAATTGATATCAGGGGAAAAGTTTTTGCCAGATTTCACCCTGACATCATTACATAATGTAATAGAACATTTCAGGAGGAACAAGATGTTAGATATTAAATTTGTGAGAGAAAATCCGGAAGTTGTAAAACAGAATATCCGCAACAAATTTCAGGATAATAAACTGGAATTAGTGGATAAAGTTCTGGAGCTGGACAGAGAGAACCGAGAAATTAAACAGGAAGTAGAAGCTCTTCGTGCAGAGAGAAATAAAATTTCCAAACAGATTGGTGCACTGATGGCACAGGGAAAGAAAGAAGAAGCTGAAGAAGTAAAGAAACAGGTAGCTGCTTCCGGAAACCGTATTGAAGAACTTTCCGCAAGAGAGAAAGAAGTAGAGGAAGAACTTCTCAAAGATATGATGGTAATTCCGAATATCATTGATCCATCTGTACCGATTGGTAAAGATGACAGCGAGAACGTAGAAATCGAGAAGTTTGGTGAACCGGTTGTTCCGGATTTTGAAGTGCCATACCATACAGAAATTATGGAAAACTTTGATGGAATCGATCTTGACAGTGCAAGACGTGTTGCGGGAAATGGTTTCTACTATTTAATGGGAGATATCGCAAGACTTCACTCTGCAGTAATCTCTTATGCACGTGATTTCATGATAAACAGAGGTTTTACTTACTGTGTACCTCCTTTCATGATCAGAAGCAATGTTGTAACAGGTGTAATGAGTTTTGCTGAGATGGATGCCATGATGTATAAGATTGAGGGTGAAGATTTATACCTGATCGGAACAAGTGAACATTCCATGATCGGTAAATTTATTGATCAGATCATTCCTGAGGAAGAACTTCCGAAAACTCTTACAAGCTATTCTCCATGTTTCCGTAAGGAAAAAGGTGCTCATGGACTTGAGGAGAGAGGTGTTTATCGTATCCATCAGTTTGAAAAACAGGAAATGATCGTTGTCTGCAGACCGGAAGAGAGTCCGATGTGGTTTGATAAATTATGGCAGAATACAGTAGATCTGTTCCGTTCTCTGGATATTCCGGTTCGTACACTTGAGTGCTGCTCCGGTGACCTGGCAGACCTGAAAGTAAAATCTCTTGACGTAGAAGCATGGTCTCCACGTCAGAAGAAATATTTCGAGGTAGGAAGCTGTTCAAACCTTGGTGATGCACAGGCACGTCGTCTTAAGATCCGTGTAAACGGAAAAGATGGTAAGAAATATCTTGCACATACATTAAATAATACTGTTGTAGCACCGCCCAGAATGTTGATCGCATTCCTGGAGAATAACCTGAATGCAGACGGTTCTGTAAATATTCCGAAAGCTCTGCAGCCATACATGGGTGGTATGACAAAGATTGAGAAAAAGCACGCTTAATGGAGGGTGAGCTTTTTCAGGGAGGTGTTCTTATGCACAGTTATCTGAGGGCAGTTGGTTTTTCCAGGATCACCAAAAGAAGCAGTATCAGACAGATCATTACGGATGTGGTTGAAACCTATGACGAGAAAACAGTCATAGAGAACTATCCGGATGGTATGTTTGCAGAGTTTTCCAAGAATTATGGATGCGATTGTGGAATTACTGTCTGCGGGCAGTATGATGAAAACAACGTATTTTATCCGGATTATTATTTTCCTTTTTTTCGCGGAACAGGCATTACAACACATGAGAGTGTTGTGATAGAAAGACACGCAGACAAAGAATCTTTTGCAGGTGCCTGTGACGATCTGAGAATTGGGGTTACTTTAATTTTTTATCTTCAGAATGCTGCTGAGTATCTGCAACAGCGTGAAAAAGGCAACATACTTCCGGGTGGCCAGTCTTTAACCCTTTCCGGGCTGGCCAGGGAAGGAAAAATCCTTTTTCCTGTAGAGAAAGATAAAGAAGCAGTAAAAGCAGAACGTGAACTGACAAAGAACAGAAATCATCTCATTGCAGCCGCCAGAAACGGTGATGAAGATGCAATGGAAAGCCTTACAATGGAGGATATGGATACATATTCCATGATTTCTCAGCGTATAGTTACAGACGATATTTTTTCAATAGTGGATTCCTATTTCATGCCATATGGGATTGAATGTGATCAATATAGTGTCATGGGTGAGATTCTGGATTTTATGACATTCAAGAACATTATAACAGGAGAAGAAATCTGCCAGCTTACATTAGACTGTAATGATATGCAGTTTGATGTTTGTATCAATAAGAATGATTTGCTGGGGGAGCCAAAGATCGGACGTAGATTCAAAGGAATCATATGGCTCCAGGGACAGTTGCACTATTAAAATTAAAAGATATGTTTAGAATGATAGCATGGACGAGAGTACTTCGCCCATGCTTTTTTTGTGTCATAGTACTTCGAACTCTGCTGAACTGTCTTAAATGCATTATTTACGAGGATTGCTATAAGACGTACAGAACAGAAATGGAATGAAGATATACAGGAAAACACCGGAAATCCAGAAGATACCACATTTCTGGAAGTAAAGGGAGATGTACTTTCTATGTGTTGATTTATTTGTAACATTTTTCGTTTATAGATGTTATATTAGTGAAAGAGATAAAAAACTGGAAACAAAACAGATATGAAAGGTGTATCCGGCGCAAAAATCAAGGAAGGGGGAATGATAGAAGTGGATAATCAAATCTTATTAAAGCTTTACAGCCTTTATCAGAAAGAATTATATTTATATTTGTATTCACTTTGTGGGGATAGACATCTGGCAGAAGATTTGCTCCATGAAACCTTCCTGAAAGCACTTCTGGCCTTGCCGGACGGACATGGCAATATGCGGGCATGGCTCTATATGGTAGCGAGAAACTTGTTCTATAATCAACAGAAAAAGAAATCACGGGAGATTCTGATGGATGAACAGATGTATCCTTTAGAAGAAAAAACGGAGAAAGGTCTGCCTGAAAAAATTTTCGAGGAAGAAGACAGGCGAATGCTTTATCAGGCAATCCGCAGACTGGATATAAAGAAGCGGGAAATCATTCAGATGCAGTATTTTGGCGGAATGACACAGAAAGAAATCGCGGCAGTTTTACATATCACGTTGGAAAATGTACGGGTGCTTGCATACCGGGCAAGGAAAGAATTAAAAAAATATCTGGAAGAGTGTAGAAAGGAGGAATCTCAATGACGTATCGTGAGTTACTGAACTTATATAAACAGGGAAAATTGGACGATGTTAGAAAAAAAGAAGTTGAAGCATCTATTGAAAAACAAGACGCAATCAGTGAATTTCTCTATGAAGAAGGTGAGATACCAGAATTTTCTGATCTGGAAAGTGAGAATGCAGAGAATCCGGAAAATGAAGAATGGTTATCAGGACAGAAAAACAATCAAAAAGATGAAATCAACAGGCAATTTATAAAAGAAATCAGGTGGTCAATCCGCAAGGCTTTTATTAAAATGGGAATAATTGTAGGAGTAGCTGTCCTTGTAATTGTTTTATGTGCTGTATTTATCCTTCCAAAGGCCGTGTCAGATTTTTATTATAATCCCAATGAAGTAGTTGGTAAATATGAAGAAATGACTACGACCAGAATGGATTTGGATCTTTCTGTTTATTCTGAGCTGTTTTTGCCGGGTAATCATCGTAGTCAGGTCAGTGCGGTATCGAGAGGGTATGGTGAATACGATATTATCATTCCGCAGACTTTTAGTTGGACTGGAAAATTCACTTCTGTCAGCGGACGTTTGGTGCGAGGAAACCTTACTTTTTATGACAATAACATATTGAGCAGACCACTTATGCAGTTTTATCTTCCGGGAGATACGACCGCATGGGAGGCGTGGGAAGTGGATGAAAATGGAAAAGAAACTAAAGTAGACACAGAAATGCGTAAGGAGGAAAGCGTTCAGGATTCCAAAGATGCAATCGCAGAATACAATGATAACGACTGGTATCTTGCCTATGTTTCCATAAATGATATTGTGGATTACAGAGATTTTATTGAGTGGTATCAGAAGCTGTCTGATGATAAAGAACTGGAATGGGGAGAACTCTGGTGTGCAGTTCATACGGAAGACGCGGATGGTTACTGTGTGGAACCAAACATTGGCTTTTGCCCGTATCCGTCGGGGATGAGCATGAATTGGGACAGAGAGAAATATCCGTATCTGTCGTTTCTGGATAATACAGATATCTGTCATGATGTGGATGTGACAGACGAAGAAACTATGCAGACTCATTTTATCAGCATGCTTTCCTACATTCAGGATTATGACGACATTATTTCAATGATGGGACAGACGACGGATTCTCCGAACAGATACCAGGATATGATTAACTACGTAAAGAAAAATGGGCTGAAGATCCATGGCTTTGCAGTTTATGCAAAGAAAAAGAATCTTCTCGAATTATATAAACAAGATATGGTGTCCTATGTCCAGACAATACTACAAAATTAAGAAAGAAGTGCAGATATATCAGAAGAGATATTTCTGCACTTTTTTAATCAAATCAGGTAAGCAGCGAAGCGGATTGTGAATATTTTTCTGAATGTAAAATTTAAAATGAGAAGCATAGATTATGCTTGTAATTTTTCTTTAGATATAGTAAAATCATAGCTATGGGTTAGGAATTCTCATAGTTCAGTTAGATATAGTATTCGTCTCTATAAAGAGAGCAGGGGTATTTCTCTGAGAAAAAAAACAACCCAGAAAAATCTGTGATTGACAGCTTGTAAAAGAGCTGATAATCTAATATATGGCCGAAGGGAAAAATTCCAGAAACCCAGTAAAATCAAGGGTTTGCGGCATGTGTCGTCATAGCTCAGCTGGATAGAGCACTCGCCTCCTAAGCGAGGGGTCGGAGGTTCAAATCCTCTTGGCGACGGGCTTCAAAGCGTTCGAAAATGTTAGCTGGATTAGCTGACAACGAACGCTTTTGTTATTTTCAAATCACGTTCGTGACACAAAATTCCATTCAAAATGATCAATTTCCAGCTAACGCAATCCGATTTTTGTTAGCTGACAGCTAATCAAAATCACCGGTTTGCAAACATGGGTTTTAGGAAGTCCAGCTAACATTTGGGTTCCGCTCTGTTGTCACCCCTTATTTGGGGATGCAAATCAGAGAAAAGGCGGGAAAAGAAACAATCTCTCCCAAACTTGCAAACATAAATTAGCTGAGCAAGCCAGTTTATCATCGTCATGGATACCTGGTTTGAAAGACTGATGGCGGAATAATAGATGCTGTGATAGAATGAAGAAAAGGATTTGAGGTGCAAACTGGAATTTGGAGGAAAGTATAATGAGTATAGTTGTTAATATATATTATTCCGGCGAAAATGGTTCTGCGCGAAAATTTGCAAAGGAGATGATTTCAAGCGGTACTGTTGATGCAATTAGAAATGAAGCGGGGAACATTAGATATGATTATTTTTTCCCTCTGGGAGATGAGGAAACTGTGCTACTGATTGACAGTTGGGAAAATCAAGAGAGCATTGACTTTCACCATCAATCACCCATGATGAATAAGATTGCGGAGTTAAGAGATAAATATAATCTTCACATGAAAGTAGAGCGATATCGGTCAGAAGATACGATTCCTGACACTGATCAAAAATATATAAGAAATTGACAACTTCCAGTTTGATGGAGAAAGCAAAAATCAGTCATGCCCTTTATCATATAGTTTCTGTATATTTTTTGGAAGTTTGTCAGGCAACATGGCATTTATAGCATCTTCGTTACCATCTTTCATTGCTGTTTCGTAATACCAGCACTTGAATTTTAAGAGGGAGAGAGTTTTTTGAAGTTCCTGAATTTCAGTTTCAACAGCTGATTTTCTGGTTTCAAATAATTCTTTCCTTTTTTCATAGCTGGAGCTGCCTTCAGATACCCAGATAAAAAATTGCTTTATATCTTTTATCTCAAGACCGGATTTCTTCAGACATTCAATGATACGAAGTGCTTCTAATTCATTATCGCTGAAATAACGGATATTTCCTTTGCGTTCCAGATTAGGGAAAAAGCCTTCCTTGTCATAATACCTTAATGTAGAAACAGGAAGATTAAACATTGCAGAGACCTGACCGATTGTATACATAAAAAACCTTCTTTCAAATTTATGCTTGACCTAAAGTTAACTTTAGGTTGTAAGATATTTATATCATATACTATTGTTAGTGTAATTACAAGAAATTTTGCATATGGAGGATGTTAAATATGTTAAAAACAGAAAAATTAAAGCTGGTATCTGAATGGGATAAAACTTTTCCACAGAGTGAAAAAGTAGACCATAAGAAAGTGACATTTGTAAATCGTTATGGAATCACACTTGCCGCAGATTTGTATAAACCGAAAAATGCATCTGGGAAATATCCTGCGATTGCCGTAAGCGGACCATTTGGGGCAGTCAAAGAACAGTGTTCCGGATTATATGCACAGACAATGGCTGAAAGAGGATATTTAACGATTGCATTTGACCCTTCTTTTACGGGGGAAAGTGGAGGCTATCCAAGATTTATGGCTTCTCCAGATATTAATACAGAAGATTTTATGGCTGCTGTTGATTTCCTTTCTGTTCGGGAAGATGTGGATCTGGATAAAATAGGAATCATTGGAATCTGCGGCTGGGGTGGAATGGCTCTTAACGCAGCTGCGTTGGATACAAGAATAAAAGCAACCGTTGCTTCTACCATGTATGATATGACAAGAGTAAATGTGAATGGATACTTTGATTCTGAGGACAGTGAAGAAGCACGTTATGCAAAGAAACAGTCACTGAATACCCTTAGGACAGAAGAATACCGTAAAGGCGAATATTCAAGAGGCGGTGGTTGTGTTCCCCTTCCGGTTCCGGAAGATGCACCTTTCTTCGTAAAAGATTACAGTGAGTATTATAAAGGCAGATGTTATCATAAAAGGAGTCTGAATTCAAATGATGGCTGGAACAGTATTGGATGTATGTCATTTATGAATCAGCCAATATTAAAGTACAGTAATGAAATCAGAAGTGCAGTCCTTATCATTCATGGAGAAAAAGCACACAGCTATTATTTTGGAAAAGATGCTTATGAAAATATGATTAAGAACAGCAAGTACACATCCAATAAAGAACTGCTGATAATTCCGGGAGCTGTTCATACAGATCTATACGATAATCCGGATGTGATCCCATTTGACAAAATTCAGAAATTTTTTAAAGAAAACGGAGTTGGTTAATTATGACGTGTGAAGAATATTTGAGTAATATGAAGCCCGGATATATCGTAGATGGTGGAAGTGAAGAACATCTGGTTATGCATGAGCTGTCTCAAAGGGCATTAAAGATAACGATGGAGCTGAATAACAAATATCATACAAAAGAAGAAATTATACAGCTTATGTCGGAACTTACCGGACAAAAAATAGATGAAAGTTTTGGAATGTTTCCTCCGTTTTATACGGATTGTGGGCGAAATATCCATATAGGCAAAAATGTTTTTATTAATGCAGGATGTAAGTTTCAGGATCAGGGTGGTATTTTTATAGAGGATGGAACTCTGATCGGACATAATGCAGTACTGGCAACGATCAATCATATGGAAGATCCCGAGAAAAGAGCTAGTATGATATTTCAGCCGATTCACATTGAAAAAAATGTATGGCTTGGAGCAAATGTGACGGTTCTTCCAGGGGTTACAATTGGTGAAGGTTCGATCATTGCAGCCGGAGCAGTTGTAACAAAAGATGTTCCGGCCAATATGATTGCGGCAGGAGTGCCTGCGAAAGTTATACGGAAGGTTAAAAAAGACACTGAAAAAGGAGAAATTTAATCATGGCAAAAAAAGTATTGATCATATCGACAAGTCTTCGAGGAGGCAGCAATTCTGATATGCTTGCAAATGAGTGTGCGAAGGGAGCGAAAGAAGTGGGGCATGATGTGGAACTGCTTTCTTTGAAAGGAAAAGATATCAAATATTGTATCGGTTGTTTATCCTGTCAGAAGACTGGAATGTGTGTATTGAAGGATGATGTTGCAGATATTATGGCAAAGGTAAAGGATGCAGAGGTCATTGTCTATGCAACACCAATTTATTACTATGAGATGTGCGGCCAGATGAAAACACTTCTTGATAGATTGAATCCGTTATATTCGACAGATTATTCATTCAGAGATATTTATATGATTGCAACTGCCGCTGAGAATGATGAAAGTGCATTTGAAAAAGCCTACAATGGTCTGCAGGGATGGGTAGACTGTTTTGAAAAGGCTTCCTTAAAAGGCATCGTAAGTGGCGGTGGAATTGATGACGCAAATACAGCTGCAAGCCATGTGGATGTGATGAAGAAAGCATATGAACTTGGAAGGGAATTATAATTTGTTGGTTGTCGCTACAAGAAAATCCATAACTTCAAGATGTGTAGGGCTGATAATCAGTCATTCTATGATTAGAAAAAAGAGATAATTACAATCAATAACGCCGGTGCGGGATTTTGATATCCAGTACCGGCGTTATTGATTCCACAGGGGCTTGGGGGTGTAGCCACCAAATATACTATTCGTTTTCTGCTTCGGCAAGTTTGTTAAGAATCCACTCCCGATTGATAACAATGTCCTCATCATCTCGGAGATCCTTGAAATCATCGCAGTGTGAAGAAGCAAATTCATACATATTGTCAATGTCAACTGCACCAGTGATCTCACCCTTATTAATGATTACAAGAATATTTGTTCCGTCGGCATCGACAGCAAAGCGCAGTTCATCAAATTCTTTATCAGGATCATTTTTGAGAATAGAATCTGTCGCAAGTAATTTAACAAGTTCCATTATCCTGTCATCTTTACCTGCATCAAAAATCTGTATCTTTTCAACGAGCTGATTTGGTGACGTTACGATTCGGGCTAAATATTTTTCAGTACGAAAATCAAACAAAGCATTTTCACCATAAAACATTTCATATGTCTTTTCTGCTTCTGATTCAGAAACCAGATAAATCATGATAAGATCTTCCATCTGGTGATAGAGTGTAGGATAGTTTAAACGAAAGGTCTCTCCACAGCTCGGGCAGGTATAAAGGAAAATAGATTGATTAAGTACCTTCTCTTTCATTTCAGGATTCAGTGCAGTATTAATACTGTCCCAGAGCTCAAAATCCCCCTCATGATGGCAGGAAGGACAAGTTACCTTTTCAATATGATGTTTTGACATAAATAATCCCCCTTTTAGTGAGATAAATCTATAGTTTTTCTATTGTAGAATAATCTTATCCGCTATTATTTCGCCAGAAAATTGCTCTGTATCTCTATAGTTTAAAGTTTACATGTTATGATCATGTATGAAGTTGGAACAGAATAAAAGATTGTGCTATACTATTGTTCAAGAAAAAAACTCATTGACATATTTCAATCTATTTAGGAGGATAAACGATCATGTGTACAGCAGCAACTTATAAAACAAAAGATTTTTACTTTGGACGAACCCTCGATTATGAATTCTCTTATGGTGATCAGATAGTAATTATACCACGTAATTATGCGTTTAATTTTCGCCATGTTGGCGATATGAAAAATCATTATGCAATTATTGGAATGGCTCATGTTGCAGAGGATTATCCTTTGTATTATGATGCTATGAATGAAAAAGGAGTGGCAATGGCAGGACTGAATTTTGTCGGAAATGCTGTTTATGCCGCGATTAAGTCAGATGTGGAAAATATTGCACAGTTTGAATTTATTCCGTGGATTTTAAGTCAGTGTTCTTCTTTAGTTGAAGTTCGCGAGCTTCTTGAACGAATTAATATTGTTAATACTCCTTTCAGCGAGCAATTACCATTAGCACAATTACACTGGATCATTTCTGATGAGAATGAGTCAATTACGGTAGAATCTATGTCAGATGGTTTGCATATTTATGACAATCCAGTAGGAGTGCTTACGAATAATCCGCCATTTCCACAGCAGATGTTTCAACTAAATAATTATATGTATTTATCTCCTAAACAGCCCAGAAATACTTTCTGCGAAAATTTGGCTCTTGATGCATATAGTAGAGGTATGGGAGGATTAGGTCTTCCGGGAGATCTCTCATCTTCCTCACGCTTTGTACGTGTAGCTTTTACAAAGGTAAATGCAATTTCAGGTGAATCAGAGGAAGAAAGCGTTAGCCAATTCTTCCACATTCTCGGATCTGTGGATCAGCAACGAGGATGTTGCGAAGTAGCGGATGGAAAATATGAAATCACATTGTATACGTCGTGTTGTAATGTTACAAAAGGTATTTATTATTACAATACTTATGAAAACCATCAGATCAGTGCAGTAGATATGCATGTAGAAAATCTGGATAGTGATAAAATGATTTGTTATCCAGTAATTCAAGGAGAACGAATCAACTATCAAAATAAATAATGTTTTGAAATCAGGGATGAGGTAGAAAGGAAAGTTCCATGACAAAAGATGAAGTAAAAAAACTCAGGATGAACAGTCCGGAATCACTACAGTTTTTAAATAATGCTACAAAATTTTATAATTTAATGATGATGTATCGTTGTGCTATTAGGGAGATACAAACTAAACTTGAGGTTTTGGATGATGAATTTTCAGTTGAGAACAATCGAAATCCTATTTCTTTTATAAAAACAAGAATTAAGCAGCCCAATAGTATTTACGATAAATTGCAGAAGATGGGATATGAATTTACAACAGAAAATATACAGACATATCTCAATGATGTAGCAGGCGTTCGAATAGTTTGTGCGTTTATTGACGATATTTATATGATATCAGATTTGATTACCCAACAGGATGATATTAAAGTTATTGAAATAAAAGATTATATAAAAAATCCAAAATCGAATGGTTATCGAAGCTATCATATGATTGTTGAAATACCAGTATTTTTTGCTAAGGGTAAAACACCTATGCGTGTAGAATTACAGATTCGAACCAATGGTATGGATTTCTGGGCAACATTGGAACATCAACTTCGCTATAAAAAAGGAATTGAAGAAATGCCTGGCTATGATGAGATAAGTGAAGAATTACTTCATTCTGCAAGAGCTATCATTGAAGCAGATAATGAAATGCAGAGAATAAAAGACAAAATTGGTATGTTCCACGAAATTTAGGGAGAAAACTGAGCAAGTAGGAAGGTGGAATATATATGAAACAAGATACTTTAGAGGGCAAAGCAAAAACAAAAAATGGGGTAAAACGGCTGTGTTTTTCCATAATCTGCATTCTTCTGGAAGTGATTTTTATTATTACTATCGTAACACGCTTGAATGAATATGCAGAAATCATAAATTTATTTACAAGGATTTTGAGTGGGATCTTGGTTTTGGGATTGTACGCATCAAATAAGACATCCTCTATGAAAATGCCTTGGGTCATCTTAATTCTAATTTTCCCAATTATGGGTGTAGGCCTGTATTTGTTGATTGGTTTGAATGGTGGCACACATAAAATGCGTGAGCGATATGCAGAAATTGATAGCAAATTGTTACCAATGCTTCCGGACAGTCAGGAGTGTTTGAGCAAAATAAAAGAAACAATTCCGAAAGCAGGAAATATAGCAAGTTACATACAAAGAAATTCGCAGTATCCAATCTATCAGAATACGGATATTGTGTATTTTGATGAAGCAGTGAAAGGATTAGAGGCACAGCTTAAGGATTTGGAGAAAGCACAGAAGTTTATCTTTATGGAATATCATGCGATAGAAGACGCTGAAGCATGGCATAAGATTCAAGATGTTCTGGAAGAGCGAGTAAAAGCAGGTGTGGAAGTTAGAGTATTCTACGATGATATGGGTTCTATAGGCTTTATTAACACAGATTTTGTGAAAAAGATGGAGGCAATAGGAATTCATTGCCGTGTATTCAATCCGTTTATGCCAGGTTTAAATCTGTTTTTGAACAATCGTGATCATAGAAAAATAACAGTTATTGATGGAAAAGTCGGATTTACAGGTGGATATAATCTAGCAAACGAATATTTTAATTACACACACCCGTATGGACAGTGGAAAGATACAGGTATTCGTTTAGAAGGAGATGCTGTTCAGTCGCTTACGGTGACATTTTTGGAAATGTGGAATGCAGTAAGTGATAAGGATGCTAATGATTCTGATTTTAGTAAATACCTTTTCCACTATGATTATGCGGCACAGCAAACTGGGTTTGTTCAACCTTATGCAGACAGCCCTATGGATAATGAGCAAGTAGGAGAAGAAGTTTATATCAGTATGATAAATAAAGCTGAAAAATATTGTTGGTTTATGACTCCATATCTAATCATAACAGATGAAATGACGCATGCGTTATGTCTGGCTGCTAAGCGAGGGATAGACGTAAGAATTATCACACCTGGTATCCCTGATAAAAAATTCATTTATAATATAACTCGTTCTTTTTATCATGGATTAGTTAAACATGGTGTTCGTGTTTATGAGTGGACTCCTGGTTTCTGTCATGCAAAAATGAGTGTGGCAGATGACTGTATGGCAACTTGTGGAACAATTAATCTGGATTATCGAAGTTTATATCACCATTTTGAAAACGGCTGTTTTATGGCAGATTGTCAGGCAGTTGTGGAAATAAAAAATGATCTGATAAGAACGATGGGAGAATGTCGTGATGTGACAGACCAATATCAAACCGGACGAAGTGCATATTTGCGACTGGGACAATTATTTATGAGATTATTTGCTGGATTGCTATAAGAATCTGATGAAACGACCTTTCAAAAAACAGTTGATTTAGAAGTTAACTGTTTTTGAAAGGCCGTTTTTGCTATATCTAACAGTCTGTTGTACAAAGAAGATTTTGCATGGATGAAAAAACAAACCTTGTTGAGGTTAAATTGAGTTTTCCATTGTATTGTATTGCTAATGAATAAGAATAAGAAAAAGAACAGACAATGCTGAATGCACTGGAAACAAGAATATCTGAGTATAGTATGTAAGTTCGTAACAGAATGAAAGGAGCGATTCAAATGAGCAATTTGGAAAATTATATGAAACAGCAAGCAGTTTTTTGTGAACAAAATGATAGCATTAGTAAGAATCTGTATTCAGAGTATGGTGTAAAAAGAGGCTTACGAGATGAAAAAGGCCAAGGTGTGTTGACGGGGCTTACAAATATTTCTGATATAAAAGCTTTTGAATATCGTGATGGAGTAAAGAGTCCATGTGATGGCGAGTTATCTTATCGTGGTTATAATATAAAAGATTTAGTAACAGGAAGTAAAGGAAAAAGGTTTGTCTTTGAAGAAGGAGCATATCTTCTTTTATTCGGAGAATTGCCAACTGATACACAGTTAATGGAATTTCAGGGAAGACTATCTGATTGTATGGAACTACCGACTAACTTTACCAGAGATGTCATTATGAAAGCACCTACATCAGATATTATGGGTTCTATGACTCGAAGTATTCTTACATTGGGCTCTTACGATAAGGAAAAAGAAAGTCTTGAAATTCCGAATGTGCTAAGGCAGAGTATGCAGTTGATCGCAGCATTTCCTATGTTAGCAGTATATGCATACCATGCTTATTGTCATTATGAAAAAAACGAAAGTATGTATATTCATAGACCTGAAAAAGATTTATCTATTGCTGAAAATTTCCTGCGCCTATTAAGACCAGATACAAAATTCACAGAACTGGAAGCAAGAGTACTGGATATAGCATTATTGTTACATATGGAACATGGTGGTGGTAACAATTCTACATTCACTACACGGGTAGTAACATCTTCAGGTTCAGATACTTATTCTGTTATTTCAGCAGCAATGTCATCCTTAAAAGGAAAAAAACATGGCGGTGCAAATCTGATGGTAATGAATATGATGGATGATATTAAAAGTCATGTGAAAGATTATGAAGACGAAGAGGAAATTGCATCATATCTGAGTAAGATTTTGAAGAAAGAGGCGTTTGATCAGAAAGGACTTATTTATGGAATGGGACATGCTGTATATTCTATTTCAGATCCGAGAGAAAGGGTGTTCAAAGGCTTTGTAGAACAACTCGCAAGGGATAAAGGACGTGAGAAAGATATGACCCTTTATAACAATATTGAGAAGATTGCACCTAAGTTGATTGCAAAGCAGCGTCAGATATTCAAAGGAGTAAGTCCTAATATAGATTTCTATAGTGGTTTTGTGTATGACATGTTGAATATTCCAAGAGAATTGTACACGCCATTATTTGCGATAGCAAGAATTGCTGGTTGGAGTGCACATCGCCTGGAAGAATTGATAACTACAGATAAGATCATTCGCCCGGCATATAAGAGTCTAGTCAGCAAAAAAGAATATATAGAAAGAGAGGAACGATAATATGGGAGCAGGAACCAGTGCAGAGGAGTTTTTTTTAAAGAGCATCAATGTTGAAAGTATATTTGAATTTGTCGAAAGAACAGATTATTTGTTTCTTTATAGTATAAAGGAATGTGTTGAAAAATCAGACTGTCATGAAGGAGTATATCTTTCAGAAGTGGCAGAATACATGAAATTATCGATTCCAGAAACATCTAAGATGGTAAAAAGTCTTGAAAATAAAGGATATATTATCTGGAAATTAGATGAAAAAAAAGAAAGAACATACCTTGTTTTGACGAACAAGGCAATTGAATTAAGTAATTGTCAGAAAGAAAAAATGATAGAAGCTTATGAAAAAATCATATCGAATATACAAGAAGATGACCTGGCAGTTACACGGTGTACATTGAGAAAAATCCGACAGCTTATGGAAGAAATAAAATAGTGATTAATACAACGGAGTAAGAAAAGCTCCTTCATATATTAGAATAAAAATATGACTGTTTCTTTAAAAAGAAGCCGGTCATATTTTTTTATGAAAAATAAATTTTGTTGAGGTTAAATTGAGATTGACTTTGTATTGTATAAGTATGAAATAAAAAGGAATCAGGTGATGTACAATGAAAAAGCATAAAATATGTAAAATCCTTCTTGTTATACTGGCAATTTTTTTATGTGTGGCTTTTTATGAATTGCTCGGAATCTGCGTTGCATATAAAAAGCAGCCGGAAGTGTCCAATACAACCAAAAAAGAAACAAAAAATGGGTCATGGAACGAATGCAGTGAAAATACAGAACGGGCAGTAATCATAGAAAAGAATCCAGAAGCGCTTTTACAAAGAGTGCGTTTGATCAAGAATGCAAAAAAGGAAATTATTCTTTCTACTTTTGCATTTCAATCCGATGAAAGTGGAAAATTGATTTTAGGAGCACTGCATGATGCGGCAGACAGAGGTGTACATATTCGTCTGTTAGTAGATGGAATGGAGAGCTGGATTGATATGGAAGGAAATCCGTATTTCTATGGATTATCTTCCCATGAGAATGTTGAAATTAAACTGTATAATAAGGCCAATCCGTTGAAACCGTGGAAAATGATGGGTAGAATGCATGATAAATATTTGATTGCAGATGGAAAGAGATATATTCTTGGGGGAAGAAATACATACAATTATTTCCTGGGTGATTTTCCGGGACATAAAAACTATGACAGAGACGTGTTAGTGGTTTGCGATGAACCTGAGAAAGAAAATTCAGTTAACCAGTTGTCAGAGTATTTTGAAACCATATGGAATCAGGAAGACAGTGGTTATTTTCATAACAATAAAAAACTGGCAAATAGAAAATCTGTAAAGAACGCAGTTTTAGAGCTGCAGAACAGCTATCAGAAATATTTTGAAGAGAATAAGGAAAGAATCTGCGAGACCGATTATACGGACGAAACTTTTGAGACAGAAAAGATTACATTAGTGTCAAATCCTATTCACACAGGTTCCAAAGAACCAGTAGTGTGGTATCAGTTGGGAGAATTGATGAAAAATGCAAAAAATCGTGTGAAGATCCACACGCCATATATTATCTGTAATGATATGATGTATAATACATGGGAGGAGATTGCAGAGAACGTTTCAGATTTTTCTATCATGACAAATTCAGTTGCGAATAATGGGAATCCATTTGGTGCTGCCGATTATGCGAAAAACAGAAATAGAATCTTAAGTACAGGAATTAATATCTGGGAATATGAAGGCGGTTATTCATACCACGGAAAAAGTATTCTGATTGACGATGATCTGTCTGTAATCGGTTCCTTTAATATGGACATGAGAAGTGCATATCTGGATACGGAACTGATGCTTGTAATTCGCAGTAAAGATATTAATAAACAGTTGGAAGAGGGCATGATGGAATATGAAAGAGTGTCCCGCCAGGTATTGGAAGATGGAACCTATCGTGATCCATATCATGTAGAGCCAATCGAATTAACAAAGAAACGTCAGAGAAAAATATTTTTGGTACAGCATCTGCTTGGATGGGCAAGGTATCTGTTTTAATAAGGAGGAAGGAAAACGTGTTTCAAATATTGATTGTAGAAGATGATAAAGAATTAAGCCAGCTATTCCAAAAAGTGCTTGAGAAGAATGGATATCAAGTCAAAAGTGCATCGGATGGAGCACAGGCATTAGAAGTATTGGATAAGGAATATATTGATCTGATCATTTCTGATATTATGATGCCGGTTATGGATGGTTATGAACTGGTGTCGGAACTCCGTTCAGCAGGATATCAGATACCGGTACTTATGATCACTGCGAAAGGTTCCTTTGATGATATGCGCCAGGGATTTCTTTCGGGAAGTGACGATTATATGGTAAAACCGGTAAATGTGAATGAAATGGTTTTAAGAGTCGGAGCACTGCTTCGCCGTGCACAGATACTGAATGAACACAAAATTGTGATCGGTTCAACAGAGTTTGATTATGATGCAATGACGGTTACAACTGATAAGGAAAGTCTTGTTTTGCCTAAAAAAGAATTCCTGCTTTTATATAAGCTTGCAGCTTCGCCAGGCAGAACATTTACAAAACAACAGTTGATGGATGAAGTATGGGGATACGAGACGGAGGCAGACCCACATACGATAGAGGTACATATAGGAAGAATCAGGGAGCGTTTGAAAGATAACCCGGATTTTGAAATCGTAACAATGCGTGGAATTGGATACAAGGTGGTGAAAAAATAATGGAACAAAAGAAAGAAAAAGGATTGCGGATCCGATCCTGTCTGACTGGTGCAATCTGGCTGGCACTTGTATTTTCAACAGTCATATCTGCGTTATTATTTGCTTTTTTGAATCATTTTTTTAATCTGCCGGGCAGCATACCTGTGCTTGGCTGGCTTTTGATTTTCAATACATTGATTGCAGGGCTGATCACTTCCTTTATCAATGCAAAGTTACTGGAACCAATTACCAGACTTAGTAAAGCAATGAAGGAAGTTTCTCAGGGAGATTTTGAACAGCATTTGGAAACGAACAGCCGTATAGCAGAAGTTGGAGAATCTTATCAAAGTTTTAACGTTATGACAAAAGAACTTCGTGCAACAGAGGTGCTGCAGATGGATTTTGTATCTAATGTTTCTCATGAGTTTAAGACCCCGATTAATGCCATTGAAGGGTATACAATGCTGCTTCAGGGAGAAGAACTGTCTCCGGATCAAGAGGAATATGTAGAAAAAATCTTATTTAACACCCAAAGACTTTCCGGATTGGTTGGTAATATTTTGCTGTTATCCAAGTTAGAGAATCAGAATATACCAATGAAAAAAACAGAATATCGTCTGGATGAACAGATCCGCCAGGCATTTCTTTCATTGGAAACAAAATGGACAGAAAAAGAAATTGGTTTTCAGGTAGAATTGGAGGAAGTTAAATATACTGGGAATGAAGGACTTTTTATGCATATCTGGATAAATCTTTTGGATAATGCGATTAAGTTCAGCCCTTCAAAGGGGACAATTACGATGTTTCTGAAACAAGAACAGGATTCTGTTAAGTTCATTCTGGAAGATGAAGGACCAGGAATAGAGGATGATGTAAAATCCAGAATATTTGACAAGTTCTATCAGGTAGATGGATCTCATAAAGCAGAAGGAAATGGCCTAGGTCTTGCACTTGTAAAACGGATTGTAGATAGTGCCGGAGGAACAATCAAAGCAGAAAACCGTGAATATGGTGGATGCAGATTTGTTATAGAGCTGCCAAAGCAGAAAGATGAGATTATATAGTTTTAAGATAAATTAGAAGATGGGAGGATTTATATGACATTTTATCAGGAGTTGCAGTTAAATCAGGCAGGTTCTAAAAACCTGTTGAAAAAGAGTGAAACAGTGAAAGAAAAATTATATCATATGTGGGTATATCTGGTGAAGATAGCTGTTACAATGGCATTTTGTTTTTTCTTTGTTAGTATTTTCAGCATCCTATTTGGAAATGAGAACAGCATTGTAGGTGTAGTAGTCTTATTATGTCTCATGGTGTTTAGAAATGCGGATCTGGGGATCCACACCGGACAATCTACGATGCTTTTGGCTTTGTTCTTTGTAATTATGACTGCATGTCCGCATTTAGCAAATCAGTTTTCACCGGTATTGGGAATGCTGTTAAATATTGCGGCACTGGCTGTGTTGATTCTGTTCGGATGCCATAATCCATTCATGTTTAATCAATCTACATTGGTTCTTGGGTATCTGCTGCTATATGGTTATGATGTTACGGGAAAAAGCTATCAGATGCGATTAGTCGGAATGGCTTTAGGTGCAGCACTTACCTGCTTCGTATTTTATCGAAATCATAAAAACAGAACTTATAAAAGAAATCTGAAAGATCTGATACAAGAATTTGATATCACTTCTTCCAGAACAAAATGGCAGATATGTCAGATTTTATGCGTACCGATTGTCCTTTGCATTGCAGAACTTTGTAATATGCCACGTGCAATGTGGGCTGGTATTGCGGCCATGTCCGCGATTTTGCCGTTTATGGAAGATATGCACTACAGAGTCCGTAAAAGGATTGTCGGAAATATTGCAGGTGTTATATGTTTTACAGTATTATATTTTCTGCTTCCTTCGTCAATCTATGCATATATAGGAATTCTTGGTGGAATCGGTGTAGGATTTTCAGCACAATATGGCTGGCAGGCAGTATTTAACACATTTGGTGCTTTAGCCATTGCTGCAGAGACTTATGGACTACAAGGAGCGGTTAGTCTTAGAGTGATTCAAAATGTTTTTGGTGTTGTGTTTGCTTTAGCATTTTGTGTTATATTTTATTGGTTTATGTCTAAAAAAAAGGAAAGTGAGGTGACCGTACATGCAGAGGGAAGTGAATCAGGAAGAAAATTTGAATAGAATTATTACGGTTCCTAATCTTCTTTCTTTTTTTCGGCTTTGTCTGATTCCGGTAATTATATGGAGTTATTGTGTAAAGAAAAATCCTCTGTTAGCTGGTGAAATCTTATTGCTGTCTGGTCTTACGGATCTTGCTGATGGATATATCGCAAGAAGATTCCATAGGATTAGTAATTTAGGAAAAATACTTGATCCGGTGGCTGATAAGCTGACACAGGCAGCGATGTTAATCTGTCTGTTTACTCGTTTTCCGCATGTGCTTCTTTTAATCGTAATAATGGCAGGTAAGGAGCTGTATATGGTAGTCAGTGGATGTCTTGTGATACGAAAGACAGGAAAAGTACATGGTGCAGACTGGCATGGAAAGATAGTAACCTTTTTATTATATGGAACTGCAGCGGTGCATATTATATGGTTCCACATTACACCGATGGTATCAGATCTGTTGATTGGTTTGTGCGCTATAATGATGGTCATATCGGTCGCTCTGTATATTATCCAGAATACCAGGACTCTTAAGGAAGAGACTGTATAAGCAATTTTATATTGCAATGACTAGAAAAATATTTAGGAGAAGATAGATATAAACAGTAAGTCAAACACACAAACTATGAAGTCTTTAGTCAGTTTAATAAAATTTTAGATAGAAAATAAATCATTATAAAAAGATCCTGTTCATACTATGATATATAGAACAGGATCTTTATTTACTTTATTTCGCCAGGAAATTGCTCTGAATCTCCATCGGCATATGATAAGCCTGGCCTCGTTTTGTCAGGCTGTATAATTTAAAGCTCATTAGTTCCGGAGTCGCATTCAATGAACTGCAGAGTCCGAAATAATCCAGGTCCTCGTTCTGAACCATCAGCCTTTTAAAATTAGCCAACTACTTTTCCAAAAGTTTTTAAGATGGATCCGGAAGTGACTTGGATAGGGGCATATTTTTTATTTAGAGAAATAAGCTGAATACCGGAATCGGATTGATGATATTTCTTTACATAAGCATCACCATCAAGGAAGAAGACACCGATTTCTCCTTCTTCAAGTGTTTCTTGTTTATGAATCCAGATGATCTGTCCATCCAGATAGAGAGGCTCCATGCTGTCACCACATACCCGGACACCGAAGTCAGCACTGGAAGATACTTCATCACCAACTTCAATTTCGGAAAAACGGTCGGAATCAAGGAATTGTCCTGTTCCAGCTGAAACCGGGAGATCATAGAGACTGAGAGTTCTTCGTGGAAATTGATAAATGATTGGTTCTTCTCGAATGTATTCCCCACTTTTCATTAATAGGTTCATGTAGTCAAGAACTTTGGCTTGTCCTTCGTCATTTAATTTGGAGAAAAGTTTCTCATCCGTTCCAATCTGGAATGTTCTATTTATATCGGAAATCTCAAGAATCTCACAGAGGGCAAAAAATTGTAAAACATTTGGCAGGTTTACATTTTTTTCCCATTTACTGATAGAATGAGCTTTTACATCTAAGCCTCTTTCACACAGAAGAGCTGCCAGTTGTGGTTGAGACAGTTTTCGGTCTTTTCTTTTATTAGCAATAATGGATCCAAAATCTTTCTTTATCATCATACACCTCCATATGCAGGTATTTATTCCATATATATACTATAACCCATAACAGATAAAAAATCAACAATAATAGCGTTAAAATCCATAAAAACGACATATCTGCTACTTTACAAAGATTTAAAAGCGATATATAATGCCTATATAGAAAAGAACACACGTTCTAAAAAAGGAAAGGTGAAAATGTGGAAAGAACAATATTGCACAGCGATGCCAATTGTTTTTATGCTAGTGTGGAAATGCTTTATCATCCAGAATATGTTGGTAAGCCATTAGCTGTAGGAGGAGATTCTGAAGCGAGGCATGGAATTGTATTGACGGCGAATTATATTGCGAAGAGAAGCGGCGTTAAGACTGGCATGGCATTGTGGCAGGCAAAGCAGGTTTGCCCGGATTTGATATTTGTGCCTCCGAGGATGGATTTATATTTGAAATTTTCCTCAATGTTGCGAGAAATATATTCGGAATATACGAATCAAGTTGAACCGTATGGATGTGATGAAGCTTGGCTTGATGTAACTGATAGTTTTTCACTGAAAGGTGACGGAAGAAAAATTGCAGAAGAAATTAACAGAAGGGTAAAGAAAGAACTGGGTATTACGGTAAGCATTGGAATTTCCTGGAATAAAATTTTTGCAAAACTTGGAAGCGATTATAAAAAGCCTGATGGAATTACAGAATTTAATCGGACGAATTATCGTGAACTAATCTGGAAACTTCCGGTATCAGATCTTCTATATGTAGGAAGATCAACGAATAGAACTTTACAGAAATATGGTATTCGCACAATCGGAGAACTGGCAAGAACAGATCCAAGTTTTCTGGAACGGCAGCTTGGGAAAATGGGACTTGTCATTTATTCATTTGCGAATGGCTGGGATGATTCACCAGTTTCAGTAGAAGGATATCAGGCACCGATAAAGTCTATTGGCAACAGTACAACGACACCCAGAGATCTGGAAAATGATCAGGATGTACAGATTATTCTGATGGCATTGGCAGAAAGTGTCGCAGCCAGACTGCGGAAACATGGTTTTAAATGTAATGTAGTGTCAATTTCGATTCGTGATAATGGGTTATTTCATTTCTCCAGGCAAAGAAAGCTGCAGGATCTGACCGACATTACAGATGAGATAATGAGTGCAGCATACCAGCTTTTTAGAGAGAACTATCATTGGCCTCGTCCAATCAGAAGTCTTGGAATCCGTGCAGATGATCTGGTTATGGGGCAGGTTCCGGTGCAGTTAGATTTATTTATGAATGAGCAGCGCCGGGAAAAACAGGAGAAGTTAGACAGGGCAGTAGATGATATCAGGCGACGGTTTGGATATCACAGTGTCCAGAGAGCATTTATGTATCAGGATAAAATATTATCCAGCCTGGATGCACAGGGATCCCACACCGTTCATCCAGTTGGATATTTCAATGGGAGGTAAGTGCTTTGAATGATAACAAAGTTTATGTAGAAGTCATTGTAAAATTCAGCACAGAAGGCGCAATGATGCCAATAGAATTTATTTGGGAAGATGGAACTAAATATTTAATTGATAAAGTAAAATCGAAAGAACGTTGTGCCAGCCGGAAAGCGGGTGGTACAGGAATTATGTATACTGTAATGGTAGATGGTAAGGAATGCCATTTATATTATGAATTTGATAAATGGTTTATGGAGCGCAAGAGTGCGTAAAGATTTAAGAAAGAAAATGGGATCTGCGGAAGAGCTGACCTTTCCCTTTTGCTCTTTTCAGATTGACATATAAGGGCATTACATCTATGTTCATGAAACAATATGCCCACTATATTGTCCATGCAGATGTGGCTCTGCTCAAGAATAATTCTTATTGAGCTTCCGTCAAAATCACAGGGATGGGAGTGTAGAACGTCAGAGAAAGACGATTCAATACGAAAAAAGGAGATTTTGATAATGACAGAGAGAGATTATGCGATTAGATCGTTTAAGGAAATTACATTAAATGCAGCACAACATACAGAAGAGAGAATGGATCTGTACTATGAAAAGATTAAAGCACTGATGAACAATTATCAGGATTTGATTTTGGAAAATCAGATGGTTTTGGATGAATTAGAGCAAGAGTGTCAGGAAAAGATCAATGAGAATATGGCCTATGCCCTTCAGTATATGGATGCCTATGATTACCGCATGAATTTAGGAAAACTGAAAAAAGAAGTAAACAATATCATTCTAATCTATGGACTTTGTGATATGGTCAACCGGGCAATGACACTGGTAAAATATTTTACGCCGAATTTTGGAACAGAATATTATGATGTGCTTTATGGCTGCTTCTGCAGGCACAGAAAAATGACAGATATGGAAATTATGCTTGAACTGGGGATGAGCCGGGCAAGTTTTTATCGAAAGAAAAAAGCAGCTCTCCGGTATATGGGATATTATTTTTTTGAAATCGTAGTGCCACAGTCTGCAAACAAACGATATAAGCCATCTTTTCCAGAAACGGAAGAGTAGATTTGAAAGAGCCTGATGGAATCTCCCCTTTCCATCAGGCTTATATATAATGGAATACTCCCCTATTCCTCTTATTATTCCGCAGATTCTTCAGCTGCAGTTTCTTTCTTTTTTCTGGATTTGCCAGAAATCATTTTATGACCTGAGTAAATGGCCATAGCCATACAAATCAGTGAACTGAATGCAAAATATTTATGAGCTGATTTCATATCCTTGTAGCCGGTGTAGCAAGTTCCGATCATGGAAACCAGTGCACCGATAGACCAGTATTTATGTGATTTCATTTGAACCTCCTGAGCTTTTTTATATCATACATCTTTTTAAGAAATATGCAAACTGGAATTTATCAGTATCTCTTTTTGCATGTTTTGGGTATCGTTGCTTCATAACTCATATCAAGCAACATTTTGATTTTGTCATCTGATACGCTGCACATCCAGTGCAACAGTAATCCAGCTATCCTTGCTCATGTGATACGCCGGGAAGAAGCCGGGTTCCTCTCGTAGTGTGCCAATCAGAATTGGGTCACATTTGAAATCGACCACTTCCAGCATTTCTTCGCCTTGCAGCCCCAGCTTGTTATTTGGTACATCCATAATCAGAGCAAACCACTTCCGATTATTACAATGCCGGAACACCTCATAATTCGGATATTTGAGCCACGGATAATCTGTCTCGGCGTTATATGTCTGATTCTAATTCTGCGCGTTTCATAACCTCACCTCTACAACTTCTAGCTTTCTGCATGTTACTATATAGTTTTGATTACCTGTTCTTCTGCATTTTGGCCGAGGGATAATCTCTTCGTTGAAAAAATAGCTTGAATGAAAAAGTAAATTCTACATTCTAATATACCTTGATTTTATGCGGGAT
>NZ_JAAIMY010000001.1 GCF_013300825.1 Blautia wexlerae
CTTTCCAGACAGGAAAACGATATAATTGTGACCTGTCAGCATCCTATAATATAGGGGCGAGATATTTTATAAGGGAACTTTTAAAACCCCTTCCGGCAACGGAAAGGTCTTTGCTGGAGGCAAAAGTCCCTCCTGTAAAGCGTAGAACCTCATGCGTCTATGCAGATCTGCGGAAACTCCATTCAGAAATGGAACGCTTAAAAGCAGCATAGATACAGGCAGATATGCAGCGGACTACCTGTAATGTGGGAACCAGCCATATCTGGTATGGGAAATGCGCATAACTGCGCACCTAAGTTACAGGCGTATCCACCGATATTCAGTCTGACGCCTAAAGCGTCTGGAAGTACGTGACTTCAGTCATGTGAGGTTCACAAGTAGAGGACTACTGTAAATAAACATAAGTTAACAGTAAAAAGGATGTCGGATTTGCTCCCGGCATCCTTTTTATATGGGATCATACAGGATAAAATAGTATAAAAAAATGTCAAAATATTTTATTGAAACTCCTCGTGATTTTGCTATGATATAATAAGATTATGTCGGCAGAAGGTCAGTACTATAGATATATAGTGAATCGGAGACAAAATTCAGAAAGGGGATTTTTACATATGTACACAGAAAACTATGAATGTCTGGAATTATTTGTAAAACCAGAAGCCGGGAAAAAAGGTAGAGTGAGCCTGAAGAAGGTAAAAGAAAACAAAACAGAAATAAAAGAACTGCAGCATATCTATGGGAACTGGATCAAGTTCCGAGCCGGGAGCTTATGGAAGCATGACTCTGCCAAGAGAACTCCATGTGAAGAATGAAAATGAGGGATAAATAGAAATGACCACATCTATGATAAAGGGCAATCCACTGAAGTTGATGTTACAGTTTGCGTTTCCTTTATTATTAGGAAACTTGCTGCAACAGACCTATAATATTATTGATGCTGCGATCGTAGGCCAGATTCTTGGCGCAAAAGCACTGGCAAGTGTAGGAGCCAGCAGCAGTATTCAGTTTCTGGTACTGGGATTCTGCATGGGAAGCTGTACAGGTTTTGGTGTTCCTGTAGCTAAATATTTCGGTGCAGAGAAAATAGAAAAAATGTGGGATTATATCTTTAATGGAGCTGTATTATGTGCAGGAATCGCAGTGATCCTGACAGCATTATGCAGTGTTTTATGTCCTCAGATTCTGCATATTTTATCTGTACCAGAGGACATTTATGACAATGCATATAGCTATTTGCTAATCATTTTCCTGGGGATTCCCTTTACGATTTTATATAACTATCTGTCCAGTATTTTGAGGTCAGTGGGAGACAGCAGAACACCGTTTATATTTCTGGCATTATCTGCTGTTCTGAACATTTTTCTGGATTTATTCTGTATCGTAGTGCTGAAACTTGGATGTGCCGGAGCTGCCATTGCAACAATTTCCGCACAGGCGATCAGTGGAATCTTGTGCCTTATTTTTATCATCCGCAAGATGAAACTTCTGTGGCTCAAGAAAGAAAACAGGACAATAAAGGGAGATGCAGTAAAGGAACTTCTGGCAATGGGAATGCCTACGGGACTTCAGTTCTCCATCACAGCTATCGGAAGTATGGTTATGCAGTCTGCCAATAACGGGCTTGGAAGTGCATATGTATCAGCCTTTACTGCTGCAATGAAGATTAAGCAGTTTACCATGTGTCCATTTGATGCTATCGCAACATCTGCATCTGTATTCTGCAGCCAAAATCTGGGAGCAGGACAGTCTGACAGGATTAAGAAAGGATTGCGCTGTGGTATTACAGTGGGAGTAGGATATGGTATTGCGGCGGGAATTTTACTGATTTTTGCAGGGCGTACACTTTCTATGTTGTTTGTTGGAAAGAGTGCGGTGGCAGTTTTGGATGCCTCTGCCAAATACCTCAGATGTATGGGATTTTTCTACTGGAGTCTTGGTATTCTCAATGTCGCCCGTATGGTAACTCAGGGACTTGGATATTCAGGCAGAGCAGTTTTTTCCGGCGTAACAGAAATGATCGCCAGAACAGTTGTCTGTCTTGGATTTGTAGGAACTTTTGGCTTTACAGCCATCTGTTTCGCAGACCAGACTGCCTGGATCACAGCAACCTGCTATATTTTTCCGACATGCCTGTGGTGCATCCGAAAGTCTACAAGAATGCTTGCATCTAATAAAAGTATGACAAAATAAGAAAACAGCTATGCAAGAGCAGCAGATAAAAATATCTGTACTCTTCATAGCTGTTTTTATGTATGGTTTATATATGGTAAAGCTATTGACTATATGGATATCAGGTTAAAAGAGCTTCTGCTCAGATGCTTTTTTATCCGTAAATGGTCCTGCGACAGTTTTGACATCTCTGTGATTTCCAAAGAAATCCTGATTAAAGATAATCGGGCTTCCGTTAGGATTTTCGTATTTCTGCTCCGGTTCGAATGCCATACCAAGTGTTTCAGTTGAGATGATACCGTCGGTTTCTTCTTTGATGATATCATACAGGTTGGTCTTCAGATACCAGCCATCTTCTTTCTCTTCAACAGAGATATTTACAGTGTGTTCTGTATCTGTGACTGCATCTGTTTCTTTTTCCCATGCACGTGCTCCATTGAAATAGAGATTGCCGGATGCCCATACAGGAAGATGATCATAATAGCAGTTGCCTGTTGTCTCAGAACCCATTCCGCAGTAACCTTCGAACTGTCTGTTCCATTCATCAAAGGTTGGATATCCGTTAAATTTGAAAGTTCCTGTGATCACATTGCAGTCATCCCACATATTTCCATTGTTACCCATAAGATCAGCCAGATCCTGCATACAAGGACGGATCGGTTTCTGAACGAAGATGTTGTTGTAGAATCTGTCATCTCCATGAAGGATGGTCATAAATCCTGCAACCTGAGTTCCGTGTTTGGTGTGATATGGAGTATATCTCGGAGATGGAATATCAGGTGCACCGTTGTCTGTACCGATACCAACAGAAACGAAGCCGCCGCAGATCAGGTTATGTACAAGGGCAACACCCTGGGTTGCAATTTTCAGTGCACGGTCAGACAGCAGGATATTGTGGTCGATTAATGTCGGACCATGGGAAACCTCAACGAAGATATCTTCTCCTACGCTTGTGACAGCGTCATCCCCTGCCTCGAAGTCATTAGGAAGAGCATTGTCATGGAAGAGATTTCCTGTAACGCGGGTTCCCTGTGCCTGCCAGTCAAGCCACAGACCACGGGTGCAGTTGTGGATATGGTTGCGGCGGAAAATAACATCGATAGCAGCATGCATTTTGATACCGCCGATCTCTGCTCCTGCCAGATTCTGCTTGTTGTTAATGTGATGAATATGGTTGTCTTCAATAACAGAGAATACGCCTCCAAGATGTCCTACAATACCTGTCTGACCGCAGTCATGGATCTCACATCTGCGTACAATATGGGAACCGATGTGTTCTTTATCCCATCCTTCATAGGAAGCCTGGCAGATGCAGTCGCGTTCTGTCTGAGTTCCGTCTTTGTATTTCAACTTTAACCATTTGTTATCATTTTCCGGCTGCAGATATTTACCAAGAGAAATACCGCTGCATTTGGATTCATAGATTTCACAGTCTTCGATGATCCATCCTTTGGACCAGTGAGGACCGACCATTCCCTCCTGATAAGCGGTAGGGGGAGCCCACTGAGTAGCAGCCTGACTGATGCGGAAACCGGAGAGAGTGATATATCCGATTCCTTCACTTTCTGGATAGAAGCAGTTTCTTCTTACATTGATCTCAACATTTTCTTTATTGGGATCTTTTTCATGGAAGTTTGCATAAATAATTGTCTGATTATTGGCTTCATCCTGTTCTGCATACCATGTATATACAGAGAAATCAGGATCCCATGAGATAGTACTTTTTTGTGGATTTTTAACTTTATCCAGAGTGGTTACTTCATACATGGATTTTTCATTCAGATATACATCTCCTGTATGAGCAATAAATGTAGCGATAAACCAATCTCCGGATACCAGGGTAGTAAATGGGTTATAATCACCGAAGATTCCGTTCGGAATGACTGCTTTCCATACAGTGCCTTCTACATTTTCCCAGTCTTTGACAGCTTCACTTCCTGTAATGTGCGCCTGTCCTTTTATTGCAGAACGGTAGGTGATACGCTTGTCTGCCGTTCCAGCGTGAATCGGATTAACAGCTTCACGGTATAATCCCGGTGCAACGATGACTTCATCTCCCGGAAGTGCCTTTGCAGCGGCCTCCTGAATAGTTTTGAATGGATTTTCTTTTGTTCCGTTTCCGGTCTGGATCACGGATGCATCAACGTAAATAATCATTATAAAAACCTCCCGGCCTTCTGGCCTGAATCCTTCTGTTTGCGGGCGAAATGCCCATAAGATATGTAATCTAGTGTAGCATGTAGATATGCAGCGAAACAATGGAATCCTGTGTCATTTTGTATGAATTTTGTGATGATTCATTACTGTTCACTGACAATGTCGGATTCTGATTTTTTTCTGACAGTTTTTTGCGATTTTCTAAGAAATATGATATAATATAACATTATATAATGTTTGCATATGGAAGGAGTCATCAATGAGTTTGGATAAAAAATCACAGTTACCATTATATGCTCAGTTAATGAAAGAGATAAAAGATCAGATTCGAAAGGGAACATATAAGGAGGGAGATCAGATTCCCACAGAAGGAGAATTATCCACTGCCTATCAGGTCAGCAGGATTACAGTACGCAGAACAATTGAAGAGTTATGCTCTCAGGGATTTCTTGTAAAAAGACAGGGAAAAGGAACTTTTGTGGAAATACCCAAAATATATCGTAAAATAGAAAATGATAACAACATGAGTTTTTCAGAAGCGTGTCGTTCAAATGGAAGAAAGCCGTCTTCACATATCATTTCCTGTCATATTACGGAAATGCAGGAATGGCAGCAGGATTTTTTTAAACCTGAACATACTAAGATATATCATATAGAACGAATTTTGTCAGCCGATAACTTGCCGATTATTTATGAACATATTTATATTCCAACCGATTTTCTGCCGGATTTTCAGGTGGAAAAGCTGGAAAATGGATCTCTTACACGTCTTCTCAGTAAAGAATATCATATGAAAGAATCTGAAAAAGCGAGAAGTACAGTAGAAGTCAGTACAGTTTCTCAACCAGTGTCAGGATACCTTAGAATGAATGAAGGAGAACCGGTTATGATTCTGGCAAGCTATATTAATAATGAAAAAGAAGAACCTTTATATATCAGTTATGAAATTATTGCTGGTTCACGTTACAAAATTTCTATATAAACAACGAAAATGTAATATTAATAGATGGTGAAGAACCGTTTAAACACGAAAGGTTATATTAAACAAAAAGAAGGATTTCAAATCTTGTTTTCAGCACAGAAATATACTTTGAAAATGAGAAACGGAAATCCTTTTTTTGTGTGTTATAGACAAAAAAATAAAGAATAAAATATCAAGAATTCACAAAGTTATGATTTGACCAAAAGATCATATTGTATTATGACGTTATATGATGATATAATACAAACCAAGAAAGGAGGACGTGATAAATGAAAAAAAGATTTTCAAAAGTGATTATTGCAAAACATCTTTTTGACGGTATAAATGAGAAAGATTACGAAGGATATCTGTGTTTAAGTGGAAATCATATTGTCGAAAAAAAAGCAGGAAAACCTGAAAAAGATATTTTGGATCAGGCACAGGAAGTTCTTAATTTCAGGGATGAACTGGTTATGCCGGGAATTACAGATACTCATACATTTTTTACCGGATATGCAATTTATCATGTAGGAGCAGATTTTTCGAAAGTGACAGATAATGAAGAGGGATGCTGTATTCTGAGAAAATATGAGCAGAAGAAACATCCGAAGGGAGCATTACTGGGTCATGGATGGAATCCGGAGATGTGGGACAGGCAGAACGGAGAAGAAATGCTGGAAGAGAAATTTCCAAATAAAGCGGTGATCATTTTTTCGGCAGATCGTTCCTGTTGTATTATGAATCAGAAAGCCAGAAATATTTATCAGTTTTCGGCAGAAACATGTTATCCGGAAAGCTATTACCGCATCATGAGAGAATATCTGAATGACCGGGAATTTATTAAAAAGGAATTTTCAGATTATACGAAAATGATGAATTCCAGAGGGGTAACTACTGTAAAGGAAATGGGATTTGATGACTTTTATGGATTTACAGATTATCTTAAGGAACTGGAAGATTCTGATGATATTAATCTGAGAACCTTCTTTATGTCACAGCCTGTAGGTGAAGGAATGAATCTTGTTTATGCCCGCAGAATGAGAGAGCAGTTTACAGGAAATAAGATTCGTTTCAGTGGTTTTAACCGGATGACTGATGGTACGATTGCTTCTTATAAGGGTGATTTAAAAGAGCCATATGAAAATCAGGATTTCTGCTGTAAAGATCCGGTTCCATATGAAGAAATTGAAAAAGACGTTCTTGCAGCAGATGCAGAAGATTTCAGATGGTCTTTACATGCACAGGGAGATGGTGCAGTAGGAAAAATTACAGAAATTTATCAGAAATGCAAGAAGGTTCAGGGAAAGCTGAAAAACAGACATGCAATTACAGATATGGAGTTTACAGATCCAAAAGATCTGAAAATCCTTGGTCGGATTGGGGTAACAGCAGAATTATATTTTCAGATTATGTCACTGGATCCGGCAGATGTGCTGATTAATAATATTAAACAGACGATAGGTGCAGAGCGTGGAAAATATTACTGGAACCGCCGTAAAATGCAAGACAGTGGAATGAATTTAAGTGGTGCCACAGATTTACCGTTACTGCTTACCAGTATACCGGAATCTATCTATTATTCCTGTGGAGGATACATGGATGGACGTGCTGAGGCATTTCAATCGGAAAATACTCTTACTGTACCGGAACTTCTGAAAGCATGGACAATCGGTGGACAGAAAAATCTGGGTATGGAAGAAGTGCTTGGAACGTTAGAAGAAGGGAAACTGGCAGATATTACTGTGTTTGACAGAAATTTACTTGAAATTGATCCGGTAGATGCCAAGGATGCAAGGGTTGTAATGACAATCATGGACGGAAGAACCGTTTTTACAGAAAAAAGTCAGACAGAAAAAAATTGATCTGACAGAAAACAATAAGAAAAGGGGAAGGTAAAATGGAAGAAAAGAAAAAATTCAAACTTCATATGCCACATGTGCTCACATTGATTTTTTTTCTGATCATTGTAGTGGCAATACTTACATGGATTCTTCCAAGTGGTGAGTTTGAACGAAAGGTAGTGGAAACTTCTGCAGGAGAAAGAAGTGTAGCAGTAGCAGGAACTTATCATTCGGTAGATAAAGTTCTTGAAGATGGAACAAATTTAAGACAGGGAATTGCTCAGGTACTTATGGCACCTGGAAAAGGAATTCAACAGATGGTAGAGGTTCTTGCATTTGTCTTTATTATCGGCGGTGTATTTCAGATTATGGCCAAGACTAATGCACTGAATATGGGAATTCAGAAGATTGTGAAAAAACTTGGAGCAAAAGAAATTCTGATCATACCGATTCTAATGGTTCTTTTTGGATTAGGTGGAAGTACCTTTGGAATGTCAGATGAGTTGATTCCATTTTATTTGTTGATCATGCCAATTATGTTTGCAATGGGATATGATTCCATGACTACTTTTATGACAGTCTGCTTATCTGCAACAGTTGGTTATGCTGCATCTACAGTAAATCCGTTTTGTGTATTGATTGCACAGGGCATTGCCGGGATTCAGGGAAATCCACAGCTGGTATTTAGAATGCTCCAGTTTGCGATTATGATGGCTTTGGTTATTGCTTTTGTAACCTGGAGAGCATTTAAGATTAAGAAAAATCCTGAAAAGTCTATTACGTATCAGGATGATCTGATCAAGAAAAAAGAAATGAATACGGATATTGATTTTAATCAGGAAATGACAATTCGTCAGAAGTTGGTGCTCCTCACTTTTGTGATCGGAATGGTCATAGTGGTAGTAGGACTTGTAAAAAATGGCTGGTATATGAATGAATTATCCATGTGCTTTCTGGGAATGGGAATCCTCATGGGAATCTTTGGTGGTATGAATGAAACAGAAATAGCAGAAGAGTTTATCAATGGTGTAAAGGATATTGCATTTGCAGCTATGGTAATTGGCTTTTGCAGTGGAATCATGGTAATTGCGCAGGATGGGATGATTATTGATACTATTTTAAATGCATTAAGTGGACTGGTAGAAAAATCCAATAATGTTGTTTTCTCAGCAGTGATGTATGTGGTTCAGTCTTTATTGACATTGTTAGTACCGTCCTCCTCAGGACTGGCAGCATTATCTATGCCAATCATGGCACCTTTATGTGACCTTCATGGTGTAAATCCGGAAGCGGCAGTTACAGCTTTACAGTATGGAAATCAGTTGACAAATCTTATGAGTCCGGTAGCAGGAACAACAGTAGCAGGGCTTGCAATCTGCAAGATTTCATTTGGACAATGGTGGAAAACTATCTGGAAAATGTTTTTGATCATGGCGGTTATAGCAATTGTATTCTGTACAATTTCAGCAGGATTATAGAAAACTATAAAATAAAAAATATAAATAAAAGGAGATTATTAAAATGAACAGACCAGAAGAATTAATCAAAAAAATCTATGAAGAGCAGGGACAGATTAATGATGTATTTTTTACAGCATGTGGAGGTTCTTTAGTAGATCTTTATCCAGGATTCTATTTTATCAATGCAGAATCAGAAACTATGCATTCTCATTGGCTTACAGCAAAAGAGTTGATTGTATCCCCATCCAAATTTCTGAAAAAGGGAGCACTTGTAATTCTTTGCTCTCATGGTGGTAATACAAATGAAACTGTAAATGCAGCGAAACTTGCCAAAGAACGTGGTGCAGCAGTGATTACTATGACACATAATCCAAATTCTATCTGTGCACAGGAAGATATGAATCCAGTCGTATATAGCTGGGAAGATGATACAAATGAAAAAGAAAGACCACAGGGAATTGTAATGCGTGTTCTTAATGAACTGATGAAGTTACAGGAGCCATCTTATACAAAATATGAAGCTGTACTGGATGGACTTGAAAAAGCTGACGGTATTGTCCGTGCAGCAGTAAAGAAAGTACAGAACCGTACATGGGTATTTGCTGAGAAATATTTTGAAGAGCCGTTCCTTTATATTATGGGCTCTGGTGCTTCTTATTCACAGGCATATGGTTTCTCTATCTGTTCTCTTCAGGAAATGCAGTGGATGGATTGCTGCTATCTGCATTCCGGCGAATATTTCCATGGACCATTCGAGTGCACAGATGAAGACCATCTCTACATTCTTCTTATGGGAACAGGTGCAGCCAGAGTTATGGATGAACGAGCACTTACTTTCCTGAAAAAATATGGAAAGAAATATGAAGTAATTGATGCTAAGGAACTGGGAATTGATGCAATTGACGAAAGCGTAAATGAATATTTCTGCCCAATGGTATTCTATGCAATGTCAGTAGCATATCGTACAGGTTTACAGGACAAGAGAAGACATCCTCTTGATATGAGAAGATACATGGGTGTTGTAGAATATTAATATTCTTTCGTAACAAGTCTGGCAGATATGAATCTGCCAGATAAAAAAGGAGAAGAAAAATGGTAAAGTATAATACAAAAGTATTGGGATTTGGTGATAATGTAGTTGATCTGTATGAACATTCTCATATGATGTATCCAGGCGGGAATTGTGTAAATCTGTGTGCATATTCCAAAATGTTTGGTGTAGAGAGAGCTGCATATATGGGATATTTTGGAAGTGATGACATTGCAGAATTTGTAATTTCAGTATTAAATGAACTTGGAATTGAAACTGTAAAGTGCAAACAGTTGGTAGGAGAAAACGGATGGTCTAAATGTACACTTCGTGATGGAGACCGTATATTTGGGGATTATAATGAAGGTGGAGTAAGAGGAAAGACTCCGTATATTCTTGACCGTTTTGACCTTGAATATATGAAAGAATTTGATTTTGTGCATACGGGAAATTATTGCTATACAGAATCACAGCTGAAAGTTATGAAAGAGGCTGGTATAAAAATTTCCTTCGATTTTTCTGATGACTCTTCCAAAGAATATTATGAAAAATATGCACCATACATTACATATGCATTTTGTTCCTTTGACGGAGATGATGAAGCAGCAAAAGAACATCTGAAATTTATTCATTCCCTGGGACCGGAGCTGGTATCTCTTACCAGAGGTTCTAAAGGCTGCATTATGTATGATGGTGAACAGTTTTATACACAGCCGGCAACACTTATTGACAATGTGGTAGATACAATGGGTGCCGGAGATTCTTTTCTGACCTCTTTTATGGATTGTTATATTGATCAGCTGAAAAGAGGAACTGACAGACAGGAAGCAATCCGTACTTCTTTAAAAGAAGCTTCTAAATTTGCAGCACATGTATGTACACTCAATGGTGCTTTTGGATACGGAAAACCATACGAGGATTAGAAATATAATATATAGAGTGAATGACAAAGAGGAGAAAATATATGCTGTACCATGGAAATGCAATGGATTACATATATGAGACTCCTGATATCCTGCAATACATATTGGAAAATAAGAAGGAAATTCTTGAGGACAGCAACAGAGTGCTGAAAGATAAGAAAATATCAGAAATTTACCTGACAGGTTCAGGATCTTCTTATAATGCAGCAGTAGCTGTAGCCGATTTTGCAAAGAAATTACTGGGTATACGGGTTACACCTGTATACCCAGTAATGCTTATAGAGGATTATGAATTTATTTCAAAAAGCGCAGTGGTAACAGGAATTTCACAACAAGGAACCAGTGCAGCAGTCATAAAGGCACTGGACGATGTTAGAGAGCGCGGTATTGCCACAATTTCAATGACCGGTGAATATGATACGGAAATTACCAGACATGCAGATGCTAACATATATATTGAATGTGGTTATGAAGATGCTGGTGCAACAACCAAAGGTTTTACGGCAACAGTATTGACTTTGATGATATGGATTATTGATACTGCCGAAAGCATTGGAAGGATTACAGAAAAAGAAACTGAAAACTATAAAAAGCGAATAGATGTTGTAATAAAGAATATGAAAAATATTCTGCAGATAAGCAAACTCTGGTGCTCAGAAATATCAGAGAAACTAAAAGATAATGAAGATATGATACTTATTTCCGGTAATAAAATGAAGAGTTTGCTACTGGAGGGAATATTAAAATTTTCTGAGACCTGCAGATTTCCGGTGAGGGGATATGAGGCAGAAGAATTTATGCATGGTATGTATAATGCTGTCACTTCAAAAACTAACTTTTTATATATTTTTCCACCTAATGGTTATGAAAGAAATCGAATGGAAAAATTGTTCGATTATTATACAAAGCAGGGTTACTGTTTATTTGGGATTAATTCCAAACAGGTAGATGAAAATATAAAATATATACTGAACTGTAAATTTACAGACGATCCTGAGTTTTCAATTCTGGAATATATTCTGCCTGTACAAATGTTGTTTGTTATGACATCACGGGCAAGAAAGATAGATTTGAATATTCCGTCAGATCCTGATTTTCATAGATATATGGGTAGTAAACTGGAAAAATAGGAAAGTGAAATTATATGGGTATTATTGAGCTGTGAACAGGTAACAGAAGAAAGCATGGAGGATAAAATGGAGAAATTAATCAACAGAGAACAATTGGCAGGTATGAATATTCATTATTTATTTTATTCATTGGAATATTTTCTTGATGCACAAAAAGAAGCCGGATTTAAAACAATTGAGTTATGGCCTGGAACACCGCATTTCTTTTTAAGCTATATAGAATATTCTGACTGTAAACATGTCAGAAAACTTCTTGATGAAAGAGATTTGACTGTGAAGGTGATTACACCGGAAAATTGTACATACCAATATCAGTTCGCTGCACAGGAAAAAGAGCAGTTTGAAAAAAGTATGGCATATTTTAAGAAAGCTCTGGATGCCGGTGAAGAATTGGGTGTAGAAACAATGGCAATCAATTCAGGATGGGGATATTGGAATGAAGACAGGGAGGAAGCCTGGAAACGTTCAAGGGAAATGCTGTCTGTTCTGGCAGAATATGCCAAAACAAAAAATATCCGACTGGCAATGGAATCTCTTCGCCCGCAGGAATCCAACCTTGCTACTACGGTATATGATGTAAAAAGAATGCTGGATGAAGTAGATCATCCAAATCTGAAAGCGATGATTGATACCACAGCAATGGGAGTTGCCGGTGAAACAATTGATCAATGGTTTGATATACTTGGAGATGATATTATCCACATGCATTTTATTGATGGAAATCCTTATGGTCATCTGATTTGGGGGGATGGAACGCATAATCTTGAGGAGTTTCTGAAGGCAATCAATCGTCATGGATATAAGGGATATCTCGGACAGGAAATTACAGAATTTGACTATTTTAAAGATCCGGCTAGGGCAGATAAACGGAATATGAAAGCATATGAAACATTTATACGCTAAAACTCATATTATAGGAGACCAGCTATGAGTGATAAAATGAGAATAAAAATTTTTTCATGCATCATGCTTACTCTGTTTTTCTTATGTGCATGTAGAACGCAGAGTGTCTATGCTAAGGAAAAGATAACTGTCGGAACGAATGCAGAATATGCACCGTTTGAATATCTGGACAGTGATGGAAATCTCACGGGTTTTGATTATGAACTTCTGGAAGCAATTGCCCAAGAAGAAAATCTGGAATTGGAATGGAAAGATATGCCCTTTGATTCTTTGGTTGGTTCTATGGAAACCGGAAATATTCAAATTATTGCGGCAGCGATAGGACCAACAAAAGAAAGGGAAAAAAGTGTAGATTTTTCGGATGTTTATTATACGGGATCCCAGAGTATTGTAAGCAGTCAGAAAACACCTTTGTATGATTTTGCTGGATTATCCGGGAAAAGAGTAGCAGTTTTGGAAGGATCCCAGAGTGATTTCATTGTATCCGGAGAGAATACAGATTATGGTGTTGTTGAAAATGCAACAGTTGTCCGCTTTAAGAACGCTGCAAGTGCAGTAATGGAACTGAAAAACGGAGGTGTAAATGCTGTCTTAATTGATACTATTATGGCAGAGATTTACTGCAGACAGAATGATGATATTGTTTATCAGAAAGTGGATGGAACGGAAGAGGATACAGTGTATTGTATTGAAAAAGGAAATGCAGAACTTTTAAATACAGTAAATAAGGGACTGAAAAAGTTAAAAGATAATGGAGAATATGACCAGATTTATGAAAAATTTTTCTCAGGAGAAAATGATACAACGCAAGTTCAGATAGCAGATAACACAGGAATAATTGGAACTTTCAAATTTATTTTTCTGCAGGATAACCGTTGGAAATATTACCTGAATGGACTACAGGTTACGCTCTTGGTTTCAATCATGTCAGTACTTTTGGGAACTGTGATTGGATTAATGGCAGCAATGATAAAATTGAATGCCGATCGTAAGAAAAAAGAAACTGTATTGTCGAGGATTATCCATATATATGTAGATGTGATTCGTGGAACCCCTTCGGTATTACAATTGATGATCGTGTATTTTGCTGTCTTTCATAGCCGGTTGGGATATGTGGCAGCAGTTGTGAGCTTCGGGATTAACAGTGGTGCCTACGTGTCTGAAGTGATACGTGCCGGAATTATGGCAGTTGATAAAGGACAGCAGGAAGCCGGAAGATCTCTGGGACTTGGATATAAAGATACAATGAGATTTATTATCATTCCACAGGCTTTAAAAAATATTCTGCCTGCAATGGGAAATGAATTTATACAGTTGATTAAGGAGACTTCCATTTTGGGATATGTAGGTATTATGGATCTTACCAAAGCTTCCAGTTATGTTTCATCAAGAACCTATCAGATGTTTATACCGTTGATAACTGCTGGAATTATGTATTATCTGATTGTGAAAATACTCTCTATATTTCTCGAAAAGATGGAAAGGAGAATGAGACAAAGTGATTAGTGTACATAATCTGAAAAAATCTTTTGGAAATGTGCAGGTTCTCAAGGGTATTAATATAGAGATACGAAAAGGTGAATGTGTCTGTATTATTGGCCCTTCAGGATCTGGAAAATCTACTTTTTTGAGATGCCTGAATCTTCTGGAGGTACCAGATGAAGGAGAAATTATTATAGAAGGGGAGAGCATTCTGGAAAAAAGGAAAGATATTGATAAATATCGAGAAAATGTAGGAATGGTATTTCAGCATTTTAATTTATTTCCAAATATGACAGTACTGAAAAATATAACTCTTGCACCTGTAAGATTAGGAAAATGGAAAAAAGAGGAAGCAGATGAAAAAGCAATAGGACTGTTAAAAAGAATTGGGTTGGAGAAGAAAGCACTATCTTATCCATCAAAGCTTTCCGGAGGTCAAAAACAAAGGGTTGCGATTATAAGAGCACTGGCTATGAACCCTGAAATTCTTTTATTTGATGAACCAACTTCAGCATTAGATCCTGAAATGGTAGGAGAAGTACTTGATGTAATGAAGAAATTGGCAGGAGAGGGAATTACAATGCTTATAGTTACCCATGAAATGGGATTCGCCAGAGAAGTGAGTGACAGGGTATTGTTTTTTGATCAGGGATCTATATTAGAAGACGGTTCTCCAGAAGAAGTATTTGAAAAGCCACAACATAAGAGAACGAAAGAATTTCTTGCGAAAGTTTTATAAAATTCGAGTTACAAAAAGAAGATAGTGTTATGGTTGGTGTAATGTAAAAAAAACAAAAAGTTCACAAAAAACATCTTGACCATCAAAGAAACACAAGTTATAATCCCCTATATAAAAATTTTCGTGCAAAGAGCAGACAATGGGGTCTGAGAAAGAATCCCATTGACTGCTCTTTTTTGCGTACTACGAAGATTTTTGTTACTGTTCACACACCACTATCCCGCGAGGTGTTTTGGCTACGTTACTGAGAACGGAGTGAACAGTAACAGATTTTTGCATATTATAATCCGCACAATTCGAGAGGAGGAATATCATGAGGCTGAATCCCAAAGAACAGGAAAAATTAATGCTTCATATGGCAGGAAATCTTGCAAAAGAGAGAAAGGAAAGAGGTCTGAAACTGAATTACGTGGAGGCACTTGCGTATATCAGTTCTGAACTCCTGGAGCTTGCAAGAGATGGTAAAACAGTAGTAGAGCTGATGCAGCTTGGAACCAAGATTCTTACAAAGGATGATGTAATGGACGGTGTTGCTGATATGATCGGTGAAGTCCAGGTAGAGGCAACATTCCCGGATGGAACCAAGCTTGTGACAGTACATAATCCAATTCAGTAAGGAGGAGAATGAGCATGAAGATCGGTGAAATTATGGCCGCAGATCGTGAGATCACACTTAATGAAGGCAAGAAAACAGTGACAGTAACAGTGGCAAACAAAGGCGACAGACCGGTTCAGGTCGGTTCTCATTTTCACTTTTTTGAAGTAAATAAATGCCTTTCTTTTGACAGGGAAAAAGCCTATGGATATCATCTGGACATTCCTTCAGGAACATCTGTAAGATTTGAGCCGGGTGAAGAAAAAGAGGTTCAGCTTACAGAAATGGGCGGCAGACAGAGAGTATTCGGACTGAATGACCTTACCCGCGCCCAGGCAACTGACGATACAAAAGCAGCATCCATGGAAACTGCGAAATTAAAAGGATTTCTGTAAGGAGGGACAACAATGAGTACAAAAATTTCCGGAAGCAAATATGCGGCAATGTATGGCCCGACTACAGGAGATAAGGTACGTCTGGCAGATACAAGCCTTGTGATCGAGGTAGAAAAAGATTATACAACCTATGGAGACGAAGTAAAGTTCGGCGGCGGCAAGACAATCCGTGACGGTATGGGACAGTCTGTAAAAACCTGCAGTAAAGACGGAGATCTGGATCTGGTAATTACCAATGCATTGATCGTAGACTCCACAGGAATCGTAAAGGCAGATATTGGTATCAAAGACGGCAAGATCGCAGGAATCGGTAAAGCCGGAAACCCGGACATCATGGATGGCGTCACACCTGGAATGACAGTGGGCGCATCTACAGAAGCACTTGCAGGAGAGGGAATGATCGTAACTGCAGGTGGAATTGATACCCATATCCATTTCATCAGTCCGCAGCAGATCGACTGTGCATTATACAGCGGTGTAACTACTATGATCGGAGGTGGTACAGGCCCTGCAGACGGTACAAACGCAACTACCTGTACACCTGGACCATGGAACTTAAAAATGATGTTAAAGGCAGCCGAGGAATACCCGATGAACTTAGGTTTCCTTGGAAAAGGTAACTGCTCAGACGAAGCTCCTCTCATTGAGCAGGTAAAGGCTGGAGCTATGGGACTGAAGATTCATGAGGACTGGGGTGCAACACCTGCAGTTATCAATCACTGTCTGAATGTGGCAGATGAATATGATGTACAGGTTGCCATCCATACAGATACATTAAATGAAGGCGGATGCGTGGAAGATACACTTGCAGCCATCGGCGGCAGAACCATCCACACTTATCATACAGAGGGTGCGGGCGGCGGACATGCACCGGATATCATCCGCGCAGCAGCAGCTCCGAACGTACTGCCATCCTCCACAAACCCAACAATGCCATATACAGTAAACACTCTGGATGAGCATCTGGATATGCTGATGGTCTGCCATCATCTTGACAAGAGAATCCCGGAAGATGTTGCATTTGCAGATTCCCGAATCCGTCCTGAGACAATCGCAGCAGAGGATGTTCTTCATGATATGGGTATCTTCAGTATGATGAGCTCTGACTCTCAGGCTATGGGACGTGTAGGTGAGGTTATCACACGTACCTGGCAGACAGCAAGTAAGATGAAAGATGAGAGAGGTGCACTTCCGGAAGATGCAGGACATGACAATGATAATTTCCGTGTAAAACGTTATATCTCCAAATATACCATCAACCCGGCGATCACACACGGTATTTCCCAGTATGTGGGCTCTGTGGAAGAAGGTAAATTCGCAGACCTCGTTCTCTGGAATCCTGTATTCTTTGGTGCAAAACCGGATATTATCATCAAAGGCGGTATGATCATTGCATCTAAGATGGGCGATGCAAATGCATCCATTCCGACTACACAGCCGGTTCTCTATCAGCCAATGTTTGCAGCTCATGGAAAAGCTAAGAACGAAGCTTGCCTGACCTTTGTATCCCAGGCTGCCATGGATGAGAATGTAAAAGAGAAATACGGTCTTGAGAAAACTGTAGTACCTGTAAAGGGATGCAGAAATATCAGCAAAAAAGATATGGTATTTAACGACAGAACACCGGAACTGACCGTAGATCCGGAGACATATAAGGTTACTGTTGACGGCGAAGAGATCACTTCCAAACCGGCAGAGAAGCTTCCGCTGACACAGCTTTACAGTCTGTTCTAAACAACTTTAAACCATTACATTCTGGTTATCTGATCATAAAAATGATATTCGCAGGACTGTTATTTATGTAGTTTTGTGAGAACTTTTATAAGAACTTACCAAACGATATAATGACAGTCCTGTCAGATTTAACAGAAAAATATACTGAAAAAGCAGGAGAGGAGAGAATATTATGTTAGGAGTTTGTCTTTTATTCGTAGGAATCGTACTGATCAACAACGGTATGTGTTCTTTATACAATGTAGACGGAAAATCAACCGCCATCATGAACATCTTTACAGGTGGTCTTTCTTTATTTATTAACTTTGTCAATCTGGTGCAGGGCAATTATTATGCAGCAGGAACAGGATTACTGTTCTGCTTTACCTATCTTTTCGTAGCCCTGAGTAAATTCCTGAAAGCAAGCCCGATTCCATTTGCATGGTTTTCTACTTTTGTAGCCATCAATGCGGTGATCTTCGGTACAATCGAGGGATTTACAGGAAGCACTGCACTGGGAATCACACCGGATCTGCGTTGGGCAGCAATCTGGTATCTGTGGGCAATTCTCTGGGGAACTGCTTTCGTAGAAGATATCTGCGGAAAGAAACTGGGAAAATTCGTTCCATATCTTCAGGTATTTGAAGGAATCGTAACTGCATGGGTTCCTGGAGTTATGATGTTGCTTCAGATTTGGTAAGATTCAGGAGGTCGAAAATAATGCTGTGTGAACAGGTTTTGGGAAAGCTTCATGATTTTGATACTACAGGAAAAACAATAGAATATGTAGATATTGAATGGCACGAAGCATTTAAGAAAATACATAAAAAAATAACAGACAAAGGAACAGAAGTGGGAATCCGCATGGACGATTCCATTCTCGCCAGAGGTCTGTATCAGGATGATGTGATCTACGCAGATGATGAGAAGCTTGTAGTGGTAAATACACCGCCATGCGAAGTTATCCGTGTTTCTCTGACTCCCGGACATGAGAAAATGTCTGCAAAGGTCTGCTACGAAATCGGCAACAGACACGCACCGCTTTTCTGGGGAGAGAATGATACGTTTATCACGATCTATAATGAGCCAATGCTTGTTATGCTTCAGAAAATCCATGGAGTTCAGGCGGAGAAAGAAGTGCTGAAGCTGGACTTTGACAGGAGAATTTCTGCAAGTATTCATAATCATCATCATTAATAACAACGGAGGTTCTTCATGTCAGAAAAACAGTTCTATCTTCTACAGGTAAATGATGCGCTGTTTCCCATCGGAGGATATTCCCACTCCCAGGGACTTGAGACTTATATTCAGCGTGGAATTGTCTACGATGCAGACACAGCCAGAGAGTATATTACTCACAAAATCAAATGGAATCTTGCATATACAGAACTTCTGGCAGCCAGACTTGCATACGAAGCTGCAGAGAAAAAAGACCTGCAGGAACTTCTGTATCTGGAAGAACTTCTGGAAGCATCCAGAATTCCTATGGAACAGAGAGAAGCTGCCAGAAAAATGGGTTCCCGTTTCGCAAAGACCATTGAAAAGTTGGGGCTTTCTATCAGTGAGACAGGGATTTTCAGAGAATATCTGGATGCAAGAAAGGGAAAAGCAGTAAATCATTGCTGTATTTACGGAGTTTTTTGTGCGGAAATGCAGATTCCTCTGGAAGAGGCGCTGACACATTATCTATACGCACAGACATCTGCAATCGTCACCAACTGCGTAAAAACAATTCCACTCAGCCAGACATCCGGGCAGCAGCTTCTGAGCGGATGTTATGGGGAGTTTGATGAGATATTAAAGGATGTCATGAACAGAAGTGAAAAGGATTTGTGTCTCTCTGCACCCGGATTTGATATCAGAGGAATCCAGCATGAGAAGCTGTATTCCAGACTATATATGTCATAGTTTGACTTTGGCAGAATGTTTTTCAGGTTCAGGCGTGGATAGAAACAGAATCATGTGTATAACATCAAATCTTCAAAAATAATATGTGGAAAGTCAGTAAACAGATTATAAGAAGCTATCAACAAGTAAAGTAGAAAAGAGGAAATCGGTTATGTCATACGTAAAAATCGGAGTTGCCGGACCTGTGGGTTCCGGAAAAACAGCACTTATTGAGGCACTGTCAAGAAAGATGGCAAAGGATTACAGTATTGGTGTCATCACAAATGATATCTACACAAAAGAAGATGCCCAGTTCCTTGCAAAGAACAGCGTTCTTCCTGTAGAGAGAATCATTGGTGTAGAGACAGGCGGATGTCCTCACACAGCCATCCGTGAAGATGCTTCTATGAATCTGGAAGCAGTAGATGAGATGATGGAACGCTTCCCTGATATTGAACTTCTTTTCATAGAAAGCGGCGGAGATAACCTGTCTGCAACATTCAGTCCGGAGCTGGTAGATGCAACCATCTTCGTCATTGATGTAGCAGAAGGAGATAAGATTCCGCGTAAAGGCGGTCCTGGAATCACACGTTCTGATCTTCTTGTAATTAATAAGATAGACCTGGCTCCATATGTAGGTGCAAGTCTCGAAGTAATGGAAAGAGACTCCAAAAAAATGCGTGGTGACAGACCATTCCAGTTTACAAATATCCGCGGAGATGAGAATGTAGATAAAGTAGTAGAGTGGATCAAGAAGAACGTACTCTTAGAAGGAATGTAAAGGAAAATGCCTATGGATAACAAATTCGGAAAAATATCCCGCATCAGCGCCTGCGCAGCCTTAAAAGACGGAAGGACTATTCTGGAAGATCTGTCTTTTACAGCACCATACAAGATCATGATGCCTTTCGAAAAAGAAAACGGTGGGATCCAGATCATGCCGCTCTGTGCTTCCGCAGGAATTATGGCAGGCGATTCCCAGGAATTTTCCTACCATGTAAAGGAAGGCGCAGACCTGGAAGTCCTGTCCCAGTCCTTTGAGAAAATCCACAAAATGGACGAAGGCTCAGCCACCCGGACCATTGAAGTGCAGGTAGACAAAAACGCCACATTATATTACTATCCACAGCCGGTGATTCCTTTTGCACAGTCAGCCTTTGACAACAAAATGACTATCCATCTGGAAGACGCAACCTCCCGTTTATTCCTGCTGGAGATCATCTCCTGTGGTCGAAACGCTCATGACGAACGTTTTCAGTACCGCAGATTCTCCTCAAAAGTCCTGTTGTACAGAGGAGACAAACTGATTTATCGTGATAATACCCGCTACGAACCGGACAAAATGCCCATGGAAGGAATCGGAATGTACGAGGGCTACACACATATGGCAAACCTGTTTCTCTCTAAAATCTGCAGCAGAGATGGTGAAAACTGCAGTCAGGAATACGGAACTGTCAAAACGGCAGATTCAACAATCAATCTGGAACTTCAGGAAAAAATCTGGCAGATTCTTGATGAAGATTCGGAAATAGATGGCGGAGTTACCCGTCTCACAACCGGAGATCTGGCATTGAGAATCTTCGGTCATCGTGCTCAGAAACTGCAGCAGGTAGCGGAAAAAATCAAAAAGTTATACGAAACAGAACAGAGATAAAAAATGGCGGGATTTCCCGCCATCAGATTGTAGATAAACTTGGTGTTGGGCTATACACATTATACGTGCATAGCCTCGATCCATTCTTTCTCCCTGAATCCGGTAAGTACAAAGTCATCTCCGATTACCAACGGCCGTTTCACCAGCATTCCGTCTGTGGCAAGAAGCTTCAGCTGTTCATCTTCAGACATATCTTTTAACTTATCTTTCAATCCCATTTCCTTATAGAGCATCCCACTTGTATTAAAGAATTTCTTCAGTGGAAGACCACTTTTGGTGTACCATGCTTTTAATTCTTCATAGGTAGGATTTTCTTCTTTAATAGCCCGTTCTTCATAACTGATATTGTGTTCATCCAGCCATTTCAGAGCTTTCATGCAGGTACTGCATTTGCGGTAAACTAAAACTTTCATAGACATTCTCCTAGTATAGCTTCTTGTGCATTGATATTTATATATTGTGAATATCTCCGGACATCAATTTCCTGATTTTAATGCATCTTCCAGGAATTTCACTGCATCTCTGACACAGTCATCACAGGAGCGGATTACCTTTCCGGTTTCCACACCCTTTAAGTCTTTACATATTACAGTTCCATTCTGCTGTTTAAACTGATTCATGACAGAGCGGACAGTCTGAGAGGTTCCGGCTTTGTCCTGGTTAATAAGTCCAGCTACAACTGCAGCACCGGAGATTGCTCCGCATGTACCGGCCATAGTGCCAAGCCCTGCACCGAATCCCTGTGTGATCTTTTTGAGTGTATCCTCATCCATAGATGCCTCTTTACAGAAAGAACAGGCCACAGCCTGTGCACAGTTATAGCCGTTATGTTTCTTTTCTACTGCTTTTTCACATCTTAAATTTTCCATATATAAAATCCTCCTGTGTATAAATTTTAACCGAATCAAGTAAGTCCCCTGCTTGACTTGCGAAGAGCAATAAGCAGTGGGTGGGGACTTGAAGATATAGTTTATGATAGCACCTGACGCCTGTTTTTACAACCTTCACAAAAATTTTCAATTTACAAAGATTTTACTTTAGCGTGGTTTTACATTTAACTTTGGATTTCTATAATAGCACTTGTAAATGAGGCAACAAGTTATAAAACATAAAGATATTAAAAAGGAAATGAGCCTTTCACTTTATATTAAAAACATGGCTCATGGGAAGAGGAGAAAATTATCATGAAGAAAAAAATCGCAACAATCCTTACAGCAGCAGTTATCGGAGCAACAGCTTTCACAACAATCGTAAGTGCAGCAAGCGGAGACATCACAGTTGTATCCCGTGAAGATGGTTCCGGTACACGTGGAGCATTCGTAGAACTGTTTGGAATTGAAGAAGAAAAAGATGGTGAGAAAGTAGATATGACTACAGATGAAGCAAGTGTAACAAACAGCACATCTGTTATGATGACAACTGTTGCAGGTGATGAAAATGCAATCGGTTATATCTCACTTGGTTCTCTGGATGATACAGTAAAGGCAGTTAAGATCGACGGTGTAGAAGCTACTGTAGATAATGTTTCCAATGATTCTTACAAGATCGCACGTCCATTCAACATCCTTACATCTGATAAAGAAAGCGATGCAGCAAAGGATTTTGTAAACTACATTATGAGCTCTGACGGACAGAAGATTGTAGAGGACAACGGATATATCAAAGAAGCAGCAGATGCTAAGGCTTATGAAGCAGCAGACGGAGTTTCCGGTAAAGTAGTAGTTGCAGGTTCTTCTTCAGTAACACCGGTTATGGAGAAACTTGCAGAAGGCTATGAAGCAGTAAACAAAGACGTAACTGTAGAAGTTCAGCAGAGTGATTCCACAACAGGTGTAAACATGGCAGCAGAAGGAACAGCAGATATCGGTATGGCATCCCGTGACCTGAAGGATGAAGAGAAAGACCTTGGCCTTACAGCTACAGTTATCGCAAGAGATGGTATCGCAGTCATCGTAAACAAAGACAATGATGTTGATGAACTTACAAGCGATCAGGTAAAGGCTGTATACACAGGCGAGACTACTACATGGGAAGACCTTGCTAAATAATGTAACAGATTTAGTTTCAGAGCAGTTCGCCTGTGAATGAAATAATACAGCAGGCGGGCTGTTTGTATGTCGAAAATCATATTTTAAGAATTACTGTAGAAGTGACAGGTTATGATTTTTGATACAGGGAAAGAAAGGTGTAATGAATGAACCACTTTAAAGAAAAAGCAATGAAATGTGTATTTCTGATCGCAGCCTGTACTTCAGTGCTGGCAGTGTTTCTGATCTGTGCATTTCTGTTTGCAAATGGTGTCCCGGCTATCGGGAAAATCGGTCCGCTGAAGTTCCTGCTGGGAACGAAGTGGAAGCCGTCAAATGATATTTTTGGAATCCTTCCAATGATCGTAGCAAGTATTTATGTAACTGCAGGTGCCATTCTCCTGGGTGTGCCGATTGCACTCTTTACTTCTGTTTTTATGGCACGTTACTGCCCGAAGAAAATTTACAGACCATTGAAATCAGGAATTGAACTGATGGCAGGTGTACCTTCTATTGTGTACGGTTTCTTTGGACTGATTCTCATTGTTCCTCTGATCAGACAGCTTTTCGGCGGAACAGGAACCAGTATGCTGGCAGCCTGTGTTCTGCTTGGAATGATGATCCTTCCGACGATCATCGGAGTTACGGAATCTGCGATCCGCAGTGTGCCTGAGAGTTATTACGAAGGTTCTCTTGCACTGGGAGCGACCAAGGAGAGAAGCATCTTTTTTGTCATGCTTCCGGCAGCAAAATCAGGTATTCTGGCAGCTGTAGTGCTTGGAATCGGTCGTGCGATCGGTGAGACAATGGCAGTTGTAATGGTTGCAGGTAACCAGCCGAGAATGCCACAGGGAATCCTGAAAGGTGTCCGTACAATGACTGCAAATATCGTCACTGAGATGGGTTATGCAACAGGTCTTCACAGAGAAGCTCTGATCGCAACAGCAGTTGTGTTATTTATCTTTATTCTTATCATTAACCTGAGTCTTTCTTTACTGAACAGGAGGGCAGAACATGCAAATTGAGACAGCAGCGGCAATTGATTTGTCAAAAGAAAAAAAGCAGAATGAGTCTTCTTTCTCAGATCAGATGAAGGCATACATTAAGCATCCGGGATCAGGTGTTCTTGCATTGCTTACCCTTTTAGGTGCAGTCCTGACATTTGCATTACTGTTCTTTCTGATCGGATATATTCTGGTCAAGGGCGTACCGTATCTGTCAACAGACTTGTTCAGTTTAACTTATAATTCAGAGAATCTTTCCTTACTTCCTTCTCTGATCAACACATTCATCCTGACGGTTGTTTCACTTGTAATCGCAGCACCGCTGGGAATCTTTGCAGCCATCTATCTGGTAGAATATGCGAAAAAAGGAAGTAAGCTTGTAAATGTGATCCGTATTACAGCAGAAACACTTTCAGGAATTCCTTCTATTGTATATGGCCTTTTCGGTATGCTGTTTTTCGTAACAGCACTGCATTGGGGACTTTCTCTTCTGTCCGGTGCTTTCACACTGGTAATCATGATTCTTCCTCTGATCATGCGTACTGCGGAAGAAGCCCTGAAATCTGTTCCTGATTCTTATCGTGAAGCCAGCTTTGGACTGGGAGCAGGGAAACTTCGTACCATCTTCACCATTGTTCTGCCATCAGCAGTACCTGGTATTCTGGCAGGTGTGATCCTGGCCATCGGACGTGTGATCGGTGAAACAGCAGCCCTGATTTATACAGCAGGTACAGTTGCAGAGATACCGAAGAACCTGATGGGTTCCGGACGTACTCTGGCACTTCATATGTATGTGCTGTCAGGTGAGGGCCTTCATATGAATCAGGCATCTGCGACAGCAGTTGTTATTCTGGCATTTGTTCTTGTGATTAATTTCCTGTCCGGAGCAGTTGCCAAACGAATTGCGAAAGGATAAGAAAAATGAGTGGGAATGAAAAAATAACAGTTGAAAATATGAACTTGCATTACGGAAAATTCCATGCGCTAAAGAATATAAACATGGCAATTCCGGAGAAAGAAATCACAGCTTTTATCGGACCGAGTGGCTGCGGTAAATCTACACTTCTGAAATCTTTAAACCGTATGAATGACCTTGTTGAGGGATGTGTGATCACCGGTAAGGTACAGCTTGACGGTGAAGATATTTACGGAGATATGGATGTGAATCTCCTGAGAAAAAGAGTGGGAATGGTATTCCAGAAGCCTAATCCTTTCCCTATGAGCATTTATGATAACATTGCATATGGACCGAGAACCCATGGAATCCGTTCCAAGTCTAAGCTGGACGATATTGTAGAAAAATCTCTCCGCGATGCGGCAATCTGGGATGAAGTAAAAGACAGATTAAAGAAAAGCGCACTGGGTATGTCCGGTGGTCAGCAACAGAGACTTTGCATTGCCAGAGCACTGGCAGTTCAGCCGGAGGTACTTCTGATGGATGAGCCTACATCCGCACTTGACCCTATCTCAACTTCCAAGATTGAGGAGCTGGCGATGGAGTTAAAGAAGGATTATACCATTGTTATGGTAACTCATAATATGCAGCAGGCTACACGTATTTCTGATAAAACAGCTTTCTTCCTTCTGGGAGAAGTAGTTGAGTTTGATGATACTGATAAACTGTTCTCTATGCCTTCTGACAAGCGTACAGAGGATTACATTACAGGAAGGTTTGGTTGATTATGTCAAAGTATTTCGAAAGACAACTGGAGGAACTGCACGTTCAGCTTATCACACTGGGAAGCTATTGTGAGAAAGCAATTTCATTCTCTGCAAAAGCAATCCAGAAGGTACAGAATGAAGAGATTGCCCGCCAGGTTTTTGAGACGGACAGAGATATTGATGCCAAAGAAAGAGAGATTGAGAATCTGTGCCTGAGTCTTCTGCTTCATCAGCACCCGGTTGCAAGAGATTTAAGAGAGATATCTGCAGCATTGAAGATGGTTTCTGATATGGAACGTATCGGTGACCAGGCAGCAGATATTGCAGATCTGTCTTTATATGTTGCAAAGAATACCACTGCGATCCCGGAGACTATCACACAGATGGCGGAAGACACTGTGCGTATGGTAACTGAGAGCGTGGATGCTTTTGTAAAGAGTGATCTGGAGCTGTGTAGAAATGTCATTGATAGAGATGATGTGGTGGACGATGCGTTTAACGAGATCAAAGAGAAGCTTGCAGATATGATCTATGGAGGAAATCTGGATGCCAAGACAGGGCTGGATCTTCTTATGACTGCAAAGTACTTTGAACGTATCGGCGATCACGCAGTGAATATTGCTGAATGGGTGGAATATTCCATTACAGGACAGCACAGAAATAATGAGCATCAGGATTATCTGAATAATTAATTGAATAGGGGAAGTCTCTGATTTTGAATATAATTATTTGGAAGCAGGGCTTTTTATATCCGCAGGCGGGAACCGTTTGCGGATATTTGAGTTATTATATATCTCAATCGGAGACCGATATCTGCCTGAGGTATTAAATAAAAAGGGGAAGTGAAGAGAAGTGACAAAAAAAATCTTTAAATCTATAATGTTTGTATGTGCATTGGTTCTGACTGTGGGACTGGCTGCTGTAATGGGAATCCTTTACAGCAATTTTGACGGACAGATGCGGAAAGAGCTGTCTAAGGAAGCTGCTTATCTGGCATATGGTGTGGAGCAGCAGGGTGTGGATTATCTTAAAAATATTAAGGATAAAAGTGCAAGAATTACTTATATTGATCAGGATGGAACAGTACTGTTTGATAATGAAGCTGATGTTTCTGAGATGAAGAATCACAGTGACAGAACTGAGTTTCAGAAGGCAGAGAAATATGGTGCAGGAGAATCTTCAAGATATTCGGATACACTTTCTGAGAAAACCATTTATTATGCATTGCGTCTGAAAGATGGTACGGTACTGAGAGTTTCCGGTACGCAGGATTCGGTACTGGCGCTGTTTGAAAACCTCATATTTCCTTTATGCGGGCTTTTATGTCTGATGCTGATCTTATCAGGAATTATGGCATCTGCGATATCGAAACGAATTGTGAAACCAATCAATGAGCTGGATCTTGAAAGTCCGAAAGAGAATCAGGTTTATGAGGAACTTTCTCCTCTTTTAAGTAAGATACACAGACAGAACCGGGAAATTCAGAATCAACTGGAACTGGCGAAACAGCAGCAGGAAGAGTTCTCTCTTATCACAGAGAATATGCAGGAGGGGTTGATCGTGATTGATAAATATACAATGATCCTTTCTGCAAATTCCAGTGCATGGAATCTGTTTCATATGGACAGGGTGTGTCAGGGAGAAAGTGTTTACTGTCTGGATCGTGAGGAAGAGTTCAGACATGCCATTGAGCAGGTGCTTAGTGGAGAACATACGGAACTGGTACTGAAATTAAATGGAAGTGATATTCAGCTGATCGCCAATCCTGTTATACGGGATAAGAAAACCGAAGGTGCGGTAGTGCTGCTTGTCAATGTGACGGAGAAGCTGGAGAGAGAGAGTCTGCGGAGGGAGTTTTCTGCAAATGTCTCTCATGAACTGAAAACACCTCTGACCTCCATTTCTGGATTTGCGGAAATCATGCAGGGTGGTCTGGTGAAGAATGAGGATATTCCAAAGTTCGCGGGACGTATTTATAAAGAATCTCAGAGACTGCTTCAGTTGGTTGAGGATGTAATCCAGATTTCCCAGCTTGATGAGGAGAAGACTTCTTATGTATGGGAGCCTGTGGATGTTTATCAGGTTTGTAAAAATGCGTTTGAGAGTCTAAGGGAAAAGGCGAAGAGGCTGAATGTGCATCTTTATATCTGTGGGGAACGTATGAAGATGGAGGTAGTTCGTACACTTCTGGAAGAGGCGGTTTATAATATCTGCGATAATGCGATTAAGTATAACCGGAATGACGGAAGTGTGAGTGTTTTTCTGACGCAGACTGCGCAGGAGATTCAGATTGTGGTAAAAGATACAGGTGTGGGCATTCCAAAGGAGGATCAGGACAGAGTTTTTGAGAGGTTTTACAGGGTGGATAAGAGTCACTCTAAGGAAATTGGGGGTACAGGACTTGGGCTTTCGATTGTGAAACATGCAGTTGGGGCTCTTAAGGGAAGTGTTATACTGAGAAGTGAAGAAGGAAATGGAACGGAGATTACTTTGAGATTTCCGAAGGTGCATATGGAATAGATTTATCTGATCGAGAGATGCTGTTTCGCGCTGGGTATTGGCAGATTGTATGTAAATTGTAGAGGTTTAATGTTTTCAGGAGGTGGCTTTTTTGATAATATGGAGAGGAGAAAATTGTGGTGATCTTCTCAGATACTTTTTAAGAGGATTGCTATAGGCAGACATCTTTGATAAAGGAGAGGGATTATGATGAATAAGTATGGGCTGGATTTGAATAAGTATGCGGCGTTAGCGAGACAGGCGGCTGCGGAGGGGTGCGTGCTGCTGGAGAATGAGAAGCAGGCACTTCCTTTGAGAGAGGGAGAGAGTGTGGCTGTTTTTGGCCGCATGGCATTTCATTATTATAAAAGCGGACTTGGTTCCGGCGGTCTGGTGAATACGAGATATGTAGTGGGAATTCTGGATGCGCTGAAGGAGTGTAAAGAGATTCAACTGGATGAGAAACTGCTGGGTATTTATGCAAACTGGATTAAAGAGAATCCTTATGATGAAGGTCAGGGATGGGGTCGTGTTCCATGGTCTCAGAAAGAGATGGAAGTTACAGAGGAAATGCTGGACTGCGCACGTAGCAACGATGTTTCGCTTATTATTATAGGAAGAACTGCAGGTGAAGATCAGGATAATAATACGAATCCGGGAAGCTATTGTCTGACGGAGACGGAGGAGGATTTGATCTGCCGGGTCTGTGAGGTGAGTAAGTGCACAGTTGTGGTGCTGAATGTTGGAAATATTATTGATATGAGTTGGGTGGAGAAATATCATCCTCAGGCTGTGCTGTATGCATGGCAGGGTGGTCAGGAAGGTGGCAATGGTGTGGCTGATGTGCTGACCGGTAAAGTGTGTGCATGTGGGAAGCTGACAGATACCATTGCTGAGAGGATTGAGTATTATCCGTCTACGGAGAATTTTGGTGATCCATATAAGAATTATTATAAGGAAGATATTTATGTGGGTTATCGTTATTTTGAGACATTTGCGAAGGATAAGGTGCTGTATCCGTTTGGATATGGTTTGTCCTATACGAATTTTGAGACAAAGGCGGAGATTTTTAAGAATACTGAGGATGAACTCACAGTGGCTGCGACGGTTACCAATATCGGTGATGTGAGGGGCAAAGAGGTTGTACAGGTTTATGTAAAAGCACCGCAGGGTAAACTTGGAAATCCGGCAAGAAAGCTGATCGGATTTGCAAAAACCCGGGAACTGGCACCGGGTGAAAAAGAAGAACTTGTTATCATCATTCCCAAATATGATATGGCCTCTTATGATGACAGTGGAGTGACAGGACACAAATCCTGTTATGTTCTGGAAGAGGGAACTTATGAAATTTTTGCAGGCAGTGATGTAAGAAGTGCGAAATCAGCAGGAATTTACGAAGAAGAATTACGTGTAATAGAACAGTTACAGGAGGCATATGCACCGATTGAGAAATTCCGGAGAATGAAAGCCGTTCTGAGAGCGGATGGAACTTATCAGGCAGTAACAGAAGAGGTTCCTGTCCGCACAGCAGATCCACATAAACGCAGAGAGGAAAGAATGCCGAAGACTCTGGAGTATACGGGAGATAAAGGCTATAAGCTGGCAGATGTACTGGATAAAAAAGTTTCTATGGATGAGTTTGTGGCACAGATCAGTGAGGCGGATCTGATTGCCATGTTCCGCGGTGAAGGAATGTGCAGTCCCAAGGTCACTGCTGGAACTGCAGCTGCATTTGGCGGTGTGACAGAGTCTTTGAAGGCTCTTGGAATCCCGGTGGGATGCTGCGCGGATGGGCCGTCAGGGATTCGTATGGATTGCGGTACGAAAGCGTTTTCTCTGCCAAATGGAACTTTGCTGGGCTGTACTTTTAATACGGAGCTTGTGGGTGAGCTGTATGAAATGACAGGGAGGGAACTTCGACTGAATAAGATTGATTCCCTGCTGGGACCAGGTATGAATATTCACAGGAATCCACTGAATGGTCGAAATTTTGAATATATTTCTGAGGATCCGCTTCTCACAGGAAGAATTTGTGCGGCTCAGGTGAAGGCAATGGCTAAATCCGGAATTGGAAGTACGATTAAGCATTTCTGTGGAAATAATCAGGAAGTGGGACGAAGTACTTCTGATTCTGTTATGTCTGAGAGATGTCTGAGAGAGATCTATCTGAAGGGATTTGAGATTGCAGTAAAGGAAGGTGGTGCACGTTCTGTAATGACTACTTATGGAAGTGTAAATGGGCTCTGGACTGCAGGTAGCTATGATCTGTGTACAACCATTCTGAGAAAAGAGTGGGGATTTCAGGGTATTGTCATGACTGACTGGTGGGCGAAGTCCAATTATGAGGGTCATCAGGCAGAGGTAACTGCGAAAGCTCCTATGGTAGCTGCCCAGAATGATATTTATATGGTAGTGAGTGATGCGAAGTCCAATCCGGAGAATGACGATGTGGAGGAAATGCTTCATGCAGGAAAAATTACTGTGGGAGAATTGCAGAGGAATGCAGCCAATATCCTGGGATTTCTGTTAAAAAGTCCTTCTGTTTTATTGTTGACAGATAGAATATGTAAAGAAGAACTGGAGGCTATGAATACAAAGGAAGAGGACGATGTGGATGCCGGAAGTCTGGTAAGTATTGAAAGTGATTCGGTGACACAGAAAATTGTAATTGACGGTGCATTATTACATCCTGCAAAGGGAAAGGCAGATGTGATTGCTGTGACTAACGAGTTCATGGGTGATTTCACAATGAAGTTTACTTTGAAATCTGATCTTGGTGAGCTGGCTCAGCTTCCGGTTTCTGTATTTTTGGATAATATTCATAAGATGACTGTTTCAGTACAGGGAACCAATGGAAAATGGGTAAAAGAAAGCCGCATCCTGAATATGGAATTTGGTCATAATCACTATATCAAATTTTATTATGGTGCGGATAATCTTGAAATTAAAGAAATTGTGCTGATTCCGAATAGGTAAGACCAATTTTAGAAACGCTTGCAAAACTACATCCTTTATGGCATAATTATGAAAATACTCAGAACCTGCGAAAGATGGGTGATAATTGCTTTATAAAAGTGGTTATCTGTGGACTTTTTTAATGCGGAGCGGGCTGTTCAGAGGAAAAGTGTTACTGATGATTAGAACAGTGTTAAGAGTGATGAGGAAAAGATAATATGTCAGGTTTTACAAAGGAAATTATTGCAAAGACTTTTACAGAATTGCTGGATGAAAAGCCCATGTCTAAGATTACGGTGAAGGATATCGTGGAACGATGTGGTGTAAACAGAAATACTTTTTATTATCATTTTAAGGATATTCCGGATGTAGTGGAGTTTATTTTGAAAAAGAAGTGGGATGAGATTCTGGAACACCCACAGGACAGAGCCTCTATTCTGGAATGTATGGAAGAAATGGCAGATCTGGTGAGAAATAACAGAAAGGTTATGTTTAATGTTTACAGATCAGTGAAAAAAGATACGTTCCTTTTTTATATGAATGAGATTTCCAACTATATTATTATGGAATATTTTCGGAAAAATGCAGATCAGTTTGATCTTGATGAGGGAGAAATCCGGATTCTGATTCAATATTATAAGTGTCTGTTTATGGGATTTCTGATGGAGTGGCTGGATAATAATCTGAAATCTGATTTTGGAGAAGAAATGCGTCAGGCTTCCCGGCTTTTTGAAAAGCACCCGGAGCTACATGCGGTATTGAACAGATCAGAATAGAGTGAAAATACCTGTTGTTCCTGATATTTATTATAGCAATTCTCTTAAATGTATTATCTGAGAGAAGCGTTATAGGTAATTCCTTTAATTTTCATATTATACAAAATTAAGCTTATGTCTGTTTTTTGGACATGGGCTTTTTTTTGTCTATTTATTGTTAAAAAAATCACAGCTATAATAGCAGCCATAAAGAGATGAAAACAAGAGCCTGACAGTCACAGGTTCGGGTATATTTCAGAAGGGAGGAGCAATAGGATGGATGCACTGAAGCAGTTAAAATTAGCCAAGAATGGTTATATTATTATGTCTGTATTATTTATGGTTCTGGGTGCCTGTCTGATTATCTGGCCGGATTGTTCGATGGCAGTTTTCTGTACAGCAGTAGGGATTATGCTTATTGTATACGGATTGATAAAGATTCTGGGATATTTTTCCAGAGATATCTATTGTCTGGCATTTCAGTTTGATCTTGCCTTTGGAGTGCTGCTGGCAGCAGTAGGAATTATTATTATAGTACGCAGGAACGTAGTGGTGAATCTGATCTTTGGAATCTTTGGACTTCTGATCCTTGCGGATGCATTATTTAAAATTCAGATGTCGATAGATGCAAAGAAATTCGGGCTGAATCTCTGGTGGAGGATTCTCCTGGTAGCGATTCTGACCGGTGTTCTGGGATTTTTACTTTTGATAAGGCCGTTTGAGGCAGCAGAGATCATGATGATCCTGGTTGGTGTTTCGGTTCTGTTTGAGGGAATTCTGAATCTTTGTGTGGCGATTTACACTGTAAAAATTATTAAAAACCAGAAACAGGATATCATAGATATGGATGAATATTGATAAAATAATAAAAATATACCTGATACACAGGTGTTTATATATATATCACATCACAACAAGGAGGAGCAATCACATGAAATTAATGGACAAAGCAAAACAGGCTGCACTTGCAGCAGCAGTTAAGACAGGTCTGGGTTATCTGGAGAAGGACCCGGAAGTAAATATACCAAAACTGATGGAACTTGTAGATAAATTTGTACCGGATGGCTGGTATGAGTCACAGAGAAATGCAATCCGTAATGCAATCCAGAATAAGGACAGCAACTGGTATAAACTGATCCTGAGGATTTATGAGCTGGATCCAGGAGTACGTGAAGCATTCTTTACAAACTTTATTATCAATGCCAGCTTAAAAGGAAGTGCACTTCAGGAAGAAACAGCAGAAGAGAACAACTGTAATGTTCCATGGGCAATCCTTCTTGATCCTACAAGTGCCTGTAATCTGCACTGTACAGGATGCTGGGCAGCAGAGTATGGTCACAAATTGAATCTTGATTTTGACACCATCTGTTCTATTGTAGAGCAGGGCAGAAAAATGGGAACTTATATGTACATATATACAGGTGGTGAACCGCTGGTACGTAAGAAAGACCTGATGCGTATCTGCGAGAAATATCCGGACTGCGAGTTCCTTTCCTTTACAAATGGTACACTGATCGACGAAGAATTCTGCCAGGAAATGCTTCGTGTTAAGAACTTTGTTCCGGCAATCAGCCTGGAAGGTTCTGAGGAAGCAAACGACGGACGTCGTGGAGAAGGTGTATATCAGAAAGTTATGCATGCAATGGAACTTCTGAAAGCTCATAAACTTCCGTTTGGTGTATCTACCTGTTATACTTCTGCAAATGTGGACAGTGTAAGCAGCGAGGAATTTTTTGATCACATTATTGACTGTGGTGCATTATTTGTATGGTTTTTCCATTATATGCCGACAGGTAATGACGCTGTAGTAGAATTAATGCCGAATCCACAGCAGCGTGAGAAGATGTATCACAAGATCAGAGAGTACCGTTCTACAAAAGCTATTTTTGGAATGGATTTCCAGAATGATGCGCAGTATGTAGGAGGATGTATTGCAGGAGGAAGACGTTACCTTCATATCAATGCGAATGGTGATGTAGACCCATGTGTATTTATCCATTATTCTAATGCAAATATTTATGAAAATACTCTGCTGGAAGCATTGAAGAGTCCGATTTTCATGGCATATCATGATGGTCAGCCGTTTAATGAAAATATGCTTCGTCCATGCCCGATGCTTGAGAATCCGCAGAAGCTTCGTAAGATGGTTGAAGAATCCGGTGCGAAGTCTACAGATTTGCAATCTCCGGAGTCTGTGGAGCATCTTTGTGCGAAGTGTGATGCTTATGCAGAACATTGGGCACCGAAAGCTGAGGAATTATTTCCTGTAAAAAATAAGTAACTTAATAATAAGAAAAAACATTAACTCAAAATTTAGCCAAAGTTATCAGAGAAAGTTCCCTGTCCGGTCATCCCCTGTCCGGATGGGGAACTTTCTCGTCTTTGAATAAGGGGACGCGCGAAACAGCATCTCTCTGTGGGTTCAGTTCCGGGGGCTAAGTAACTCTAAGGTGGAGAAAATCCGCTAAAAGCATGAAGAAAAACGCAAAACTCGCTCCGCCTCCGACTTCGCTCAGACAGGTTGCTGCTTTTCTTCATAACGCGGATTTTCTCCGCCTAAGAGTTACTAAGCCCCCTCCAGATTCACCCACAGAGAGATGCTGTTTCGCGCTGTTGATTGATTGTGGAAGGAAGTGTGTGAAGCATTTTATTGTTAAAAATAACTTGCCTGAGTGTGCGACATGTATTAAAGTTATGGTGTTAACCTGTATGATGGATATGTAGAAGTTCTCGTAAATAATATATTTAAGAGGATTGCTGTAGTTTTTTTAGTATGAGAGAGTGGTAGGGATGTTAAAAACTTTTTTAGTAGAGGATGAAGTTGTGATCAGGGAGATGATTAAGAAGATGATTCCCTGGGAGCAGTATGGATTTGAACTGGCAGGAGAAGCATCTGATGGGGAGATGGCACTGCCGTTGATATTAAAGAGCAAACCGGATCTTCTGATCACTGATATTAAGATGCCGTTTATGGATGGCCTGACGTTATGTAAATTGGTGAAGAAGGAGTTGCCGGATATTAAGATTGTGATTCTTAGTGGCTATGATGACTTTAACTATGCGAAGCAGGCGATCAGTATTGGTGTGGAGGATTACCTGCTGAAGCCAATTACTAAGAATGCATTTATTGAGCGTCTGGAGGAGATTCATAATCGTTATGAACATGAGAAGACGCAGAAGGAATATTATGAGAAATTCAAACTGGAGATGCAGGAGTATGAGAGGAATGCGAGCCGTGATTTCTTTGAATCTCTGGTGAGAGCGGACTTTGATCTGGAAGAGATTTATCGGAGAGCAGATCGTTTGAATCTTGATATTGTGGCAGAGGCTTATAATATTCTGATTTTTACACCGGATGCTTCAGACAGCAGTTATAATTCGTCGGAAGGATATTCAGACTGGGAGGCAGAAGTACATAAGAAGATTGAGAATTATTTCCTCAGTCATCCGGTTGCGATGCTTTTCAGACATCAGGTGTTCAGTTATGCGATTCTGGTCAAGGGGCAGCGAGATACGATAAAGAAGAATACATGCGAATGTGTGGAAACAATTCAGAAGATCATGGAAGAAACCAGAGCAAATGTGGACTGGTTTGTGGCAGTCGGCGAGGAGGCAGACCGTCTGAGCAGAATTAAGCAGAGTTATCACACGGCTGCAAGAACTTATGCATTCCGTTATCTGTATGACGGGCATATTCTTTATTACAATATGCTTGAGCAGGTAAAGGAGAATTCAGCAGATACTTCAAAAACAGAAGCTGTTCAACTGAAGAATGTGAATATCAATGCCCTGAATCCGGAAATTCTGCAGAAATTTTTAAGCAGCGGTCTGGAAGATGAAGTAGACAGTTTTGTCCATGATTATTTCCATGCTATTGGCAGGGAACCGATGGAATCACTGGTGTTCCGTAACTATGTTGTTTTGAATGTGCGTTTTTCTGTGCTGTCATTTCTTAAGAAAATTGGATATGATGATACGGAATTGTCCAGAGAAGAGACAGATGATGTTGTGAGGAAGACAAGCCAGTCTACAGAAGCATCTATTGCATATGCAGAGGAAGTCCTGAAACGGGCCATTGCAATCCGTGATGAAAATGCAGGCAGTCAGAACAGAAGTGTGTTGAAGCAGGCAATAGATTTTATAGATGGACATTATATGGATGAAGAGATTTCTCTGAATAGAGTGGCGCATGCGGCGAATGTGAGTGCCAATCATTTCAGCGCGCTTTTCAGCCAGAATATGGAACAGACATTTATTGAGTATCTGACTTCGCTTCGCATGGACAAGGCAAAGGAGCTGCTTCGCTGTACTTCCAAACGTTCCAGTGAGATTGCAGGGGAAGTGGGATATAAGGATGCGCATTACTTCAGCTATCTTTTTAAGAAAACTCAGGGAATGACTCCGAGTGAGTATCGTAAGACGAGAGGAGAAGTCTGATTCATGAAGCAGAAACAGGAGAAGCTGGAAACAAAGATGAAGTGGATGCTTCTGAGCACTATGATCCCTATGACAATTTTGATCATAGTGCTTCTTGTTTTTTTCTGGCATTATACAAATGAATATAATCAGTTGTCTAATAATCTGGCGGTGAGTTCGGAATATAATGCAAACTATAGAAATTCCAATAATGATATGAGCTTTAAAGATGAAGTGGATATGGATATCTATTATGTGACTATCGGGCGAAAAGGTAAGGACGGGCTGCCGACAGAGCAGGTAGACAAGGCAATCAGTACTGTGGAGAGTCTGAAGAAAACCACATCAAAGAAGGAAAGCCTGCGTTCTCTGAAATATCTGACTAACTATCTGGAGAATCTTAAGAAACGGATGAATCAGCTTCTTGAGATAAAGAATTATCAGGAACGACAGGAATTTGTGGCAAATAATACAGAAATCCTGACCACGCTCTTTGAGAAAGAAATGCAGAATTATATTTATCAGGAGGCGACGGAACTGGTGCAGATAGAGTCTCAACTGGCTGGAAATGTACGTCTGACGATCATCACTATGTGTGCGGCGATTTTGGTTGCTACGGCTATTCTGCTGCGGCGTTCTTTCCGTCTGACATACAGCATTACCAAACCGATTTCTGAAATTCTCCATAATATTAAGAAGGTTGGAAAAGGAGAGTACAAAACTATTAATGCAGTATCTGCCGACAGTGTTGAAATCCAGGAGCTTGATGCCGGTACCAGAAAGATGGCAGGAAGGATTGAAGGGCTTCTTGAGAATGTGCGTAAGGAGCAGGAGGTACAGCATATGACGGAGCTGCAGCTGATCCAGGCACAGGTAAATCCGCATTTTCTGTATAATACACTGGACACTATTGTGTGGCTGGTGGAGGGTGGTATGCAGCAGGATGCAGTGGATATGATCACAAGTCTGTCTGTTTTTTTCCGCACTTCGCTTTCGAAGGGGAAGGATATCATTCCGCTGTCGGAAGAGAAACGCCACACATTGAGTTATCTGGAGATTCAGCAGTCAAGATACAGGGATATTATGGAATTTGAGATTAATATTCCGCCGGAACTGGATGAAGTGATGGTGCCGAAGCTTACTCTGCAGCCGTTAGCGGAGAATGCTCTTTATCATGGAATTAAGAATAAGCGTGGAAAAGGTAAGATTCTTATTGAAGGATTCAATCTGGGAGATGATATGATGCTGAGAGTGACTGACAATGGTCAGGGAATGACACCGGAACGTCTTTATGAAGTACAGGAAGCCATCCGTACCGGTGAACGTGCCGGGTTCGGACTTGCTGCGGTGTCAGAGAGAATTGCACTCTATTATGGTCCGGGTTATGGACTGAAGATTTCTTCTACAGAGGGAGAAGGTACGGTTATGGAAGTGTATATGGCGAAAAAAATTAACCTGGATAACAATTCAAGATAAACAAAGAAAAAGCTGCATGAAGTTAAGAATCTTAACAGATATGCAGCTTTTGTTATGTATTCAGGTGGATAAAGTCAATTATTTTATTGTTTATTCATATCCAATAACAGTTTTATGGCCTGCTGATAGAGACTTACGAAGGTCTGCCAAATAATGGAATGTATGAATTATGTCGACTAATGCTGAATTGTGCAAAGTGAATATAAAAGAAAGCTGATAATTTATTTCTATATTTATAATGCACAATAAAAAATCCAACTTCCACAATAAAAAAACAAACCTTGTATAAATTGTGAACAAAATATGATAGAAGAATAAACTTTTTGCGGAAAATATTCTATGGAATTTTCCTGGAATTTTACTATAATAAAGACATCTTAAATGAACCGGGAGGATTTACAAAATGAAGAAAAAAATAGTGTCAGCTTTATTAACAGCAACAATGGTATGCGGTATGAGCGTTGTTCCGGCAGTGGGTGTAGCAGCAGCGGACGACACAATCACAGTTGGTTTCTCACAGGTAGGTGCTGAATCTGACTGGCGTACAGCTAATACAGAATCCATGAAATCCACATTCAGCGAAGAGAACGGATATGAATTAATCTTCGACGATGCACAGCAGAAACAGGAAAATCAGTTAACAGCAATCCGTAACTTCATCCAGCAGGAAGTTGATTACATCGTACTTGCTCCTGTAACAGAGACAGGTTGGGATACAGTTCTCCAGGAAGCAAAAGACGCAGGAATCCCTGTAATTATCGTAGACCGTATGGTTGATGTATCTGATGACAGCCTTTACACTGCATGGGTTGGATCAAACTTCAAACTTGAAGGCCAGAAAGCTATGGCATGGCTGGATGCATATCTGGAAGCAAAGGGACGTGGAGATGAAGAAATCAATCTTGTTGATATTCAGGGAACTATCGGTGCATCTGCTCAGATCGGACGTACACAGGGATTTGACGATGCAGTAGAGGCTCATGACAACTGGACAACACTTGCACAGCAGTCAGGTGAATTTACACAGGCCAAAGGTCAGGAAGTTATGGAATCTATCCTGAAACAGAGCGGTGATGACATTGATGTTGTTTACTGTGAGAATGATAACGAGGCATTTGGTGCAATTGATGCGATCGAAGCAGCAGGCTACGAAGTTGGTGGAGAAGAAGGCCAGATTCTTGTAATGTCCTTCGATACAACAAACGCTGGTCTTACAGATACATTAAGCGGAAAGATCACACTGGATACAGAGTGTAACCCATTACACGGACCACGTGTACAGGAAATCATCGAGAAGCTTGAAGCTGGCGAAGAGGTTGACAAACAGGCTTATGTAGATGAAGAAATGTTTGCAGCTGATGATACAGTTACATCTATCAAAGTTGACGACGCTGACTATGAAGTAACAACTATTACACAGGACATCATTGATGGACGTGCATACTAATTATTAGTGTAAATCCGGAGCGTGGTTCATAATTCGGAGAAACCCGGGTTGCGGACCACGCTACCTTTATGCCAAAAATCAACCCGCTTTGCTGAAAAAATTCAGCGATGAGGGGTAAAAACCAGTATAGAAAGCAGGTGGAAAGATTATGGAACAAAATGTAGTATTGGAGATGCGCGATATTTCCAAAAATTTCACTGGCGTTCGTGCCCTTTCCCATGTGGACTTTACCCTTCGTAAAGGTGAGATCCACGCACTGATGGGTGAGAACGGTGCAGGTAAATCAACACTGATCAAGGTGCTGACCGGTGTTCACGAATTTGAAAGCGGTTCTATTCATATGGCCGGAAACAGCAATGCAATTGTAAATCATTCTCCGCAGGAGGCACAGGCAAACGGTATCAGTACGGTGTACCAGGAAGTAAACCTTTGCCCGAACCTGACTGTAGCCGAGAATTTATTTATCGGTAGAGAGCCGAGAAAGATGGGAATGATTGATTGGAAGCAGATGAATGAGCGCTCAGGAAAACTTCTTGAGAGCCTGGACATTCATGTGCCGCCAACACAGATGCTGGAGGAGTGCTCTATTGCTATCCAGCAGATGATCGCAATTGCACGTGCAGTTGATATGAAATGTCGTGTACTGATTCTGGATGAGCCAACTTCCTCACTGGATGACGATGAAGTTGAGAAGCTGTTTGTACTTATGAGAAGACTTCGTGATGAAGGAGTAGGTATTATCTTTGTTACCCATTTCCTTGAACAGGTATATGCAGTCTGCGACAGGATCACAGTTCTTCGTAACGGCGAACTGGTAGGAGAATATGAGACAAAGGATCTTCCGCGAGTTATGCTGGTTGCCAAGATGATGGGTAAAGACTTTGATGACCTTGCTGATATTAAAGGGGAACACAAAGATAAGAAAAAAACAAAACCTGAACCTGTTATCGAAGCAAAAGGAATCTCCCACAAGGGAACAATTAAGCCATTTGACCTTACCATTAATAAAGGAGAGGTTATCGGTCTTACCGGACTTCTCGGTTCCGGACGTTCTGAACTTGTACGTGCCATTTACGGTGCAGACAAGGCTGAGACTGGAACCCTTAAGGTAAAAGGCAAAGAGGCAAAGATCAACAGTCCTCTGGATGCTATGAAGCTTGGTATGGCGTACCTTCCGGAAGACAGAAAAGCAGAAGGTATCATTGCAGATCTTTCTGTAAGAGAAAATATTATTATAGCGCTCCAGGCTAAACGCGGTATGTTCCATCCATTAAGCAAGAAAGAAATGGAAGAAGCAGCCGATAAGTATATTAAACTGTTGCAGATTAAGACAGCAAGCCGTGAAACCCCGATTAAGAGTCTGTCCGGTGGAAATCAGCAGAAGGTTATTCTTGGAAGATGGCTTTTGACAAATCCGGATTACCTGATTCTGGATGAGCCGACCAGAGGTATTGATATCGGTACTAAAACAGAGATTCAGAAACTGGTTCTTGATCTTGCGGATCAGGGAATGGCAGTTACATTTATCTCCTCAGAGGTTGAGGAAATGCTCCGTACCTGCTCCCGTATGGCAGTCCTTCGTGATGGTCAGAAGGTAGGCGAACTGGAAGAGGATGAACTTTCCCAGAGCGGAGTTATGAAAGCTATTGCCGGAGGTGACGATAAATAATGAATAAGAGTAAATTAAAGAAAATAACAAGTGCGCGTCTGTTTCTTCCTATCGTGTGTCTCATCGCCGTACTTTTGCTCAATGTGATCAAGACACCGGACTTCTTTAATGTATCAATCCGAAACGGCGTGCTTTATGGTTATATCATTGACGTTATCAACCGTGCTTCAGAGCTGGTTATTCTTGCAATCGGTATGACACTGGTAACAGCAGCATCCGGTGGACAGGATATCAGTGTGGGTGCGATCATGGCTGTGGCAGCTGCAGTTTGTTGTCAAATCCTTTCCGGTGGACAGGTTTCTGTAAATGAGTATCAGAACTCGATTATCATTGCAGTGATTGCAGCGCTTCTTGCATCTGCATTATGTGGTGCATTCAATGGATTTCTGGTTGCCAGGCTGAATATTCAGCCGATGGTTGCAACTCTGATCCTTTACACAGCCGGACGTGGTATCGCACAGCTTGTAACAAATGGACAGATTACTTATATTCGTGTGGATTCTTTTAAGATGGCAGGTGGTTACATTGGAAAGTGTCCGATTCCAACTCCTATTTTCTTTGCGATCATCACAGTTTTAATTGTTTACCTGATCCTGAAGAAAACAGCACTTGGCCTTTACATTGAAAGCGTTGGTATTAATGGAAAAGCAGCCCGCCTTGTTGGATTAAATTCCACAATGATCAAATTCCTTACTTATGTTATTTGTGGTGTGCTGGCTGGTATTGCCGGAATCGTAGCATCCAGCCGTATCTATTCTGCAGATGCAAACAACATCGGTCTTAACCTGGAAATGGATGCCATCCTTGCAGTAGCACTTGGCGGAAACTTCCTTGGCGGTGGTAAATTCAGTCTGATCGGTTCCGTAATCGGTGCTTATACTATTCAGGCTCTGACCACAACACTTTATGCAATGAACGTAAAGGCTGACCAGCTTCCTGTTTATAAGGCAATCGTGGTAGTCATTATCGTTACTCTGCAGAGTGATGTATTTAAAAAATATATTGCCGGCTTAAAAGCTAAAAAGAGTGTGGCAGTAGAAGGAGGTCAGAAGTAATGAAAGCAAATGGAATGCAGAAAAAGAAAATGACAGGAAACGGCTTCCTGCTTCTGATAACAATCGCTTTATTTGCAGTAATGTATATTGCAGGTATGATCATCTTTGCTGACAAAGGTTTTGCAAAACCGCAGATGTTTCTGAATCTGTTTGTATCTAATGCAGGACTTCTGGTTATTGCATGCGGACTTACCATTGTAATGATCACCGGCGGTATTGATATTTCCGTAGGTTCTGTAACAGCTCTTATTTGTATGGTTCTTGCAGATCTGATGGAAAACAAGGGTGTAAATACATATGTGGCAGTTTTAGTTGCACTGCTTATTGGTGTTGCTTTTGGTGTTGTCCAGGGATTTCTGGTAGCATATCTGGATATCCAGCCATTTATCGTAACCCTGGCAGGTATGTTCTTTGGACGTGGTATGACAGCTATCATCAGTACTGATATGATTTCTATTAAGAATGAGTTATTCCTGAAGTGGGCAAACTTCCGTTTTTATATGCCTTTTGGTTCTACGAATAAGAAGGGAAAATTCATTCCGGCTTATATTCCTCCTACAGTAGTGATTGCGGTGATCGTTGTTATTATCATTGCAGTTCTTCTGAAATACCGTAAATTCGGACGTAAGCTGTATGCAATCGGCGGCAACCGTCAGAGTGCATTAATGATGGGTCTGAATGTTAAGAGAACAATGTTCCAGGCTTATGTGCTGGATGGTTTTCTTGCTGGACTTGGTGGTTTCCTGTTTTGCTTAAACAGCTGTGCTGGTTTCGTTGAGCAGGCGAAAGGTCTTGAGATGGATGCGATTTCTTCAGCGGTTATTGGTGGTACGCTTCTTTCTGGTGGTGTTGGTACACCGATCGGTACTTTGTTTGGTGTATTGATCAAAGGTACCATTTCCAGTCTGATCACTACACAGGGTACATTATCAAGCTGGTGGGTAAGAATTATTCTTTCACTGTTGCTGTGTTTCTTTATTGTGATTCAGTCAGTGATTGCTTCTATGAAGAAGAAAGCGAAATAAGTGATTGTATTATGAAACAAGCTGGGACTTGGATGGGTTCTGGCTTGTTTTTGTTTTTGCAGAGGGGATGCTGTTTCGCGCTGGGTACTGGCAACGATTTGGAGTGAATAGTAATACTTTATTTGTTTATAACTGTGAATTATGATGGTTTACTTGCCACGGGGAGAGTTTTATTTTATACTTTACACAATGGAAGTTATGTGAGAAATATGGCTTTACTAATGGTTGGATATGTAGTACAATCGTAACTTATTATGCGTTTATTTTAGGAGGATTATGATACAATGTGGATTGCAGATGGATGGAAAGATTATGAGGTGATTGATACTTCCTGTGGGGAGAAGCTGGAGCGTTGGGGGGATTATCTTCTGGTGCGGCCGGATCCGCAGGTTATATGGGATACGCCGAAGGTGAATAAGGGCTGGAAGCATATGAACGGGCATTATCACAGAAGTAAGAAAGGCGGCGGTGAATGGGAGTTTTTTGATCTGCCCCAGCAGTGGGATATTCATTATAAGGGACTTACCTTTAATTTGAAACCTTTTAGTTTTAAGCATACCGGGCTTTTTCCGGAGCAGGCGGTGAATTGGGACTGGTTTGGCAATAAGATCCGCAATGCGGGACGTCCGGTGAAGGTGCTGAATCTTTTTGCATATACAGGTGGTGCGACTCTGGCGGCAGCGGCTGCGGGGGCTTCTGTTACTCATGTGGATGCTTCTAAGGGTATGGTTACCTGGGCAAAGGAGAATGCGGTTGCTTCCGGTCTGGGAGATGCTCCGATCCGCTGGCTGGTGGATGACTGTGTGAAGTTTGTTGAGCGTGAGATCCGCAGAGGGAATCATTATGATGCGATCATTATGGATCCGCCTTCTTATGGACGTGGACCGAAGGGGGAGATCTGGAAGATTGAGGATTGTATCCATGACCTGATTAAGCTGTGTACAAAGATTCTCAGCGATGAGCCTTTGTTTTTCCTGATAAATTCTTATACAACAGGTCTGGCACCGGCAGTTCTTACTTATATGCTTTCTACTGAGCTTAAGAAGTTCGGCGGACATGTGGATTCTCAGGAAATCGGGCTTCCGGTAAGTTCTAACGGGCTGGTTCTGCCTTGTGGTGCTTCTGGAAGATGGGAGGCGTAAGTTTTTCCTTTTGTTTGTTATTGACGGAAATCTGCTTTTTAGCTAAATCAGGTAAATCTCTTGCAGGGGTTGCGAAAATGATTTTTCAAACACGCGCTAAGCAGTAGATGGGAGGAAGCTCAAATTATGAAGGAACTTAATTTAAAACATGAAGCCAAGCGTTACGGCTGTGCGGTTCTGGCTGCAACGATCATGGCGTTGAATATTAAGACATTTGTTCGTGCAGGCGGTCTTTTTCCGGGAGGATTTACAGGACTTACTCTGCTGCTCCAGAATATTTTTCAGACATTTATGGGGATTGCAGTTCCGTATACGCTGATTAATGTACTGCTGAACTCTATTCCTGTATTTATTGGTCTGAAATTTATCGGAAAGAAATTTACGATAAGTTCTGTCTGTGTGATCGTGCTTTCCGGTCTGCTTACGGATATTATTCCCAGTCAGCCGATCACTTATGATACATTGCTGATTAGTATCTTTGGCGGTCTGATTAATGGATTTTGTATCAGTCTCTGCCTGATCGGTAATACCAGTACAGGTGGAACGGATTTTATTGCGATTTATTTTTCCGAGAAAAATGGTAGGGATATCTGGAATTATATTCTGTGTGGAAATGCAGTGATCCTGACTGTGGCAGGTTTACTTTTTGGATGGGACAGGGCACTTTACTCTATTATCTTTCAGTTTACTTCTACTCAGGTGATTCAGATGTTGCATCAGAGATATAAGAAGCATACGCTGTTTATTATCACGAAGGAGCCGTATCAGATTTATGAGGAGATTTTCAAACTTACCAATCATACGGCGACACGTTTTGAAGGTACCGGATGTTACACAGACGAGAAGACCAGTATGATCTATTCTGTAGTCTCTACAGAAGAAGCGAAATATCTGGTAAAGAAGGTTCATGAGATCGATCCGAAGGCTTTTGTAAATATTATCAAAACCGATTACATAAACGGAAGATTTTACCAGAAAACAGACTATTAATTACTTGTATTCCCTTCCTGTGAGCGTATAATACAAGGTATAAGGAACTCTGTTCGTTCATGGGACTTTACTTAAGATTGGATGAACAGTAACCGGCACACAAGGAGGGTGATATATATGGGTAATGCAACAGAAAGCACACTTCCTCACGGCAATACCTCAGGCTATGACCGCAAAGCCTGCAGGACATGCGCCTGTTCCACCTGTTATGAGCAGGAGTTTTGCGACAGATGCAGTTCCTGTCAGAATCAGTCACGCAAATTAGACAGGTGCAATGCCTATGAGGGAGCATATAACTATTAACCTCAACATATCCTCGTCTGCTGTTTTAACCGAATCAAGTAAGTCACCTGCGGAGCAGTTATTTGGTGTAGAGCTGCGTAGTAAAGCGGTTTGCGAATATCCGCCTGACTTGCAAAATAATAAACAGCGGATGGGGATTTCTTTATAAAAAACAGCTATTATAAGCAATGTTTTTCTGACTTTACAGATTCATAAGATGCATCTGATATAATAATTCTGTTACTTACTGATATAAACTTTTCGTAAGTTCTTTTGCTGATAAACTTTGTTATAGAATTCTATGTTGAAAAATCGTTCCCTACACCTGACAAATATCCTGAAATTTAATGACCCCATGGAGACCAACTGGAACTGTCGGTAATATGATGCAGAATTAAAAAGAGCTTATGAAAATACCTCGATTGGTAATGTATCGAATATACCTTATACGAGTATATCAGACATCAGGGAAAGGCAGATGAAAGACATGAAAAGAAAATTATCATTTAGAAAAGTGGCAGTATTTCTGATACTGACCTTGTTTCTGGCAGCAGGCATCAGTATGCGTGCAGTTACCGTAAATGCAGCCACATATGTGAAACAGAACAGAACCTCCGTCAGTATCACATCGAAGAAAACGGGATGGCAAAAAATAAATGGAGATTACTATTTTTATAATTCAAAGGGCCGTCTGATCTGTGGTTCTTTTAAATACAAAGGTTATTATTACTACAGTATTGCCAACGGTAAACGTTTCACCGGATGGATGAAACGTTCCGGTAACAAGTACTATTATAACCGTAAAAATGGTGCCATGTTTCGCAATCGCTGGGCAATGGGTGATAAATATACCTATTATTTCAATGAATCCGGCGTAGCAATTGCCAGACAGTGGTTTACTCAGGATGGAAAAAAATACTACTTCCTCAGCAATTCTACCATGGCAAAGGGCTGGCAGAAGATAGGTAAATATTATTACTATTTCAGCAAAAAAACAGGAGTGATGGCAAAAAATACCTGGATAGGTAAATATTATGTAAACAGCAAAGGGCAGCGCATAAAGTCTTCAAATACTAAACCAACAGATACTAAACCAACAGTTACTCAAAGCGGCAGCACGTACCAATATAAAAGCAGTACTCTGAATATTAAACTTGAACGTAAATCTGTCCATGGTATTTCCTATTGGGCAGCACATGTAAAAACATCCAGTGCCAGACAGCTGAAATCTGCTCTTTCCAACGGAACCTATGGCGGATCCCGCCAGACAACCTCTGATGCAGTATCCTCAAATGGCGGCATTATCGGAGTAAACGGCAGTGCTTTCGACTACGGAACAGGAAAGCCATCTCCGCTCGGTATGTGTATCAAAAACGGAATCATCTATGGTGACTACATGACAAGCTATTCTGTCATGGCAGTAAAGAAAGATGGAACTATTTATACTCCGGTACAGGGGCTTATGGGAAAAAATCTTCTTGCGGCTGGTGTGAAAGATACATATAATTTCGGTCCGGTTCTTATTAAAGACGGCGAAACCCAGCTTCCATGGGCTGAAACAGAAAAATATTACCCACGTACAGCAGTAGGAATGGTAAAACCCAACGATTATGTACTCCTTGTAACAGATACCGGCAGTTATACTGGTCTTAATCACTGGGATATGGTGAATATTTTCAAATCCTACGGCTGTACCTATGCTTACAATCTGGATGGAGGCGGTTCTGCAACCCTGTACTTTAATGGAAAAGTAATGAATAAACTTATCGGCAATACTCAGCGTCCATGTGCAGACTTCCTTTATTTCACCCGGTAATCTTTTTCCAGATAAGAATCCCGTCTGCCTGCACACACTGCCAAAGCCCAGCATACGAGAACCAGCAGTCCGATTCCCATAGCCAGCAAAGCAAGCATGATCACGATAATTGCGTGGATAAATATAGACATGGATAACCTCCTTTCGCAGTCATTTGGTTATGAGTTTATAGCAGCGAAGCGGATGATTTTATCCGCCTGACTTGGATAAAAATGGATGTTGAAATTTAAGAAAAGATATCAGGATGACCTGACAAGAACAATTAAGACAGTTAAAAGATCTGTTAACTGATTTAAATATACGCTGTCATATTCGAAAAAGCAAGCCGAAACTTTCGATAAAATTCGACTTGCTTTTTGTTATGTTGCTGTTCGTACATTGCCATCCCGGGACAATCCTATTGCCGCAGGCAATCTGGAATAAATTTTGAATATGTTAATGAGAACGGAGTGAACAGTAACGATTGCTTTGGTAAAATATTAACAATTCCATAAAAACACTTGACAACCCTACTTTACCATACTAAAATGTAAAAAGCACAAAAAATGTTGCCGCAGGAAAAACAAATGATTGCCCTGTACGGAAAATAAAAACATCCATCCATGGCAGAACAAGGAGGAATATTATGAAAAAATACAGCGACATGAGCAAAGAAGAACTGCTTACACTTAAAGCACAGCTGGATAAAGAATATGCAGAAATCAAAGCACAGGGCCTGGCCCTTGACATGTCACGTGGAAAACCATCAGCAGACCAGCTTGATCTCTCTATGGGATTAATGGACGTATTAAGCAGCGACTCAGACCTCAAGTGCGAAACAGGAGTAGACTGCCGTAATTACGGTGTTATCGACGGAATCCCGGAAGCTAAACGCCTCCTTGGAGAAATGTCCGAAGTAGATCCTGATCACATTATCATTTACGGAAACTCCAGCTTAAACGTCATGTTTGACAGTATTGCCCGTTCCATGACTCAGGGTGTAATGGGAAATACCCCATGGTGCAAGCTTGACAAGGTAAAATTCCTCTGTCCTGTACCAGGATATGACCGCCATTTTAAGATCACAGAATTCTTCGGAATCGAAATGATCAACGTGCCAATGACACCACAGGGACCGGACATGGACATGGTAGAGAAGCTTGTTAGTGAAGATGCATCCATCAAAGGAATCTGGTGTGTGCCGAAATACTCCAACCCACAGGGATACACTTACTCAGCAGAGACAGTAGACCGTTTTGCGCATCTGAAACCGGCAGCGCCTGATTTCCGTATCTACTGGGATAACGCATACAGCATCCATCATCTCTATGATGACAATCAGGACTTCCTTGTAGAAATCCTCGAAGCATGTGCAAAAGCAGGAAATCCTGACCTTGTATATAAATTTACATCAACATCAAAAGTCAGTTTCCCGGGTTCCGGTATTGCAGCAGTTGCAGCTTCCAAAGCAAATCTGGAAGATTTCCGCAGCTACATGCAGATCCAGACAATCGGACATGACAAATTAAACCAGTTACGCCATGTAAAATTTTTCAAAAATATCGACGGTCTTCATGAACACATGAGAAAACATGCAGCAATTCTCCGTCCGAAATTTGAAATGGTCCTTAACACACTGGACAGAGAACTTGGCGGTCTTGGAATCGGCGAGTGGACAAAACCACATGGCGGATACTTCATTTCCTTTGATTCAATGGAAGGATGTGCAAAAGCTATTGTTGCCAAGGCAAAAGAAGCCGGTGTTGTACTTACAGGAGCAGGTGCAACCTACCCATATGGAAAAGATCCGAAAGACTCCAACATCCGTATTGCACCAAGCTTCCCGACTCCTGAGGATCTTGGAAAAGCAGCAGAAGTGTTCGTACTCTGTGTTAAACTTACAAGTGTAGAGAAGCTGCTGGAAAACGCATAAAATAAAATAATCGTATTTACATTCAGGATAAATAATGTGATAATAAAACTGCCCGGCATAACTCCTTGCCGGGCGGTTGCTGTTTATAAAAAGAAAGGAGAGGATGCCGTGAGTACCAGAAAGAAAATCATGGTAACCCTGATCATAATCTTACTCCTGCTGACTGCCGGGGTATATGGATATGGTGCATATTATTTCACAGAGCATTTTTTACCGGGCTCAATGGTAAATGGATTCAACTGCTCTTATATGACAGTATCGGAATCTGAAGATCTGCTCACAAAGAAAGTAGGAGCATATGTTCTCACTATTGACACCAGAAATAATGGACAGGAGAGTATAACAGCAGAGCAGGCGGGACTAGCCTATGACTCAGACGGAAGTGTTGGTAAACTGATCAGGGATCAGGATCGTTTTACATGGTTTCTTGCTTTTAATCAGCACAGGAATTATGAAGTGTCCTCTTCCATTAAATATGATGAGAAGAAGATGGAAGCTGCCATATCCGGACTGAAATGTATGCAGCAGGAGAATATGACAGAACCTTCAGATGCACACATAGAAGAAAAAGACGATCAGTTTGTAATCATTCCTGAACAGCAGGGAAATGCGCTGAAAACGAAAAAAACGAATAAGGACATCATAGATGCCCTTGTCACAGGAAGGACACCGATCGATCTGGAAGCGGATGGATGCTACAAAGATCCCAAAGTTTACCAGAATGATAAAACACTGGTCAAAAACTGCGAACTGATAAATAAACTTACGGATGTAGTGATTACCTATGATTTTGATGACCGCACAGAGACAGTAGACAGAGATACAATTAAAAACTGGCTGACAACAGATGAAAACGGTCTTTACATACTTGACCAAAAGCAGATAGAGGCATATATCAGTGAACTGGCAGCTAAATATGACACAGTTGGAACAGAGAGAACATTTAATGCATATGATGGTCGTGGGATTACTGTTGGCGGAGGCAATTATGGTTGGAAGATTGATCAGAAAGAGGAGGTAAAGGAGCTTACCAGACTGATCAAAAACGAGGAAACCCAGGTCAGAGAACCTGTTTATTCTCATAAAGGTCTGGTCAGAAAAACAAATGATATCGGATATACGTATATAGAGATTGACCTGACAGCCCAGAGAATGGTATTCTATAAAGATGGAACACCAATCGCAGATGCGCAGATCGTATCCGGAAACCCATTTGTACCCAATTGTGCAACTCCGGCAGGCTGTTATACAACGGGCGAGATAAAGAGTGGATATACTGTAAATGGGGAAGATTATCCTTCGGCAGTAAATTACTGGATTCCGTTTGATGAGAATCTGGGAATCAATGATGCTCCGTGGAGAACAGCTTTCGGAGAACAGCTTTATGAATTTGAAGGAACTCATGGAAGTATCTGTGCGCCGGCTGATCAGATGCAGATCATTTACAACAATGTTGAGAAGAATACACCGGTTGTTATTTATGAATAAAGGAGAAGAGTAATGAAGATTGTAGTATTATCAGGAGGAACAAGTACAGAACGTACTGTTTCCATCACATCAGGAACAGGAATATGTAAAGCATTACGACAGAAAGGGCATCAGGCAATTCTTGTGGATATTTTCTGCGGTATTGAGAATGCAGACTGGGAAAATCCGTTCCCGTCAGAGTATGATGTAGATGCGGCATCAGAATATATATCGTCATTTAATGACAGGATTGAGCAGATGAAAAAAGAGCGAAGAAGCTTCTTCGGACCGAATGTGCTGAAGCTCTGCGAAGAGGCTGACATTGTTTTCCTTGGACTTCATGGTGCGAACGGAGAAGACGGAAAAGTGCAGGCAACATTTGACCTGATGGGAATCAAATATACAGGAACCGGCTATTTAAGCAGCGCTATGGCAATGGATAAAGGGATCACCAAGCAGATGTTTCTGATGAATAATGTGCCAACACCACGCGGAGTATCTATGGTAAAAGAAGAAATGACCACAGATCTGAAAGCATTTGGAATGGAATTTCCTGTAGTTGTAAAAACCTGCTGTGGCGGTTCCAGTGTGGGTGTTTATATTGTAAACAACCAGGCAGAGTATGAGCAGGCTCTCAAGGATGCCTATTCTTATGAAAATGAAGTTGTGATTGAAGAATATATCAAAGGCCGTGAATTTTCAGTGGCAGTTGTGGATGGAAAAGCTTATCCGATCATCGAGATCGCTCCGCTTCAGGGATTCTATGACTATAAGAATAAATATCAGGCAGGTTCTACAATTGAGACCTGTCCTGCTGAAATTTCACCGGAACTTACGGAGAAAATGCAGCATTATGCGGAAGCAGGAGCCAGAGCTCTGTTTATGGAAGGGTACTGCCGTCTTGATTTCATGATGAAAGAGAACGGAGATATGTACTGTCTGGAGGCAAATACCCTCCCGGGAATGACTCCGACCAGTCTGATTCCACAGGAGGCAAAGGTGCTGGGAATCGATTATCCGACCTTATGTGAGAAACTGATTGAAGTTTCCATGAAAAAATATAAATGATTTTTTAAGTTAAAGACATGATAACTGACAGGAAAGAAGATATATAAAATATTATGAAAAACTTAACTCTTGAAAATATCGCCCGTGTATGCGGCGGTACTTACTATGGTCCGGCAGATAAACTGCAGGAAGAAGTAATCTCTGTTACTACAGACAGCAGAAAAGCAGAAGAAGGATGCCTGTTTGTGCCTATTGTGGGTGAACGTGTGGATGCTCATAAATTTATTCAGCAGGTGATGGGGGCAGGGGCACTGGCAACTTTGTCAGAACGTGTACTTGAAAATGCTGATTTTCCGTATATTGTAGTAGAATCCTCTCTTCAGGCAGTAAAGGATATTGCGGAATTTTACTTAAAACAGCTTCAGATTCCGGTTGTGGGAATCACCGGAAGTGTTGGAAAAACAAGTACAAAAGAAGTAATCGCATCTGTCCTGAGTCAGAAATACCGCACTCTGAAAACACAGGGAAACTTTAATAATGAACTTGGTCTGCCGCTGACGGTGTTTCGGCTGCGTGATGAAGATGAAATTGCAGTTCTGGAGATGGGAATCAGTGATTTCGGAGAGATGACCAGACTTGCGCAGATTGCAAGACCGGACACCTGTGTGATCACAAACATTGGTACCTGCCATCTAGAGAATCTGGGGAACAGAGACGGAGTTCTGAAAGCAAAAACAGAGATTTTTCAATTTCTCAGACCGGACGGACACATTGTATTGAATGGTGATGATGACAAACTTGCTACAGTAAAAGGATACAAAGAAGTAAAACCTGTATTTTTCGGAATGGGCAATGGATGCCAGGTTTACGGTGATGAGATCGTAAGCAGGGGGTTAAAGGGAATGACCTGTACCATCCATCTGGGAGATAATGCATTTACAGTTGATATCCCGATGCCGGGCCGCCATATGGTATATAATGCGCTGGCGGCTGCAGCAGTCGGAAATATTTACGGGCTTACAACTGAGCAGATTAAAGCAGGGATTGAGAGTCTGGAACCGATCAGCGGTCGTTTCAGAATGATTGAAACGGATAAATTTCTGATCGTAGATGACTGCTATAATGCGAATCCTATGTCCATGAAGGCATCTTTGGATGTTCTGCAGGATGGTGCAGGACGCAGAGTTGCAATCCTTGGAGATATGGGTGAACTTGGCGAGAATGAAATACAGCTTCATGAAGAAGTTGGAGAACATGCAGGTAAATGTGATATTGATGTTCTTATCTGTGCCGGTAAATTGTGCAAAAATATGGCAGACAGAGCACAGCAGACAAATCCGGATCTGAAAGTCATCTATGAGCCGGACAGAGAAAAACTGCTGGAACATCTGGAAGGTTATGTTCAGAGTGGGGATACTGTTCTTGTGAAAGCATCCCATTTCATGAAATTTGAAGAAGTAGTTGCAAAACTGGAAAATATGTAAGAATTTGACGAACGATTTTTATTTTCACAGACTGTGGATGGCAGTATAATAGACTCATCAGTTATGAGCAAGCAGCGAAGCGGATGATTTTATCCGCTTGGATTAGGAGGATGTTATGCTGGAGAAAATCATGAATCTGCATCTCCTGCTTTATGCCATGTTAGTGCTGGGCGGATTTGGCACACTGGGGATGTTGGCCACACATCTTACTTACCGAAGACTGATCAGAAAAAATACAGATGTAAGATCAAATCTTAAAGAGAAATGGATGAAACTCTGGAAAACAAGAGACAAGCTGTTAAACCGTATGAACCGGCTGGTGTGGTATCCGTCGCTTTTCTGCACCGTACTTCTTGGACTGGCATTTTTTCTGTCGTCAGGGAACACCAAATGGGACGGAATGCCTCTGGCATATTTGTATGTGGGTGCACTGATCCCGGCCATATTGCTTCTGCTGAGGCAGGCACTGGATTTTACATACAGAGAAGAATTGCTTATAAATACTCTTTCTGATTATGTGGAGCATGTGCGGACATGGGTGGAAGAAGTGCCGGTGGCAGAGAAACCCAACGAAGCAGAGAAAGAAGAAATTGTTGAACATATTGCACAAAGCATCCGCCAGACAGCCGCCGCCGGAAGTCATTTCAGCATGATGCTGACACCGGAGGAAGAAGAAATTATGAGAGAAATCATAAGAGAATTTATGAAATAAATGTGGAAAGTATTTTTGAACAGGATCAGAAACAACGTGTATAACATAGAGTTTCTGGTCCTGTACGCATTTCATGGCCGGCTGATTAGTCATCTTCCTCAATTACCTGAATTTCCAGATAATCGAAATCAATCTGCTCTATAAAATTATCCTGATAAAATCTTGCTTTTCCGTGTTTCTTAAAATGTCTGATCGTGGATTCGAGCCAGATCGGATTTCCCAGATCCATTTCATAACAGATACTTTCTAGACCACGGAAAATCTTGTGAGTCCGGGTATCTTCAGAGTCATCGCAAATCACAGTATCTTTTAGTAAGTGATTGTCTTTCCATATTTTTCCCCATAAACGGAACATATTAATAATACCTCCCTGTCAGAACTGCCACAGGCGACAGAAATCTTAATTCAAATATCTGCCTGACCTGCTGTAAGCGACTTCAAGTATAACGGATTTCTTATTGAAAGTAAAGGAATACAGACGGTAATAACAGAAATAGCTTATCATCAGAATTGCAACGAAAACGTTTAAGCTAAAATTTAAAAAATTATAAAGAACAGTGAAAGATGTCGAAAAATATACGTGCAACAGAGATATGGATAAAAATTGAAAAAAGTAAAAATACACAAATAATTGGATTAAAAATAATACATTTTATATGAAAAGCATAATTTAAGCAAAAATACCATTGACAAATCCGTATATATGCTGTTTAATAAAGGAAAGAAAACGATTAAGTAGAACGAAACAAACAAAACTTGATCGATAACGTGTTTCGAAACCATATAAGAATGGAGAAACACCACACACCAAACAAATCATTTATTAAAAAAGGAGGTCACACAATGAAGAAAAAAGTCATGGCAGTTGCACTTGCAGCAGCAACAGTTGTATCAATGGTAGGCGCTACAGGCGTAAGCGCAGCTACAGAGGTTGCAAAGAATGATCTGGCTTACAAGGGAGAGCTTGAGATCATGCATTACTCCACATCAGAGGAGTCTGAAGGAAACGGTGGATCTGATGGATTTCGTACAACTCTTGCAGCATGGCAGGAAGCTCATCCGGATATCACATTGAACGAAAACGTTCTTGCAAATGCAGAATACAAGACACAGATCGCTACACTTGCAGCAGCAGACAACCTTCCGGATGTATTCTTACTTCAGGGTATGAATACAAGAGCATGGTCTGATCAGGGACTGGTTATGGATCTGACAGACACCATCAAAGCCTCTCCATATTATGATAACTATGATCAGGATTACTTCACACCATTTAAGGTTGGCGATAAGCTTTATGGATATCCGGTACTGACAGGTGGTACCTGTACAGTGGTTATCTATGATAAGGCTATGTGGAAAGAAGCAGGATACGATACATTCCCATCCACATGGGAAGATGTTGAGAAAGCTTCTGAATATTTCCAGGAGCAGGGCATTGATACTGTTGCATTTGGTAATGGTGGAAAATGGCAGGCAAACAGTGATTTCCTTTCTACTTTAGGAAACAGATACACAGGTAAAGACTGGTTCCAGGGTCTGATTGACAACAGCGGTTCCAAATTTACTGACGAAGCATTTGTAAAAGCTCTGACAGAAACACAGCATCTGTTCACAGAAACCAAGATCTTCAATGAGGACTTCAACTCTGTAACAAACGAAGATGCACGTGAGTACTATATCTCCGGTGATGCAGCAGCATTTATTGGTGGTAACTGGGATGAATCTTATATCGCAGCAACTCTGAAAGACAGCGATGAAGAAAAATACAACAACATCGGCTTTGCAGTTCTTCCGCAGCCTGCAGATGCAACAGAGGATCCTGATTCTCAGAACATCGGTCTTGGATATGCAGTAGCAATCAATCCTAAGGTTGCTGACGATGCAGATAAATTAGCAGCAGCTATCGACCTTGCACAGGAACTTACAGGACCTGCATTCTCCTCTTATGTAGCAGAGAACTATGCACTTAGCGGATTAACAAAGACAGATGATGTTGACCTGAGCAAATTCGATCAGATTACACAGGACTTCTACAACTATTCTTATGTTGATACAACAAAATGTGAGATTTATGACTCCTACATCAACAGCGCTGTATGGGATGTTCTCAACACAGATCTTCAGACTATGATGAATGGTGATATCTCTCCGGAAGATGTAGCTGCAAATGCTCAGAAAGCATACGAAGAGAACTATAAATAGATTATATAAATAAGAATATAAATCTATAAGCAATGACCGTTCTGCCCACTGCGGTGGGCGGAGCGGTTTTTGAGGCTTAGGAAGGAGATGTGCAGCATATGTTGACGACAATTAAACCTAAAACCAAAACTCTTATTTTATATCTGTGTCTGCCGGTTGCAATGTTTGTTTTTACGGTATTCGTTCCGCTGGTAACAGCTCTTGTATACAGCTTCTTTGAGTGGAAGGGCGGCCCGGTAAAAACCTTTAACGGACTTGCAAACTATGTTCAGTTGATTCATGATTCTACTTTCTGGCAGTCCTTTGGACATAATATTTATCTGGTAATCGCATGTATCATCGGACAGGTTGGCATTGCTTTCCTTCTGGTTCTGCTGGTTAATGCAAAAGCAACAAAATTAAAAGGTATGCACCGTACTTTCGGATTTTTCCCAAGTACGATCTCAGCTGTATGTATTGGTTTGATCTGGAACATGATCTATCATAACAAATATGGTCTGATCAACTGGTTCCTGAAAGCAATCGGACGTGCAGATCTGTGCCAGGTATGGCTGAATAATCCAAAGATCGTTATGCTTTGTGTAACAATTCCTCTGATTTGGCAGTACATAGGTTATTATATGGTAATTATTCTTTCCGCCATTGCTTCTATTGATACGGAAATTTTTGAAAGTGCTCAGATTGACGGAGCGAACGGACTTCAGACGGCATGGTATATTACCTTGCCATTGATCAAGAACACAATGCTTGTATGTATTACTCTTTGCGTAGCTGGTAATATGAAAGCTTTTGATAATATTTATGTTATGACGAAGGGTGGCCCGGGTACGGCATCCATGGTTATGGCAATGTACGGATACCAGATTTCCTTTAGTCAGAGTAATATGGGTTATGGTAGCTGTATTTCAGTAGCGATCTTTGTACTGTCGTTGTTGGTAATTGGTGGTTCTCAGGCGCTGATCAAATATCTTACCAGGGAAAAGGAGGCGTAGGTTTATGAATTCAAGTGCAAATGTACCGGCAACTCACAAAGTGAGAAAAGGAATTGCAGCTGTGCTCATAAATGCGGTCCTGCTTATTTTCTCCCTTTCCTGTATTTTCCCTATCGTGTGGATGATGTATTCCTCACTGAAGGAAAAACGAGTATTTAATGCAGATATTATGGGGCTTCCAAAGACCCCTACTTTGATTAATTATATCAAAATCCTTTCCAATAAGGATTACCATCTGGGACAGTCTATGTTAAACAGTGTAAGAACTACAGGCGTGTCTATTGTTCTTATTATTATATTCAGTTTTATTGTAGGCTATATTCTGGCACGTGTTCATTTTAAACTGAACCGTGTGCTATATATCATGTTCCTGATGGGTATGCTGATACCCATCCATTCTCTGCTGGTTCCTATCTATGTAGTATTCCAGAAATGCGGAATCAACAACAGATGGTTTACTTTGCTTCTTCCGTATGTATCCTTTGGTCTTCCTATCGGTATTTTCCTGGTAGAGGGCTATGTGAAATCCATTCCAGTATCGCTGGAAGAGGCTGCAGCAATTGACGGAAGTAACTTTACTCATACTTTATGGACGATTATTCTTCCAATCTGCCGCCCGATCCTTATAACCATTGCAATCATTCAGGTATTTAGTTGCTGGAACGAGTTTTCTTTCGCATTGGTTCTGATCAAGGATGTTGGTCTTCAGACTGTGCCGCTTGCCCTGACACAGTTTAAGGGACAGTTTGCATCCGATTATCCGAAGCAGATGGCTGCTATGCTGATCACTATGGCGCCGGTTGTTATTCTTTATTTTGCATTCAGTAAAGAAATTATCAAAGGTATGGTATCAGGAGCTGTTAAGGGCTGATATCATCCGTATTTTCTGAAATCCAGTCAAGAATCCCCTGGAAGGTGTGTGACTCCTTACTTTCTGGGGGATTTCTTTATATATAAGGCGTTTTTGGAGAAAATACGTATAGTCTTTTTTAAACACACTCTGGACTTGATTATTTCGGCGGAATATTCTATAATAAAACCTAAATTTCCATAAATTAGCGTGTCAAAGTGACGGTTCAGGAGAAAAACTGCATTTGTGATATGCAAAAAAACAGAATGGAGGAGACATTATGAAATTATACGATACCGGTGTGTATTTACTGAATGGTCAGAAGATCGTTCCGGAGGTTCAGGCAGATCTTCCTGTTTCCAAAGAGGAAGCCGCAAAAAATACAATTGCCTATTCGATTCTGAAAGCACACAATACTTCAGGGAATATGGAGAAACTTCAGATCAAATTTGATAAGCTGACTTCTCATGATATCACTTTTGTCGGTATTATCCAGACTGCACGTGCATCAGGACTTGAGAAGTTCCCGGTGCCATATGTACTGACGAACTGTCATAATTCACTCTGTGCAGTAGGTGGTACTATTAATGAAGATGATCATATGTTTGGCCTTACCTGTGCCAAGAAATATGGCGGCGTATATGTACCGCCTCATCAGGCAGTTATCCATCAGTTTGCAAGAGAAATGCTTGCAGCAGGCGGAAAAATGATCCTCGGTTCAGACAGCCATACACGTTATGGTGCGCTGGGAACCATGGCAATGGGTGAAGGCGGACCGGAGCTTGTAAAGCAGCTTCTTTCCCAGACTTATGATATCAATATGCCAGGTGTAGTGGCCATTTATCTTACAGGTTCTCCACGCCCGGGTGTAGGTCCTCAGGACGTTGCGCTTGCAATTATCGGCAAAGTTTTTGCAAACGGATATGTGAAGAATAAAGTTATGGAATTCGTAGGACCTGGTGTTGCAAATTTAAGTGCTGATTTCCGAATTGGTGTAGATGTAATGACAACAGAGACAACCTGTCTTTCCTCTATCTGGCAGACGGATGAGAAGATTCAGGAGTTCTATGAGATTCATGGCAGAAGTGAAGATTATAAAGAACTGAAACCGGGCGAAACAGCATATTATGATGGTTGTGTAGAGATTGATCTGGGTGAGATCAAACCAATGATCGCTATGCCGTTCCATCCAAGTAATACATATACAATTGATGAACTGAAGGCAAATCTGGATGATATTCTGGCAGATGTTGAGAAGAGAGCCCAGATCAGTCTGGATGGAAAAGTTCCCTATACATTGAGGGATAAAGTAATTGACGGTAAACTTTATGTGGAACAGGGAATTATTGCAGGATGTGCAGGCGGCGGATTTGAAAATATCTGTGCAGCAGCTGATATCCTTAAAGGTAAGAGTATCGGTGCAGATGCGTTTACACTGAGTGTATATCCGGCAAGTACTCCAATTTATATGGAATTGGCCAAGAATGGTGTTCTGGCAGAACTTCTTGGAACTGGTGCTGTTGTGAAGACTGCTTTTTGCGGACCTTGCTTTGGCGCCGGCGATACTCCTGCAAATAATGCATTCAGTATCCGTCATACAACCAGAAACTTCCCGAACCGCGAAGGCTCCAAAATCCAGAATGGCCAGATTTCTTCTGTTGCACTTATGGATGCACGTTCTATTGCGGCAACAGCAGCTAATAAAGGATTCCTGACTTCTGCTGAGGATTATACAGGCGGTTATACAGGTCAGAAGTATTTCTTTGACAAGACAATTTATGATAATCGTGTATTTGACAGTAAGGGTGTGGCTGATCCGAGTGTGGAGATTCAGTTTGGACCGAACATTAAGGACTGGCCGGAGATGGCAGCTCTTCCGGAGAATCTGATCGTGAAGGTTGTTTCTGAGATTCATGATCCGGTTACTACAACAGACGAGCTGATCCCGTCCGGTGAAACTTCTTCCTATCGTTCCAATCCACTTGGACTGGCAGAGTTTACACTTTCCAGAAAGGATCCTGCATATGTAGGTCGTGCGAAAGAAGTTCAGAAAGCTCAGAAGGCTATTCAGGAGGGCAAATGTCCGGTTGATGCATTACCGGAGATGAAGCCTGTAATGGATGTGATCAGGAAGGATTATCCGGATGTGAGCAAGGAGAATCTTGGTGTGGGAAGTACGATCTTTGCAGTAAAACCAGGTGATGGCTCTGCGCGTGAGCAGGCTGCTTCCTGTCAGAAGGTGCTTGGCGGATGGGCAAATATTGCCAATGAGTATGCGACCAAGAGATATCGTTCCAATCTGATCAACTGGGGTATGCTTCCATTCCTGATTAAAGAAGGGGAGCTTCCATTTACAAACGGAGATTATCTGTTCTTCCCGCAGATTCGTAAAGCTGTGGAGGAGAAGGATGATGTGATCAGAGGTTATGTTGTCGGTACTGAAGGACTGAAGGAGTTTGACGTGGCGCTTGGGGAACTTACGGATGATGAGCGTGAGATTATCCTTAAAGGGTGTCTGATTAATTATAATCGAAAATAGGAAGTAATGAAGATGCAGCAATCCTCTCTTTGCAGGTCAGGATTAGCTGCATCTTTTTTGTGTTGGAAGGGTTTTGACGGAAACATAAGAAGATAAAATATTCTGAAAATTATTAAATAAATGAAAATATTGTAAAATAAATGCAAATCATACAATTATAAACAGAAAATATTAAAATAAAATGCAAAAATGTATTGACAAATAATGGAGAGAGTGTTATTATAACACCATCAAAAGAAACAAGAAAACGAATTAAATAATCAAAGCAATTCATTCAATTCATAGCATATATAAATGTTCCAATGAAAAGGATGAAAATAAAAGAAAGGTTCGGGTGATTCCATTGGGAAAGAAGTTATAACTTAATCAATATAAGAGTGACGGGTATCGCATTTCCTGCAAGAAAGACCTGATACGGAGATTGTATAAAGAACATTTCCTTATATAGAATATACGCACAGTTCGATAAGGAAGAAATGTATCAAAGGTATTATAGAAGCGATAACTTATATTGAATATCTGTCACAGACCTGATACAGGGATTTTGGTAAATATGTAAAGAAATATTTATCGGAAGAGCATAACCCTTATCTCAGTAGTTAGCCTGAAAGCAGAGGTTCAGGTAACAGATAGACTGAAGGTAAGAACGATGTTTTGAGAGGCATATGAAATTTGATATATGGTTTGAAATCCTGCATCAGAAGAATATCAGGTACATAAAGTTACAGGATATTGAGTGAGAAATATTAAGGTACTTTTTCCGTGATACTTTACATAGTTCAGAACATCTGCCATTAATGTTCAATACATATGAAAAGCACATAAGAAAATTAAACAGTTATGAATTTAAGAAGTTAAGTTTATGATTGCTTAGCACGAAAAAATGGTGAAAAAGTGTATCCGATATTTCGCAAATGAAAAAATAAATTATAATCCGTGAAATTATAATTTGAAATCTATAAAACTTTCTAAGTAAATTCCAATGAACTGGATAACTGATATCATAGCATGGAAGCAGATGTGAATCAGATTAATAAACAGTACATATGGATTATGAGCAGGAAACAGGATAAGAATTTTAAATAAAGATAGAAAAATTTAATAGTGAAACCTATAAAGTAGTCTGTAAATAACATATTATTATAGAAAGAATACTAAGAGGAAAATAAATTGAATAACGAAGAACATTGAAACGGTCATCATTTTTGAAATTAAGAAAAGTAAAAAGTGATGACCGTTTTGAATGGTACTCGTGTATTCTTTTTAGCAGTGCTTATTTATTGTTTTGTCTGTTGCGTATAAGGCAATTTTGGGATATACTCTCCATGAAAAGGAGAGTTTTTTTATGTGGATAAAAGATATCAGAGACTATATTTTATATGAAGATAAAGATATTCTGGTCTGTCATAAACCGGCGGGGATCGCAGTTCAGAATGCACGTGTTGGCAGTATGGATATGGAGAGTCTTCTGAAGAATTATATTGCTCAGAAGGTGCCTGGTAAGATACCATATCTGGGAATTATTCACCGTTTGGATCAGCCGGTGGAGGGAGTTCTTGTGTTTGCCCTGAATCCGAAAGCGGCAGCAGATCTGAACAGACAGATGACAACAGGAAAAATAAAGAAGGTTTATCTTGCAATCACAGAGGGACATGCACAGGTGAAAAGCGCAAAACTGGTGAACTGGCTGAAGAAGGATAACAGGACTAACAGTTCCGCTGTAGTTACGGAGGGAACTGTGGGAGCGAAAAAAGCGATACTGTCATATGAAGTTCTGAAAACATGGAAAAGCGAAGAAGGGGTTCGGGATGATGGAGAGAGAAATCTGGTTCGGATTTATCTGGATACAGGAAGACATCATCAGATCCGTGTGCAGATGGCATATGCCGGAATGCCTCTGGTTGGTGACAGGAAGTATAATCCCTGTCAGAATGGCCGGGAACCTCTGGCTCTCTGTTCTGCTAAGCTGGGATTCTGGCATCCGGTGACGAAGAAACAGATGAAATTTCAGGTGAAACCTGTGGGTAGTGCATTTCTGTAGTTTCTACGTATAAAAGTGAAAAAGTGAAAAATCTGTAAAATCTCTGGACGAATTTCGTAAAGTGTGTATAATGTAGAAAGAAATATGCTGTTATGAGGTTTTCGGTAATTGTTCGGTGCTGATTATTTTGTGAAAGTTACGGAACAGATACTGATTTTGTTGTTTTGCAGTAATTGGATATTATTTTATGGGATTGCTGCAGTGTGCGGTTTAGCACTGAAAGGAAGAGGAAATTGAAATGAAAAGAGCGGCGGCAGCAGCGATAAGTTTAATAACAGGGCTGGCAATGCTGACAGGGTGCAGCAAAGCAGAAGTGGAAGAAACAATTCAGCCGTTGGTGGCAGACGCTATCGAAGAATCCGATTCAGAGGCAGAAGCAGTGAAGGAAGAGGATGAGAGTCCGTTGATCCCGGAGATTGATACAGATGTAAAAATCCATGCAGGTTCAAGGATCGCAGTGGTAAGCAAATGTGTCAAAGGTGAATATTGGAAGATGGTTAAGAAAGGCATGGAGGATGCGGTAAAGGAAATTAATAATGCATATGGTTATAAAAAAGATGACCAGATTACCATGACTTTTGAAGGCCCTGATAATGAAGAGGACGTAGAAACTCAGATTAATACAATAGATGCTGTTATTGCAGAGAATCCGGATGTTCTTTGTATTTCGGCAAGTGATATGGACTCCTGTGAGGCACAGCTTGAAGCTGCAAAGGAGAATGGAATTCCGGTTATAGCATTTGATTCTAATGTGGCCGAGAAGAAACTGGTGAGGGCATATCGGGGAACTGATAATGTACAGGTAGGAAAGATGGCTGCTTATCAGCTTGGCAGTGCACTTGGAAAGATGGGAAAGGTTGCGGTTTTTTCCGCACAGCAGAAGACAAAGAGTGTTCAGGACCGTGTAGAAGGATTTATGAATAATATCGGGAAGTACGGAGACATTGAAGTTGTGGAAACTATTTATTCTGATCAGGTAGATGATATGGAGGCTTCCATGAAGGAAGTTCTGGAAAAATATCCTACACTGGATGGTGTATTCTGCACCAATGCAGATATTACAGAGATGTATCTTGAACTGGACAAGGGAGATGTGAAGGATGCACCGGCACTGGTGGGTGTGGATGCTACAACGAAACAGCAGGAAGCTATCCGAAACGGGGAAGAGATTGGATGTGTTTCCCAGCAGTCTTATGCGATGGGATATCAGACAATCTGGGCAGCAGTGGAAACTACGGCTCCAAAAAAATCTGTGACAATTGAGAAAGAACTGCTTTTGAATCCGGCATGGATTGATGCAGAGAATCTTGATGATCCGGACAGCAGTGCATATCTTTATGCAGAATAGTAATACGGAATTTGTTATATATAAGGCAGAATTATATACGAAAGAGAAAGCATGAAAACAGTGAAGAGTTGTTTTCGTGCTTTTTTTGTACTTCTTCCGTTTTAAAAAATATAAATAGATCAGAAGCTTTGACTGTATAAAAAGATTTATATTGATGATATAATCACATACACGACATAAAAATAACAAAAAAATATTGGATGGACAAAAAATATTTGATAAAATTGTTTAATAAGATTGTAATTTTAAAGAATATATGATAAAATTTGACTATAAATTCTTGAAAATATATGCAAAAATTAAGCAAAAAGGAGAAGAAAATGAAACAATGGTCAGAGATCATCAGAAATGTCACCATGTTGTCGCAGCTTGGACTGTCTCTCATAACCCCTGTCCTGATATGTCTGGCAGTATGCTGGCTGATTGTTTCTAAGACCGGAGCTGGAGGATGGGTATATATCCCCGGTTTTTTCTTTGGTCTTGGAGGTTCAGGGACAGTGGCATATAAATTTTATCTTTCTATTAACAGACAGCAGAGGAAAGAGAACAAAAAGAGAAAAAACAAAGTATCATTTAACAGACATCTTTAGATTTATGGTCAGAGTAAATATGTGGGATAAAATGATATGGGAATAGAAGGGAGATTTGTATGAGTATTATAGAAAATGTTCAGCCTGCCGTAAAGAAGGAAACCGGGAAGGTAGCTGCCATCACCGGAATCGGGCTGATTCTGATGTGGATCGTGTTTGGAGTGCTGCATGCTTTCATGCCGCAGAAAGTACCGTTTGATTATACGGTATTTCTTGGAGGGGCAGTGGGAGCATGTGTGGCAGTCCTTAATTTCTTTTTTATGGGACTTGCAGTGCAGAAAGCAGCTGCAGCAACAGATGAGGACACAGCGAGAATGAGGATCAAAGCAAGTTACTCCCAGAGAATGCTGATCCAGATGTTGTGGGTGATCCTGGCAATCGTGGCACCCTGTTTTCATTTTGTGGCAGGAATCGTTCCTCTTTTATTTCCCGGAACAGGAATTAAAATTGCAGGAATTTTTCATACTAACAAATAGGTATTTCTATATCAAACCGGAACAGTACCGGGAGAGACGGGAGGTGAATAAAGAGTATGGAATTGGATATCAGCGGGGCAAGGATATTCTTTACATTACCCATTGATGTGCCTGTTCTCGGACCATTAAGACTCAGTGAGACAATGGTGGTAAGCTGGATTGTTATGATACTCATAACAGGTTTGTGTATCTGGCTGACACATGATCTGAAAGAAGAGAACATTTCCAAACGTCAGGCTGTGGCAGAGCTCATTGTAGAGAAGGCCAACAGCTTTGTAATCGGAAATATGGGTGAGAAATTCAGATACCTGATACCATTTGTTGCAGCACTTTTTGCAACCAGCGTGGTTTCCAACCTGATCAGTCTGATCGGACTTCGAAGCCCTACAGCAGACCTTTCTACTGAGGCTGCATGGGCAGTTGTGGTTTTCATTATGATCACAGCACAGAAGATAAAGACCAGCGGATTTGGCGGTTATCTGAAAGGATTTACAACCCCGATCGCAGTTATGACACCGTTTAATATTCTTTCCGAGCTGGCTACACCTGTCAGTATGGCGTGTCGTCATTTCGGAAATATCCTTTCCGGTGTGGTAATCAATGGCCTGATCTATGGGGCACTGGCAGTTGCAAGTTCCGCACTTCTGGGCCTGATCCCGGGTGCATTGGGAGATGTACTGTCAAAGATACCGATTCTTGATGTCGGTGTACCTGCGATAACATCGGTCTATTTTGACTGGTTTTCGGGAGTTATGCAGGCGTTTATCTTCTGTATGTTGACCGTAATGTACATTGCAAATGCAGCAGAAGAGTAGCAGAAACATGATTTGCCGGAGCAAAACGGCAGCGGTGATAACCGCAAAGAATGCTGAAATACAGCAGAAAAATTAATACCGCAGCAAAGGGGAAAAAGCTGCAGATTATTTTTAACAGGAGGGTTTTAATATGGATTTTCAGTTATTGGCAAAAGGTATCGCATTAGCAGGATGTGCAATTGGAGCAGGATGTGCGCTGATCGCAGGTATCGGACCTGGTATTGGTGAAGGTAACGCAGTAGCAAAGGCACTGGAAGCAATCGGACGTCAGCCTGAGTGCAAGGGTGATGTTACTTCTACCATGCTTCTTGGATGTGCCATCGCAGAGACAACAGGTATCTACGGTTTCGTAACCGGTCTGTTACTTATTTTCGTTGCACCTGGTATGTTCATGAACTTCCTGAGCTGATAAAAACAGCTGAGATGCCGTATATCACAGATTAAGCGGCATCTGATACGGAACCTGTGGATAATTCCGGCAGCAGCCGGAGAATGATCCGCATAAGTATAGACAGGAGGTTACAAACATGCAGGTACAGGAATTAGTTGGAATTGTGCCGTGGAATTTTATAGCGACGATTTGCAACCTTTTTATTCAGGTATATCTGATTAAACGTTTCCTCTTCAAGCCCATCAATGAGATGCTGGAAAAGCGCAAAGCAAAAGCGGATGCCCAGATCCAGGATGCAGTGAAGGCAAAGGAAGAAGCCCAGGCAATGAAAGCAGAATATGAAAAGAATATGCAGGAAGCCAAGAATAAGGCAAATGACATTGTGATGACAGCTCAGAAAACAGCAGCTATCCAGAGTGAAGAGATGCTTAAGGAGGCTTCCAGTCAGGTAACTGCCATGAAAGAGAAGGCAGAGAAAGACATTGCACAGGAGAAACGTAAGGCAGTCAACGAGATCAAGGGAGAAATCGGCGGTATGGCTGTTGAGATTGCCGGAAAAGTGATCGAGCGCGAAATTAGTGAAGAGGATCATGCAAAACTGATTGATGAGTTTATTGAGAATGTAGGTGAGGCATCATGACAAAAACTGCCAGAGTTTACGGCGGAAGTCTGTATGACCTTGCCGCTGAAGAAAAGCTCGATGGACAGATCATGGAGCAGATGATCGCGATCAGACAGATTTTCAGGGAGAATCCGGGATATCTGAAATTGCTGGGAGAACCGGCAATTCCTGAAGATGAGAGACTTAAGATGATTGAAGAGGCTTTCGGAGGGCAGGCAGAGAGATATCTGGTGAATTTTCTGAAAATATTGTGTGAACGCAAGATTCTGAGAGAGTTTGCCGGATGCTGCGAAGAGTTTATCAGACGCTACAACAGTGCACATGGAATTGCGGAGGCAGTGGTTACCAGTGCAGTGAAGCTCAGTGAGACTCAGATGGAAGCTCTGAAAGCGAAGCTTGAGAAGCTAAGCGGAAAGAAAGTGTATCTGGTTCAGAAGACAGATGCATCTGTTCTTGGCGGACTTCGCGTGGAACTGGAGGGCGTACAGCTCGACGGTACAGTACAGAGCCGCATTTCCGGTATTTCGAAGAAACTGAATGAATTGGTAGTATAAGGAACTGGATTCCGGATTTGAGAATCGTACTGTATGGGTATTTGACATATGGATATGAAAAATCTTTAAATTTCTGAATTCAGACAGCGCAAAATAATAGAATATAAAAGGATGGAATGGAAACATGCAATTAAAACCTGAGGAAATATCCAAGGTCATCCGAAGCCAGATAAAATATTACGAAAATGCCATTCAACAGAACGAGACAGGTACGATCCTTATGGTTGGGGACGGTATTGCCAGAGCCAGCGGACTGGTAAACTGTATGTCAGGAGAACTTCTGGAATTTGAGGACGGAAGCTTCGGTATGGCACAGAACCTGGAGGAGAACAGTGTCTCCATCGTAATCTTTGGTTCAGATGAGAACATTGGTGAGGGTCAGACCGTAAAGCGTACAGGCAAGGTCGTGTCTGTACCTGTAGGTGACGCCATGGTTGGGCGTGTTGTAAATGCACTGGGACAGCCAATTGACGGAGCAGGCCCGATTGATACAAAAGAATTCCGGCCGATTGAGAGCAAGGCACCTGGAATCTGTGAGAGAAGATCTGTATATCAGCCTCTCCAGACCGGTATCAAAGCCATCGACTCCATGATTCCTATCGGACGTGGACAGCGAGAATTGATCATTGGTGACCGCCAGACTGGTAAAACTACAATTGCTACAGATACCATCATTAACCAGAAGGGAAAAGATGTGATCTGTATTTATGTAGCCATTGGACAGAAGCGTTCCACAGTAGCTACATTAGTAGAGAACCTGACCAGAAACGGCGCAATGGATTATACTATCGTTGTGGCAGCTACAGCATCTGAGTCAAGCCCGCTGCAGTATATAGCACCCTATTCCGGATGTGCAATGGGTGAATACTTTATGAATAAGGGAAAAGATGTGCTGATCATCTATGATGATTTAAGTAAGCATGCAGTTGCATACCGTGCACTTTCCCTGCTGATCCGTCGTCCGCCCGGACGTGAGGCATATCCGGGTGACGTTTTCTATCTGCATTCCAGACTTCTGGAACGTGCAGCGAAGCTGGATGATGAACATGGCGGCGGCTCTATGACAGCACTGCCGATCATCGAGACACAGGCAGGTGACGTATCTGCCTATATTCCTACTAACGTTATTTCTATTACAGATGGACAGATTTTCCTGGAGACAGAGTTGTTCCACTCAGGAATCATGCCTGCTGTAAACCCGGGTATCTCCGTATCACGAGTTGGTGGTGATGCGCAGATCAAGGCAATGAAGAAGGTAGCAGGAACACTGAAACTGATTTATTCCCAGTACCGTGAACTGCAGAGCTTCGCACAGTTTGGCTCTGATCTGGATGCTGATACAAAGGCACGTCTGGAACAGGGTGCACGTATTGTGGAAGTTCTGAAACAGAACCAGAATGCACCGGTTCCTGTAGAGAAGCAGGTTGCGATCCTTTATGCGGTTACAAAGGGTGTTCTGGAATCAGTAAAAGTGGAAGACGTAAATGTATATGAATCAGGATTATATACCTATCTGGATACAGATGCAGCAGGCGTAGAGGTTATGCAGGAGATTCGCTCAACAGGTAAGCTGGAGCAGGAAACAGAGCAGAAGCTTCGCAGCGTACTGGATGCGTATACAGAGAACTTCCTGAATACAAGACCTGAGAAATAAAGTGATTAGGAGGGTATCGTATGGCTTCGAATATGAAAGCGGTAAAGCTGCGTATCAAGAGTGTACAGAGTACCATGCAGATTACCAAGGCCATGGAGCTTGTAGCGTCCTCCAAACTGCGTAAGGCAAAGGAACGTGCAGAGGTATGCCGTCCGTACTTTACAGAACTTCATGAGACATTGAAAGAGATTGCAAGGGAGAATACAGATTTCTCATCCGTTTATGCGAAAGAGTCTTCCAACAATAAAACCTGCTATGTAGTGATCGCAGGTGACAGAGGACTGGCAGGCGGATATAATGCAAACCTTTTCAAATGTCTGGAGGCTTCTGCTGAAGGTAAGGACTACATGGTTCTGCCGGTTGGAAAGAAAGCAGTAGAATATTTCCGCCAGAGGGAGATTGAAGCTCTGACAGAACAGTTTGCAGAAGTGGGAAGTATTTCTGTGGCGGACTGTTTTGAGATGGCAAATATGCTCTGCACGGAATTTCGAAAAGGAACCTTTGGTCATATTGAATTATGCTATACTGTCTTTGATTCCATGCTTTCTCAGCAACCGGAGGTATTTTCCATGCTTCCTATGACTGATATCAGAGAGGAAAGCGGAGGTAAGATAGAGACGAAGAATCTGATCCTCTATGAACCGGACGGAGAGACAGTATTTGATGCCATTGTTCCGGAATATCTGGCAGGACTGGTTTATGGCGGTATCTGCGAAAGTACCGCAAGTGAACTGGCAGCCAGACGTATGGCTATGGATGCAGCCACAAGTAATGCGGAAGAGATGATTGATCAGCTCAATCTGTATTACAACAGGGCACGTCAGGCCAGCATCACGCAGGAGATCACGGAGATTGTTGCAGGTGCAGAAGGTCTTTAATATAATTTCCAACAGATAGGAGATTACTAACATGAGTGAAAAACACATTGGCGAGGTAGTGCAGGTTATCGGTCCGGTATTGGATATCCGCTTTGCGCACGATGAACTGCCGCCTCTTCTCAATGCCATAGAGATTGATAATGATGGCGCAAAGCTGGTTGCCGAGGTTGCACAGCAGGTTGGTGATGATGTGGTAAGATGTATTGCCATGAATTCTACTGACGGTCTGGTGCGCGGTGCCAAAGCTCTGGATACAGGCGGTCCCATTTCTGTTCCTGTAGGTGAAGAATGTCTGGGACGAGTATTTAACCTTCTGGGTGACCCGGTAGATAATCTTCCGGCACCGGAGGCAAAGGAACGCTGGTCTATCCATCGTCAGGCTCCTTCTTATGAAGAACAGATGCCTGCAACAGAAATCCTGGAGACAGGTATCAAGGTCGTTGACCTGATCTGCCCTTATGCAAAGGGTGGTAAGATCGGTCTTTTCGGTGGTGCAGGTGTAGGAAAAACAGTTCTTATCATGGAGCTGATCCACAACGTAGCAACTGCACACGGCGGACTTTCCGTATTTACAGGTGTAGGAGAGCGTACACGTGAGGGAAATGACCTTTACAATGAAATGAAAGAAAGTGGAGTTATCGACAAGACTGCGCTGGTTTACGGTCAGATGAACGAGCCGCCCGGAGCACGTATGAGAGTTGGACTTTCCGGACTTACCATGGCGGAATACTTCCGTGATGAGAAGAACCAGGATGTGCTCCTCTTTATTGACAATATTTTCCGTTTTACACAGGCAGGTTCTGAGGTGTCTGCTCTTCTGGGACGTATGCCTTCAGCCGTAGGTTATCAGCCTACACTGGCAACTGAAATGGGTAACCTGCAGGAACGAATTACTTCCACAAGAAAGGGTTCCATCACATCTGTACAGGCTGTATATGTGCCTGCCGATGACCTGACTGACCCGGCTCCTGCAACTACATTCTCACATCTGGATGCAACAACTGTACTTTCCCGTGAGATCTCTAGCCAGGGTATTTATCCGGCTGTTGATCCTCTGGATTCCACAAGCCGTATCCTTTCTCCTGAGATCGTAGGAACAGAGCATTATGAGATTGCCAGATCAGTACAGAGAGTTCTTCAGCGTTACAAAGAGCTTCAGGATATCATTGCCATCATGGGTATGGATGAGTTGTCTGAGGAAGACAAACGTACTGTAAGCCGTGCCCGTAAGGTTCAGAGATTCCTGTCACAGAGCTTCTCTGTAGCAGAACAGTTCACAGGTATGCCTGGTAAATATGTTCCTCTGAAGGAAACACTGAGAGGATTTAGAATGATCCTGAACGGTGAGTGTGATGACATTCCTGAGAGTTATTTCCTGTTTGTGGGAACCATCGATGAAGTGTTTGAAAAAGCCAAGAATCAGTAAAGGGGGAAATGTCCTATGAGTACTTTCCCGTTGAGAATCGGAACACCGGACGGATTGCTCTTTGAAGGTAATGTGGAGCGTGTGATCTGCAGAACTGTCAGTGGTGATCTGGCTATTCTTGCCAGACACTGTAATTACTGTACTGCCCTGGGAATGGGTGAAGCAAGTGTGGTAATGGAAGACGGCAGCAGACGAACCGCAGCCTGTATTGGTGGGATGCTTTCTGTTATGAACGGAAAGTGTCGTGTCCTTGCAACTACCTGGGAGTGGAAAGAGGATATTGATGAGCAGCGCGCGCAGGAAGCTAAGAAAAGAGCTGAGGAGATGATCGCCAAAGGTGGTTTGAGTGATCATGATTATAAGATTGTGGAGGCTAAGCTGCAGAGGGCGTTGGTGCGTTTGAGTGTGAAGAGCTGAGAAAATAAGAGTTATTAAAAGACTGACAGGAAATCCGGGAGGGGAGACTGTCGGTCTTTTTTGTTTGTGATATGGTTTTTTAGGGATATAGTGGGAAGAATTTGAGGGAGGGATTTGAAGGAGGGACGCATAGAAAAATAATTTATTTCATGTGCGGTTTCGGACATTAAGATATTCTAAGCTGTTAAAAATCTGCTAAAGGCATGAGAAAAATGCCACAAACTCGCTTCGCTCAGACAGTGTGTCATTTTTCTCATAACGCAGATTTTGACCAGCTAAGAATATCTAAATATCCTGCAAATGCACATGAAATAAATTATTTTTCTATGCTGGTGGTTGGATCTTTTAAATACACTTTAACCGAATCAGGTAAGTCCCCTGCGGAGGTTGCGAAAAGCAATAAGAAGTGAGTGGGGACTTGCTTGTATCAGGAGGAGCGCAAACATTCCTTCTGAATAACTGTGTAGCGAAGTGGATGATTTTATCCACTTGATTTCGGTTAAAAGATGGAATATAGTATATTGTCACACATTGACACTTTACCATGATGAGGTTAAAATAGAAATAGATTATGCGACTGTAAGGGAAAGTGGGCAGTTGCGATATTATTTTGAATTTCGGTGGTTTGCCGGGATTATTTGGACAGGAGCGAATATGTTATGATAGCAGAAAAAATGAAACCTTATGTAAAAAATAATTCAGCCATCCGTATGATGTTTGAGGAGGGAAATCGTCTCAGAGCCATTTACGGTGCGGACAAAGTTTATGATTTCAGTCTTGGAAATCCGAGCGTTCCGGCGCCGGAGTGTGTGAAGGAGGCTATTATAGATCTGGTGAATGAAGTGGAGCCGACAGTGCTTCATGGCTATATGAGTAATGCAGGATTTGAGGATGTGCGCCAGACAATTGCAGAATCTCTGAACCGTCGCTTTGGGACAAAGTTTGCGGCGAAGAATCTGATTATGACAGTTGGAGCAGCCAGCGGTCTGAATGTGATTTTCAAGACGATTCTGAATCCTGAGGAAGAAGTGATTGTTTTTGCACCATACTTTTTGGAATATGGTGCATATGTGCGTAATTTTGATGGCAAGCTTGTGGAAATCTCTCCGGATACTACCACATTCCAGCCGAATCTTGAGGAGTTTGAGCAGAAGATTACGGCAAAGACAAGGGCAGTGATCGTAAATACACCTCATAACCCCACTGGTGTTGTATATTCTGAAGAAACCATTAAGAAACTGGCAGCAATTCTTGAGAAAAAGCAGCAGGAATTTGGAAGTGTGATCTATCTGATCTCTGATGAGCCATACAGAGAGCTGGCTTATGATGGTGTAAAGGTTCCGTATCTGACAAAATATTACGACAACACTATTGTTGGTTATTCTTACAGTAAATCTTTGTCTCTTCCGGGAGAGCGTATTGGTTATCTGGTAATTCCGGATGAAGCGGATGGCAGTGAAGAACTTATTACTGCTGTGGCTATTGCCAACCGTACTATCGGATGTGTCAACGCCCCATCCCTGATGCAGAAGGTGATTGCCAAATGTGTAGATGCAGAAGTGGATGTAGCTGCATATGACAAGAACCGTCTGGCATTATACAATGGACTGAAAGAATGCGGATTCGAGTGCATCAAACCCCAGGGTGCATTCTACCTCTTTGTGAAATCACCGGTAGCAGATGAAAAAGCGTTCTGCGAAGCTGGAAAGAAATATAATATTCTCATGGTTCCGGGAAGTTCCTTTGCCTGCCCGGGTTATGTGAGACTGGCTTATTGTGTATCTTATGATACTATTATTAATTCCCTGCCGGAGTTTAAGAAACTGGCAGAAGAGTTTGGACTGTGAAAACGGCGGGGATTGACATTGGGACAACAACGATAAGCGGTGTTGTTCTGGAAAAAGAGGAAAACGGACAGGCAAAGATTCTGGAGGCAAAAACTGTAGAGAACGGTTGCTTTATCGAAACCGGAAATGAATGGGAAAGAATACAGTATGCAAAAGAAATTGTAGAAAGAGCAGTGAATCTGCTGGATTATTTCCTGGAGAAGTATCCGCATGTTGAGCGGATTGGGCTCACAGGGCAGATGCATGGAATTGTCTATGTTGACAAAGAAGGAAATTGTGTCAGTCCGTTATATACATGGCAGGATGCCAGAGGAAGTATCTGCGATGGGGATCAGATTCCTTTAACAGAAGAAATTCGGGAAAGATGTCAAATCCATGCTGCTTCAGGATATGGGCTTGTCACACACATTTATAATATCAGACATAATCTGGTTCCGGATTCGGCTTTGAGCTTCTGTACGATCATGGATTATTTTGGAATGTATTTGACAGGGCGTAAAAAACCATTGGTACATGTGAGCAATGCGGCAGGTTTTGGATTCTTTGACAGCCATAAGATGTGCTTTGAAAAAGAAAAACTGGCTGAAATGGGAGTGGACGTAAATTGGCTGCCTGATGTCTGTACGGGAATAGAAAAATTGGGTACATACAGAGGACGGACAGTTACAACAGCAATCGGAGACAACCAGGCAAGCTTCCTTGGAGCAGCAGGTGATGAGGAGAATATATTACTGGTCAATATGGGAACCGGCGGACAGATTTCTGTTCTTTCCAGTCAGTATTTTTCGGGAGATGGAATTGAGGCAAGACCTTTCCTAAATAGGAAGTATCTGCTTGCAGGAGCATCTCTGTGTGGCGGCAAGGCATATGCGCTTCTGGAACAGTTTTTCCGAAAAATTGTAAAAGAAGCGACCGGACAGGAGCAGCCATTATACAAAGTAATGGAAAAGATGGCAAGAACAGGGAGAGACCAGAATAGTGAAAGAACTGAAAGTCGAAAGATTAAAGTTGAAACAACATTTGACGGTACGCGGGTAAATCCGGAAAAAAGCGGCAGTATTACCCAGATCTGTTCCGAAAACTTTACACCTGAAGATTTTTGCTATGGTGTTCTGAAGGGAATGAGCACAGAACTGTATCAGATGTATATGACTATTCAAAAAGGAATCGGCATAAAGATCAGGCGTATGATTGGTTCAGGGAATGGACTGAGAAAAAATCCGGTACTGTGTGAAATTATTGAAGATATGTTCAAGGCAGAACTTGTTCTGGCAGAATGTGAAGAGGAGGCTGCGACAGGAGCGGCAATGAGCAGTAGTATGTATAACTATAGCAACTCCACCAGATAATAAAATGAAGCAGTGAAGCGGATTGTGAGTAACCAATTGATTTTAATACTGGAATTTGAGGAAAGAGAGTGTCACGCAATCATTAAAAGATGGTTACGTGGTACTTTCTTTCCTGTTTTTTATTTTGCTTCCAGATGTTTAATCATACGATTTATAATCTGTTCCGCTTCTTTTGGAGAGTAATAAGTATCCGGATCCATATTTGTAAATTTCAGGTGATGTATCTATCATATAGCAAAAAACTACAAATTATTCAGAACCTCCAAATTGGTAGGGATTTGCTTGATTTGGTTAAATATGTATTGAGATAAGATAATATGTAAAATTTCAATAATGTGCTTTATTTGTAGTTGGAAAACAGGCTTGTTAGTAGTAAAATACAACTATAAATAAAAGAAGGGAGATTTCAGTTATGAAAAGAAAAAAGTCCATATGCAAATCGTTATTTACTATCTGTTTGATTCTAGGATTGGCTTTTGTTTTACCAAACATTAAACCTGTTCCGGTTATTGCAGCGTCTAAGGCTTCTTATGAAATAATAAATAAGAAGGAAATAAGAAAATATAAAAACATGAGTGCAAAGTATCTTTATCAGTTACCACAGCTAAAGGGAAACAGTGCGGCAATTAAGAAAATTAATAAGTCTCTCAGAGCTGATTATAAGAAGACTCTTTCTGGTAAAGAGAGCTTGTTTGAGTATTTTGAGGGAGACAAATATAATTCTTTTCGTCAGGATTATGGTGAGAAATATTATGACACAGTGACATGTAAAGTTATGTTTAACCAAAATGGATATATCAGTTTTAGATATTCATGTAAATGGTATGCCGGTGGAGTAGGTAATGTTTGGGAATATGGATTGACTTATCGCCTCAAAGATGGGAAAAAGATGGGAATTCAGGATGTGCTTGCAGGAAGCAGAGATTCCGCAAAACAAAGAATTGCCAGTACGTATGCGAATAAGATATCCAGCAGGGGATATGAACCAATTATGAAGATGAAATACTCTGAATTCTGTTTTTATATTAAACCAGGCAAGAAAGTTGTAGTATGTTTTGGACCGTATCAGCCAATGGGAGGAAATGGAAAATCTTCTATTACGATGAAGGGAAAAATAAATTAATATCAAGTTGGTATAGGGTGACAGAAGCATGGTATGAGTTTAAATCATATCCTGCTTCTTTACTGTCCGATTTATTGTATGTTATTTTTCGGCATGCTCCGATAGGTTTTGGAGCATGCCGGAAAATTTTATGAAAACTGCAAAAAAATTCAGGAAAAAAAAGACAGCATTTTAAACGCTATAGAAAAAATGTAATTTTTGAAAAAACAATTATTGTAATAATCTCCCGGACGTGACATAATAAGAATGGAAAAGTAAAAAGCAGGTTAAATTCTGATTAGAAACAGGTAAAATAACCTGCTTACATTATGCGCCGATTTTCTGAGATGAGGTGGGAAATCAGGCAGACGACAAAGGAGAAAATGATGGAAATTTTTTCAATGATATTGTCATTGCTGAGTGGAGTGGCATTATTTCTGTTTGGTATGTCATTGATGGGCGATGGCCTGAAAATGGTTGCCGGAAATAAGCTGGAAGCTTTTCTGTATCGAATGACAAACACACCGCTGAAGGGAGTTGCTCTGGGTACTGGTGTTACCAGCGTGATCCAGTCTTCTTCTGCCACAACTGTTATGGTCATTGGTTTCGTTAACTCAGGTATGATGAAGCTGAAGCAGGCCATCGGTATTATCATGGGAGCTAACATTGGAACCAGTATTACCGGGTGGATTCTCTGTCTTTCTTATATTGATGGAAAGAATGGAATTGCTAAGATTTTATCCACTGCAACAATTTCAGCAGTAGTAGCGATTATTGGTATTATCCTTCGCATGGCATGTAAGCGCTCCGTGCATAAAAATATCGGTAATATCATGCTTGGTTTTGCAATCCTGATGACAGGTATGCAGACAATGAGTGGTGCTGTTTCACCGCTGAAAGACAGCCCGACCTTTACAAATATGCTGACCATGTTTTCCAATCCTCTGATTGGTATTCTGGTAGGTATTGCATTTACCGCAGTGCTGCAGAGTGCATCTGCCACAGTCGGTGTATTGCAGGCGTTATCTGTAACAGGTATCCTGACATTTTCCAGTGCATTTCCAATCGTTCTTGGTATCGGTGTAGGTGCGGCCTGTCCGGTCCTGATCTCAGCCATCGGTGCTAATAAAAATGGTAAACGTACAGCACTTGTTTACCTGATCAACGACCTGTTTGGCCTGATACTCTGGTCTGTGATCTTCTATACAGTAAATGCTATCGTACATTTCGGATTTATGGATATGATCATGTCACCGGTTGCAATTGCTTTACTGAATACTGTATTCCGTGTAGCAACAGTATGTGTTCTTTTCCCGTTCATACCGAAGATCGAGCAGCTGGTGTGCTGGCTTGTAAAAGACAGTGCAGAGGAACTGGAAGATGAAGCAGACTTTGATCTTCTGGAAGAACGTCTTCTGAATTATCCGGCACTTGCTATTGGACAGTGCCACCGTGCCATGAGTGGTATGGCAAAGAAGCTTCGTAAGAATGTTAACCGTGCCATGAACCTTCTGAACGAATATCAGCAGGATAAATTTGACAAGGTACAGAGAAAAGAGAACCTGATCGATAAATATGAAAGCCGTCTTGGCGACTATCTGATGAAGCTGACAAAGCATGAGATGAACAGTGCCCAGACAAAGCAGGCTTCACTTTATCTTCATACCATCAATGACTTCGAGAGAATCGGTGACCATGCATCCTACATTGCCTATATGTCCAGTGAAATGCATGATAATCACACTAATTTTTCACAGGAAGCCTGGGATGAGCTGAATGTAGTAATGGAAGCAGTTCGCGAGGAGATCAACCTTACCTGTCGTGCATTCCTCAATGATGACAAAGAGATGGCACAGAGAGTTGCACCGCTTGGAATGATTATCACATCCTTATGCAATGAGCTAAAGATGCATCATGTAGAGCGTCTGAGTAATGGCAATTGCGGACTGGAAGAGGGAACTGTATATACAGATATTCTCAACAGCTTTAACCGTATTGCAGCACATTGTGCAAGTGCAATGGTAGCTCTCCTTAAGAGTGGAGACGAGAATCCGGATATGCATATCCATGATTCCAAGATTTACCCATCTGACAGCGTGGAATATTATACATACTTCAAGGAATATCGCCAGAAGTATGAAATCGTAAAGAACGAGGAACACATGCGAAGCATGGAACCGGAAGAGGTAGAATAATACTTTTATACTACAAAGAAGTAAATATATATGATATAATGACAGCAGATGATCTGGAAACAGATGTCTGCTGTTTTTTCGTTATAGTTGTCAGCAGGCTGGATTGTTTTTGCAAACACAACAACCCCAAAGGAGGAAGTAATTATGTTATTCGACAGTAGAACAGTTTATCTCGGTGCATCCAGGGATAAATATGAGCAGTATTGTAAAGCCTTAGATTCAGAGAAAATCAAATACAAAACAAAGAGAGTCAACCACGAAGAAAAAATGACAGCCCCGGGCAGGGGAACCGTCCGCAGCATGGGTGGGAACTTTGGAACAGATAAAACATTGTATGAAATCATGGTCGGAGAGAAAGATTACGACAATGCAATGGGGATTCTGACAGCACTGAAGTAGACGGAATCTATCCTGAAGAAGAAAGTATGCAAAAAAGTGTGCAAGATAATGTGCAAGATAACGGAAATCCTGGAGATGTTTTTGTGGGAGAATATAAACCGCACTTGAAGATGAACTTGATCCAAATGACATTACCAGATAAACCGAATAGCAGAAATCAGAGATATATAAAAATATAAAGAGCAGGAAGGAAAAATAAGATGGAATTTACAGGTGTATACCACAAAACATCAGAGCAGATGAGTTATCCCCTGGATGAGGACAGACTGATCGTAAATATTAAGACCGGATATGATGTAAAACAAGTATTTATCCATTACGGAGATCCCTATGAGGCCGGAATCCTGGGGGGAAAGGAAAAATGGACAGGAAAAAGAGAGGAAATTATTTATAAAAAACGTCTGCCTCATCAAATCTGGTGGACAACAACACTTTTTCCGGAATATAAAAGATGTAAATATTATTTTGAACTGAGAACAGAACAGGAAGTCTGGTATTATTTTGAAGATGGTTTCCTGACAGAAGAGCAGCTTCAGATGGATGGGCGTATGCAGCAGTGCTTTATTGTTCCCTGGATGAATCCGGCAGATATAAACCGCACACCTGCATGGGTAAATGACACCATCTGGTATCAGATTTTTCCGGACAGGTTCTGCAATGGGACGCCGGAAAAGAATGGAAATGATATCACGCCGTGGAGAAATCACGGAACTGTAACAAATGAGGAAAAATTCGGAGGGAATCTGGAAGGAATCCGTCAGAGATTACCGTATCTTCAGGAACTGGGGATTACCGGTATCTATCTGAATCCGATCATGGAAGCAGAGTCCAATCACAAATATGACACTACGGATTATACAAAGATTGATCCGGCTTTCGGTGATGAAGAAACGATGAAAGCACTTTGCAGGGAAGCGCATGAAAAGGGAATCCGTATTATGGTAGATGCAGTATTTAATCATTGCGGAAGAAAATTTGCGCCGTGGATGGATGTGCTGGAGCATGGGAAAGATTCTCGTTATGCAGACTGGTTTATGATAGAAGACTGGGAACAGATTGGAAAAAGAGCAGACACCAGAGACCGGCGTTTTTACTCTTTTGCATTTACAGATGCGATGCCGAAACTGAATACGAATAATGAAGAAGTGATCGAATATTTCTGCAAGGTCTGTGAGGACTGGATCCGGAAATTTGATATAGATGGAATCCGCTTTGACGTGGGAAATGAAGTGTCTCATCGGTTCTTAAAGCGGATACGGGAACATTTAAAAGCAGTAAAACCGGATCTTTATCTGCTGGGGGAAATCTGGCATGATGCAAGCCAGTGGCTGCAGGGAGATGAATATGATTCAGTTATGAATTACCCACTGCTCAGTGGAATCCATGATTTTTTCCTTGATAAAACAATGAAAAGAGAGGAATTCGAATATATGGTAAACCGTTGCTATACCATGTATATGCAGCAGAATAATGATGTGCTTTTTAATCTGTTGGATTCACATGATACGGAGCGGCTTATGAACCGTTTCCATGATCTGGATAAATTCTATCAGCAGCTTGCGATTCTCTTCACTCTTCCGGGAAGTCCCTGCATTTATTATGGAACGGAGATCGCAATGGAAGGTGCCCATGATCCGGACTGCAGAAGATGTATGCCATGGAGCGAGATTAACAGCGAAGAGAATCAGGAAAAGATAGCAACAATGCGTAAACTGATTATGCTAAGAAGAAATGAAAAAATATGCAGAAGCCCACATTTCCATTTTCCGGATACCTATGAAAACGACCGATGCGTAGAGTATATCAAAATAGATGAAGAAGGAAATAAAATGGAAGTTTTGTTAAATACATCGGAGAAAGAGATAAAGGTAAAAGAAGCCGGAGAAGTGCTTTTTGCCCGGGAGTTTGATGGAGAGATACTTGGTGTGAATGGAACATTGATCCGAAGGATTTAGACAACAGAGCACGGAAAAAGAAACGAATATCCCGAAAGAATATTACTGTTATATAAAAGAAGCCCCCGGACCGCTGCATATAACAGCAGTGGGAGAGGACTTGCCTGTATCAGGAGGAGTGCAAGCCTCCTTCTGATAAGCTGCGGAGCAGTTAATTGGTGTAGAATTGCGTAGCGAAGCAGATTGCCATAGTTAAACGGATTGAATAAATTTCTCTACATAATGCAGAGCCGCTCCGATTGCCGGTGTATATTGTCCGTTGGTACCGACCAGAATCTGTGTTTTATCCAGTATGAATGGTGCGGTTGTATGGAGATGTTCTGCCAGATATTCAATATCTTCTTCTGTAAAATAAGGTGCCAGATATCCGCTGAGGATGATCGGTGCATCGATAACAAGGTTGAGATTCTTCATGGCAAATGCCAGATGGTTTAAAAAATCTTTCCAGATCTGTATGATCTGGGGAGATTTTTTTTCACGCAGAAGAGGAAAAAATTCTTTGGCAGGCATACCAGCAGCCTGTTCCAGTGCATTGGCAGAGCAGTAGGTTTCCAGGCAGCCACGGCTGCCGCAGTAGCAAAGTGGGCCGTCGGGATTAATACACATATGTTCAAGAGTTCCGCTGTGCATGGAGATCCCCTGATGAATCTGATGATTGGTAATGATGCCGCCGCCCAGATTTCGGTTCAGCAGGATGATAACAGCACTGTCAAGCTCAGGATGATTCCATAATTCAAGGAACGCAGCTGATTTCGAATCATGTTCCAGATAACAGGGATATGGAAGATATCTGGAAAAATCATCCAGTTTCATGCCTGCGTTATTCATGATATCTCCATATAGTACAGTGGTATGATCCGGGGATGTGATACCCTGTGTGGCAATGGAGATGCCAAGAACTTTGTCATTGTCATATTGGCGCGATGAGATGAATTCTTTTACTGCGTCAGTGACCTGTTTATAGTAATCCGGTGTGTTGGAATATGGAAGCGGAATGGTATCTGTATAGAAAGCATTTCCATACAAATCTACAGCAGTAATATGAAACATCCCTTTTAAAATACCGATACCAATGGAAATTTTAAAATCTGATACAATCTGAAGGGCGTTTGCCTTTCTTCCACCGGTGGATTCAAAGAAACCATTTTTTTCAATAAGACCTTCCTGCTCCAGAAGGTTCAGGTTCTGACTGACAGTGGATAACCCCATCTGCAGTTCCTGAACAATCTGCAGCTTGGAGGTCGTTTTTTTTCTGTAAATATACTGGTAAACCTTTGATTTATTTATTTTCTTGAGACTAATGTTGGTCAATCCCTTTTCACTCATAATATTCTCCTGATTATGTTACAAGATAATGTTAAGTTTCAGTTTTATTGTAGCATAGAACGAAAAAAAAACAATAAAAATATCCGGCACGATCAGCAACATCAATTTGTCAGTACACTATAGTAAAATAGACAAAAAAGTTGTTTGAAAATTAGAATTTCTGTCAATGGATTTTTTAAAATAAAAGATATATACTCAACTTACAGTTAAGATATAAACGTAAGTAAAAAACATAATAACAAACAATAAGCATCGAATAAGACAAACAAGGAGGATATAATATGAAATTATCAATCAATGGAATCAAGGAACAGGAAGCATGGAAAAAGGCAGGAATTACTCTCCCGAGTTATGATGTGGAAGCAGTTTCTGAGAATGCAAAGGAGAATCCGGTATGGGTTCACTTTGGTATCGGAAATATTTTCCGCGTGTTTATCGGTGGAATTGCAGATGGTCTTCTGGAAGAGGGAGTTCTGGATCGTGGGATTACCTGTGTGGAAACCTTTGATTATGATGTAGTAGATAAGATTTATGATCCATATGACAATCTTGGATTAAGTGTAATCCTGCATGGGGATGGAACCCGTGAGTATAAAGTAGTCGGAGCTTTTGCGGAAGCAGTGAAGGCACAGTCTTCTAATGCAGAACAGTGGAAACGCCTGAAAGAAATCTTCACAAGCAAATCCCTGCAGATGGTTTCATTTACGATCACAGAGAAAGGCTATGCATTACAGAAAGCTGACGGAACATGGTTCCCGTTTGTAGAGGCAGATATCAAGAATGGTCCGGATAAAGCAGTTGGTGCCATGGCAGTTCTGGTTGCAATGCTTTATGAAAGATATAAAGCAGGAAAATATCCCATCGCACTGGTTTCCATGGATAACTGCTCACAGAACGGTGCAAAGCTTCGTGAGTCAGTACTGACAATGACAGAAGAGTGGAAGAAAGCCGGATTTGTTGATGAGGGATTTGTAAACTATGTAAGCGATGAGAAAGTAGTTGCTTTTCCATGGACAATGATCGATAAGATCACACCTCGTCCAAGCGAGCAGATTGCAGCAGACCTTGAGAATCTGGGTGTTGAGAACATGCAGCCGGTGATCACAGGTAAGAAGACATACATTGCACCATTTGTCAATGCTGAGAAACCACAGTATCTGGTAATAGAGGACAGCTTCCCTAATGGACGTCCGGCTCTGGAAAAAGGTTTCGGCGTATATATGGCAGACAGAAATACAGTTAACCTTTCTGAACGTATGAAAGTAACAGTATGTCTGAATCCGGTTCATTCTGCTACAGGTCCGCTGGGAGTAGTTCTTGGATATGATCTGTTTGCGCATATGCTTAATACAAATGAAGATATGATGAAAATGGCACGTATGATTGCTTATGATGAAGGTCTTCCGGTAGTTGCTGACCCTGGAATCCTTTCTCCCCAGGCATTTGTTGATGAGCTTTTTAATGATCGTTTTCCAAATGAATATCTGGGAGACACCAACCTTCGTCTGGCGGTAGATGTATCTCAGATGGTTGGTATCCGTTTCGGCGAAACAATCAAAGCATATGTAAAGAAATTCGGAGATGCTTCCAGACTGACAGCTATTCCTCTGGGAATTGCAGGATGGCTCAGATATATGCTTGGTGTAGATGATGAAGGAAATAAATTTGAACTTGCACCGGACCCAATGAATGAGGAACTGCAGGAACAGTTTAAGGATATTGTAGTAGGTAAACCTGAAACATTTAAGGATCAGTTAAAACCAATTCTTTCCAATGAGCGTCTGTTCTTCACTGACCTTTACAAAGACGGTGTGGGAGAGAAGGTTGAGGATATGTTCCGTGAGATGATCGCAGGACCTGGAGCTGTAAGAGCAACAATACATAAATATGTTGGATGATTTTCAGCAGATGGATACTATAACTGACTTTCAGGAGGAAAATGAAAATGAATTTAAAAGAACAGTTTAATGGAATTCAGCATATTGGAATTCCGACCAATGATATTGAAGCAACCATTGATTTTTATAAGGCTCTGGGATTTGAAATTGCTTTTCGTACAGTAAATGAGGAAGCAGATGAAAAGGTTGCTTTTCTGAAATTAAATACACTTGTTGTTGAGACATATGAGAATAAAGCAGCTAAGATGGAAGCCGGTGCCATTGATCATCTGGCGATTGATGTAAAAGACATTGAAAAAGTATATGAAATGATTAATCAGGCAGGATTAAATATGACCAACGATACCGTTCATTTTCTTCCCTTCTGGGAAAACGGGGTAAAGTTCTTTACAATTGAGGGACCGAATAAAGAGAAGGTTGAGTTCAGCCAGTACTTATAAAGTCAGGCGGTTAAATTCAGCGAGAAAAAGCATCTGTCAAAGCAGGTGCTTTTTGTTTTCAATATTTTATTGAGAAAAGCCTGAGAAAAGTTTAAAATAGGAAATAATAAAAAATAAACGAAAGGAGTTTTTATCATGAGTAAACGAACAGAGAGAATGAGTCGGAGTGCAGCTGAGAGAATTAACCGCAAAGATACAGTGATCAGACAGAATAATGCAGAACTTGAGGAGCTGAGGAGTCAGTATGAGAATCTGGATATCTGTGAGGAGGATAAGCAGGTGATTGATGATTATATTGCCTGCAAAGATGCCAGAGCTGACAGGATGGCAGAGAAACTCTATGAAAAGGGACGAAAAGATGTAAAGAGATGTATCCGCATCCGAAAACTGATCCGCAGATGCATGATCCTGTCTGCCATTGTTACGGTGGTACTGATTCAGTATAATAAGAATGAGAAGTTGAGAGAAAGTCTGGAAGAGCTACTGAAAATGTTCCGGGATGGAGTGTCGGACGAGGATTTATAACTGATATAAATAACGCAGATAAAAATGTACTTTCGGAATCTTTTTGCAAAAGCAAATACAAGGAAGACTTCGAGAGTGCATAAAACAAAAAAAGGAGCAAGAGACAGCATGGGAATACAAAGATACTCGATTATATACAGCAGTAAAACAGGGAACACAAAGAAGCTTGCGGAGAAGATCAGGGAGGTACTGCCTGAGGAAAACTGTGACTATTTTGGAACAGAAGGAGCAAAGGCTCTTTCTTCCGACATATTATACATTGGATTCTGGACAGATATAGGGAATGCAGATCCTGCAACACTTGAACTGTTAAAGAGTCTGAAAAACAAGAAGATCTTTCTGTTTGGAACAGCAGGTTTCGGAGGCAGTGAAGCCTATTTCCAGCAGGTTCTCGGGAAAGTTAAAGAATCTGTGGATGAGAGTAATACAGTGATGGGAGAATTTATGTGTCAGGGGAAAATGCCCCAGTCAGTTAGGGACAGATACGTAAAGATGAAAGAGAAGCCGGATCATGCGCCGAACCTGGATGAACTGATCCAGAATTTTGACAGGGCGTTATCTCATCCTGACAATGAAGATCTGGACAGACTGGAAGAAATAATCAGAAGAGACCTGGAAAAATAATTAAGTCTTGACTAACAGAGGGAACTGCGGTATAGTGCTCGTTACTAAAAAGGTAATCCATAAATTTATATAGATTTTCACGAAAGAGAGGTAACGAGACATGACATTTTATCAGGAATTACAATTGAGTTCGACCGGCTCCAAACAGCTGATCAGAAGCACCACAGACCCCAAAGAGAAAAGACGACACATTTTAATCTATAATTTTAAAGTGTATCTGGTTATGGCTTTTTGCGTAGCAGTGGTAAGCATGTACAGTAAGCTTACAGGGAGTAACAACAGTGTAGTTGGTGTTACTGTTCTGCTGGCAGTGCTTGTGCTGCGGCAGGCAGATTTCGGAATCAGGACAACACATGGACTGCTTTCCATTGCAGGGATCTTCGGTATTCTTATGTCAGGACCCCGTCTGGCAAATATGGTGCCTCCGTTAGCTGCGTTTGCAGTGAATGCTGTGTGTATTTTACTGCTGATGATACTGGGCTGTCACAATGTGATCATGTACAATCATTCTACCTTTGTTCTGGGATATCTGCTGCTTCTGGGATATGATGTGACAGGAAAGGAATACACCTTCCGTGTGATCGGCTTGTTGGTGGGAATGGTGATCTGTATGATCGTCTTCTATAAGAACCAGAGAAACAGAGCCTATCGAAGAACCTTCCTGGATTTGTTCCGGGAATTTGATCTTAAGTCAGCAAGAAGCAGATGGTATGTGAAACTGACACTGATTGTATCCAGCGCAATGCTGTTTATGAATCTTCTGGGACTTCCCAGAGCAATGTGGGCAGGAATCGCCTGTATGTCCGTATGTCTGCCTTTTACAGAGGACTGTATCCCAAGGTCTGTGAGCAGAGGAATGTTTAATGTTGTGGGCTGTCTGCTGTTTATTGTGCTGTATCTGGTACTTCCTAAATCCATGTATCCGTACATTGGAATGATCGGAGGAATCGGAGTTGGATATTCAGCAGGATATCCGTGGCAGACTGCATTTAATACATTTGGAGCGTTGTCTATTGCAGCAGGGATCTTCGGAATGCCGGCAGCAATAGCACTTCGTATAGGTGCCAATGTTCTGGGAGCAGCTTATACGGTAATCTGCAATAAAGTAACAGATAAAGTAGCAGAGTATATAGGCAAAAATAAATGTGCAGAAAATCTTTCCTGACTGAAACTGCGGAGCGGTTATAAGCAAGTAAAAAAGCGGATGATTTTATCCGTCTGATATGTGTTCTGGGAATAGAGTGAATATTAACGTACAATGACAGAGGGAGAGAGAAAGAATATGAAACAGGATACCCTGGAAGGCAGGGCGAGAACGAAAAATGGTGTAAAACGATTATGCTTTTCCGCAGTATGTATTTTACTAGAAGCAGCTTTTATCATTGCTATGATCACAAAGCTGAATCAATATGCGGAGATTATCAATCTGATGACAAGGCTTCTTGCAGGTGTACTGGTTCTTAAGCTGTATGCGTCAGACCAGACTTCATCTATGAAAATGCCCTGGGTTATTTTGATCCTTGTATTCCCTATCTTGGGAGTGGGATTGTACTTACTGATTGGTCTCAATGGCGGTACCCGTAAAATGCGGGAGCGTTATGACCAGATCGACAGGGAACTTCTACCGTTGCTTCCCAATGACAGTGAGTGCAGGGAAACGCTTGGCAGGAAAATCCCGAAGGCAGGCAATATTTCTGATTATATACAGAAAAATGCCTCCTATCCGGTCTATCAGAATACAGATGTTATTTATTATGATGAGGCAGTCAAAGGGCTGGAGGCTCAGCTGGCAGATCTGGCAAAGGCAGAGAAATTCATTTTTATGGAATATCATGCCATTGAGGATGCACAGGCTTGGCATAAAATCCAGAGAGTTCTGGAAGACCGCGTAAAGGCGGGAGTGGAAGTCAGAGTGTTTTATGACGACATGGGTTCCATTGGATTTATCAATACAGACTTTATTAAGAAAATGGAAAATGTGGGAATCCACTGCAGAGTGTTCAATCCTTTTACTCCGGGTCTGAATGTGTTTCTGAATAACCGGGATCACCGCAAGATCACAGTAATTGATGGAAAAGTAGGATTTACCGGCGGTTACAACCTTGCTAATGAATATTTTAATTTCACACATCCTTATGGACAGTGGAAGGACACAGGTATCCGTCTGGAGGGGGAGGCTGTACGTTCCCTGACAGTAACATTCCTGGAGATGTGGAATGCTGTCAGTGATAAGGATAAAAATGACAGTGATTTTACCGAATTTCTGGTTCAGACAGATTATCAGGCAAAGCAGACAGGATTTATCCAACCCTATGCGGACAGTCCTATGGATCATGAACAGGTAGGTGAAGAAGTGTATATCAGTATGGTGAATAAAGCGGAAAAATATTGCTGGTTTATGACTCCGTACCTGATTATCACAGATGAAATGACCCATGCTCTGTGTCTGGCAGCCAAGCGAGGGGTAGATGTAAGGATCATTACACCTGGTATTCCGGATAAAAAGATGATCTACAATATCACACGTTCCTTTTACCATGGACTGGTAAAACATGGAGTGCGTATCTATGAATGGACACCTGGTTTCTGTCATGCAAAGATGAGTGTGGCAGATGACTGTATGGCAACCTGCGGAACCATAAATCTGGATTACAGAAGTCTGTATCATCATTTTGAAAACGGCTGCTTTATGGCAGACTGTCAGGCAGTTCTGGATATCCGAAATGATCTTGCAGCAACCATGGATGAATGCCGTGAAGTGACAGAACAGTACAGTACCGGACGCAGCGCGTATCTGCGCCTGGGACAGCTGTTTATGAGGTTATTTGCGGGATTATTATAACGTTACTGTTTACTCCATAACACTTGGAAAAAAGTAGGATATCGTGTACAATGGAATGGGTAATAGCAAAACTATTAAAATATGGGAGGTATTTTAACTATGGATCTTTCAACCTTAGTAAAAATGTCAAATACTTATGGAAGTAATCCTGCTTATGTTCTGGCAGGTGGTGGCAATACTTCTGTAAAAGATGACACCACATTGTATGTAAAAGGCTCCGGTACACAGCTTGCTACAATCAAGTCGGAGGAATTTGTGGAAATGAGCAGAGCACGTTTGAATGAAATCATGAAAACTGATTATCCGGAAGATGATGTCAAACGTGAATCACTGTATCTTGCAGATGTTATGGCTGCAGTAACAGATGCTGACAAAACAAAACGTCCAAGTGTAGAAGCACTGCTTCATAACTTATTTGCCTATACTTATGTGCTGCATGTTCATCCTACACTTGTCAATGGACTGACCTGCGGAAAAGGGGCAAAGGAACTCAGTGAACAGCTTCTTGGAAAAGATGTACTCTGGATTGATATCTGCAAACCTGGATATACACTTGCGCGTATCTGCTATGAGAAAATGAATGCTTATAAAGAAGAATCCGGAAAAGATGTTCAGGTTCTTCTGCTTCAGAATCATGGAATTTTCGTTGCAGCAAATACTGTAGAGGAAATTGGAGTATTATTTGACGGCGTGATCAGTAAATTAGAGAAACAGGTAAAGAGAACTGCTGATGTCAGTGATGCGGTTACACCTGAAAAAGAGCAGGCAGCAGAGAAGCTTTCCCAGTTACTGGGACATGCGGTAGAAGTTGTACCTGTAGCGGAAGCTGATAACTTCGTAAAAGATAAGGCAGCGGCTGCACCGCTTCTGAAACCATTTACACCGGATCACATTGTATACTGTGGACCATATCCGTTATTTGTAGAGGATATTGATCAGGCAAAAACAGTACTGGATGCATTTATGGAAGAGAATGACAAAGAGCCAAGACTGATCCTGGTACAGGGAGTGGGTGCCTTTATTATGGAAGATGATAAGGGAAAAGCTGCAAAAGCACAGCTTCTTGTAAAAGATGCCATTAAGCTTGCAGTATATGCAGAAAGCTTTGGTGGCCCGCTTCACATGACAGATGATATTACATACTTTATCACGCATTGGGAAGCAGAAGCATATCGCAGTAAGAAATAATATAATAAGGGCTGTCGTTTTTTGACAGCCCTTATTATATTGGTTTAAACACTATATTTTTAAAGAAAAAGGTTTATTTTCAGCAAATCTTATTTCGTTTCTTTTTTCTCTTTGGCCTTCCCGGATTCAGGAATATTTCCATCTCCATAGTAAGCTTTCAGATAGATTTCCTTCAGCTCAGACATTAATGGATATCTCGGGTTGGCACCGGTACACTGGTCGTTGAATGCCTGTTCGGTCATTTCGTCCAGAGTTTCGAGGAAGTATTTCTCGTCTACGCCGTATTCTTTGATCGTATGTTTGATCTCGATAGTATCCATCAGTTCCTGCAGTTTCTGGAGAAGCTTCTCAAATACTTCGCTGTCGTTCTTGCCTGTCAGACCTACAGAACGGCCAATCTCAGCGTAACGTGCAAGTGTGTGCGGATACTGATATTGTGGGAAGGTACCCATCTTAGCCGGAACTTCGGCTGCATTATAGCGCAGAACATGAAGCAGAACCAGAGCATTTGCAATACCATGTGGAAGATGATGGAAAGCTCCCAGCTTATGAGCAAGAGAGTGGTTTACGCCAAGGAAAGCATTTGCGAAAGCCATACCAGCCATGCAGGAAGCATTTGCCATATGCTGTCTTGCTTCTACATCAGAACCATCTTTGTATGCACGTGGCAGATAGTTAAATACCAGTTTGATGGCATTTAATGCAAGACCATCTGTATAATCAGATGCCATCATGGAAGCATAGGCTTCAAGTGCATGAGTCATAACGTCGATACCGGAAGCACAGGTCAGTCCCTTAGGTGCGCTCATCATATTATCTGTATCAACAATAGCCATGTCAGGCATTAATTCATAATCAGCCAGAGGCCATTTGATACCTGTAGTCTTATCAGTAATGATAGCAAAAGGTGTTACCTCGGAACCTGTACCGGAAGATGTTGGAACAGCTATAAAGTAAGCTTTCTTACCCATATGCGGGAATGTGAAGATTCTCTTACGGATATCCATAAAGTCCATAGCCATATCATCAAAGTTGGCGTCCGGATTTTCATAGAGAACCCACATGATCTTGCCGGCATCCATTGCGGAACCACCGCCCATTGCGATAATGCAGTCAGGCTCGAACATTCTCATTGCAGCAGCACCGGCTCTTGCAGAAGCGAGAGATGGATCTGGCTCTACATCGTAGAAGCAGGTATGTACGATTCCCATCTGATCTAATTTATCTTCAATCTTTTTAGTATATCCATTCTTATAAAGGAAAGAGTCTGTTACGATAAAACAGCGTTTTTTGTGCATAACAGTGCCAAGTTCATCCAGAGCAACCGGCAGGCAGCCTTTTTTGAAATAAACTTTTTCCGGTGTTCTAATCCAGAGCATATTTTCTCTCCTTTCAGCAACGGTCTTGATGTTGATAAGATGTTTCACACCTACGTTCTCAGATACGGAGTTGCCACCCCAGGAACCGCAGCCCAGAGTCAGGGACGGAACAAGTTTGAAGTTATAAAGGTCGCCGATGCCGCCCTGAGAAGATGGAGTATTAATGAGGATACGGCAGGTCTTCATAGCTGCTGCATGTTTTTCCATCTTTTCCTTCTCTCTTGTGTCAATGTAGAGAGCGGAGGTATGTCCATAACCGCCGTCAGCTACAAGCTGTTCAGCTTTGGCAATCGCTTCGTCAAATGTCTTGGCCTTGTACATGGCAAGTACAGGGGAAAGCTTCTCATGTGCGAATTCTTCGCTGATGTCTACAGATTCAACTTCACCGATCAGAATCTTTGTTTCAGGAGGAACTGCAATACCGGCCATCTCAGCGATAGTGGCAGCTTTCTGACCTACGATTTTTACATTCAATGCACCATTGATGAGGATAGTTTTTCTTACTTTCTCTAATTCATCCGGTTTCAGGAAGTAACATCCTCTGTAAAGGAATTCTTCTTTTACTTTCTTATAAATGCTCTCAAGAACAGTTACAGATTGTTCGGAAGCACAGATCATACCATTGTCAAAGGTCTTGGAATGGATGATGGAGTTAACTGCCAGACGGATATCTGCACTGTCATCAATGATAACAGGAGTATTTCCGGGACCTACACCTAAAGCAGGTTTTCCGGAAGAATAGGCAGCCTTAACCATTCCGGGACCACCTGTAGCAAGGATGATGTCTGCTTCACGCATAACCTGATTTGTCAGATCAAGACTTGGAACATCGATCCATCCGATGATTCCCTCCGGTGCACCGGCTTCTACAGCTGCCTCCAGAACAACCTTTGCTGCCTCAATGGTACATTTCTTTGCGCGGGGATGCGGACTGATGATGATTGCATTACGTGTTTTCAGTGCAATCAGAGTTTTGAAAATTGCAGTAGATGTTGGGTTGGTTGTAGGAATAACAGCAGCAATCAGACCGATCGGCTCAGCTATTTTCTTAATACCATAAGCAGTATCTTCTTCAATCACACCGCAGGTTCTGGTATTCTTATATGCGTTGTATACATATTCGGCTGCGTAATGGTTCTTGATAACCTTATCTTCTACAATACCCATTCCTGTTTCTTCAACAGCATCTTTAGCAAGCGGGATACGTGCTTTGTCAGCAGCAGTAGCGGCAGCTTTAAAAATCTTATCTACCTGCTCCTGGGTAAATGTTGCGAAAATCTTCTGTGCCTCTTTCATGGCTGCAATCTTTGCAGTAAGGGCTTCAGGGGTGTCGATGATGGTTGGGATAGTGTTCTCTTTTTTTGCCATTTGGGAATCCTCCTGTTTGTGTTTTCGTTAAAAGTATTTACCGTGACCTGTTATGTTTTTATTATATAAATAAACTGATTATTCGGTCAACAGTAACATTAATATGAGCATAACGAAATATTATGGTGAAAATTGTGCATAATCACGTAAATAATGTGAATAAAATATCAATTGTCAGAATATATGAGAAAAAATTAACAATATATGTTCTGTTGGCAACTGAGAGAAAGTTAAAAAAATAACGTTAATAAATTAACAACCTCGATGATGCTATTATATGACTTTGTTAATCATTTGTCAATTACATAGCATATGAAAAAGTTAACAAATACTAACTAGGAATTTCGTGAAAATATAACAATATAATTTGTAGAAGGATTTATGTTTTTCCATATGTTTGCAGGAGATTAAGAGTTACTGTGAACGGAGTGAACAGTAATGATTAAGAAAAATTAAGCCCCGCAAAATCTGCGGGGCTTAATTTTTCTTAAGTTTCTATTTGTTTCAGGCTTTTCTGAAAGCGGCTCTCTTACGTTCTCTGGAATCCAGCAGTCTCTTACGGATACGAAGAGATTCCGGTGTAACCTCAAGGAGTTCATCCTGGTCGATGAAATCGATGGCCTGTTCCAGGCTGAGAACTCTTGGTGGAGTTAATTTCAGTGCATCATCAGCGGAAGAAGAACGTGTGTTAGTCAGATGCTTTGTCTTGCATACGTTCAGCTCGATATCTTCGGCTTTACCATTCTGTCCGATAACCATACCGCTGTAAACCTTTGCACCAGGTCCGATAAACAGAGTACCACGCTCCTGGGCTGCGAACAGACCATAAGTAACAGCTTCGCCAGCCTCGAAAGCGATCAGAGATCCCTGTTTTCTGTACTGGAAATCTCCCTTGTAAGGAGCATATCCGTCAAACATGGTATTGATAATGCCGGTACCCTTGGTGGAAGTAAGGAACTCACCGCGGAATCCGATCAGTCCACGGGAAGGAATGTGGAATTCCAGACGGACAGTACCGTCACTGGCAGTACTCATACCCTGCAGCTCACCTTTACGTTCGCTCAGCTTCTGGATCACAGTACCGGAAAATTCTTCCGGAACATCTACATAAGCGATTTCCATAGGTTCAAGTTTCTTTCCGCGCTCGTCTGTTTTGTACAGAACCTCCGGTTTACTTACTGCGAATTCATAACCTTCACGTCTCATGTTCTCGATCAGGACAGACAGATGAAGTTCTCCACGTCCGGAAACCTTAAAGGCTTCTGTTGTTTCAGTATCTTCTACACGAAGGCTGACATCTGTATTCAGCTCACGGTAGAGACGGTCACGAAGATGACGGGATGTGATGTATTTACCTTCCTGGCCTGCCAGCGGACTGTCATTTACGATGAAGTTCATGGCAATGGTAGGCTCGGAAATCTTCTGGAAAGGAATTGCCTCCGGGTTTTCTCCACCGCAGAGAGTATCACCGATATGGATGTCTGCAATACCGGAAATAGCAACGATAGAACCAATTGTAGCTTCCTTTACTTCAACCTTATTCAGACCGTCAAACTCATAAAGCTTGCTGATCTTAACTTTCTTACGTTTGTCCAGATCATGATGGTTTAACAGAGTCAGCTCCTGATTTACTGCAATTGTACCATTCTCAACTTTACCTACACCGATACGTCCAACATATTCGTTGTAGTCAATGGTACTGATCAGAACCTGAGTATCTGCATCAGGATCTCCCTCCGGAGCCGGGATATATTTCAGGATAGCGTCAAACAGCGGAGCCATATCCTTAGGAGTATCATTTAAGTCGATCACAGCATGACCTGCTTTTGCAGAAGCATACAAGAACGGACAGTCAAGCTGCTCATCAGAAGCACCAAGATCCATAAGAAGTTCCAGAACTTCATCTACAACTTCGTCAGGACGAGCTTCCGGACGGTCAATCTTGTTGATACATACGATTACATGGAGATCAAGTTCAAGGGCTTTCTTAAGAACGAATTTAGTCTGAGGCATAGCACCTTCGAAAGCATCAACGAGAAGAATAACACCGTCTACCATTTTAAGTACACGTTCTACTTCGCCGCCGAAATCAGCATGTCCTGGTGTGTCGATGATATTGATCTTTGTATCTTTGTAATGAATAGCTGTATTCTTGGATAAAATAGTGATACCACGCTCACGCTCAATATCATTGGAGTCCATGACACGTTCCTGAACTTCCTGATTCTCGCGGAATACACCGCTCTGTTTCAGAAGCTGGTCAACCAGAGTTGTTTTACCATGGTCAACGTGGGCGATAATGGCTACGTTACGGACATCTTCACGTTTTGTTCTCATAAAATGATTTTCCTTTCCTCTTTAAGCTTTGAATGGGTAACTGTTCGGCACACTTGCTGAACAGTTACCGGGATTGTTAATATTCATGTGTTATCAGCAGGATTATTTTGCTGTAAAAGCAATTTTTTCAAATATGATTTAATCTTGCAGATGAATTTGTTCCTATTATTATGTGTTTTTTTCTTCAATAAGTTACCCGAATTTTCAGTTTACCACATTTTCGCCAGATTACAAGGTGTTAAAATAATTTTTTTTATTTTTGCAGATTCTGGTTCTAAATGAGAATACCTGTACATAACCTTATAAAGAACAATACAAGGTACAGAGGAGCATATGCGGGATCGCTGAAAGAAGCAGAGGCGATTTACGGTCTGCACTGCAGGCAGGGATTCTGACACAGGTGCTCTACAGGGAAGGAGAACCACATTATGGCAGATAAAATTATTGAAAACAATCAGGTATCTATGATGGGCAAAATTGCAGCAGGCTTTACATTCAGTCATCAGGTCTTTGGAGAAGGCTTCTATATGACAGAGCTGCTGGTCAAAAGGCTCAGTGATTCGGAGGACAGGATTCCGGTGATGGTTTCTGAACGGCTGGTAGATGTAACGCAGGATTATATCGGAGAATATGTGGAAATCCATGGACAGTTCCGCTCATATAACCGCCATGAGGAGAAGCATAACCGTCTCGTGCTTTCAGTATTCAGCAGAGAACTGAAGTTCGTGGAAGAAGAGGATGAAACAGTTCCGGTAAATCAGATTTTTCTGGACGGATATATCTGTAAACCTCCGGTGTACCGTAAAACTCCTCTTGGAAGAGAAATTGCGGATGTGCTGCTGGCAGTAAATCGTCCGTATGGAAAATCAGATTACATACCATGCATCTGCTGGGGCAGAAATGCCCGCTATGCATCTGCGTTTGAAGTTGGCGGTCATGTCCTGATCTGGGGACGTATCCAGAGCAGAGAATATATGAAACGGATCGGGGAAAATGAAACAGAGAAGAGAGTTGCGTATGAAGTATCTGTAAGCAAGCTGGAATATATGGAATAATTCCATTGCCGCAGGCAATTTGGAATGAATTTTGGCCACGTTACTGTGAACGGAGTGAACAGTAACGATTACTGTAAACAGTAACACTTGCAATTCTTCATAAACTGCGGTAATATAAGCGTATTCAGATAACTATGGCAGCCTGCTGTTCCACGAAGCATTCCGGCGTGAATATGCCGGAAACTCATCGCAGAAGTCGAAAACAGACTGCTGTTTATCATGTCTGTAATGACACAGAGAAGAAGGTACAATTTCAATAACGATAAGAGGAATTGTTTGTTATGGAAAAAGAATTTACAGAGGTTTACTGTGGCGGGGGAAAGGGAAAGACAACTCTGGCAATCGGTCAGTGTCTGAGAGCTTCCGCACAGGGTAAAAGCGTCATTATTATTCAGTTTCTGAAAGGAAGAGAGCGCAGGGAACTGGATTTTCTGGCGGAACTGGATAATCTGGATATTAAGATATTCCGTTTTGAGAAGCATGATGAAGGATATGAGGAACTGAATGAGCAGGAGAAGGCAGAGGAGAAAACCAATATTCTCAATGCTTTGAATTTTGCGCGCAAAGTGATCGCAACGCAGGAATGCGATTTTCTGCTCCTGGATGAGATTCTTGCACTTCCGGATTATGGGATCACTACTGCAGAGGCAATCGGTGATATCCTGAAGATGAAGGACGAGAGTATGCATATTTTGCTTACGGGACGGACGTTACCGGACAGCCTGCGTAAATATGCAGACAGCATAACTACACTGACAACAGAGATTGTATAAGGTGTATAAAACCTGATTATTGTTTATGAATGGACAGTAATCTGTATGGAAATTACAGAAGAATAAAGGAGGAAGGCAAATGGCAATTTTTAAAGGTGCAGGTGTTGCAATCGTAACCCCTATGTATGAAGATGGCAAGGTTAATTATGATAAACTGGAGGAACTTCTGGAGTATCAGATTGCAAACAGTACAGATGCGATCATTATCTGCGGAACAACAGGAGAATCATCAACGATGACGCATGGAGAGCATCTTAAGACAATTAAGTTTGCAATCGACAAGGTAAACAAACGTGTTCCGGTTATCGCAGGTACAGGTTCCAACTGTACGGAAACTGCAATTATGATGTCAAAGGAGGCTGCTTCTTACGGTGCAGATGCACTTCTTATAGTGACTCCATATTATAACAAAGCGACTCAGAAAGGACTGATCGCTCATTATACAGCTATTGCAGAGGCAGTTCCGGAAACACCGATCATTATGTACAATGTTCCGAGCCGTACAGGATGTAACATCCAGCCTGCAACAGCAGTAGCTCTGGCTAAAAATGTTAAGAATATTGTTGGTATCAAAGCAGCAAGCGGAGATCTTTCACAGATTGCAACCATGATGTCCATGGCTGATGGCTGCATTGAACTCTACTCCGGAAATGATGATCAGGTACTTCCGATCCTTTCACTTGGCGGACTTGGAGTAATTTCCGTACTTTCTAATGTAGCTCCTAAGGAAACACATGATATGGTTATGAAATTCCTTGAAGGAGATACAAAGGGTGCAGCAGAAATCCAGTTAAAGGCAATCCCGTTAATTCATGCACTGTTCAGTGAAGTAAACCCGATTCCGGTGAAAGCAGCTCTGAATCTGATGGGTAAAGAAGTGGGACCACTTCGTATGCCATTATCCGAGATGGAAGATGCAAACAAGGCAAAACTTGCTGAAGAACTGAAGAATTTCGGAATTAAACTTGCATAAATATAACCGCAGGATTGTTCGGAAAATCAACTTGCCGATATACTGGAATTGAGAGGAATAGACAAATGGTAAAGATTATTATGCATGGCTGTAACGGTCACATGGGTCAGGTAATCTCCGGACTTGTGGAGAAGGATCCGGATGCTGAGATCGTAGCAGGTATCGATGTGGCAGATCAGGGAAAGAACAGCTACCCTGTATATACAAATATGGAAGAATGTCAGGTAGAGGCAGATGCCCTTATCGACTTCTCTTCTGCAAAAGCAACAGATGCACTTCTTGCTTACTGTGAGAAACGCAAACTCCCGGTTGTATTATGTACAACCGGTTTAAGCGAGGAGCAGCTCGCAAAGGTGGAAGAGACATCTAAGAATGTCGCAGTTCTGAAATCTGCAAATATGTCTCTTGGAATCAATACTCTGATGAAACTGCTTCAGGATGCGGCAAAGGTTCTGGCAACAGCAGGATTTGACATGGAGATTGTTGAGAAGCATCACAGACTGAAACTGGATGCACCAAGCGGAACAGCACTTGCACTGGCTGACAGCATTAATGAGGCAATGGATAACCAGTATCATTATATCTATGACCGCAGTCAGAGACGTGAGATGCGAGATGATAAGGAAATCGGTATCTCAGCAGTCCGCGGTGGAACAATCGTAGGAGAACACGAAGTGATCTTCGCAGGTCCAGATGAAGTGATCGAATTTAAGCATACTGCACATTCCAAAGCTGTATTTGGAAAGGGTGCTGTTGAAGCTGCTAAATTCCTTGCAGGTAAACCGGCAGGAAGATATGATATGAGCGATGTTATCAGCGCAAAATAATAGAGAAGAAGTGTATCTGTATTTGATAAAATACGATGCACTTCTTTTTTTTATGGGCAGATTATTTTGAGTAAATAGTAAATTTTTTCCAGAATAGTATTGAGTTTTATGCACATATTAAAAACATAATATGATATCAGGTTAGGAGCAAAATACCTTTTGACCCTAACCTAACATTATAATATAAAAACATGAAAAGACGGAGAGGTTCTGCTGCATGGACCGGCAGAATGCTTTCCGGGAACAGGAGATGAATATGGGAATAAAGGTAAAAAAGATTCTGACAGGTACAGCACTTATTATGTCACTGTGCATATTCACAGCATGTGGAAATGCAAATAAAGCAGCTGATGAGGCAGACACAAACGAAGAAAATATGACGGATAATAATGCTGCAAACGATGATAACATGGAAAATAACGCAGGAGAAAACAATACAAATGAAAATAGCACATCAGGAAACAATGCGGCAGATAAAAATGTAAATAATGGTGGAACCGTCACAGACAATGGAACTGCCGCAGAGGATGAAGCTGCAGAAAATGAGACAAAACAGAATAGCAATGCAACAGATAACACTGCAGATAATACCAGAATTGATGAAAACAACAACGGTGACGGCACAGTATCCGGTGAACTGGGAAACAGCGTCAAAGATCTGGGTGAAGGGGTAGGTAATGCTGTAGAAGATGTAGGCGATGCTGTTGGCAATGCGGCAGAAGGAAGATAGACATCAGGAATAATTTATGGTATTATCGTGTTAAAACGGTAAAATTTAAATAGTGTACTCCCGAAGTTTTTATTGCATTTGTTTTTGCATCTAACTATAGCAATCATTGTAAATAATGCATATTGATTCAGCTCATCAGAGTGTGAAATCCGTTACTGTGAACGGAGTGAACAGTAACTGAAATCCTGCGTCAGCACGCCTGCAGATAGCTTCCTTGTCTTTCGCACTCTGCTGAACTGTCTCAAATGCATTAATTTAAGAGGCTTGCTATAAGTACAAAAAGATTCTGAGAGTACATATAACGGATATGGAGGTACGGATTTCATGAAATTTCGCCCATGTATTGATATACATAATGGAAAAGTAAAGCAGATTGTAGGTGGGAGCCTTACGGACGTACAGGATCAGGCAAGTGAGAATTTTGTATCAGAGCAGGATGCATCTTTCTATGCAGAATTATATAAAAAGGCAGGGATAAAAGGAGGACATGTAATTCTGTTAAATGGTCATGATTCCCCATACTATGAATCAACAAAAGAACAGGCGATTCTTGCATTACATACTTATCCGGGAGGATTACAGATCGGCGGAGGAGTGAACCCGGAAAATGCAGGGGAATATCTTAGTGCAGGTGCCAGTCATGTAATCGTTACATCTTATGTATTTAAAGATGGAAGGATTTCCTGGGAAAATCTGAACAAAATGAAAGAGACTGTGGGAAAAGAGAAACTGGTTCTTGACCTGAGCTGTCGCAGAAAAGATGAAAAATACTATATTGTGACAGACCGCTGGCAGAAATTTACAGATGTCACTGTGACACTGGATATTATGAAAGAACTGGGAAGTTACTGCGATGAGTTTCTGGTTCATGCAGTAGATGTGGAGGGAAAGGCACGCGGAGTTGAAACAGAACTTGCATCTCTGCTGGGTGAATACAAAGGAAATCCGGTTACTTACGCAGGGGGAGTCGGCTCCATGAAGGATATTGAGGATCTGCGGAAATATGGAAAAGACAGACTGGATGTCACAGTAGGCAGTGCATTGGATCTTTTTGGAGGAAATATTTCATTCTCAGAACTGATTAAACTTTAACTGATTTTTATAGTAATCTCAGGAATCACTGTGAAAATGTATAGAACAATTACAGAATTTTTGCTATTTCCCCATAATGACAAAGGAACTTTAAAGTTATTTCTGAAGTAAACAGAAAAAATGTGAAATTTTAATAAAATAGTGTTAAAATTCAAAAATATGTGTTATAATAGGTTCATCAAACAGCAAAGGGGATGGAAGCATGAAGTTTATCATCAGCGGAAAAAATATTACAGTTACAGAAGGTCTTAAGACAGCAGTTCAGGACAAGCTCAGTAAACTGGAAAGGTATTTCACTCCTGACACCGAAGTTGTAGTAACTTTAAGTGTTGAAAAAGAAAGACAGAAAATTGAAGTGACAATCCCTGTAAAAGGAAATATCATTCGTTCCGAACAGGTAAGCAATGACATGTATGTATCAATCGATCTGGTAGAGGAAGTCATTGAACGTCAGCTTCGCAAGTACAAAAATAAAATCGTAGACAAACAGCAGGCAGCAGCCAACTTCCAGAAAGCATATCTGGACAAGGACTACGATGAGGATGAAGAAGTTAAGATTATCCGTACCAAGAAATTCGGAATCAAACCAATGTATCCGGAAGATGCATGCGTACAGATGGAACTGCTCGGACATAATTTCTTTGTATTCTACAATGCAGAGACAGAGCAGGTAAATGTAGTTTACAAACGTAAAGGCAATACTTACGGTCTGATCGAACCGGAATTCTAAATCTGCTTATAAGATCAAAAATATGAAACATAGACAGCCATAAAAAAGTTTTCATAAAAAAAGCTTCCTTACAGAGAGACAAAATGTCTTCTGTAAGGGAGCTTTTTTGTCAGGAAAAATATATACCTTTAGCGCATAAGGAATGCTTTGACGCAGTGGCCGAAATATGTTAAAATATCAAAAGATATTATGAAATTTGTAACTGTTCAGCAGTTAAAAAATTACAAGTTGAAATTTATTCCGGATTGTCTGCGGCAATGGAATATTGACTTGTATATTTTGTTGGAATGGATTGCTGAAGAACAGTTACCGAAATTTTATAAATGAAAAGTGTAAAAAGAAGGAAGGAGCACAAAAATCATGAGAAAAGCCGGAGTATTAATGCCAGTTTCCGCACTTCCGTCCCGTATTGGTGCCGGGGAACTTGGAGAATCTGCATTCCATTTTATCGAGTTATTAAAGGAGAATCATGTAAAAATATGGCAGATACTGCCACTGAATCCGGTTGGTTATGGTAATTCCCCATACCAGCCATACTCCTCCTGTGCAGGGGATGAGTTATATATCAGTCTTGATGCGCTTGCAGAGGAAGGTCTGTTAAAGGAACATCCAAAGGAATTTCAGGAGAGAGCTACAAGAGTAGATTATGAGGCTGTCCGCCAGTACAGAGAGCCTTTCTTAAGAACCGCATTTGATGTTTTTACAGAGAAAAAGGGACAGGAAGAAAGTGCATATAAAGAATTTGCTTCACAGGAATGGGTATATGAGTATGGTGTGTTCCGCGCATTAAAGAAAGCAAATAACGGAGAATGCTGGAATGACTGGCCGGAAGAATACAGAACCTGGCCGGAGAACAGACAGAAGTTACCGGAAGAGGTGGAGACAGAGGCACAGTATCAGATTTTCCTTCAGTATATTTTCTACACACAGTGGATGAAGGTGAAGAAGGCTGCAAACGATGCCGGAATCCAGATCATGGGAGATGTTCCTTTCTATGTGGGACAGGATTCTGTAGACGTATGGGGTGGAAAAGATAATTTTCTTCTTGATACAGATGGACGTCCGATTTTCATCGCCGGAGTACCGCCTGATTATTTCAGTGCTACAGGACAGAGATGGGGAAATCCGATCTATGACTGGGATCATATGAAGGAACAGGATTACAGATTCTGGGTGGACAGGATTGGCTACAGCAATAAATTATTTGATATTATAAGAATCGATCATTTCCGGGCATTTGATACATACTGGAAAATTCCGGCAGACTGCCCGACTGCTATTGACGGTGAATGGATCGAGGCGCCGGGATATGAGGTCATTGATACACTTCAGAAAGAAATTCCGGGATTAGATCTGGTAGCAGAGGATCTGGGTCTGCTTCGTCCGGAGGTTCTGATGCTGAAGGATCATTATCATCTGAAGGGAATGAAGATTCTGATCTTCTCCATAGAAACAGGTGGAAAATATGCCCGCGATACCTTCGATGATGTGGAAAACATGATTTTCTACACAGGAACGCATGACAATGATACGATTATGCAGTGGTATGGAAATATGAGTGTTGCAGCCAGAAGAAAAATCCGCAGGATGTTAAAGAGGGCGGGAGCATCACAGGGCTCTGTCAAGGACAGATTCCTGCAGTATACCATGCAGAATCAGGCAGAATATGCGATCATTCCGCTGGCAGACATTCTCGGACTGGGAAAAGAGGGACATATCAACACACCGGGAACCATTGGTTCTCCGAACTGGGAGTGGCATTTACCGGATTTTGTACAGGCCAAAAAGGAACTGCAGAAATTTGGCAGACTGATCGTAGATACGAAGCGATAAATTTTGGTGACTCCGTAATTTTCTTGGTTTGTTCATGAAAAATTCATTGTTTTCCATAACGGAAAGTGTTAGAATATACAAGTATTGTGTATTATAGTAAGCGTTTGTAATGTTCGCATGCTGCTGACATGTCTGCTGTGGACGGAGTGAACAGAAATTATTCCGCCAGTAGCAATTGTTATATGGCAGCAATGCTTGTATAAAAAAGAAATAAACAGGAGTAAAACCTAATATGAATATGTTTTCAAAAGTATTCGGGACCCGCAGCCAGCGAGAGGTTAAGCGTATCATGCCTCTGGTTGAGAAAATTGAGAGTCTGCGCCCGGACATGCAGAAGTTAAGCGACGAAGAACTCAGAGGAAAAACAAGAGAATTTAAGAAACGTCTTGAAGAGGGAGAGACACTGGATGATCTGCTTCCTGAGGCATTTGCGGTTGTACGTGAAGCAGGCAAGCGTGTTCTTGGAATGGAACATTTCCGTGTGCAGCTTATCGGTGGTATCATTCTCCATCAGGGACGTATCGCAGAGATGAGAACAGGTGAAGGTAAAACACTTGTCGCCACACTTCCGTCATATTTAAATGCACTGGAAGGCAAAGGTGTGCATGTCGTAACAGTCAACGATTACCTGGCTAAACGAGATGCGGAAGAAATGGGAAAGATTCATGAGTTTCTTGGCCTGACAGTCGGTGTTGTTTTAAATGATATGAAGCAGGATGAGCGTCGTGCTGCATACAACTGTGATGTTACCTATGTTACGAACAACGAACTTGGTTTCGATTATCTGCGTGACAACATGGTTATCTATAAAGAACAGCTGGTACAGAGAGATCTGCACTACTGTATCATCGATGAGGTTGACTCCATTCTCATCGACGAGGCACGTACCCCTCTGATCATTTCCGGACAGAGCGGTAAGTCAACCAAGTTATACGAGGCATGCGATATCCTTGCCCAGCAGTTAGAGCGCGGTGAAGCCAGCCATGAGATGACCAAGATGGCAGCCATCATGGGTGAAGAAGTTATCGAGACAGGTGACTTCGTTGTAAATGAGAAAGATAAGATCGTAAACCTTACAGAGCAGGGTGTTCATAAGGTTGAGAAATTTTTCAATATTGAAAACCTGGCAGATCCGGAGAATCTGGAGATCCAGCATAATATTACACTTGCACTTCGCGCCCATAACCTGATGCATAAGGATCAGGATTATGTAGTTAAAGATGATGAAATCCTTATTGTTGACGAATTTACCGGACGTATCATGCCGGGACGCCGTTACTCAGATGGTCTTCATCAGGCAATCGAAGCGAAAGAGCATGTTAAGATCAAACGTGAGAGCAAGACTCTGGCAACCATCACTTTCCAGAACTTCTTTAATAAATATGATAAGAAGGGCGGTATGACCGGTACAGCTGTCACAGAGGAGAAAGAATTCCGTGATATCTATGCAATGGACGTTGTAGAGATTCCGACTAACAGACCGGTTATCCGAGTTGACCATGAAGATGCTGTTTATATGACAAAGAAAGAGAAATTCAATGCAGTTGTCAATGCTGTAGTGGAAGCTCATGCGAAACAGCAGCCTGTACTGGTTGGTACCATTACGATTGAAACTTCCGAGCTTCTCAGCCGCATGCTGAAGAGACAGGGGATTAAACATAATGTATTGAATGCCAAGTTTCATGAACTTGAGGCAGAGATTGTCTCACAGGCAGGTCAGGCAGGAGCAGTTACGATCGCCACTAACATGGCTGGTCGTGGTACAGATATCAAGCTGGATGATGTGGCAAGAAATGCGGGTGGTCTGATGATCATCGGTACAGAACGTCATGAGTCCAGACGTATTGACAATCAGCTTCGCGGACGTTCCGGACGTCAGGGTGATCCGGGTGAATCCCGTTTCTATATTTCCCTGGAAGATGACCTGATGCGTCTGTTCGGTTCTGAGAGACTGATGAAGATCTTTACATCTCTTGGTGTTGCAGAGAATGAACAGATTGAGCACAAGATGCTTTCCAATGCAATTGAGAAAGCTCAGGAGAAGATTGAGTTTAACAACTTTGGTATCCGTAAGAATCTTCTTGATTATGACCAGGTAAACAATGAACAGCGTGAGATCATCTACAAAGAACGTCGTCAGGTTCTCGACGGTGAGAATATGCGTGAAGCAATCTATAAGATGATCCAGGATACAGTGGATACTTATGTTGATATGTGTTTCTCTGATGATGTAGATTCTGAAGAGTGGGATCTGAATGAATTTAACGGTGTTCTTACTCCGATCATTCCGATCAGACCGCTTACAGATGAGAGTGTAAAAGGAAAGAAACGCGATGAGATCAGACATGAACTGAAAGAAGAGGCAGTGAAGCTCTATGAAGAAAAAGAAGCAGAGTTCCCGGAACCGGAGCAGCTTCGTGAATTAGAGCGAGTTGTACTTCTGAAATGCATTGACAGCAAGTGGATGGATCACATTGATGATATGGAAATCCTTCGTCAGGGTATCGGACTTGCTGCTTATGGACAGAGAGATCCGGTTGTTGAATATAAAATGAGTGCATTTGATATGTTCAACGAAATGATCACATCTATTCAGGAAGATACTCTTCGTATGCTGTACCATGTACATGTAGAGCAGAAGATCGAGCGTGAACAGGTAGCTAAAGTTACCGGAACAAACAAGGATGACAGTGCCGGTCCTAAGAAACCGGTTCAGAGAAAAGAAATCAAAGTATATCCGAACGATCCCTGCCCATGTGGAAGCGGTAAGAAATACAAACAGTGCTGTGGACGTAAGAATAAGGTCTGACTCGTTTATCTCAGTTGAGAAGACTCCCATTTTTGTATATGGTGAGTTCATTACTACAGAGCGGGCAGTAATGATTTTGTAAACAGAACATTGTGAGCAGATCATGTCTGCTGCAAAATAAAAGGGCTGAATCATGAGGCCCTTTTATCGTGCGCAAAAACACGTTAGCGCGTTGAATTGGCAGATTGTGAATATCTGTCTGAACTGTTCAGTACATCCACAGCTATGTGATTATGATTGATGAACAGTCACATAACAATTCCATAAAGGGGGAAAAACAGTATGAAAAGAGAGTCTTTCGGCTCACGCCTTGGTTTTATCCTGGTGTCAGCAGGATGTGCCATCGGTATTGGAAATGTGTGGAAGTTTCCGTATATCTGCGGGGCATATGGAGGCGCGGCCTTTATCCTGATCTACTTATGTTTTCTGGTTATTCTCGGTATTCCGGTTCTGGTAGCAGAATTTGCGGTAGGACGGGGAAGCCATACAAGTGTTGCGAAATGTTTTGACAAACTGGCACCTGCAGGAAGCTGCTGGAAGCCATTGAAAATTATTGGTATTATTGGATGTTATATGCTGATGATGTTTTACACAACAGTAGGAGGATGGATGATCTACTATTGTGTGAAGAGTCTGCGGGGAGATTTCGTCGGAGCGACTCCGGAAGCAGTAACACAGTCTTTTTCCGATATGCTGGGAAATGCACCGACGATGATGTTATGGATGGTGATCATCTGTCTGATCGGATTTGCAGTCTGTTTCATGGGACTGCAGAATGGTATTGAAAAAATCTCCAAAGTAATGATGAGTGCACTGCTTATCATTATGGTGATCCTTGCAGTTCATTCAGTAATGATGGAGGGCGCGGGAGAAGGAATCCGCTTCTATCTGGTTCCTGATTTTCAGAAGATTAAGGAAGCAGGAGTTGGTAATGTAGTATTTGCGGCATTGAGTCAGTCATTCTTTACATTATCCATTGGTATTGGTGCCATGCTGATCTTCGGAAGTTATCTGGACAAATCCAGAAGCCTTACCGGAGAGGCGGTAAGCATCACCGTACTCGATACTTTTGTTGCGCTGACAGCAGGATTTATCATTATTCCGGCATGCTTCTCCTATGGAATCCAGCCGGATGCAGGTCCAAGCCTTATCTTTATCACTCTGCCCAATATTTTTGCAAAGATGAGCGGAGGGGCTTTGTGGGGAAGTCTGTTCTTCCTGTTTCTGACATTTGCTGCGGTTTCAACGATCATTGCTGTATTTGAGAACCTGATTGTGTTTAATATGGAACTGTTTGGCTGGAACCGTAAAAAGAGTGTTGTTGTCTGCGCAGTTCTTGTTGTGATCTTAAGCATTCCATGTGTGCTTGGATTCAATGTACTTTCCGGATTCCAGCCATTCGGCGATGGAAGTAACATCATGGATCTGGAAGACTTTATTGTTTCTAATAACCTTCTTCCTCTTGGAAGTCTTGGTTACCTTCTGTTTTGTACCAGAAAGAACGGATGGGGATGGGACAATTTCATTGCAGAGGTGAATGCCGGTACAGGCATGAAATTCCCGAAATGTCTGAAAAATTATGTTGCCTATGGAATTCCGGCGATTATCATTGTGATCTATCTGAAAGGTTACTATGATAAATTTGCAGGTCTGGGAACAGTAGCACTGGCCGGATGGATGATCGTGGCACTGGTACTGCTGGGATTCGTATTCTACTGTGCGACAGCGAAGAAGAAAGTGAAATAATAAGCAGAGTGTGAATATCTGCATGACCTGAGAACAATAAAAGATGTAATTATGTCTGAGAAGAAAAATTCTTTCAGACATGGTTACATCTTTTTTGTGTTATGGAATTGTTGTGTAAAAGTAGTGGATATATTATTTTAGAGGATTGCTATAATGAGGCAGTTCTTCGCTGGGGGTGGTTTTGAACTGTTTACGGTATGCCCGGGAAAAAGTGCTGTATTCTGCGAACCCACTTTCCTGTGCTGCTTTTGTCACAGGCATTCCATTTGAGATTAGAGTACGTGCCATAAGAAGGCGTTTATTTACAATATAATTATGAATGGTATAGCCGGTTTCTTGTTTGAACTTCCGCATCAGGTGATACTTGCTTACATAATATTTTGCAGAAAGAGCTTCCACAGAAAGGTCTTCCTTCAGGTTATGGTTAATATACTGAAGAATGTTGGCAATCTGCGAGTCAAAGGTGTAGGATTTTTTATCAAAAATGTACTGCTTTTCCAGAAAGATACGGTTCAGATAAACCATAAACTGAAGAAAAAGTGACTGTGTCAGGATTTCCCTTCCATATTCATCGGATTTTGCTGAATTTTCCAGTTCAAACAGGATGTCTTTCATCTTTTCCTGAAGAGCAGAGTTCAGACGTACCAGATTATAGCTTCGGTCATTTGCTTTCTGGAAGCATTTCAGCAGTTCCTGCCAGGGAATATCGTTCTGGATCCAGAGAATGAAACGCTCATACGGAACAGAAGGATCAATCTCCGGGCGGTGGATGGCATGGCGGTTTACCAGAAGAATGTCCCATGGTTTCAGTTGATAAGCTTTTCCTTCTATATGATATGCAGCCTTGCCGGAGATGAAAATAACTACTTTATGAAAATCATGATAGTGATAGGTGAATTCTTTACTGGTCTGGTCTTTGATGTGGAAAATCCGGAACTGTTCATTCAGGTATCCGGTTTTCTCTGTCTGATAAAATTGTTCTGATAAAAGCATTGTCGAACCGCCTTTGGATAATGTGATTATTTGGTATTGTATTTATACTATCATTTAATGGTGCCGGGGTCAAAAGATATCTATCATGAAATATAATAAGTCGATTTTACAGACAAAGAACAAGAATCTGTTAAAATATATAAGCTTTTTGTGAAGCTATGTGATTTACTGACTGCGAAGATACTGAACAGTTATAAGAATATTATAGTTCTGCAGAAAGATAAAAATTCAGCAGCAGGAGGAATAATATTGGAAGTGGAAAAAGATAAACAAAAAGAAAAATGTTGTTATTACGGGATATATTCCCTTTCGATGTGCGGGATTTTCTGCATTATACTATTCATTTTTATGAAAAATGGAAAATCATTTATTCATAAAGGTGATGGTATGCAACAGCATTACATTGCACTTGAATATTGGGGAAATTATCTGAGACAGATTATAAGAGATCTGGTGTTTGCGCACAGACTGAATATACCACAGTGGAATCTGCATATAGGAAACGGAGCAGATATTCTTACAACATTACATTATTATGTGATCGGAGACCCGCTGAATCTGCTGGCTGTGCTTGTTCCTTCCAGATACACGGAATATCTTTATGCATTTCTGTGTTTTCTGAGATATTATCTGGCGGGTATTACATTCTCCATGTATTGTTTTTATAATAAGAACAAAAAACTGCCAGTTTTTCTTGGAAGTCTGATTTATGTATATTCTCAGTGGATGATCGTGACGGGACTGGATCATCCCTATTTTATGAACCCGGTCATTTATCTTCCTCTGATCATGTTGGGGATAGACAGGATATATGACAGGAAGAAGCCATATCTGTATATATGGACAATCGTTCTTTCGGCAGTGAGTAATTTCTATTTTTTTTATATGCTGGCAGTATTTACGGTAATCTATGTGGTCTTTCGTTATTTTACAAAGCATAGCAGGTTTATTCTGAGAGAATTTGCAGGAATGGCAGGGAAAATCGGAATCTATACAATGATCGCATTGATGATATCGTCACCGGTGTTGCTTCCGATTATTAAGACAATGATGGGAAATTCACGGATGAATGTTCAGAGATATATGCCGATTCTGTACAGCAGGCGTTTTTATGTCACTTTGTTGGCTGCTTTTTCAGGAGCAAGTAATAAGACCAGGTTTTCTTACATTGGAGTTGCAGGGGTATGTGTACTGGCAATCATAGTTCTGTTTATGCAGAAAGGAAAATATCTGAGCCTGAAACTTGGAACAGCACTGGTAACTGCAATGGTATGTATTCCTTTGGCTGGCAGAATTATGAATGGATTTTCATATACAACAAATCGATGGACATGGGCATGTTCAATGTTGTTTTCTTATATTTTTGTGAAGATGTTTCAGGAATTTTTCGGGCTTACAACAAAAAAGAAGATAATTCTGGCTGCTATCGTGTCCCTGTATTCTGCGTTTTTGATTTTTTATCCTCATTTCAAAGGGAAAAATAACGGAGTAGCAGGAATTCTTCTGTTATGCATGATTGCTGCATTTCTGACAGGATATAGGTTTCTGGCAAATAATAAAAAGAGACAGGCAATATTTTTCACATTTTTTATTGTTCTGAGCGTGGGAACAAATATCTGGTTTTATTATAATGGATCAGGACGTGGACATAAAAATAAAACAATCATTTCTGCTTATGTTAACAGGGGACGGGCATATGGAAAATGCCACAGTGAAATAGAAGATACGATTAAGGAATTACCAAACAGTTCCCTGGTCCGTGTAGACCAGCGTAATATAAATACACTCTGCAACACTTCTATGCTGAATGAAATAAATGCGGGAAAATTCAGATTTTCGATTGCACCTGAGGGAACTGGCACATTCTTTAATGAAGTATATATGAACAGTTCCATGGATCAGATTTTCTATAGCTTAAACAGCAGAACCTGGCTGTCAAAACTGTTCTCGGTAAAGTATTTTCTTGCAAAAGAGGGAATTGTGCCCTATGGAGTGGTAAAGAAAAGTGAGGAAACAGGACAAAAGGATCGCATTCTTTACACGGATCCGGATTCGCTGCCTTTTGCTTATACGTATGACAGTTATATTCCGGTATCTTCATACATGAAAATGAATCCTGTCCAGAGGCAGGAAGCCCTTATGCAGGGAGTTGTTCTGAAAAGGGAAGATGCAGAAGGAATGGAAAAGACAAATTTGAGTCTTCATGTAAAAGAGATTCCCTATAGTGTTCATGATATGAAGGACATGACATGGAAAAATGGCCTGATCTGCGCAGAAAAAAAGGATGCAAGCTGTGTCCTGACTTTTAAAGGAGAGACAAATTCTGAGACATATGTGACTTTTGACGGGCTTTCCTATAAGGGTAAGAATAAAACTTTCCGTACTGTATTTGAAAAAAAAGACAATGTAAATGCAGATGTAAAGATTGTTTATCCACATGATGGAGAAATGTATACGCAGTCGCTTCGGGTATTATCAATAAAGGATAATTTCGGGAGTGGAAGAACCAATTACGGAATGAATCTTTTATATAATGAGAAGCCAATGAATGAAGTGAAACTTGTATTTGCGACTCCGGGAAAATATAAAACAGATAGCATCCGGATTTTTGCGCAGAAAATGGATGGTCTTTCGGAATTAACAGAAGAACGGAGGACAGAGGCACCGGAGGATCTGACTGTAGATGGAGACCATATCTGCTGTACAGTTAATTTTTCAAAGGAAAGAGAACTTGTATTTACAATCCCGTACAGTCCAGGGTGGAAACTTTATGTAGATGGAGTAAAACAGGAGACAAATAAAGCCAACAGAATGTTTCTTGGGTCCAAGATCTCTAAAGGATCACATCGGATAGAGTTGGATTATACAACTCCAGGACTGCCGGAAGGATTGTGTCTGATGTGGATGGGATTTTTTCTTCTGCTGCTTTTGTGGAAAAAATCAGATTTTCACGGTAAAAAAAGAAATATGCTACAAAAATATTGACATTATTCAAGAATAATAGTATCATAAAAACACAAAGCAATTGTAAAAACTTTGTAACTATTTCGAAATAGGGTAAAGAAATAGAAAACTGAACAGAGAGGAGTGATGTTGCTGTAAGGCTGTTATATCAGAGAACTGATATAATGGCCTTTTTTTGTAACACTTGTAGAGCATTTTTTGCAATATTTCAAGCATTTTACTCTATATACATGGTAAAAATGATAGAATATAATGAATGTAAAGTCAGGATGTGATATAAGAAAATCGCCTGACACAAAATTTAATCAGACAAGTGGCAAAGTGAGTTGGGAAGATTGCCCGACAATTGATTATCGGTGCAGATACAAAAGCGGGAAGTATCCGGGATTATAAATCAGAAGGAGAGATATGGTTATGGCAAATACAATTATTATGAGTAAATATCAGGGACTTGGAAACGATTATCTGATTCTTGATCCGAAGAAAAATCAGGTACAGCTTCAGGGAAAGAAGATTGCACTTCTCTGCCAGAGAGGATTTGGGCTTGGCGCTGACGGTGTGCTCTATGGACCGGTAGAAATTGATGGGAAATTGGGTGTGCGTATTTTTAATGCAGACGGAAGTGAATCTGCCATCAGTGGAAACGGCGTGCGTATTTTTGCCAAATATCTGATGGATAATGGATATATTACTGAGAAAAAATTTGACATTGACACTATGTCGGGCACGATTCATGTGGAATGCCTGAACAGCCGGGCAACGGAATTTAAAGTAAACATGGGAAAACCATCTTTTATCTCCAGCGATATCCCTGTTTCCGGTGAAGTTCGTGAAGTAATTAAGGAGAATTTCGTATTCCATGGAAAAGAATACAAGGCTACCTGCCTGACAGTTGGTAATCCACACTGCATTATTTTTACAGACAATGTAAGTGCAGAAGCTGTAAAGAATCTGGGACCTTATGTGGAAAATGCAGATGAATTTCCGGAGAGAATGAACCTGCAGATCTGCCGTCAGGTCGACAAGGGAAATCTGGAGATTGAAATCTGGGAAAGAGGCTCCGGATATACAAAGGCTTCCGGAACAGGAAGCTGTGCGGCGGCAGCGGCAGCCTATAAGCTGGGGCTGGTAGAATCCCGTATTAATGTAAATCAGCCTGGCGGAATGATACAGATCGATATGGAAGAGGACGGAACTATCTATATGACAGGAACAGTGGGATATATTGCAGATATAAGTGTTGCAGAGAGCTTCTTCTCATAAATTACACAGACTTTATGCGTAATTTAATGTAAAGTATGATTACCCACAGTGTGAAATGATTGTTACGATAAATAATCATTTCACGCTGTGGGTAATTCTTTGTTTGTAATTTGATTAAAGATATGTTATTATCTTAAACGAATTAATTTATAGCAATTCAGTCGGTTATCCACAGGGAGTCCGACAGAGAATATTTATAATAAGAAAGTGGGTGAAGCTGTGGTTGAATTAGACCAGTTCAAGAGTATTCTTGCGACTTATACAGAACCATTAGTGGAAGTGAGGGATTCACTTTGACCTGGCTAACAAAGAGCAGAAGGTCGAAGAATTAGAGCGCGAAATGGAAGCGCCTGATTTCTGGGATGATGCAGAAGTTTCCCAGAAGAAAATGAAAGAATTAAAAGACATGAAAGATGACATGGAGACCTATCAGAATCTGGTTACACAGATGGAAGATATGGAGACCATGATCGAGATGGGATATGAGGAGAACGATCCTGCACTGATTCCTGAGATTCAGGAAATGCTGGATGAGTTTCAGAAGGATTTTGACAATATCCGTATCAAGACACTTCTCTCCGGAGAATATGACAGTGAGAATGCAATCATTAAGCTGAATGCAGGTGCAGGCGGAACAGAGGCCTGTGACTGGTGCGGTATGCTTTACCGTATGTACAGCCGCTGGGCAGATAAGAAAGGATTTACCCTGGAAGTGCTGGATTATCTGGACGGCGATGAGGCAGGTATCAAATCTGTTACTTTCCAGGTAAACGGAACAAATGCTTACGGTTATCTGAAATCAGAGAAGGGAGTTCACCGTCTGGTGCGTATTTCTCCTTTCAATGCAGCAGGTAAGCGACAGACATCTTTTGTATCCTGTGATGTTATGCCGGATATCAAGAAGGATCTGGATGTGGAGATCAATGACGATGAGATCCGTATTGACACTTATCGAAGCAGTGGTGCCGGCGGTCAGCATATCAACAAGACATCATCTGCCATCCGTATCACACATTATCCTACCGGAATCGTGGTACAGTGTCAGAATGAACGTTCTCAGCACATGAATAAAGATAAAGCCATGCAGATGCTGAAAGCCAAGCTGTATCTTCTCAAACAGCAGGAGGCAGAGGAAAAACTCTCCGGTATCCGCGGTGAGGTGACAGATATCGGATGGGGAAATCAGATCCGTTCTTATGTTATGCAGCCATATACCATGGTAAAGGATCATCGTACGAACGAGGAGACCGGAAATGTGGATGCAGTACTTGACGGGGGAATTGATATTTTCATCAATGCATATCTGAAATGGATCGCACTGAAGAAATAAAAGAATAAAAAAGGCTGTCTGAAATCAGGACAGCCTTTTTCGTGTTGAGCCATAATGATTTAGTAGAATATATTTCTTGCGTATTTTGGTGTGGTGTGATAATATATCCAGTGTGTAAAAACAAATGTCTTTAAAGAACGGACAGGTAAATTGATATGCAGAAACCAGTAACAGAGAAAAAGAAATATTTTGTAGTGAGGGAACGTGCGGTTCCGGAAGTCCTGCTGAAGGTTGTGGAGGCAAAGAAGCTTCTGGACTCTGGCAAAGTGGACACTGTACAGGATGCAGCAGAGCGCACAGGAATCAGCAGAAGTTCTTTCTACAAATACAAAGATGATATTTTTCCATTTCATGAAGAGACAAGGGGAAAGACGATCACCTTTATTATCCAGATGGATGATGAACCTGGGCTTTTGTCGGTTGTCCTGCAGACGATTGCACGGTTTCATGGAAATATTCTCACCATTCATCAGAGTATTCCTATCAATGGGGTTGCCACACTTACTCTGAGTGTGGACATTCTTCCGGGCGAGGGGGATGCAGAAGCAATGGTAGAGACGATTGAACAGAATGAAGGAATTCATTATCTGAAAATATTAGGCAGGGAGTAAAAGAAAATGATCAATGTAGCAATTTTAGGATATGGCACAGTTGGAAGCGGTGTATTTGAAGTATTAAATGAAAATAAAGAGAGCATTTCCAGACGTGCCGGACAGGAACTTCATGTAAAATATGTTCTGGATCTTCGTGATTTTCCGGGACAGCCGGTAGAGAAGGTTCTGGTCCATGATTATGAACAGATCGTCAGTGATCCGGAAGTAGATATTGTAGTAGAGGTTATGGGCGGTGTGGAGCCTGCTTATACTTTTGTAAAGAAGGCACTTCTGGCAGGAAAAAATGTCTGCACTTCCAATAAGGCTCTGGTTGCAAAGCATGGCCGCGAGCTGATGGATATTGCAAAGGAAAAGAGCATTAACTTCTTATTTGAAGCAAGCTGTGGCGGCGGAATCCCGATCATTCGTGTCATCAATTCTTCCCTTACAGGAGATGAGATTGACGAAGTGACAGGTATCCTGAACGGAACTACCAACTACATGCTTTATAAGATGAGCACAGAAGGCTGTGAATTTGACACTGTATTAAAGGAAGCACAGCAGAAGGGTTATGCAGAGGCAGATCCTACCGCTGACGTGGAAGGATATGATGCATGTCGTAAGATCGCAATCCTTTCCTCTCTTGCTTATGAGAGATATTTTGATTTTGAAGATATTTATACAGAGGGAATTACAAAGATCACACCTGAGGATATGGAGTATGCTGCGAAACTTGGCAGAACTATCAAACTTCTTGGAACCAGCCGCAGACTGGCAGACGGAACCTGTTATGCAATGGTAGCACCGTTTATGCTCGGTCAGAACAGTCCTCTTTACAGTGTAAATGATGTGTTTAATGCAGTATTTGTACATGGAAATATGCTTGGAGATGCCATGTTCTATGGAAGCGGTGCAGGTAAACTGCCTACAGCAAGTGCTGTAGTTGGTGATATTGTGGATGCCGCAAAACATCTCCATGTTAACATTGTGACAAACTGGAACAGCACTCCGGCAGTACTGAAACCACTGGATGAAGTGACAGGAAGATTTTTTGTGAGAATCAAAAAAGAAGCAGCAGAAGAAGCGAAGAAGGTATTTGGTGATGTTGAGATCATCAGCCTGGGACAGCTTCCACAGGAATGTGCATTTATCACTGATGAAATGACACAGGGAGCATTTGAAGAGAAACTGGCTCAGATCGGAGATCAGGTACTTGCAAAGATTCGAGTTAAAGATTGATAAACTGACAGATTTCGTGTATCATATAGTGTGCCTGATAAGGTGGACACTGATACAATACTTCAGATAAATATTTGTACAGTGATTACTGTAAACAGAACAGGAAAGGGAAGATATGAGAATCTTCTCTTTCCTGTAAACTTATTATGGAGGAAGTAAAACAATGTTGATTGTCAAGAAATTTGGCGGTACATCGGTTGCAAATAAAGAACGTATCTTTAATGTTGCCAGCCGCTGTATAGAAGAGTACAGAAAAGGAAATGACGTGGTTGTCGTTCTGTCCGCAATGGGGAAATATACGGATGAACTGATCACCATGGCGAAGGATGTCAATGAGAAACCGCCGAAAAGAGAGATGGATATGCTCTTTACCATCGGAGAACAGATGTCTGTTGCACTGATGGCAATGGCGATGGATAAACTGGGAGTTCCTGCGGTTTCCCTGAATGCTTTTCAGGTTTCCATGCATACGACAAGCAGTCATGGAAATGCACGTTTAAAAAGAATTGATACAGAGCGTATCAGAAGAGAGCTGGACAGCAGAAAGATTGTAATAGTTACCGGCTTCCAGGGAGTTGACAAGTATGATGATTATACGACTCTTGGAAGAGGCGGTTCTGACACAACAGCGGTTGCTCTTGCGGCTGCTCTTCATGCAGATGCCTGTGAAATTTATACAGATGTAGATGGTGTTTACACAGCAGATCCGCGTAAGGTTCCGAAAGCAAGAAAGCTCAAAGAGATCACTTACGATGAAATGCTTGACCTTGCGACTCTCGGGGCAGGTGTGCTTCACAACCGTTCTGTGGAGATGGCGAAGAAATATGGCGTGCCGCTTGTGGTACGTTCAAGTTTAAACAACAGTGAAGGAACTGTGGTAAAGGAGGAAGTTACAGTGGAGAGAATGTTGATCAGCGGTGTTGCGCTGGATACAGATGCAGTGAGAATTGCGGTAATCGGATTAAAGGATGAGCCGGGTGTGGCTTTTAAATTATTTGATACCCTTGCGAAGAAGAATATTAATGTAGATGTGATCCTGCAGTCTATCGGACGTGCGGGCAGAAAGGATATTTCTTTCACAGTCGATGGAAATGATCTGGATGATGCAGTTGCAGTTCTGGATGCAAATCAGGCAAGACTTGGATTTGCAGAGCTTCATTCTGAGAGAAATATTGCGAAGCTTTCCATCGTAGGTGCAGGAATGATGAGTAATCCCGGAGTAGCTGCAAAGATGTTTGAGAGCCTCTATAATGAGGGCGTAAACATCAATATGATTTCTACATCCGAGATTCGTGTGACAGTTCTGATCAATGAAAAGGACGGCGTGCGCGCAATGAATGCAGTACATGATGCCTTTGGTCTGGCAGACTGATTTAGGAGAATTACATGACATCGAGACGTGAATTAAAAAACTATGCGAAGCAGGCCATGTCAGGAAAATATGGGATACTGATCCTGGCATTTGTTGCAGTTCAGGCACTGGCTCTGATCAGCAGCATGATATCCTCGGCTTTATTTCCGGGAGAGGAAACAATTGATATTGTGTTGTCGTATGCATTTACATTTATTCTGACTCTGCTGATCAATGTGGTAGCGGCAGGTATGAATTATATGTATCTGAATATTGCCAGAGGGAAAGCATATTCATTAAATGATCTGTTTTATTTTTACAGACATCATCCGGACAGAGTGATCGTTGCCGGATTTTTCATGGCAGTACTGAATCTGCTTACCATGCTGCCCTATACGATTTACAGTAATGCGAATCTTCCGGGTGAAGATGCTTCTGTGGAGGTGCTGATCACCTGGCTGTATACAGGTGTTGTTCTGATGATTGTAGGAATGATTGTTTATCAGATTCTGGTCATTCCTCTGGAGATGACTTATTATATTTTGGCAGATAAGCCGGAATTGAAAAGTACAGAGGCTATGAAAGAGAGTCTGGAGATGATGCATGGAAACTTCGGAAGATATCTGATGCTGAAGATAAGCTTTATCCCATTGATGTTTCTTTCTGTTTTTACGTTCTATATTGCACTCTTGTGGATATTTCCATATATGGCTATGACAGAAGTAATGTTCTATCGTGATCTGACAGGGGAGCTTAAAGTGCAGAAAGAGGAAGAAGAACGTGTGGCACGAGACTATGTGAATCCTATGTTTGACAGCTATTCACAGAGTGAACAGCCACAGGAAGATCAGACGCATCCGCAGCAGTTTTGGCATGTGCCGGAAGAATCGGTTTCTTATGAAAACGAAGATGAACAGAATATTACGGACAGCACAGAAATACAGAATGTTCAGACAGATATGGATGATAAAAAAGAGCAGAATGATTCATCACCAAAAGAAGAGGAAGAAGACAACGAACCGAAACCATGGGATGAATATTTTGACAGTCTGAAATAAAAATACAGTTTATTAAATTGAAGACCTTTTTGCTATGATAAGCATTATGATATCAGGGTTAAAATACCTTTTGGCCCTGACATCATATTATCAGAAGAAAAAGGTCTTTTTTATAGCAATTCAAGAAAAGAGAAAGGGTTTTTACGATTATGAATACAAATGAGATCAGTGGAAAACGTCAGTTGGAATTTCTGGAAGATTTTGACTATATCAGAGAGGCAGGAACTGCAGGAGAAGAAAAAGCAGCAGAAAGGATTCAGAAAACTCTGGACAGTTTTGGCGTGGAGAGTCATCTGGAAGAATTTTCTTTTGATACCTTTCAGATAAAAAAAGCAAAGCTGAAAGTAACAGAGCCATACACAAAAGAATACACAGTAACCGGATATGGAAGATGCGGAAACACAGCAGAGGACGGGCTGGAAGCACCATTTGCGTATGCAGAGAACGGTGATGATATCAGCCTTGCACATGTCAGCGGAAAGATTGTTATGGTAAATGATCCAGTGAGAAAAGATATGTACCGGAAGCTGGTGAAAGCCGGTGCTGTGGGATTCATCAGTATTGCAGGTTCTCCGTTAGATGAAGGCGTGGATCTGGTTCCACGTGCATACGCTCTGCCAAAGAATCTGCCGGGAGAAGAGAAAAAGGCGACAGGAAAAGAGGCTCAGAATTATGATAACAGAATTCCTGGTGTAAGCATTCATTACAAAGATGCCATCGAACTGGTGACGAAAGGTGCATCTCAGGTATGTTTATCTGTAGAGCAGGAGATAGTAACACGTACATCCCGTAATATAGTGGCACGTATCGAGGGGACAGATAAGGCAGAGGAAATCCTGACTCTGACTGCACATTATGATTCTGTTCCGGAGGGACCGGGGGCGTATGATAATATGTCCGGAGCAGCGATCATTATGGAACTGTGCAGATATTTCCATGCACACAGACCACGCAGAACAATGGAATTCATATGGTTTGGCGCAGAAGAGAAAGGTCTTCTGGGAAGTCAGAATTATATCAAAATTCATGAAAATGAACTTTTGGCACATCGTTTTAACATGAATGTAGATCTTGCCGGACAGCTTGTAGGCGGAACTGTAGCAGGGGTCACCGGTGATGCGTCTGTCTGCAGTATACTCACATATATGGCTCATGAAATCGGTATCGGAATGTCAACGAAGAACCAGATATGGGGAAGTGATTCTAATACTTTTGCATGGAAAGGCATTCCTGCCATGACTCTGAACAGGGATGGGTTTGGCATGCATACCCGTCACGACACCATTGCACTGCTGTCAGACTGGTCACTGGAGAGAAGTGCAGTTCTGCTCGGCTATATTGCAGACAGATTGGGAAATATTGAAAGCTTTCCGTTTGAACGGAAAGTGCCGGAGGAATTTATTGCACAGCTTAATGAATATTTTGGGTAATTTACTTTTTATACGCTGTTATCCGGCGGGTTACTGTTCACTGGTAATATCCCGCGAGGTGTTTTTTGTGAGCGAAGGTCACAGAAAACCCGAGACATACTGCGCGAATTTATGCGATTAGCATAAATTCTGTGCATCGCGAAGCGTGTTGCTGAGAACGGAGTGAACAGTAACTCCTGTGGGATTTTGACATATGCATGCCAAAATCCCGCACTTGACAAATCACTGCCAGATTGATACCCTATCACAAGAGCGTTTTTGATGATAAAAAATCAATCTGAATTCTGACAAGCAACAAGAGGAGAGAAACAAATAATGGATATTATTCAGGTAATCACACAGGAATTGAAGGTGGAGAAATGGCAGGTAGAAGCCGCAGTCAAATTAATTGACGAAGGCAACACCATCCCATTCATTTCCCGATACAGAAAAGAAGCAACAGGTTCCCTTAATGATGAGCAGCTTCGTGCACTCTTTGAGAGACTGACGTATCTGAGAAATCTGGAAGATAAGAAGAATCAGGTATTAAAGAGCATCGAAGACCAGGGCAAGTTGACTGAGGAACTGAAGAAACAGATTCTGGATGCCCAGACACTGGTTGTAGTAGAGGACTTATACAGACCATATCGCCCGAAACGCCGTACCCGTGCGACAATTGCCAAAGAGAAAGGGCTGGAACCACTGGCAGATATCATTCTTCTGCAGATGACAGACAAGCCGGTAGAAGAGGAAGCCAAGGCATATGTCTCCGAAGAAAAGGGTGTTAAGAATGTTGCAGAAGCATTGAACGGAGCTAAAGATATTATTGCAGAGCGTATTTCCGATGAAGCGGACTATCGTATCTACATCCGTAACCTGACAACAAAGAACGGAAGTATTTCTTCCACAGCAAAGAATGCGGAAACTCAGTCTGTATATGAGATGTATTATGAATTCGAGGAGCCGGTCAGGAAACTGGCAGGACACCGTATTCTTGCGTTAAACCGTGGTGAGAAAGAGAAATTTATCACTGTTAAAGTAAATGCACCAGAGGAAGACATCCTTCGTTATTTGAATAAGAGAGTGATCAAAAAAGACAACCCGAATACAACTCCGATTCTGAAAGCAGTTGTAGAAGACAGTTACAAACGTCTGATCGGACCGGCTATCGAGCGAGAAATCCGCAGTGACCTTACTGATAAGGCAGAAGACGGCGCGATCCATGTATTCGGCAAGAATCTGGAACAGCTTCTGATGCAGCCTCCAATCGCAGGCAAAGTCGTACTTGGATGGGACCCTGCGTTCCGTACAGGCTGTAAGCTGGCAGTTGTAGATGCAACAGGTAAAGTTCTGGATACAACAGTTGTTTATCCCACGGCTCCGACTACTGAGAAAAAGATTCGTGCTGCCAAGGATACAGTGGAAGGTATGATCGAAAAATACGGTGTATCCCTTATTTCAGTAGGAAACGGTACAGCATGTCGTGAATCCGAGCAGGTGATCGTAGATATGCTCAAAGAAATCCCGGAAAAAAAGGTGCAGTATGTTATCACAAATGAGGCAGGAGCATCTGTGTATTCTGCAAGCAAACTGGCTACAGAGGAATTCCCGAACTTTGATGTAGGACAGAGAAGTGCGGCTTCCATTGCAAGACGTGTACAGGATCCGCTTGCAGAACTGGTTAAGATCGATCCGAAATCTATCGGTGTGGGTCAGTATCAGCATGATATGAACCAGAAGAAACTGGATGAAGCATTAAGCGGCGTTGTAGAAGACAGTGTAAATAAAGTTGGTGTAGATTTAAATACAGCATCTGCATCTCTGCTTGAGTATATTTCCGGTATCAGCAAAGCAATTGCCAAAAATATCGTAGCTTACAGAGAAGAGAACGGTCAGTTCACAGACAGAAAAGAACTTCTCAAAGTAGCGAAATTAGGACCGAAGGCATTTGAACAGTGTGCAGGTTTCATGCGTATTTCAGGTGGAAAGAATCCTCTGGATGCAACAAGTGTACATCCTGAGAGCTATGAAGCAGCATCTGCACTTCTTTCAAAACTTGGATATAAGCCAAATGATGTTGTGGCAGGAAATCTCCTTGGACTTTCCCTGCAGGTAAAAGACTATAAGAAGATGGCAGCAGAACTGGGAATCGGTGAGATCACACTTCGTGATATTGTAAAGGAACTGGAGAAACCGGCAAGAGATCCTCGTGATGACATGCCGAAACCGATCCTTCGTTCAGACGTTCTTGAAATGAAAGATCTGAAAGAAGGAATGGTGCTGAAGGGAACTGTCCGTAATGTTATTGATTTCGGTGCATTTGTAGATATCGGTGTACATCAGGACGGTCTGGTGCACATTTCCGAGATGACAGAGAGATTTATCAAACATCCTCTGGAAGCGGTGAGTGTAGGAGATATCGTAGATGTAAGAGTAATCGGAGTTGATATGAAGAAAAAACGTATCAGCTTATCCATGAAAGGATTAAATAAATAACATCAATAAAACAGGGATTACCACTGCAGACCGGATATCTGCAGGAGTGATCCCTGTTTTTGGGGGTACTGCTGTCTGCAGTAACAGTTATTCTGTTTCCCGGTGTGATGTGAGGTGTTCTTCAAGGCTGCGTGCTGCAATGCTCTGTGGCCTTTTTACATTGCGGATCAGACAGATCTTTCGTTCAGGAAGAGGCTCTTCAATGGGAATCTGGACGATTTTCCCCTGAGCAATATGTTCAGCAGCAAGCTCTTCAGGGAAGAATCCGATTCCCAGGTTGTGCTGCACCATAGGAAAGATCTGGTCAGTAGTTGCCACTTCCATATCAGGTGAGAAGGGAAGGTTATGGCGCATAAAATACTGTGTATATAATTCTCTTGTACTGCTTCCGGGAGCAATCCCGATCAGAGGGATATCCTGCAGATCCTGAAGACAGTGTTTGTTGGAAGCTGTTTCCGCATATTCCTCTCCGCCTATAAGGATCTCGCGGAAAGAATAGAGGGGAATTCTCTGAAGTGGTTTTTTCAGAGCGACAGGTGTGGTAACTACTGCAAAGTCTACCAGACCGTTTTCCAGTGCCTGAACTGCCTGTGGTGTGGAATGATTAGAAATCCTCAGCTTTACATGTGGATAACGGTGATGAAAGATTTCCAGTTCGTTCAGCAGGAATAAACGCAGTGCGATTTCACTGGCGCCAATATTTACAAGTCCGCTTTCCAGGCCTTTATCTTTGAGAAGTTCATTTTCTCCTGATACAAGCTGTTCTATTGCAATTGATACATGTTCAAAAAGTCTTTCTCCTTCAATGGTCAGCTGTACTCCGCGATTGGAACGGATAAAAAGCTTACATCCCAGCTCATTCTCCAGAATATTCATACACCGGGTAATGTTAGGCTGATTGTTTCCCATAACGTCGGCTGCTTTGGAAAAACTCTTATACTGGGCAACATAGTAAAAAATACGATAATAATCAAGAATCATGATACAGTCGGCTCCTTATGCTATATAAAAATAGAATATCTGATATAGAAAAATAACGTTTGTATATCAATGTGTGAATCAGTATAATACGACTGGGTCAAAAAATCAATATAAAAGTCCTGACAATAGGACGGAGACCAAAAGAAAAGGGAGGTTACCGAATATGACAACAGCGAATAAGACAATTAAGATCAATGACGTGGAGGCAGCAAAGAAACTGGTCAGTGCGGCAGTCAGATGTCCATTTGATATTGATATTGTATTTAAAGGAAAAATTTTTATTGATGCCAAATCTATTCTCGGAGTATTAAGTCTTGGCGTGGAAGAACCTCTGGAACTTAAATATGATGGCTATGATGAAGATTTTGAATCAGTGATCGCAGGTCTGGCATGTTAAGATTAAAGAAAGGAATTCACAGGTGCAGATGACATCTACAAATCTTCTATATATTTATGTGATTATCATTAATGTAGTCACATTTTTTATCTATGGCTTGGATAAAAGCAGGGCAAAAGCCGGACAGTGGCGCATACCGGAAGCGCAGCTGATATTTCTGGCAGTGATCGGAGGGTCGGTGGGAGCTCTGACCGGTATGAAGGTATTTCATCATAAAACAAGAAAGCCGAAATTTAAGACAGGAGTTCCGGCGATACTGATTATTCAACTAATTATTTATTTTTTGTTTTCGGGAAATGAGGGGATTATTCTGCGCTTATAGCAATCCTTATAAATAATGCATATTGATTTTAGCTCATCAGAGCGTGAAATCCTGTGTCAGTAAAGCGGATATATTGTCCGCTTTCTTTTTTGCCCGAATAAAATTGATTGTTACAGAGAATGAGGTATGTTATGCTACTCTTATATGAGAATTGCGGGATCTGCAAAGCAGCGGAGTAATTCGTAGATATCAAGTCAGGGGAAAGACATCTTTTAACCCTGATATTATATGAAAAGCTGCCTTTTAAGTGAAAGCAGGGCAGAAAAATAATACATGACAAAATATAAGAGAGCAGGTGAAAAATATTGGAACAGGAAATTCAGGAGGCAAAAAGTTTATATTACAGTTATAAGCAGTATTTTTCAGACTATCTTCCGGCTTTGACGAAACTGGGATTGAAAGTAGTAATGGCATTGCTGGTATTTGTGGGCGGGCGCAAAGTGATCCAGTGGTTTGTTTCTTTCATAAAGAAGTCTATGGAGCGTGCGTCTGTAGACAAAGGTGTGGTCCAGTTTACAGGGTCGCTGTTGAGAATTGTACTTTACATTTTGCTGGTATTTAGCATTGCCACTCATTTTGGTGTAAAGGAATCCTCTATTGCAGCACTGCTTGGTACTGCCGGTGTAACGGTAGGTCTTGCATTGCAGGGCGGCCTTGCAAATATCGCAGGCGGGATCATGCTTCTGATCTTCAAACCATTTCAGGTGGGGGATTATATCATTATCGCACAGCAGAATGGGTGCGAAGGAACTGTATACAAAATAGAAATCTGTTATACAACTCTGATTTCCATAGATAACAAACACATTGTAATCCCAAATGGAACGCTGTCCGGCAGCATTATTACAAATGTAACTGCCAGAGATCTTCGTAAGCTGGAGATCAAAGTAGGAATTTCTTATGATTCAGACATTAAGAAAGCAAAAGCAATCCTGGAAGAAATCCTTCATAATGATGAAGATACGAAAGACGACCAGGGAATGGTGGTGTTTGTAGATGAGCTTGGAGAGAGCGCAGTGGTCATGGGCCTGCGTGTGTGGGTGGCTACGGAGAAATACTGGCCTGCCAGGTGGCGGCTTAATGAACTGATCAAAGAAGCGTTTGATGCAAACGGAATTGAAATCCCGTACAATCAGCTGCAGGTTCATGTGAAGAAACAGATATGATAACAACATAAGTCCTCTGAACCAACTATAAGTTTTAGAGGACTTATTGTTTGTACAGATTATAGCCAAATAATACCAAACAAGAATAAATAATCTTTAATTCATAGTGATTTATACCAATTTCATTGTCGAATATTGGTATAATACCACCAAAATAATATAAAATACGATAAAATAATTGACAATGCGACAACAGATTGCTATACTGGAGTCAAGTTAAACAACAAAGTGTTTTTATGAAGATGCAAAGGCGCATGTAAGTAAATGGATTGCTGCACGATTTTTATACATTGCAAAGACGCAAAAATATAAAAACACTTTTTTTGTACCCAAAATTAACTTCGTGATTGTAACTAAGTAACAATGTACAAAAAGAAAAGGAGAGAAAACTATGAAAATGTACAAAAAAGTTATGGCAGCAGCTCTTGCAGGAGTAATGACAGTTTCCATGTCTGCTACAGCATTTGCAGCAGATGATGACGGCTATATTCTCAAAGCCACAAATGAAGATTCCAAATCATCCGACAATGATCTGGTGATCGCAATCGAAGGAAGCGTAAGCTCCATGGACCCGGCAAACATTCCGGATACAAACGCAATCTCTGCTACACGTGGTGTATACGAGACACTGGTTTCTTTTGATGAGAACCAGGAATTAACAGGCAAACTTGCTGAATCATGGGAAGTTTCCGATGACTCTCTTACTTATACTTTCAAACTTCGTCAGGGCGTTAAATTCCAGGACGGAACAGACTTCAATGCAGCAGCAGTTAAAGCAAACTACGATCGTGTAGTTAACAAAGACAACAACCTTCGTCAGAGAAGAACATTTATCGTAACTAACGAAGACGGATCTGAAACACCTCGTGTAGACAGCATTGAAACACCGGATGATTACACACTGGTTATCAAACTGACACAGGCATGGGCACCATTTATCAACCGTCTGACACAGTTCTGTATCATCAGCCCTGCAGCTCTTGAAGAGTATGGCAATGATATCATGAACCATCCATGCGGAACCGGCCCATATGTATGTACAGAATGGGAAGAGGGAGACCACACAAGCTTTAAGCGCAATGATGATTATTGGGGAGACAAACCGGGCGTTGACACTGTAACAATCAAAGAGGTTCCGGAAGCAGGTGCACGTACAGCTATGCTTCAGACAGGTGAAGCAGACTTCATCTATCCTACACCATCTGACCAGATCGAAGCAATCAAAGGAACAGACGATGTAAATATCCTTACAACAGACTCCAATATCATGAGATATGTAACTCTGAACATGGATCTGGAACAGCTTTCTGATGTAAAAGTACGTCAGGCTATGAACTATGCAATCGACAAAGATGCATACATCCAGTTAATGTATTCCGGATACGGAAAACCAGCTACATCTGTAGTTCCATCTATCATCGGCGGATATGAAGAGCAGGAAGCTTACACATATGATGTAGACAAAGCAAAAGAACTTATGAAAGAAGCCGGATACGAAGACGGATTCAAACTTACTCTGTGGGGCGATAACACAACACAGGAAATCAAAGGTATGACATTTATTTCCCAGCAGCTTGCTCAGATCGGTATCGAAGTTGACGTTCAGCCAATGGAGCCTGCAACTGTAAGTGACAAGATTTATGTTGACAAAGAAGATGCTGAGATCAATATGTGGTATGTAAACTGGTCTGCATCTGACTTCACAATGGATGGTTCTTTACGTTCCCTGCTTTACAGCACAATGTGCCCTCCTACAAGTGCAAACACAGCATATTTCAACGATGCTGATTTTGATAAAGATATGGATGAAGGTCTTGCAACAGCTAACGAAGAAGAACAGGCTAAATACTATAGCGATGCTCAGAAGATCGCATGGGAAGCATGCCCGTGGTTATTCCTTGGCAATGACCAGATCATCTATTCTACAAAATCTTATCTGTCTGGCGTATATGTATCTCCGGACGGAGCATTTAACTTCGCAAATGCAACTTTAGCACAGTAAGTAATTTGTTTGAGAACAGGCTGCGAAGAACATAAATCTGGCTGCCTGATCTGAAATTGCAGCAATTCCATAAAAATACTGCCGATACAGCAGTGTGAATACAGGACAAGGATGTTCAAACCGGAGAACTGCCATAAGATTCACTATGGCAGTTCTCCGACTATAAAGCATCAAATATACACAACAGGTAAGAAAATGATAAGGAGGAAAAATATGGGACGTTATTTAGGTAAACGTTTGATAAGCACGATCCCGCTGCTTCTGGTTATCTCATTCGTAGTATTTATGTTTATCCATATGATTCCCGGTGATCCGGCAAGACTGGTAGCCGGTCAGGATGCAACAAAGGAAGATGTGGCAGTTGTACGTGAACAGCTGGGACTGGATGAGCCACTACTTGTACAGTATGGCAAATATATGAAAGGTCTTTTTACAGGAGATCTGGGAAGCTCTATCAAAAACGGTAAAACCGTAGTAGAGACAATCGCACCAAGACTGAAACCAACTATCATGCTGACATTCTCATCCATGATATGGGCTGCGATCATCGGTATTGCAATCGGTATCATCGCTGCCGTATTTCATGGCAGAATTCTTGATTATGTAGGTATGATCATAGCAATCGCAGGTATATCTGTTCCAAGTTTCTGGTTAGGTCTGGAATTAATCCAGCTTTTCTCAGTAAGCCTGGGATGGCTTCCAACCAGTGGACTGGAAACATGGAAGAGCTATATTCTTCCATCACTTACAATGGGAGCAGGAATCATGGCCGTACTTGCCAGATTTTCCAGATCTTCCATGCTTGAGACCATGCGTGAGGACTATGTGCGTACCGCACGCGCCAAAGGTCTTTCTGAATCACTGGTTGTTATGCGCCATGCATTTAAGAACTCTCTGATCGAGATCGTAACAGTAGCCGGACTTCAGATCGGTGGTCTTCTTTCCGGATCTGTTATGGCAGAGACAGTATTCTCCATTCCCGGACTTGGACGTCTTCTGGTAGACTCCATCCAGATGAGAGATTACAAAGTTGTTCAGGCATTACTGCTGTTCTTTGCTACAGAATATATCCTGATCAACCTGATCGTAGATGTTCTTTATGGCGTGATTAACCCAAGAGTACGTTATGAGTAGAGGAGGAGAGAAGATGGCAGATAAGAACACAACATCAAATATTAACCTTGCTGCTGCCGAAGAACTCCCTAAGGCACAGAGCAAGTTCAAAGAATTTGTCAAGAAATTCATGAAGAGAAAAACAGCAGTGATTTCTCTGGCATTTATAGTTTTTATTATCTTAATGGCAATCATCGGACCGTATGTAGTTCCGTATGATCCGCAGGCACCGGATTACACAGCTATGATGCAGGGGCCAAGCGTAGCCCATATCTGGGGAACCAATGAATACGGACAGGATGTTTTCTCCCGTCTGATGGTTGGTACCAGACTTTCTCTTACATGCGCGCTGACAGCGACGATCATCGGTACGGCTATCGGTGTTGTTCTCGGACTGATCGCAGGTTTCTACGGCGGAATTATCGATTCCCTGATTATGAGATGCTGTGACGTACTTTTCGCTTTTCCTGATATCCTGCTGGCTATCGCAGTCGTTGCCATCATCGGACAGGGTATGGTAAACGTTATGATCGCAGTTGCGGTATTTACAGTGCCGTCCTTCGCACGAATCATACGAAGCGCGACGATTTCCGTAAAGCAGGCTCCTTATGTAGAGGTTGCCCGTTCCCTGGGATGTTCAAACACAAGAATCCTGTTTGTACATATTTTCCCTGGTACGATCCAGTCTATGATCGTTAACTTTACCATGCGTGTAGGTACTGCGATCCTTGCTGCATCATCCTTAAGCTTCCTGGGATTCGGTGCAAACGTTACAGAGCCTGACTGGGGTTCCATGCTTTCCACAGGACGTAACTATCTGAATACAGCTCCTCATATGGTACTGTTCCCTGGTATTCTGATCTTCCTTACAGTTCTGGCATTCAACCTGCTGGGCGACGGTCTCAGAGATACCCTGGATCCAAAGATGAACTAGGAGGAAGAAACCATGGCAGAAAAATTATTAGAAGTAAAGAACCTCCGTACGGAGTTTAAAAGAGATAAAACATGGGTGACAGCAGTTAATAATGTAAGCTTCTCCATTCAGCCGGGTGAGATTCTTGGTCTGGTAGGAGAGTCCGGATGCGGTAAATCCGTAACTTCCCTCTCCATTATGAAACTTCTGGCACGCAACAGTAAGATTTCCAACGGTGAGATCCTGCTTAATGGCAAGGATCTTCTCAAAGAAGATAAAAAAGGCATGAGAAAGATCAGAGGACGTGAAGTTGCCATGATCTTCCAGGAGCCGATGAACTCTCTGAACCCATGTATGAGAATTGAGAAACAGCTGACAGAAGCAATCCTGCTCCATAACAATTTCTCAAAAGAAGAAGCGCATAACAGAGCATTCGAAGTACTGAAATCAGTAGGTATCCCTGAACCGGATATGACATTAAAGAGTTATCCGCACCAGCTTTCAGGAGGTATGTGTCAGCGTGTTATGATCGCTATGGCAATGTCCTGTGAGCCGGAGCTTCTCATCGCAGATGAGCCGACTACAGCCCTTGACGTTACCATTCAGGCACAGATCCTGGAGCTGATGGAGGACATCAGGGCAAAGAAGAATACAGGCATTCTGATGATTACACATGACCTTGGTGTTGTTGCTGAAATGTGTTCCAGAGTTGTTGTTATGTATGCCGGCCGAATCGTAGAAGAAGCACCTGTGCAGGAACTTTTTGCAGATCCGAAACATCCATATACACAGGGTCTGATCGGTTCTGTACCGAAACTTGGAAGTGGTGTGGAATCTCTTCCGTCCATTCCGGGAAGCGTACCGGATCTGTCCGTAATGCCGAAAGGATGTAAGTTTGCACCGAGATGTAAATATGCAATGGATATCTGTCATCAACAGGAACCGGAGCTTGCAGATATCAACGAAGCAGGTACCAGAAAATGCAGATGCCATCTGCTCAACAAAACCGGAAAGGAGGCGTAACCTGTGAGCGAGCCGTTATTATCAGTAAAGAATATGAAGAAAACATTCCAGGCAAACGGAGGAATGTTCAGCAAGAAGAAATTTGTTCATGCGGTAAATGACGTATCTTTTGATATTTATCCAGGCGAGACTTTTTCGCTGGTAGGTGAGTCCGGATGCGGGAAATCTACGACAGGTAAACTGATCGATCATCTGATCACACCGGATTCCGGTGAGATCTGGTTTGAAGGAAAAGAAATCTCCAGACTTTCCGAGAAAGAAATGCGTCCGCTGCGTTCTGATATTCAGATGGTTTTCCAGGATCCGTACGGTTCCTTGAATCCGAGAATGAAAGTTCAGGATCTCATCGGTGAGCCACTTCTGATCCACACAAACATGAGTGCAGGAGAGCGTCTTAAGAAAGTACATGAACTTCTCGGCACTGTAGGATTAAGCCCGTCTCATGGAGAGCGTTATCCACATGAATTCTCCGGTGGTCAGCGCCAGCGTATCGGAATTGCCAGAGCACTGACAGTGCAGCCAAAGCTGATCATTGCAGATGAACCGGTATCTGCCCTTGATGTTTCTATCCAGGCGCAGGTATTAAATCTTCTGCAGCAGTTACAGAAAGACTTTAATCTTACCTATCTGTTCATTTCCCATGACCTGAGTGTCGTTGAGATGATTTCAGACAGGATCGGTGTTATGTATCTGGGTACGATCGTAGAGACAGCTCCGAAGAAAGAACTGTATGCAAACCCGAGACATCCATATACAAGAGCACTTCTTTCCGCAGTTCCGATCCCGGATCCGGAAGTGAAGAAAGAGCGTATTACCTTAAAAGGTGATCTTCCAAGTCCGAGTAATCCGCCAAGTGGATGCCTGTTCCATACACGCTGCCCACATTGTACAGAAAAATGTAAGACACAGGTGCCGACACCTGTTGAAATTGCACCGGGTCATATTGTAAAATGTCATTATCCAAAACTTACAGAATAGGAATTCCAAAATAACAATATTACACCTGAAGATGAACAGTGAAGAAAACAGGCTTCACTGAAAGATACAAGTTATCATGAATGGATGAGGAAAGAGGGGGCTATGTTTACTGAGGAAAGACAAAGCGCAATAGAGAAATGCCTTCGTGAAAACGGAAAAGTCAAGGTTAAGGAATTAAGTGAGATGTTTCAGGTCACAGAAGACTGTATCCGAAAAGATCTTAAGATTCTTGAAAACGCCGGTAAGTTAAAGAGAACCTACGGCGGCGCAATCCTTTCACAGGATTATCCGCTGAAAAGAAACGTAGTAGACAGACGCCAGTTTAACCTTGACAAAAAGAGAACAATTGCAGCCAAAGCATTTAAACTGATCAAGAATAATGAGACGATTTTCCTTGATATTTCTACCACAAATATCGAGCTGGCAAAGCTTCTTGCCACGTCAAATATGCGTGTGGTAGTGGTGAGCAATATGATAGATATCCTGCAGATCCTTGCCACAAATCCGTCCATTACTGCAATCGGTACAGGGGGAACAATGTATCAGACAGTAAACGGATTTATGGGAGCTGCAACGATAGAAGTGATCAAACAATATAGCTTTGACCGTGCATTTATAGGAAGCTGCGGTGTGGATATGACTGATTGTGCAATTACTACATTGGGGGTAGAGGACGGATTGACAAAGAAAGCAGCCGTGCACAGCAGCAGACATAAATATGTTGTTATGGAAAGGGATAAATTCTATTTCAATGATTCCTATAAATATGCATACTTCGATGATATCAGCGGAATTGTTACGGATGAATTTCCAGATGATACGATCGTGAGTACACTGGAGAGAGCAGGGGTGAAATTGTTCTGATGCAGGTAAGTCTTCGGGGGACTTATCTGATCTGGGTAAATCAGTCAGCAGAAAGGATGATCTGTCTGGCTTAAATGAAAAAAGATGGAGGCAAGTACGTGAAAGAATATATTTTGGAAGCCTGTGTAGATTCTGTAGAATCTGCTATGGCAGCGGTTGAGGGAGGCGCAGACAGGCTGGAACTCTGCGGTAACCTGATCATCGGCGGAACCACTCCGGGACCGTGGCTTTTTGATGAGATAAGAAAGCGTTCGGATATCAGGATTCATGCTCTGATCCGTCCGCGTTTTGGAGATTTCTGCTATACAGATGCAGAATTTTCCATGATAAAGCATGCAGTGGAAGATTTTAGGAAAATGGGTGCCGAAGGTGTTGTATTTGGGGTGCTGAAACCGGATGGCACATTAAACATGGAACAGATGAAAGAGCTGATGGAGGCGGCAGGGGATATGTCGGTAACCCTTCACAGAGCTTTTGATGTATGTGTGGATCCAATAGAAACAATGGAAAAGGCAATCTCACTGGGAATCAATACGATCCTTACTTCAGGACAACGCAATGTATGTCTGCAGGGGGCAGATCTGCTGAAGGAACTGGTAGAGAAGAGTCAGGGACGTATCACGATCCAGGCAGGAAGCGGCGTGGGAGCAGAAGTGATCCGCCAGCTTTATCCGCTTACAGGAGTCAGGGCTTATCATATGACCGGAAAGAGAGTCATTGACAGTGAGATGCAGTTTCGCAAGGATGGAGTCAATATGGGACTTCCGATGCTGAGCGAATATGAGATATGGCGTACGGATGTAAATAATATCCGTGCCGCAAAGAAAGTTCTGGAGGAATTATAATGGCAGAACCAAGGGTTTTTTTAAAAGAGAACAGGGGCCGAATTGAAGAGAACTACCTGGAGCAGGCAAAGAACCTGCCCCGGGTTTTTGCGCCTGTAGACGAGAAATTACAGAAATGTACAGAGGAAGTGGCACTTGCATGTAAATATTTATATGCGTTTATGCCGTACAGTGATATTGGCAATTATCCATTTGAAGTATTTCTGGACTATGCAGAGAATGGTGTAAAGCTCTGGAAAGAGAATCCACAGGTTGCAGATCTTCCGGAAGAAATTTTTCTGAATTATGTGCTGTTTCACAGAGTAAATGAGGAAGAAATCGCACAGTGCAGAACTTACTTCCGCACAGAGATCGGAAGCAGAATACAGGGAATGAACTTCAGAGAAGCAGCGCTGGAAGTGAATTACTGGTGTGCCGAAGAAGCTACTTATCATTGTACAGATGACCGTACTTTATCTGCGATTTCTGTATACCGCAGAGGAAATGGCAGATGTGGTGAAGAGTCTGTGTTCACGGTAAATGCACTGCGAAGCGTAGGTGTACCTGCCCGTCAGGTATATGCACCGAAGTGGTCTCACTGCGATGACAATCACGCCTGGGTAGAAATCTGGTGTGATGGCAAATGGTACTTCCTGGGAGCCTGTGAGCCCGAAGAAATCCTGAATAAAGGATGGTTTACAAACGCTTCTTCCAGAGCAATGATGATCCATTCACGTGTGTTTGATACCAAGATCCCGGAAGGCGAGGTGATCGGCACAGATGGTATGGTGACCATGCTGAATGAATTGAAGAGGTATGCAGTAACCAAAGAAATTACAGTAACAGTAAAGGATACGCAGGGGTTACCCGCAGAGGGAGCTGAGGTTTCCTTTGAGGTACTGAACTATTCAGAGTATGCACCGATCGCAGAGAAGAAAACAGACAGTAAAGGAACTGCCAGACTGACAACAGGACTTGGAAGTCTGCATATTTCCGCAAGAATGTGTTCTGACGGCGAGTGGTTCTATGCAGAAACAGTTATGAACACTGAGAAAGAAGATAACTGTGAACTTTGTCTGGTACCGCAGGATAAAAGAAATGACGGCGAATCAGAAAAATGGACAGCAGCAGATATATTTGCTCCTCATGATGCACCTGTAAACACAGACATGCCGACTCCGGAACAGAAGGCGAAGGGAAATAAGCGTCTGGTAGCAGCCAATGTACACAGAGAGCAGAAAGTAAGAAACTGGTCAAATCCGGAATGTGAACGTTTCCTGGAAAAAAAGGTAAACAGGATAGAAGAAGCCATTGCTGCCTCATACAGAGAAGATCTCCTGAGGGTTCTCACAGAGAAAGACAGAACTGACTGTATCAGTGACGTTCTGGAGGAACACCTGGAGCTGGCAATCCCATATCATGGTATGATGAAAAAGGATACCTTTGTATCTTATGTGTTAAATCCAAGAGTAGATGATGAAGTTCTTCAGAAATACAGAAGAGAGATTAAGAAGCATTTTTCCAGAGCTGAGAAACAGGAGCTGAGAGATGATCCTTCCAGAATCTGGAATCTGATCGAGAAGGCAATTGTTTCCAGACCGGAGAAAGAGCGCTCCAGTGTGATCACAACACCGGCAGGATGCATAAGGACCTGTACAGGAAGCTTCCTGTCAAAGAAAATCCTGTTTGTTGCAATAGCGAGAACCCTTGGAGTAGCGGCAAGACTGAATCCACATGATCGTTCTATGGAATATATGGAAAACGGAAGATTCGTTCCTGTGCTTGCAAGAACAGAGAAGAACTGTACTCTGATCCTGAAAGCAGGAGAGACTGTACAGTGGAAATATTTCCAGAACTGGAGTATTGCAAAACTGGAGAATGGAAGATATACATCACTGAAACTGGGAGCAGAGAATTTCGAAGATCAGATCCTGAATCTGCCGTTGGAATCCGGAAACTACAGGATCCTTACTTCAAACAGACTCCCAAATGGAAATATGTTTGCAAATGAATATCATTTTGAAATTCAGCCCGGAGAGACAAAGGAGATTGAACTGGTACTCAGGGAAGCAGACCTGGAGGATATGCTGGAGAATATTTCCATGCCGGAATTCATGCTGAAAACTGAGGATGGTACAGAGGTGAAAGCATCTGACCTTACAGCAGACGGGAAACGTATCCTGATGTTTCTGGAAGAAGAAAAAGAGCCTACTGAGCATATCTTAAATGAAATGATGGAGCAGGAAGAGGCTTTCGCAGGATATGCAGAGCAGATTATTTTTGTAGTGAGAAGTAAAGAAGCACTGGAGACACCGACACTGTCCAAAGCACTTGCAAAGTTAAAAAATATTCAGATTTATTATGATGATTTCTCAGAGATTATCAATACTCTGGGAAGGCGTATGTACGTAGATCCGGACAAACTTCCGCTGATTATTGTGACGAATGGAACCCTGAATGGGATTTATGCGACCAGCGGTTACAATGTAGGAACCGGGGATATGCTGCTTAGATTAATGTAAATAAATACAGGAGATAAAAAATCATGTATCAGTTTAACAGAAAAGAATATGAAGAACGTATGAAATGGTATCAGGATGCCCGTTTCGGAATGTTTATCCACTGGGGATTATATTCTATTCCTGCAAGAGGAGAATGGGTACGCAGTACAGAGGAGATGCCTGAGGAAGAATACCTTCCGTTTATGAAAGAATTTGATGCCAGAGACTATAATCCGAAACAGTGGGCAAAAGAGGCAAAGGCAGCAGGTATGAAATATGTGGTTCTGACTGCAAAACACCATGATGGTTTCTGTTTATTTGACAGTAAATACACAGATTATAAAGTTACCAATACACCTGCAGGAAGAGATCTGATCAAAGAATATGTGGAAGCTCTTCGCGAAGAAGGTCTGAAAGTCGGTCTGTATTTCACCTTACTTGACTGGCATCATCCGGACTATCCTCATTACGGAGACCGCATCCATCCTATGAGAAACCATCCGGAATGCAGTAATGAAAACAGAGATTTTTCTCGTTATATAGAGTATATGTACAATCAGGTGGAAGAGGTCTGCACAAATTATGGAAAAATCGATATTATGTGGTTTGACTTTTCATATGATGATATGCGGGGCGAGAAATGGGGAGCAACAAGACTGATAGATATGGTCCGCAGATTACAGCCGGGAATCATCATTGATAACCGTCTGGAAGTCAGCGGTGAGGGAAGAGGTTCTCTGTATGACTGCAATCCGACACCATATCATGGCGATTTTGTAAGCCCGGAACAGATCATTCCGCCGGAAGGAATCTGCGACAAAGAAGGGAATCCGATGGTATGGGAAGCATGCTTCACCATGAACAATAACTGGGGCTACTGTGCAAATGACCACTATTACAAACCTGCTTCCATGCTGATCAAGAAGCTGGTAGAGTGCGTTTCCAAAGGTGGAAATATGATCCTGAATGTAGGACCTGATGCGAAAGGTAAATTCCCGAAAGAGTCCTCGGCGATTCTGGCGGAAATCGGACGCTGGATGGATAAGAACCATGACAGTATCTATGGATGCGCTCCGGCAGCAGATATCCCGAAACCGGATTACGGACGTATCACCAGAAATGGAAATAAGTATTATGTCCATATTTATGAGAATACATTAGGACCACTGCCGCTGATCGGCTTTGACAAGAATAAGATTGTGAAAGTACGTGCCCTGGATGACGGACATGAAGTGCCGATTTCTACTTTATGGGTGCACAGCGATTATCCGGATATCGCATTTGTTGACCTCGGTCCGGATCCTGTACTGCCGGATCCTGTAGACTATGTGCTGGAAGTGGAGATGGCTGAATAAAGATATAGAATACAAAAAAGCTGCCGGATGGCAGCTTTTTTGTATTTCTTAACCGAACTGAGATGCAGGTGTCTGCCTGGTTCAACAACGGTTTCTCTTGTTTACGAAATAATTCAGAATCCCGCCGCCTATGATAATAACAAGGGCAACAGCAACAACACGTTTCGCTGCTTCCTGCGGCATCTGGCTTTTGGAACCGATGGAATCGGAATAGAAAGTCAGGGTATAATTGATCTCATGAGGGGTGCCCATGGCGGTAGTGTCTGCGATTACCGGCATGCTCTCATCCATAATGGTAACCGGGATCTGGAATTCAGAATTCGTTCCTTCCTCATTGACAGGGAGATATTTTTTACCGTCAACGATCATGTAGTCATAATTAGAACTGCTCCACTGGATATCGGCAGTTACTTCGCCGTTTTTCACAGTGATCAAAGTCGGTGAAGTGACACTGGCTTTGCCGCTTCCGCCTTCCAGCTCTACCTGGATGGAATACTCCCCATCTTCTTTATCAAGAGTGAAAGCCTGTGCAGCAGGAACAGAAGTCCATACTGACAGACAGCAGATTAAAGCTGCCAGAACTGCAAAAATCTTTCTCATATTTCTTTCCTCACTTAAATTCGATAATTTTCATCATCCCACAATTGAAATTAATTGTCAATACTTTGTTGAAAAAGTTATCCTGTTTTAGTATAATAAAAGATACTGTCCGCACGCAACATCATTGAGAACGTAGTGAACAGTGAGCACAATAAATGAATATCTGTGAATTGCTTTGCTGCGAAGCAGCTCATGCAATTCTGATATCATAAAAATGTATATGTAAATCACAGGAGGATATGGTAATGAGAGGAATTTTATACGGAGTAGGAGTTGGCCCCGGAGATCCGGAACTTATGACATTAAAGGCAGTGCGCCTGATCAAAGAGAATGATATTATTGCAGTACCGGGCGCAGAGGTGCGTGAAACAGTTGCATATAAGATCGCAGTACAGGCAGTACCTGAGCTTGCCAAGAAGGAACTTCTGCCAATCTATATGCCAATGACACATGATAAGGCAGAACTGGAACTGAACCATGAAAAAGGTGCCAAGGCACTGGAAGCGGCACTTGATACAGGTAAGAATGTAGTATTTCTGACACTTGGAGATCCGACTATCTATTCAACATTTTCATATGTACAGAAGAGAGTAGAAGCGGATGGATATGAGACAAGACTGGTAAGTGGCATCACTTCCTTCTGCGCAACAGCAGCACGCCTGAATATCCCGCTTACAGAGTGGAATCAGCCCCTTCATGTACAGCCTGCAGTTCACCGTCTTGACAGTGAACTGGATCAGCCGGGAACCTATGTGCTTATGAAATCCGGAAGAAAGATGAATCAGGTGAAGGAAATCCTTGAAAGAAGCGGCCGCGAAGTCCGTATGGTAGAGAATTGTGGTATGCCGGATGAACATATCTATAACAGCGTAGAGGAAATTCCGGATGATGCAGGATATTATTCCCTGATCATTGCCAAAGAGAAAGCCGAAGAGAAATGATAGAGACAAAAGATCTGACTAAAACTTTTGACAATTTTACAGCAGTGGATTCCCTGAACCTGAAAATTGAAAAAGGTGAGTTTTTTGGTCTTCTCGGACCAAATGGAGCAGGCAAGACAACGACCATCAGCCTGCTCTCAACCCTTCTTCTTCCGACAAAGGGAGAAATCCTCATAGACGGTCAGCAGCTTACAAGACAACGTCCCGATCTGAAAAGAAAAATCAGTGTGATCACCCAGGAATATTCCATGCGTCAGGATATGAATATGGATGAGATCATGGAATATCAGGGCCGTCTCTATTTTATGCCCAGAAAGCAGATAAAGGAAAGAACAGAGGAGCTTCTGGAGTTCTGTGACCTGCTGAAATTCCGCAAGCGTACAGTCCGTAAGCTTTCAGGTGGAATGAAGCGTAAGCTGATGGTCTGTCGGGCATTATTGACAGATCCGGAGATATTGCTTTTGGATGAACCCACAGCAGGTATGGATGCTCTTTCCAGAAGACAGATGTGGAATCTTCTGCGTAAGCTTAATGAGAAAAATCTGACGATCCTTCTGACCACTCACTATATGGAAGAAGCACAGAGTCTCTGTAATCGTGTGGCACTGATGGATCATGGTAAGCTGGAGGAGGTAAGTACTCCGTCAGCACTGATCGAGAGTCTTGGTGCTTATGCAGTGGACGAGATGACAGCAGATGGAACACAGAATCACTATTTCCATACACGACAGGAAGCAATCCGGTATCTGGAAGAGCTTACAGGGCAGGCGTCTCTTCGCGAGACAACACTGGAAGACGTCTTTGTAGAAAGAGCCGGGAAGCATTTGATTTCAAAATAGCAGATATTAACCGAATCAGGGAAGTCCCCTGCGGTGGTTGCGAAAAAAGTTAGAATAATCTGGAGAAAAATGTATGGGAATTATAACAATATTATGGGAGAAGTGGGTAGAATTCCGCCGGGACTTCTATAAGATCACGCTGGCGGCAATGATCGCACCGCTAATGTATCTGATCGTATTCGGAATGGGAATCCAGACCACTTCTCATGGACAGCCATACCTGAACTTTCTGATTCCGGGTGTGGTATCATTGACAACTATGAATGGAAGCTTCAACGCCATTGCGCAGAATCTGAACGTGCAGAGACTGTATGAGAAAGCTTTTGACCAGGTGATGATCTCCCCCACACCATTATGGCAGTTTATTGCCGGACAGATCATCGGGGGAAGTCTGCGCGGTCTGTATGCAGGAGGAATCATACTGCTTCTTACAGCACCTATTGAGACAGGACTGATCTTCAACGGATGGTCCTTTCTGGTGATGTTCCTGAACGGAGCAGTATTCTCAGCCATCGGCGTGGTGGTCTCCTTTCTGGCAAAAAACCACGCAGACGTGCCGAGGTTTTCCAATTATATCATTATGCCTATGGCATATTTGTGTAACACCTTTTTCTCAACAGAGAAACTTCCGGGATTTGTAGGCAAGTTTGTATCAGCCTTGCCATTATCCCAGACCAGCCATCTGATGAGAAGCATTTCATCAGGTGAGGCAGTGAATTACACTGGTATTGGGATTCTGCTTCTTTATCTGCTGGTGTTTACTGTAGCAGCATCATGGTTTATTTATAAGAAGAAAAATCTGTAACTGACTGACAAGGAGGAGCCTGTGCTCCTCCTTGATCTGTTTATGTATTATATATCAATGTGAATTTTTGTAAAGAGAAAACAGGGAACCATATATGTTACTGTTCACACACCACTATCCCGCGAGGTGTTTTGGCATGAATATGCCAAAATCCCGAGACATACAAGCCAAAATTCCATTGCCGCAGGCAATCTGGAATGAATTTTGGCAACGTTACTGTGAACGGAGTGAACAGTAACCCATATATTGGCAGTATATCCAATTATTGACTTTTATCCTTTGGATGATATACTTAAATTATGTATAATCAATTTGTTAGCACACGAACAGTTGATTCTGGCATCTGTCCGGTTAAATTTTCACACAGCCATAATAACAGAAGAAAGGGCATACATTATATGAGTAAGCCAAAGATATTAATCGTTGATGATTCACAATTAAACAGAGAAATCCTTTCCTGTATGCTGGAAGATAAATATGATATCTGTGAAGCTGAAAATGGAAAGCAGGCAGTTGAAATCCTTGAAAGATGCCATAAGGATTTTAAGCTGGTGCTCCTTGACCTGATCATGCCGGTAATGGATGGTTATCAGGTACTTGCTGTTATGAAGGAAAAGCAATGGCTGGATATGCTGCCTGTTATCTGTATTTCATCAGAGACTTCCGAAGATAGCATCCGTCGGGTTTATGGGCTGGGAGCAAGTGATTACTTCACACGTCCCTTTGATGCAATGACGGTCTTTCATCGTGTTGAGAGTACGATTGCGCTGCATGATAAGATGACGGGAGACCTGCAGGATGCGATGAAAATGTTATCATCTATTTTTCACCGGATACTCAAGATTAATCTCTCGACAGATAGTTATACAGTTATAAGAGAAAAAGACAGTACTGTTTCCATGCTTCCAAGTCTTTCTGAAAGCCTTAAAATGATGGCTGATTATAAGTATATTTATGAAGAGGATCAGGAAGAATATTTGAAATTCTGCAGTATAGATAATCTGAGAAGAGAACTTGCGAAAGGCAGAGAACGCATTTACCTGAACTACAGAACTCTGATAAAACAGGAGTACCGCTGGGTATGTATGGAAGTCATCAGAAGTGCAGAATATAAACCGGATGACCAGATTGCCATGATGTATATCCGGGATATCAATGATGAATATCTGAAACAGCTGGATAAGATCATACGTCATGCAAAAGATGCGTTTGCCTCAGTTACAGTAAATATTTCGGATGGAAGCTGTATTATGGCAAACAGCAGGATTGCTTCACTGGAGCTGAAAGATGTAAATGAACCACTGGATTCTTATATTGAGCGGATCAGTCAGTCTATTCCGCAGAGAGAAGTGAGAACTCAGTACAGAAAGGTATTTTGTGTAGATAATCTGAGGGAGTGTCTGACACAGGGAAAAGATATGATCCAATGGGAATGTCCTGTGTATGCCGCAAAAGGAATCAGTCTGAGGATGATCAGAACCACAGTTGAGATGGTCCGGAACGTTTCTTATGACAGGCTGGAAGCACTGATCTATTTTTCTGATATTACAGAAAACTATTTTTCAGAGCAGATTCCGCATATGCTGTACAGAAAGAATTTTGACAGAATAGAGATTATTGACGGGCAGAGAGACTGTGTGAGACTGGATCATCCGGGTATGTGTGCCATGGAGATGGTTCTGGCAGAAGAGATCAGTTATTCCGGTTATGTTACTGAAGTTATGAAGAAATTTGTTCCGGATGATGAGAAATCCGTATATGAAAAATGTGTGCGTCTTGATACCATTCGGAAAGAACTGCAGGAGAAAGATAGATATTCTTTCTCTGTTCATCAGTTTAATAAAAAAGGGGAGAAATGTTTAAAGAACTATACATTTTTTTACCTCAATAAATTTTTTGACATTATTGTAGCTACAGTTGAGGATATTACGGAGAAATTTGAACAGGATATTCTGACGGGCGGATATAACAGACAGGGTTTTATCCGTCATGTGGAACGGATCCTGAAAGAAAGTGAAGACAGAACCGGATATGCGGTTGTATTTTTCGATATTAAGAATTTCAAGGCAGTCAATGAACTTTTTGGAACAGAAATCGGAGATATGATGCTGCGCAAAGTGTACGAAGATGTCCGGAAATCAGAGCTGAAGCCTCTGGTATCGGCACGTGAGGACGCAGATCATTTTATCTGTCTGGTAGAACGTAAGAATCTCGATCTGGATATGCTTGCCGGAATGTGTCAGAAGAAACTTACCCGGGGCGGAAAAACACTTCATTTGTCTGTCAAATGTGGGATTTTTATGCTTGAAAAGAAAAAAATGTCTGTGAATGGAATGATTGACAGGGCAAAGATTGCCCAGAGATATATTACAGATGAGTTTGTCCAGTCATATAAGATTTATGATTCTTCCATGAAGAATATATATATAGATAAAGCAACATTAGCAGGTGAACTGGAGGAAGGGATTGAGCAGGGACAGTTCAAAGTATATTTTCAGCCTGTTGTGGATGCAATGACCGGAAAGATTGCATCAGCAGAATCTCTGATCCGGTGGTTCTACCCGGAAAAGGGATTTATTTCGCCGGGTGTATTTATTCCTGCACTGGAGGAAAGCGGACATATTTCCGAACTGGATCTGTATGTGCTGGATTCGGTTAATGAATTTCAGAAGAAACGTTATCAGTCCGATAAGATCACAGTTCCGGTATCAACTAATCTGTCATGGATGGATTTCTATGATGAGACGATCATGAACTGGCTGGAGAAGAAATGTGCAGATGCTTCCATGCCGTCCGGTCTGTGCAGAATGGAGATTACAGAAACTTCCTATGCTGCCATTGAGGCAGACAGAAATGCAACTCTGGAGGCATTAAGAGAAGCAGGGATTCTGCTGCTCCTGGATGATTTTGGAAGCGGATATTCTTCCTTTGGAATGCTCCAGAATTACAACTTTGATATTATGAAAATTGATATGAGTTTTGTGCGGCAGATAGAAACCAATACCAAAACACGCAGTATTATCCGCTTCATCATTGAAATGGCACATACTATGGATATAAAGATTATAGCGGAAGGTGCTGAAACTAAAGAGCAGGTCGAGTTCTTAAGAGACAACGGCTGTGATTATATTCAGGGTTATTATTTTTACAAACCGATGCCGGAGGAAGAGTTTGTGAAACTGCTGGATGCCGGCAGATAACAGTTACATATAATAGTCTCGCACAAACTGTACAAACTGCTTTACATGGGGTTTCAGAATCCTGTTTTTGCTGTAGACTATATAGAAACTGCGCTTATGGGCAGCTTCCTCCAGCGGAAAGACAAGAATCTGCTTTGTCCTCAGCAGGTCATTGACAGAGCGTGATGAAAGAATAGAGATTCCCAGACCATTAACAATGGACTTTTTGATGCTTTCCAGGTCATTCATGCGGGCGATCACATTCAGATTGCCTGTTGTGATGCCTGTGCGCTCCAGAAAAAGGTCCATTTCTTTTTTTGTGCCGGAGCCCTTTTCCCTGAGGATAATAGGATCTTTCAGGAAATCATGAAAAATAGCGGGTGTTTCTCTGTCCTTGAGTGCAAGATAGTGATCTGTTACAGGAGTTGCAATAACCAGCTCATCATGGCAGAAAGGAATAAATACGCAGCTCTCATCACGTGTATTCTGGCCTACCAGAGCCAGATCTATCATATGTTTGTGGGCACCTGTAAAATTCTCAAGCAGATTATTTCTGATCTCCAGTATACGGACTGCACTGTCATAAAGCTGGTAGCCTTTGGCTGTGATTGTTGTTTTTTTTTGTAGTACGGATGATCAGTTTCATATGCAGTTCATCTTCCAGAGAGCGTATATGTGCACTGATCGTGGGCTGTGTCAGGTAGAGGCGGCGGGCCGCCTCTGAAAAGTTGCCGTAATCCACGACAGCAACGAATGCTTCTAATTGTTTAAATTCCATTGTGAAAATCTCCTTTTATAGAAATCCTCTTTAATGCATTATTTAAGAGGATTTCTATAGTAATGCAGATAATGCATCTAAAGTAATATCCAATTCCTGTTTTGTATTCTCAGGTCCGAAAGAAAACCGGAGAGTACCTTCCGGGTATGTTCCAAGGGTTTTATGTGCATTTGGTGCACAGTGAAGGCCGACTCTTGTCATAATTCCATAAGTACTGTCCAGCTTAAAGGCGGCCTGAGCCATGTCCATATGTAAGGTCTGGATGGATACAACTGCACAACGGTTTTCAGTATTTTTTTTACCGATAATACGCAGAAATTTTTCTTCAGGATCCAGATTCAGGATACCATCCATAAAGTATTGTGTCAGCATTAATTCATGTTGGCGGATTTCTTCCATGGACTGTTTCTCCAGATCACAGAGTGCGGCATGCAGTCCCAGAATCCCAGGTATATTGGGAGTTCCGGGCTCGAAACGATCCGGAAGAAATGCCGGTACTTCCTCAGAATGTGAGGCGCTTCCTGTCCCCCCGCTGATAAGAGGATCAATCTGTGCTGCCAGCTCCTTGCGGATCAGAAAACCACCTGTTCCCTGTGGTCCTCTGAGTCCCTTATGACCTGTAAATGCCAGTGCGTCTATGTGATATTTCTCCATATCAATGTCAATGGTTCCTGCCGTCTGTGCAGTGTCCAGAATAAAAAGAAGTTTATGTTCCTTGCAGAAATTTCCGATTTCCTGTGCAGGCATGACAGTTCCGCATACATTGGAAGCATGAAGACAGACCACAAGCTTAGTCTCAGGACGAAGGAGTGCAGCTGCGCTATCAAGCAGAAGACTGCCGTCAGAAGCGCAAGGGATTCTGTCAAAAGAAATTCCATGTTTCTCCAGCTGTACAAGAGGACGCATCACTGCATTATGCTCCATGGCAGTTACAAGTACATGATCGCCGGGGTTCAGAAGTCCTTTCAGAAGAACATTCAGACTTGCAGTGATATTTTCTGTAAAAATAACATTCTTACCCTTTCCGGAAGTAAAGTGAAAGAGCCTCAGAAGCTGTTCTCTTGTCTCGAAAATCTGCTCCTCCACAGAATAAGCTGCCCGGTATCCTCCCCGATTCACATTCACAGCAGAGCCTGACAGGTAATCATAAACTGTCTGTGCCACAGATGGTGCTTTTGGAAAAGACGTACTGGCCTGATCCAGATAGATTTTATTCATAGTAACAAATCCCCCGATTTTTATATATAGCAATTCGTGGATATCAAGTCAGGAAAAAATACTTTTTGACCCTAACATCATATCTTATCTGTAGTATAGTACAACTTATAAATGATTTCTATAAATAACTATAAAATACGACTATAATGAATCTGATCCTCGGTGCAGTTACAGGAACATCCTATTTCAATCCGGGATTTGCGGGACAGCCGATCCTTGCAGGCGAGGGAAATACAGACTCCGCTGTGACCGTTCTCGGTTTGATGGCAGGTGCTGCTTTTGCCCATAACTTCGGACTGGCATCTTCCGGTGAAGGTCCTACAGCAAATGGAAAGATCGCAGTTATTATTGGGATTGTGGTAGTTGCTGTAATTGCGGCAGTGAACTCCATGAGAAAAGAAGAATCCTGATTGTTGGAATTTATCATGCGGATGAAGAATAAAAGTACCATTAACTATACCATTTGCTTGTCTGCGAATTCGATTGCACAGGTATAAAAGCCTCAGCGTAGCCCGCTATGCTTGCGTTTTTATAATGATATAAGAACGGAAGTTTACTTAAAAACATATATATGGTATAAACATTTTATAGACAAGGATATCTTTAACACTATTGTATGAATCTATAAAATATCGTAAAGCAGGAGGCGTTTAAATGATCAGACTTCAGGATATTGCAGATATGGCAGGGGTGAGCCGGACTACGGTTTCCAATGTGATCAATGGAAATACTAAAAGAGTTTCCCAGGAAACTATAGATAAGATCACCCGCATTCTGAAAGAGCAGAACTATGTCCCCCATATGGGCTCTGTTATGCTTTCGGGACATGGCTCGCGGATCATCGGCGTAGTATTGGGATTTGCTGTGACTCATGGTATGCAGGCTCTGCAGGACTCCTTTGTGGGGGAGCTTGTGGGCACTATACAGACAGAGGCGGAAAGAAACGGCTATTTTGTCATGCTTATTGGTGGTGAGAAGATTGATAATGTAGTAGATATGGCATCCAGATGGAATGTGGAGGGATTAATCATTCTGGGATATGATGAGAAAAGATACCATCAATTGTCACGGAAGCTGAACAAAAAAATGGTATTGATAGATGCTTATCCGGAGGGAGAGTACACTTTTCAGAATGTGGGCGTAGATGATTATTCCGGTGGTTATCAGGTTGGCGAATATCTATATTCCTGTGGCTATCGCAAGGCTTTATTTGTTGCAGAGACAGACAGAGACAGTGATGCCAGGAGATGGATGGGATTTAAGCAGGCTATGGAGAAAAATGGTGAGTTCTGCAGTCGTTCCCGCCTGATTATTGTGCCTGGTGAGAAAACAGGACGTCTGAAAAAATATGAGGAGCTTTTGCCCCGGTTTCTGAGAGCAAGGGCACTGGCTTTTTCCTCTGATTATGATGCGATTGAAGCTATGAACTATTTCTTTGACCAGGGAATCCGGATTCCTGATCAGATATCAATTGTAGGTTATGACGACAGCATTTTTGCAGAGTTTGTCAGGCCCAAGCTTACCACTGTACATCAGGATATACATCAGAAGGGGGTTCTGGCATACCGGCGTCTGATAAAAATGATTGCCGGGGAATCTATGAAAGAATTGAATATCAAAAGCCCTGTGCGGCTGATCAAGAGAGATTCTGTGAAAGAGTAGCAGGGTCTCTTTTTTATGGTTTATTATTGGAGGTTTTGCACAAAATACAAATGGAAAATTTAGAGATATTTTAAATTTCACGAGAAACCTATTGATTTCATATTGTTCCGTGGTATATAATAAGTACATCGAAGGAATCCGAAAGAGGGACAGACGTGTCCGGACAGTCTTTCAAAACTTCTGATGCTGCGCAGCTTCTGATCTCACGGCAACAGTTCCGTATGCCTCTAATGGTGAGGAGGATGGAAAGTTGAAATTAAAACATGGAGGAAATAAGATGAATAAAAAAGTTATTAGCACATTGGTAATTGGTACTTTAATTGCAGGTACTCTGGCTGGATGCGGTGGTTCATCCGATGCAGGCTCTTCCGCAAAAAGCAGCTCAGGTAAAACAGAGCTGGAGCTTTTTTCCACAAAACCTGAGAACAAGGATACGATTCAGAAACTGGTAGACAAATATAATGAAAGCCATGATGATGTGACAGTAAAGGTTACTGCTCCACCGGATGCAGGAACAGTATTAAAGACCAGAATGGCAAAGAATGATATGCCTGATGTCATAGCAATAGGCGGCGATAACAACTACACTGAGGTTGAGAGTGCAGGTGTGCTGCTTGACCTGGGTGATCAGGATTATATCAAGGATGTACAGGAAGCCTATATTGACATGGTTTACGATGTAAATAAGGATAAAGAAAAGACTATATATGGTGTTCCATTTGCCACAAATGCTGCCGGTGTCATCTACAATACAGAGAAATTTGAAGAGCTTGGACTGGAAGTTCCGAAGACCTGGGATGAGTTTATAGATGTTCTGCAGAAAATCAAGGATGCAGGCGAGCAGCCATTACTGATGACTTACAAAGACGCATGGACATCACTTGCACCGTGGAACTCCATGGCAGCAGACCTTGCACCGGAGAACTTTGCAGATGACCGCAAAGCAGGCAAGACAACATTTGTGGGAACACATGAGGAGATTGCAGAGAAATATCTGACACTTCTTGATTATGCACAGGATGATTACATGGGACTTAGCTATGATGACGGAAACAAGAAATTTGCCAACGGTGACGCTGTAATGATCATCAACGGAAACTGGGCAATCAGCCAGTACCGTAATGCTAATCCGGATGTAAAAGTAAACATGTTTGCACTGCCGTCTTCCAATGATGAATCCCAGAACAAGGTTACCTCAGGTGTGGATGTGCTTCTGGGCGTAAGTAAGAACAGCTCTAATGTAGATGCAGCCAAAGATTTCGTTTCCTTTATGATGGAAAAAGAAAATATACAGACTTATATTGATGAGCAGTTCTCATTCTCAGCATTAAAGGGTGTAGAGCAGAGTGATGAAGCAGTATCAGGCGTACAGGAAGACATCAGCAATGGTAAAGTTGCTAACTTTGAAGACCATTACTATCCATCAGGACTGGATATGGCTGCACTGGTTGCTGAATTTAGTTTAAATCGTGCAAATGGAATGGATGATAAGGAAAACATCGATCAGTTCCTGAAAAAGTGTGATGAGAAATATGATGTTGCGAATGTAGATTAAGTGAGGGGATGAGCCTATGAAGAAAGCAGTGAATCGTAAAAGACCTGCTGTCAACAAAATTTACTATATTTATGTTGGTATTCTTGCAGTATTATTTTTCATCTTCCATACAATTCCGTTCCTGAAAGGTGTGTTCTACAGCTTTACTGACTGGAGAGGATACGGAGAGTGGAATTTCGTAGGGCTGCGTAATTACCTGCATATGTTTGTAGATGCAGATACAGGAAATGCTTATATTTTTACTTTTAAATTTGCTGTGATCACCACGATCCTGGTTAATGTGATCAGCCTTGTGCTTGCATGCGCGTTAAATGCAAAGATTAAATTCAAAAATACGATTAAAGCGTTTTATTTCCTGCCGTATATGCTGGGAAGTCTGATTGTGGGATTTATTTTTAACTATATTTTTGCAAACCTGGTTCCGGAGCTTGGAAAAGCTCTGGGAATCAAGGCTCTCAGTGTGAATATTCTGGGTACCAACAATGCAATCTGGGGAATCATTGCAGTATCTCTGTGGATCGGATGTGCATTTAATACACTGATCTATATTGCAGGACTCCAGTCTATTGATACAGATGTATATGAAGCTGCTGACCTGGACGGAGCTACAGGCTTTAAACGTTTCAGCAAGATCACATTCCCTCTTCTGGCACCGTCCTTTACCATTAATATGGTACTCTCTGCCAAAGGCTACCTGATGGTTTACGATCAGATCATGGCCATGACAGATGGTGGACCTGGAACCGCAACCACTTCCATTGCAGTCCTGATCTATAAGAGAGGATTCGGTGGAGGACAGTTCGCCTACCAGTCAGCCAATGCAGTTATGCTTTTCATCGTAGTTGTACTGATTTCTATATTCCAGCTGCGTATACTTGAGAAGAGAGAGGAGAAGTTAGGATGAAACAGGGTGTAGCGAAGGTAAAAGAACGTTACAACTGGCCTGTAACGATTCTTCTTATCATAGGAATTGTGCTGATCATTCTTCTGCCTCTGTATATGGCATTGATGATCGCCATCAAGGATCCATCTGATATGAATAACGTACTGGCACTGCCCAGAAAGCTGCGTCTGCAGAACTTCGTAGATGCCTGGGTGATGACCGATTTCCCACAGAAATTTTTTAACACTGCATTTATTACAGTGATCAACCTGATCTTTACATTGATCACAAACTCCTTTGCAGCGTATGCAATAACCAGAAACAGGAAAAAGAGTAAATTCTTTTCCGTTATGTATTACTACTTTATCAGTGCTATGTTTATCCCATTCCAGGTAATCATGCTTCCGTTGGTTGTACAGGCGAATGCCTTCCATCTGGATAATATTTACGGTATTACTTTTCTATACATTATCTTCGGTCTGCCTATGAACATTTTCCTTTATACAGGTGCGATCAAGGCGATACCGGAAGCACTGGATGAAGCAGCAATGATCGATGGGGCCAACCCTATCCAGACTTTCAGCCGGATTATTTTCCCGGTATTAAAACCAACTACTGCAACAGTAGCGATTCTTTCCTTTATGTGGACATGGAACGACTTCAACATGCCGCTGGTACTCTTAAGTGATGAGAGCCAGCAGACCTTACAGCTTGCACAGTATGTATTCAAGAGCCAGTTCTCTGTAGACTATAACCTGGCATTTGCTTCTTATCTGCTTGTACTGGCACCTGTACTGATCGTATATATCTTCTGTCAGAAATGGATCATGAACGGTGTTGTTGCCGGTGCAGTAAAATAACACAACAGTAAGATTGAGAAATGCAAACAGGAGGCTTAAGTTATGAAGAAAACCTGGTGGAAAGAAAGTGTTGTATATCAGATTTACCCCAAAAGTTTTAAAGACAGTAACGGAGACGGCATCGGGGATATCAGAGGAATTATAGAAAAGCTTGACTATCTGAAAGAGCTGGGTGTAAATGTACTTTGGATTTCGCCTATGCTTGAGTCTCCGCAGGATGATAACGGCTATGATATTTCTGATTACAGAAAGATCTATAAAGATTACGGAACCATGGAGGATTATGAAACTCTCCTTGCAGAGGCACACAAAAGAGGAATCAAGATCCTTATGGATCTGGTTGTAAACCATACTTCCGATGAGCATTCCTGGTTCGTCGAGAGCCGTAAATCCAAAGATAATCCTTACCGCGACTATTATATCTGGAGAAATCCGGTGAACGGTAAGGAGCCAAATAACTGGGGCGGAGTATTTGGCGGTTCAGCCTGGGAATATGACGCACAGACAGATATGTATTATCTTCACCTGTTTTCCAAGAAGCAGCCGGATCTGAACTGGGAGAACGACAAGGTTCGCCGGGAAGTTTATGATATGATGAACTTCTGGTGTGAAAAAGGAATCGATGGTTTCCGTATGGACGTGATCAGTATGATCTCCAAGGATCAGGCATTTCCGGATGGAGAGACTCACGGAGGACTTTATGGAGATTTTGGACCTTACAGTGTCCATGGACCAAGAGTACATGAATATCTTCAGGAGATGAACCGGGAGGTGCTTTCCAAATATGATGTGATGACTGTGGGAGAGACTTCAGGAGTTACTATTGAGGAAGCGCAGAAATATGCAGGTGATGACCGAGAAGAACTGAATATGGTATTCCAGTTTGAACATGTAGAAATCGGCGGCGGTGATTATGGCAAGTGGACCACAGAACGGTATGATTTCAAAGAGTTCAAGAAGATCATGATCAAATGGCAGGAAGAACTGGCAGGAAAAGCATGGAACAGTCTTTTCCTTGGCAACCATGACCAGCCAAGAAGTGTATCTAGATTTGGAAATGATAATCCTGCTTATCGGGATATTTCAGCCAAGATGCTGGCAACCTGCCTTCATATGATGCAGGGAACTCCCTATGTATATCAGGGTGAAGAGCTTGGAATGACTAACATCTATTTCGACAAGCTTGAGGATTACCGCGATATCGAAAGCCTTCATTATTTCACTGAGCTGACAGAATCAGGCAGACTGACACCGGAGTATATGATGAAATGCCTGATGCTCAGAAGCCGTGACAATGCCAGAACACCTATGCAGTGGGATACTTCCGCAGGTGCAGGTTTCACCACAGGGGAACCATGGATTAAGGTAAATCCAAATTATCAGCAGATCAATGCTGCAGATCAGTTAAAAGATCCGGACTCTGTTTTCCATTATTATCAGAAGCTGATCCGTCTGCGTAAAGAAATGGATATTATCGTGTACGGAGAATTTGAGGCTCTGTACCGTGACCATGACCAGATCTTCGCTTACACAAGAAAGCTTGGATCAGAGAAGCTGCTTACAGTATGCAATTTCAGTGCGCAGGAAGCGGAAATGGAACTTCCGGAAACATTTGCAGAAGGAGCTCAGTGCCTGATTACAAATATGGGCAGAACAGTGTTTGGCAGGAAAATTGTCCTGAATCCATATGAGGCGTTTGTGCTTTACAAAAAATAAAATAGTCTGAAAAAAAATACCCTTTCGTATGACATGACGGAAGGGTATTTTGGCTTTTATAGTGCTTATAGTTCTGATAAGTGACGTAAACGCTGCGGTTTTCATTTATTTTATAGACAGGTATGTATTACTCCTGTAAAGGCATATCTTCACTAAGTTTCAGCAGTGCTTCAGCAAGATTGGAGTCCAGGATCAGCACATCCACCAGCCTGCCCTTTAAAGCGCTTAACACAGTATTTGCCGTCTGGGAGTGAACAGTAACTTAAACAGAAAGAAAACTCAGAAAAAAGTCACAAATGATATTGAAATAGATGCCTGTATGTAGTATAATCAGACGCAGATAAAAGAAAATTCTTCGGGGTTGTGGTGATCAGCATCAGCTGAGATTCCCTACCGGCGGTTATAGTCCGCGACCCGCTTAGGCGGCTGATCTGGTGGAATTCCAGGACCGACAGTATAGTCTGGATGAGAGAAGAACACGCGATATTTACCATACGTGCTCATTACCCCGGATATGATCCGGGGTTTTTTATATGTTGAAGAAAATCTTCATTATATAGAAAGCTTGTGGAATTTTCTTTTAACAGGATATGAGACATATCCATAAAGAATAATTTCAAAGGAGAGAAACAGTATGAGTGAACAGGTATTAAGAAATGGAAATGCGATGGCAAGGAGTAAGACGAGAACCGTTACACAGATAGCCATGCTTGGCGCTATCGCAGGAATTTTAATGAATCTGGAGTTTCCGCTTCCTTTCCTGGCACCGACTTTTTATCAGCTGGATTTTTCAGAAATCCCGGTACTGGTTGGCTCATTTGCAATGGGACCGATCGCAGGTGTACTGATCGAGCTGGTGAAGATTCTTGTGCATCTGGTAACAAAGGGCTCTATGACAGCAGGTGTAGGCGATGTGGCAAACTTCATCTTTGGATGTACATTTGCAGTTCCGGCAGGTCTGATCTACCGCTATAAATCTGTTAAGAGCAGAAAACATGCAGTGATCGGAATGGCAGTTGGAACCGTACTTACAGCAGTAGTTGCATGCTTTATCAATGCATTCGTGTTACTTCCGGCATACGGAAAGGCTTTTGGAATGCCGGTAGAAGCATTTATCGAAATGGGAAGTGCAGTACACAGTTCTGTAAATAATCTTCTTACATTTGCAGCAATGATCATTTTCCCATTCAATATCTTTAAATACACACTGACATCCCTGATCGTATTCTTTATTTATAAGAGAATCCGTGTAGTGCTTAAAGGTGACTGATGGCAGACATGTCCGACGGAAGGGGAGCAGTGAAGGTCATCTTCTGTCCTGTGATGGGATGGGGGAATTCCATGTGGTAGGAATGTAAGGCCTGGCGGGTGATGTGTTCCATGTCAGGGTTGTAGAGGTAGTCTCCGATCAGGGGATAGCCTAGGTATTTCATATGGATACGGATCTGATGGGTGCGGCCGGTTTCCAGCTGAAGGGAGACCAGGCTGTGCCCATTTTCTTTTTTTACCAGTTTATAATGGGTGATGGCTTCTTCTCCATGGTCAAAATCTACGGTGCGCTCAATGATGGAGCCTTCTTTGCGGGAAAGAAGTGCTGTGATGGTTCCTGTGGGTGGGGTGAGGTCACCCTTTACGATTGCCAGGTATTCCCTGTGTACCAGGCGTTTTTTTGTCATATCGGCCATAATGCTGGCGCTGACCAGGTGTTTGGAAATTACGGTAAGTCCGGAGGTATCCCGGTCCAGGCGGTTGCTGCAACGGAAGATAAAAGGCTTTCCCTGATCCTGGTAGTACCATGCCAGGGCATTGGCCAGGGAGTTATAGTAGTTTTTCATGGAGGGATGGATAGGCATTCCGGCAGGTTTGTTGATCACCAGGATGTCTTCATCTTCATAAACAATGTTCAGGGGAAGCTTTACCGGTGGGATTTTCTCTGAGGATTCTGTCTCGCAGATACAGACCTGGAGATGGTCGCCTGCAGCCAGAGTCTGACGCATATAGTAGTGGATTCCGTTTACCAGGATACTTTGAGGCATCCGTTTGATTTCTGTGAAATTCTGCCGGGAGTATCCCTTTCTTCTGAGAAATTGTTCTACCCGAAGTCCGTTCTGGGATTCCGGGATTGTATATTCTATGGTTCGGTTCATAAGTTTCTCCTTTTGGGTGTGAAATATAGAAAGATATGGAGATTTCGGAATTATAGGAACAGCAGATCGTGATTAATGGTTTTATAAAATAATCTTCTGCATTCTGGGAGATCCTGTGTCTGGCCCAGCACCCACATCATTTTGGTAACAGAAGCTTCCAGAGTCATGTTATAGGATTCCAGTATGGGAAATTTCTCCTTGATCACTTTTCCAACCTGGTAGACTTCCATATCGCTGCCCTCATGGGTTACCTGAGTAGCCATGCATACCAGTTTACCGGCAGAGATCCAGTCTGAAAGTGCATTCAGAAAACTGTCATTGCCATAGTTTGGAAGAACGCCTACGCTAAAGGATTCGATGATAAGCCCGTCATAGGAGCCTGCCAGAGTGTCCAGGATCCGTCCGTCAGTTCCGGCAATTACTTTGCCGCCAAATACAATGGAGATACCGTGAGCCCTGTCGTGGGAGGCAAAACGCAGGCTGTCCAGCAGATTGGAGCGGGCATCTGTGATTGCCAGGTCAATGGACTGGAAATTACATTTTATTGCTTGATTCTTGGAACAGTAATTCATGACTGGACGGAAAAATAAAACAGGAGAATGTACATCAGCAATTCCCTGAGTGAAAATCCTTTTATCTCCTCATTATCCCAGACGCCGGCAGGATAGCAGCTGGCAAGGAAGGTATCCGGACCACAGTAAAGCCCATAGAGAAGCAGTCTCTTTCCTTCGCGGATTCCTTCCGGTTCCATGATCAGTCCCCAACGGAGCTGATCCATCAGATGGAGGTAGAGAGACACACATAGAACCAGATTGCTGTTACGGTTCCTGGAGAGAAAAACATCTTCCAGTGCAGAGGCCTTTTCAAAACAGACATTCCAGGTGTTGAAAAATGACTGGTGTTCTTTATAAAAATCCCACATGATACCTGGGGTGATTCCATATCTGGCAGTTCGGATAAGTACCTGGAACTGCCTTGCACCGCTGGCTGCGGTCTGTTTCAGAAGTGCCTGTGTGACTGCAGTGCTGACTGTTCTGCCGATAAGCTCTCCCAGTTTGGAATGTCCGGAGGCGTCTGTGAGGGTGGTTTTTCCATCCATACAGGCTGCGATCACAGTTCCGTCTGTGCCTGAGCCGGTAGCGATTTCCTCAGAATAGCAGCTTCCAAGTAAAAGATGGGAAACAGCAGCAGCTTTTGCTTCTGAACAGAGCATCAGTGCCCGGCCTATGGCCGCGTCTGTAAGGTTCTGGTTGATATATATAAAAATATTGATGGTTCCGGGAGGCAGCATTTCATAAAAACCATTGTGCTCACAATAGGAGGAAGGGTCTCCCGGACACATTCCATTGGAATCAATTCCTCCTGTGACAGCAGCAGTTACAGATAATTCCTGATGCCGGAGCGTTTCCACTGCGCAGAGCTCTGTCCAGGCGGCTGTGCTCAGTGCGGTGGCAGTCTGTGGGTTGATTTCCAGTCTTTGTGCATGTATCATCAGATCCTTCTCATAGGTATCTCCCAGCATTTCGCATTCATAATCACCGTTCATGCAGTTAATATTTAGTGCATGGGTAAGATGTGTGGTGATTCCGCCGTTCAGAGGACTGGTGCTGAGAACCTTTGTCCTTCCTGGAAAAGTAAAAATCGTACTTCCGTTTTTCTGACTGTAAGTAAATATATCATTCATTATAATCCCTCTCTAATATTCAAAGATATTCCACTTTAAATCCGGACTCCTGACAATATCGGTCTGCTTTGGAGCCTTTATAGCAACGGATCGTAGCTGCACGGTTAATGATCCATTCTCCGATATACTCCGGATCATGGCGGATTTCCAGGTACTGCAGGCGGTTACATCCGTGAAAAACCCATTTTCCGATATAACGGACATTAGGCGGGAGAGTAACAGTAATCAGGTTATTACATTTGAAAAAAGCACTTTCATCCAGAATTTCCAGTGAATCGGGGAGCTCCAGGGAAGTCAGGCCACAGGAATAAAAAGCCTGATTACTGATTACCTTCAGATTTTCCGGAAAATGGACTTCACTCAGATTTTTGCATTTGTAAAAGCTGCCGTTACCTATCTCCTGAAGCGAATCAGGAAAAGAGATTTCTCTTAATGCAGAGCATTCTGAAAAGGCGTCTGCCTGGATTTTAAGCAGCCTGCTTTCACTGGAAAAAAGAGTTTCTGATAATTTGTGGGCGTTGCGGAGCATGCCCTTTGAAATTGTGGAAATATATTGAGGGATATAGATAGAGGATAAAGTGGTACAGTCGGAAAATGCTTCCTTTCCAATCTGGCACAGACTTTCAGGAAGAAGCAGCTGTTTCAGGCGGCTGCATCCCGAAAATGCGTTTGAGCCGATCTGTTTCAGACCATATGGAAATGAAACAGACTGGATCATGGATCTGTTCTGGAAGGTTTTTTCAGAAATAATGGTACAGTTTGCCGGAATGTCTATGTCTCTTTTTAAATATGGGGTACAGTTACAGCGTTGAAGTGTCAGGTTTTGTTTTCTGCCGGATATATTGTATGTCATAAAAAAAACTCCTTTGCAATAGAATATTTGTTTTCTCTGCAACGGAGCAATGTAATACTTTCATAAACGGGCAGGTTGATGAAATGCATGAACAAAAACCGTCAGGTTGCCGATACTCCATATTCCGGTAAGGAACAGAGAAAACATCTGGTAAAAAGGGATCTTTCTTTAGTACAAAAATGGGTACACTAAATAAGATCACCCTTCCACTTCCCATTGCGTGTAGTTGGTGGCGGCAGCCTTAAGCAGGTATTCTGACTCACGCAGTGACGCTGTAATCTCTCCTTCTCACATGATAATATGCAATGGATATGAGACCCAGCTGCACGTATACAGCAGCACGACTGTCCAGGATTCTGACCTGATTCCCTCTTGGCTGAAGGTCCGACATCCTGTGCCGTGACCAGCAGAACTTAAAACCGGTAATTGTTTGTAAATATTTGGTTTGATTCTATTATATATGTTTTGTGAGAAGAATCAATTGGTTTTTTGAAAAAAATGCAAATAAATGCAAATAAATGGTGGATTTTTCCAGACTGGGTACTGGATGTATGGAAATATATTATGGTTGGCATTGAAAATAGCTTTTCTGGGCTGAATATAGGATGTGAGAAAATAGGCCTTGCATTTTGGAACAATGTAATCTAAACTGTGATTGTAGTGAAAATTTATCACCTGCTGCCTGATCTGGCATTTCAAGGCAGGTTCATCTGGCGTTCGCCGACATTTTCATTAGGATATTTCAAACTTTATAATTCGGACAGGGATGAATGATTGTGAAAGAAGGGTATTCTGTTTTTTTGCCTTGTTTGAAGGAGAGGAGGCAGAAACGGTTAAAAGTGAATTATTTTTTTGCGGTCAGTAGTAGTTCGGGGGTTTTAGAAAACATATAGAAATGCTATAATGAAAGTGAGGGATTCAATGAATAATAATACGATCTTTGATGACGTATTCCGTACAATGATCGAGAAGATACCGCAGTTGGCGATACCGTTGATCAATGAAGTATTTCAGACTTCATATCCGGAGGATGTAGAGATTATACAGCTTCGAAATGAGCATCATCAGGAGAATGGTGAGATTATTACAGACTCCTGCCTGAGGATTGGAAGGAAGTTGTATCATATCGAATGTCAGAGTGTTGATGATACCACAATGGCAATCCGGATGATCGAGTATGATTTTGCTATTGCTTTAGATTCGGCCAGAAAGTACGGACGCAGATACCGTATCCCTACTGTAAAACTTGATGAATATACGAAAGATAAAATTTTCGAGAAGAATCTGCGGATGTTTTTGCCGTTTTATATTATGCGGTATGAGAAAGAGATACATAGAATAAATCAAGATCCGGAAAAGCTGCAATCTTTGTTGGATGAATACGAAGATATCCGAGTAATGCTGGAAAAAGAACTGACAGAAACAGGAAGGGCAGAGTTATACACGAATTTAAATAAACTGATTACAAAAATATCGGATTACATTTGCCGTGATGAGGAAGTAGTCCGGGAAAGGTTAGGTGAGACTATGGGTGGAAAAGTGTTAGAATTGGAATCTGAAAGATTACGTGCGGAAGGAAAGGTTCTGGGAGAGTCTATTGGAGAAGCACGTGGAGAAGCACGTGGAGAAGCGCGTGGAGAGGCAAGAGGAAAAGTCATTGGAGAGCTTCAGGGCGAAACGCGTCTTGGTGTTTTGATCAATCGTCTGATCCTGGATGGAAGAAGTGCGGAAGTTCAGGGTGCTGCGACGGATGCTGAGAGGCGGAAAGAACTTTATAAAGAGTATAATATGTAACGCAAAGGAAACTTCCTCCTGCTGGTCGGAAAATAAGAATAACTGGCAGGAGGAAGTTTTTGGTCATCTTTGGATTTTCATTTATGTAAAATTCTGAAAAAGATTGACAAAGCACTGGGTGGGTGTTAAGATTAGTTTGTTAAATAAATAGCGTTTAGCGCATATGTACAGCTTATTACTACGGTAATGATTGAAGAATCGTTGGGTGAGAATCCCAAACAGGGTTCCGTTCCCTTGCAGTATATTTAGTCTGCAGTTCACTGTATTCTTGTAATGGTATTCAAAGGGAATACTATAATGCGAAGGATATGAGTGAAAGTTCAATCTGTACATTATATTCCCTGCCAGTATGGTGGGGATTTTTTTTGCACTTTGATAACTGAATATCGGAAGTCGCTTTTTATCCCTTTAGTTTTCGGAAATCCGGTGAGATACCGGTACGGTTTCATCCCCACTGTAATAAGGACGAACACTGCGAAACCATTGGAAAGATCCTTTCCGAGAAGGGCAGCAAGTAGGTTGGAACTTTAAGTCAGGAGACGGACTTTAGTAAAAATAAAAAACAAATATCTGTAGGCATAACGGAGGTTTATTTTTTGTACCATTTTTTAGGGCAGAAAGGTATCAACGTGGCTTGAAAAGGCTACGAAACGATATATTTTGCAGGATAACCTGCGAAAAAATTAAACTACATTTAATTCAAGGAGGAAACAAAATGAACATGAAAGTAAGAAAAAGTGTGATTGCATTCTTAATGGCAACAACAATGGTGGGAAGCACAGCAGTACCGGCTATGGCAGGTCAAATTACCGTAAAGATTCAGGCAACAGGATTGCAGGGAGAAAGTTCTGAAAACATAGACACAATCCTTTCTGACTCATTAGATATTGCTGACACTGGAAGTGTAACTGCTATGGACGTATTAAAAGAATTAGCAGCACCAGGTGAAGGAAAACCTGTCGAAGATATCAGAGTTATTGATGAAGAGGGAAATAAAAGAACTTATTATCGAAAGGGATTACTGGAATGGTATAAGAGCGAATACGGAAATTATATTTCTGCAATCAAATTAGACGGGCATAATAATAGTTTAGTTGGAAAATTTTTCGGCGAAAACGGAGCAGCAATTGATGAGTCATTAACGGGTAATAAAGGATTAGCCAATAATAGAGGTGCATATTTTAAACTCTTTGATTTAAATCAGACAGAAACAAACGACATGAAGGTAACTGAAAATTCAACTTGGAACAATACAGTACATTTTGCGAATTATTTATCTGAAAAAGATTACAACGATTATTCTGGTTGGATGTGTGTAATTGATAACAGTACTTATAACAATGGCGTAGATACCGTGCTTTCTGATGGAAAAGATCATACCCTTACATTAGATTTCTCTATGATGATGGGATTGGATTTAGGATTTGACAGCTATGTAAAAGCTGCTGATGGTACATGGGTTCCTGTAAGCGGATGGAATTAAACCAGATTAACACGTTAAACAATTAAACAAGATCTATAGGAATTAGACTACAAGAAATTGTAGTCTTTTTCTTGTGTATATAGGAAATCAGTATGAAAAATAATAAATGTATAAAAATTTGGCAATATATTTTGTTCGGTATAGCGCTCGTAATGATACTTATAAATTGTCGCATAGTTAAAGCAGATACCACAGAATTACGACAAAATGATAAAGGGCAATACTGCATCAGTACAGCAGAAGAATACTATTTTTTTGTAGAAAATTATCGTAATGCTCCATATAAAACAAGTACAGTTATCTTGACTAATGACATTGAAATAACAAATCAAGTAACTGGTTTGGGAACATTTTCAGGAATTTTCGACGGACAAGGGCATACTATTACATATTCTGCAACTGACAGAACTCTTAATAAAAAAGGAATTTCAGTAATTTCATTTAGCCTAGATTCCAATGGTGTACTTGAAAATCTAAAAATTAAAATAGAACAAACAAAGCTATATGTAGGGGATGTTACTTATTCAAACATAGTATTTTCAAGTAATAATGGTCTTATAAAAGGTCTTAAAGTTACTGGAAATGTAATTTTAGTATGCGATGATTTAACAACAAGATGGAATGTAGCAACGGGTATAGGAGCAGGAAGGGGAAAAGTAGAAAACTCTGAATTTTCCATCAGTTATGGTTTAGAAAGCACTATGACATCTGACGAAATAGCACAAAAAATTATTGATAAAAAAACTCTTTGGGAAATATGTCAGCTTGGAATTAAAGCTTCTTCACGTATACAATATAAAAATTGTGTAAATCATGGATGCTATAGCGAAAAAATATCTGAAATAGCAGAAAAAATATCTGAGAAATTAGACCCTGAATCAAATTTTTCAGCAGGAATATATGTAGTATATTCATTTCGTGCCAACGAAAGCTCTACAATTACAAATTGTTATTATGATAAAGATATTTTCAAAGATATTCGTGTTGTTACCGAAAAAACCAAAAGACTTTATAGCAGTAAAGAATTCCCTAATTATGAGGAATTAGGGAAAACAACTGCTGAAATGAAAGTAAAAGAAACCTATATCGGTTTCGATTTCGAAAAGGTATGGTCAATTTCACCAGATGTAAATGACGGTTATCCATACTATGATCCAAGAACAGTTGAAATAACTTTAGAGGTTCAGGCAGATGCAGAACCCAAAGTATGGAAAACCAATTATGATCGTGATTATAACCGTTTCAAAGATTATTCCACGAATTATCATTTTCCATATCGTGTTGAAATAATCGATGGCACAAAAACTAATATCTACGACGATGGTGATAATAACAAAGTTACTATAAATGGTGCAAAAATTGTCAATCAGACAGAAGAGACAAAGGAATTGATTGATAAATATGGTATCAAAGCAATATGTAATCCTGAAACAGATATTGAATCAGCTACTGTAGACACCAGCTTTTTAGGTCAGCGTCCTTTAACAGTGAAATGGATTAAAGAACCGGTTCTGCAGTTTGACGAAGGCCAGGAAGCACAGGCGGAAGAAGACGGATATACTTTCAAGATAAAAGTAATAAACGGTACTTGTGAAGTCAAAGATAATAGAGATGCAAGCGCAGCAGATGATCCGGCTAACTGGGAAACATATCTGACCAAAGCGGAAAAAGCCATCAAAATTATTCTGGATTACTGCAAAGATAAAAATGCGTTTGGACCTAAAGATTCACCTTCTTATGAAAACACAGATATCTGGGCAATCTTTACTGCAGCCAGATGTGGTTATGTTCCATATGACGATAGTACCTATTTTGACAGATGGTTTACAAATACTAAAGTTTATCTGCAGGAATTAAAAGATTCCGGATCAGATTTATCCAAATGGCAGGCAACAGATCTTTCAAAACTGATTCTTGCTATTGAAGCAATCGGATATGATCCAAGAGATATTTCTTCTGTAAATCTTCTGGATGCAGTAGGAAACAGAAATGGTGATAATTATCTTAATACGGAGTATGCGATTCATGCCATTAAATCAGGTGGCTATACCTCATCTACTTTTACTGATGATGCAATGGCAGAATGGGTACATAAAAGAGCTGAAAGTCTTCTGAATGCAGATAATGGTTCATTTTCAAATGCAGATAACACGATGAACTGGCAGCCGTTGGTTTACTGGTATGGTAAAGATGGTTTTGGAGATGTAAAGAAAGCTATTGATCAGGCATTACACAAACTTCCGGAAATTGCGCAGCGTGCAACAGGTTCTTTCTGTACCGCAGGGTTTGAAACAGGATGTATGTCCTATGGAAATAATGCATGGAATGATGCACAGGCATTGATTTTCGCATCCATCTATAATGTAAATGTATTAGACCGCAGTACAGGATTTACAAAAAATGGAAACAATCTCCTGGATGCATTCTTTGATCTGGTTGATGTGGATGGAGAGGTAGATGGAAGTATTCATGGATTTACAAATTATGATGTACCACAGATTGCTCGTGGATTAAATGCTTTTGTCCGTCAGCGTAAAGGACAAAGTAACTTTTGGGATTTCTCAGACGTAAAAGTACCAACCAAGTCCGTCAACGACATGATTCTTGCCCTTAACGATAACAGTACAAAAGAAGAAATTGAAGCAGCAAGAAACGCTTACAATGCATTAGACGAAAAACACAAAGCAATCTTTAACAAAGACACACTGAGAAAGCTTCTTGCAGCAGAGAACGGTAAAGGTGATTCTATTACAAAAGTAATCGCAGCTATTGATGCTCTGCCGGCAGCAGATAAGCTGACATTGGAGGATAAGGATGCTGTAGTAAAGGCAAGAAATCTTTACGATGCACTTGATGATGAAGCAAAATCTGTAATCTCCAATTATTCTAAGCTGACAGAAGCAGAAGCCAGGATAAAAGAACTGGAGAAGGGGCAGACACAGAAAGAAAAGGATAAAGCAGCTGCTGAGAAGGTGGTTGCGGCAATTAATGCACTTCCTTCTTCAGATGCATTAACCCTTGATCCCTATGTTCTGCAGCTTCTGGACAACATACAGGCAGAGTATAATGCACTGACTGAAGCCCAGAAAGCTTTGGTAACTAACTACAGTACCTTACAGTATTTACGAAACCTGATTCCGGATTTGAAGGCTGCAGCCGCAGTTGTAGATAAGATCAAGGCAATCGGTGAAGTGACTTCCGATAATTATCAGAAGAAACAGGCTCTTGTCATAGAAGCCAGAACCGCTTATGATGCACTGACAGCAGATCAGAAGAAACGTGTTACGAACTATGCAGAGCTTGAGAAGGCAGAATTGTTTATCAGACGCCAGAGTACAGATGCAAAAGTAAGCTATGTGATTTCCTTTATTGATGAACTGAATATCACCACATCCTCTACAGGTGCTTTGTCTGACGGACCTCTGAAATTGACAGAAAAGAATAACAACGTACCGACAGAGAAGATCTGGAATAGCTGGAAAGATTATGTGGCAAATGCAAGAGTATTATACAATACTCTTGATGATCAGCAGAAAGCTCAGGTTACAAACTTAAGTTCTCTGGAAAAAGCAGAAGGTTATCTCTATCAGCTGAAATCTGATGCACTGAAAGCAATGCTCAAGGCACTCCCGGATGCAGAGACTGTCCGCGCTTATGAAGCACCTCAGCCGACTACAGTACCTGCAGCACAGGAAGCTGTACAGTCAGAAGAGCTCCCGGCACAGGAAGTTCCGGCAGAAGGTTCTGATTTCTCAGACGGAAGCGCAGATGCATTTACTTCTGATATCAGTGAGCAGCCTGCAGCGCAGATGGATATTCAGTCATCAGAAGACATTGCAGATGTTTCGAATGAAGAGACCCCTGACTCTGTAATTGCAGATGAAACAGAAGCACCGGATACAGATTTCTCCACAGAAGAGGAAATTTCTGCAGCAGGTGATACTGCGAAACGTGCACTTACTGAAACAGAACTGAAACAGATTGCAGCAGCTAAGAATGCTTATGATCAGTTAACAGAAACAGAAGAAAAGAAATTCAGAAGTGAAAATACTGCACTGGTAGAGAACATGGAGAAGCTGATCGCCATGGCTCTGACTTATGAAAAAGGCCAGAATGAATACCAGCAGCTCTTCGCAGATGAAGCAGCTTTAATTTACGCAACTGTAAAAGACCACCCTGTAGACAGAGATTCTTATCCACAGGTTAAAGCATTCCTTGACCGTTATGCGAAAGATTATCAGGGACAGGAAAGCGCAATGGCAGGTCTGAAAGTCAAAGTCGGAAATCAGGAAATGACTTTTGCAGAAGTGATCGCTGCACTGACAGCACAGGCTGACAAGGCCGGCAAAGATATCTCTGATGCACAGCAGGCAGACGACTGGATCAGCAACCTTCCGACAGCTGTTACTAAAGAAAACATTGCAAGTGTAGAAGCAGAACTTGCAGCACTTCAGAAACTCATTGACAGCATGAGCGCAGAAGGCAAGTCCTATATGTGGAATGCAAAGCAATTAGAGTTGATCAAGACCATTGTTGCAGATTATCATATTGAACTTGCAGGCAAACAGGACGCCTTCAAAGCAGATATGCCTGCTAACCTGCAGACAAAATCCCTCAATTACAAGACAATCCAGGTAAGCTGGAGCAGTGTTGATAATGCGGACGGCTACATGGTATATCGCAGAACAGAAACAGGAAGCTGGAAGAAGATTGCAGATCAGGTAACAGATATTTCCTATAAGGATCAGAAAGCAGTTACAGGAAGAGTTTACTATTACACAGTAAGAGCTTATTCTTATACATGGGGCGGAAAGACTGTAAGCAGTTATGACAAAGATGGTGTGATTGGAAAAGCGAAGCTTGGAAAAGTAAAGATCGCAGCAACTGATTCCGAGAACTATACCACCATCCGTGTCACATGGAATAAGGTTTCCGGAGCAAACGGTTACAGAGTATACCGCTCTGCTTCAAAGGATGGCAAGTATACAGCAATTGGATCAACCGCAAAGAACAGTGCAGTTACCTTCCTTGATAAGAAAGCAGCTACAGGAACAACCTATTATTACAAAGTACGTGCTTACAGAAATGTAAATGATAAGAAGGTTTATGGAAGTTCTTCAACAGCAGTAAAGGGGAAAGCAATTCTTTCTGTCCCGGCTCTGTCTGTAGGATCTACATCCAAAACTGCAGTTCTGGAATGGAGCAAGGTAAAGGGTGCTGATGGATATCAGGTATATGCCAGTGCTTCAAAAAATGGTAAATATATCCGTATAAAAGCCACAAAAGGAACTGGCATGACAGAAGAGAAACTTGCCACAGGCAAGACCCGTTATTACAAAGTACGCGCTTACAGAAAAGTAAACGGCAAAGCAGTATACGGTTCTTTCTCTAAAGTAAAAAAAGTAGTCATTAAATAATAAAATGTCAGAATGCAATGTGTCATTATTGGCACACTGCATTCTTCCAAAAAAAGCAAAGATAATCAAAAAAAATAGTTTCTGAATGCATGAAAAGAATAATAAAAATATTTCTATTGGCTGTTTTGGCAATGTTTTTCGCAAGTTTAGCGGGTATATTCATTTCAGAAGAATTTGTATTCCATAATAATATATCAGGGATCAAAGACCTGTCAGGGATATGGCTACATACTTTTGGATGGAATTTTGTGATAAACATTGTAATAGCCATGATAATTGCTGTTAAATTCGGAAAAAAAAGATAAATAAAAATAAGGCAGATGTTATTTCTCTCCTGTCATTTTGCAGGAGAGAATCATCTGTCATTTTGTGATTTAACCGAATAATTGCTAAGCGGAGGATTTTATCCGTTTGATTGTAGAATCAGAAAAAGCGGAGGAAGCAAGTAAATGAATAAACAATGGATGGCACTGCTTCTCAGTGCAGGAATGGCAGTTACTACATGTCCTGTACCGGGAGCACAGGAGCCACCGGCAGAACAGATACATACAGAACAGGCCGAAGAAAGTTCTGCCGCAGTACACAGTGATGATTCTGACAGGGAGGGGACTGCTGCGGATGAGTTTCAGTCTGAAACAGAACCGTCCGGATCAGAAACAGAAACTGGCGCATATGAAGAAGAAACATCGGAAAATGAAAATAAGAAAGACAACGGAACCATGCTGGATATACAGACCATGTGTTCTTATATTCAGAAAGCTGCAGAAGCAGAGGAAATAGATCTGGATTCAGAGATGATCGCAGATTTCTGTCTTGCCAGTGACACTTACGACAGTCTGACAGAGGATGAGCAGGCAGCGGTGAATTCCGGGATCAGAGAGGCACTGGAAACTGTCCGGAACCGTATTGCAGCTCAGATTTCTTCTGTCAATGGAGTAACAGTAACAGGGAATCCCTGGTATGTGCAGCTTCATGTACAGGAGAGTTCTGATGGACAGCAGACAATGCAGCAGCTGTCAGAAACTTATCCGGGTACTCTGCCGCAGCTTCTTTATGACATAGAGATTTCCTATACAGATATCCGTACAGGAGAAGCATATCAACCCATGACAATGATCTCGCTGGCCTTTCCTGTACCGGAAGGGTATGAGAGCCTGACAAAACCGAGAATCCTCAGATCTGCGGAAGATTCTTTTATGGAACTGACCCCACAGATGCAGGAAGACGGAACTTTCTATCTGGACAGTGCCAGAACTTTAACGCATCTGATCGTGGCAGATTTTCCGGCAGGTCTGCAGGGAATCTCTCTTAACAGCAGCTCCATAAAGATCAACCGTGGTCAGAAACATACCCTTAAAGTAGTTCCAATACCGGAATCCGTTACGGAAAATTACAATGTTACCTGGAAGAGCAGTAATACTTCTATTGCAAAGGTAAGCAAAAAAGGAGTTGTCACAGCAGTAAAGAATGGCAAAGCTACGATCACAGCGACAGTAGCAGAGCATCCGGAGATGACAGCGACCTGTAAGGTAACTGTTATGCAGGGGGCGAATACCCTGAAGAAATCTGTCAGTCAGGTCATGGTTGAGACCAGTGCCTATATGCGTGCCACAGATACCAATCCTTCGGTAGGAAGTGAATGGTATGTGCTGGGGCTGGCAAGGGGTGGACTGAGTCTGAAGGAGAAATATTTCTCTACTTATTATAATCATACAGCAAATTATATTGAGGAAAAGAAAGGAATTCTGACCAATACTTCCAAATATACGGAGTATTCCAAGAGGGTTCTTGTACTGACTGCAGAAGGGAAGGATGCCCGTAATGTAGGCGGTTACAATCTTTTTAAATACATTTCTGATCTTAGTCTGGTAAAGGAGCAGGGATTAAATGGTCCTATCTGGGCACTTCTGGCAGTGAACTGTCATCCGGAATATTCTTTTCCTGATAATCCGTCTGCCAAAGAACAGAACTCAGAAGCTGCACTGGTAAATTTCCTGCTGCAGAGTGAGCTGTCCGGGGGTGGATGGGCTTTGATGGGAAGTAATGCGGATTCGGATGTTACAGGAATGACCTTGCAGGCTTTGGCACCATACTACCATAAAGCAGGATATGAAAATGTGACTGCTGCCATTGACCGTGGACTTGCCCGGCTGTCTGAAATGCAGAACGACAGTGGTGGTTATTCTACCATGGGAGTCGAAACAGAGGAATCCTGTGCACAGGTCATTACTGCTTTGTGCAGTCTGGGCATTGATCCGGAAACAGATTCCCGTTTTATAAAGGGCGGACACTGGACAATAGAGAATCTCATTACTTATCATATTGCAGGAAGTGGATTCATGCATGTAAAAGCAGGCGCCGGAAATAATGGCGGTGCTGCTGCAGGTACATTGGATGGTATGGCTACAGAACAGGGGTATTATGCACTGGTGGCTTATCAGCGTCTGAAAGACGGAAAAACAGGTCTTTATGATATGTCAGATGTAAGTATCAGTAAAGGGGGAAAGGGTGACGGAACCGGCACTGGTTTAAAGGAGCCGACTCCTATTCCAACTCCAACCTCTGCTCCTGCAGCAGACCCATCGGGAAGCAGCGGTAATATAAATACGAAAAAGCCCGGTGGTTCCGGTAAATCTCTGGGCGGCAAGTCATCAGGCAAAGGAAGTTCAGGCAATGCAGGAGATTCAGGAAAGAGTGCTTCTGGTAACTCTTCGGATAAGAACTCTAAAAGCAGTTCCAAAAACAGTAAATCAAAGAACAGCAAGTCAAAGAATGGTAAAAATTCCGTAGGATGGGATTTTGAGGCAGAGCCTTATGTGGAATCAGAGGAAACCTCTCTGGCGGATGACCATGCAGATGGCAGCATAGAGTCAGCAGAGGATACCGGATCCGGTGTTCTGACTTCTGATAAGAAAGAATATGGTATGATCTTTGGATTTGCAGCAGCTGGTGCTCTGGCAGGAGGTCTGGCAGGAAGCGGCATTAAAGCAGGAGTGAAAGCTCTTATACGTAAGCGGAGGAAGAAGAAATGAGCAGAAAGAAAAAGGGACTTGCTCTGTGGCTTGCATTGTTTCTGGGAGTAAGTTCCCTCACAGGCTGCGGCAGCGGAAATGACAATATGACACAGCTTTCCCAAAAGGGAGCAGAAATCATGAACAGTTCCGATGAGGAACAGGATGCAGATGTAGAACCACTAAAAACAAAGACGCAGCTTCCGGAGGATGGGATTATCACCCAGGCGCAGATGGAGACCATTGCGGGAAAAGATGAGAAGTTTTATTTTGTGGGAAAAACAGACAGTGGTATTGGATATAAATGGACCTACAATGGAAGCCAGATTCAGAATCCTGTAGAACAGAAGCTTCTGGTACAGTGTACAGAGGACGGGACAGAAGAAATAAAGAAAGCTGCCAATAATGCACCGTATGCACTGAAGGTTACACTGGAGAAGATGAACCTGGCTGCTCCGGCAAAACTGACCCTTAATCTGAAAGAAGAATGGAACGCAGATAAAGTTCTCTATTGTCTGGAAGAGAATGGAAAGATTTATCAGTTGGATACTGCGAAGATCTCTACCAGGGAAAGTGGCAAAAAGAAAGTAAAACGGACAACCCTTACTTTTAATGTAACAAAAACGGGCGGAGATTTTTATCTGATCGGAGGCTCCACCACAGGAGAAGCTGCAGACGACCAGGCGGATGATGAAACCAAAGATAATACCAAAGATAATGCAAAAGGAGAAGATACACAGTCAAAAGACAATAAATCTACCGGTAGTTCCTCAGACCAGGCAGATACAGATAGAAACCCGACCTCCGGGCAGGATGGTTCTTCTGCAGACAACAGTTCCGGGGACACATCAGGCAGCGGAGACAGTTCGGATGAAGATACAGCAATGACCTGTACCTTCTCTATCGAATGTTCTACGATCCTGAATAACTGGAATGACCTGAAGGAGTCCAAAGCAGAGTTTGTCCCTGCAGACGGATGGATCCTGTATCCTTCTGAAGTGGAATTCTATGAAGGCGAAACTGTATTTGATGTACTGAAACGTGTGTGCAATGAGGCTGGAATCCAGATGGAATCGGAATGGACTCCTATGTATAACAGTTATTATGTTTCAGGTATCAACAATCTGTATGAATTTGACTGTGGCAAGGACTCCGGATGGATGTACTGTGTTAATGGCTGGTATCCGAATTATGGATGCTCCAAGTATACGCTGGAAGACGGGGATACCGTAGAATGGCGTTATACCTGTAATCTTGGCAGGGATGTGGGGGATCAGTATTATGACTGATGCCTTCTCCAGATGCCATCCCATTTTGAATTTCTTTTATTTTGCCGTGGTGCTGGGGTTTACCATGTTTATCCAGCATCCGGTTTATCTGGCAGTGTCTTTTGTGGCTGCTACTGCATATTCCATGTGGCTGAACGGAGTGGGAAAGGTCCTGAAGATCAACTTTCTCCTGACAATTCCAAGTCTTTTGATCGTCGCACTGCTGAATCCGATGTTTAACCATTATGGAGTGACACCGCTGCTTTATATCGAGAGCAGTGGAAACTGGGTTACACTGGAAGCATTGGTATATGGAATTGTTCTGGGATGTGTGCTCTTTATCATGATCCTGTGGTTCTCCTGTTATAACCAGATCATGACCAGTGACAAATTTATCTACCTTTTCGGCAGGATCATTCCGGCAATGTCCCTGATGCTGTCCATGGCACTTCGGTTTGTACCGCATTTTATCGCACAGCTGAAAGTGATCCGCAATGGACAGAAGTGTGTGGGAATGGATGTAAGCAATGGGAAATGGTTTAAGAAAGTCAGGTATGCCTTAAATATGGTATCAATTCTTGTGACATGGGCGCTGGAAAATGCCATTGAGACAGCAGATTCTATGAAAAGCAGAGGATATGGACTGAAAGGCCGGACTGCTTTTTCTATTTATCGTTTCAATCGGAGAGATAAGATTTTGGGCGGGATGCTGGCAGTGCTTTTTGTGGTTTCCGGATACGGATGTTATCATGGCGCTGCTTTTTCCCAATATAATCCAAGAATCCTTCTGGCAGGGTTTACTATTTTCGGACGTGTCCCGAGGCAGTCCTGCAGTCCGGTACTTGCGGTCATTACGTTTATCAGTTTTGGGATTTTCTGTTTTCTGCCGCTGATGCTGGATCTCAGCGAGGAATACGCTATGAAAAAGAGCCGCAGTCATGTACACAGTGAGATGACGGTAACCTACAGACAGATTTATGAAGAACTTGCAAATGAAATGGAAGGAGAGCACAAATGAAGATAATAGAAGTGAAGAATTTTTCCTTCCGTTATGCAAATGGGGACAGGGATTCTCTGGAAAATGTAACGCTGGATGTAGAGGAAGGAACCTTTAATGTACTATGTGGTAAGAGCGGCTGCGGCAAGAGCACACTGCTGCGGCAGCTAAAATCAGATCTGGCCCCTTATGGCAGCAAATCTGGACGGATCTGCTATTATGGTCAGAATCTGACTGAGATTGATCACAGACAGCAGAGTCAGGAGATCGGATATGTATTACAGAATCCGGAGAACCAGATTGTAACAGATAAAGTCTGGCATGAACTGGCTTTTGGACTGGAGAGTCTGGGATACGATACGCCGTCTATCCGTCTCAGGGTAGCAGAGATGGCAAGTTATTTCGGCATCCATCAGTGGTTTTATAAAAATGTGTCGGAACTTTCCGGAGGGCAGAAACAGTTATTGAATCTGGCAGCGATTATGGCCATGCATCCAAAACTTCTGATTCTGGATGAACCTACGTCTCAGCTGGATCCGATTGCTGCCTCTGACTTTCTGGAAACTGTGCGGAAGATCAACAGGGATATTGGTACAACTGTAATCCTTACAGAGCATCGTCTGCAGGATGTGATTCCCTGGGCAGACAAAGTATATGTAATGGATAAGGGCAGTCTGCTCACACAGGGAACTCCACGGGAAATCGGAGAATTTCTGAAAAAGGAACATCATGGAATGTTTTTGTCCATGCCGGTTCCCATGCAGATCTATGCGGAAGTAGAAAGTGATCTGCCGTGCCCGCTGACAGTCCGTGAGGGCAGAAACTGGATTACACAGGTGATGCAGAAAGCACGACATGACAAACTGGAACAAGTGTGCCATGACCGGGAACAACTGTTGAATGAGAGTTATCATGACGAAATGAATGTCGAAAAACATGACAGAGCTTTCGAAAAAAATAATGAATTCGAATCTACAAAAACGGATGATTTTACACAGAATAGCTCAACAGATATAAATATAGACACAAATGAGGTCAACTCAAAAAGCAACAGTAAATTACATAAAACATTAAATACTCTTAGAAGTAAGATACCTCATATGTCGAAAGAATTTGAAACTCCTGCAATTCAGGTAAAAGATGTATGGTTTCGGTATGAAAAGGATGGCAGAGATGTGGTGCAGGATCTGAATCTGGAGGTGAAGCAGGGAGAATTCTATGCATTGGTTGGCGGAAACGGAACAGGAAAGAGCACAACGTTATCCCTGATCAGTCGTGTCCGGGCTCCGTATCGCGGAAAAATCCTGTTAAATGGCGTTGATATCCGCAGGTATACAGATACTCAGCTCTACAGAGGCTATCTGGGTGTCCTGCCGCAGAATCCCCAGAGTATGTTTATCCGAAAGACAGTCCGGGAAGATCTGTATTCCATCATCGGCGGGGCAAAAGAGAAGAAATCTCCGGAATATACAGCTTCTATGAAGAAGGCAGAAGCCATCGAAGGGATCGTAAGCCTGACCAGACTGGAAGGGCTGCTGGATCGTCATCCTTATGATCTAAGCGGAGGAGAACAGCAGCGTCTGGCACTGGCAAAAGTACTTCTTTTGCAGCCACGGCTTCTTTTGATGGATGAACCAACCAAGGGGCTGGATGCAGAGTATAAACAGGAACTGGGGGAAATCCTTAAGAAACTTCAGGAGCATGGCATCACGATCTTTATGATCTCCCATGATGTGGAATTTGTAGCAGAGTATGCAGACAGGGTTGGTCTGTTTTTCCAGGGAAATGTGGTGACCAGCAAACCGGCGGCAGAATTTTTTGCAGGAAACAGTTTCTACACTACTGCTGCAAACCGTATGGCGAGACATTACTTTCCTGATGCAGTTACCGGAAAGGAGGTGGCTGCGTGCTTGAAGGAAAGGCTTTAGACCAGTTTATGGATCGATTCTGGGGAGAAACCCGGAATGAACAGCTTTTAAAATCCGGAAAGTCCGTGGTGGAACAAAGTTCTCTGGCAGACACTTCCGAAGACGATCTGGAAGAATATGAGTTGAAAGAGGATGGCATCATTATTCAGCCTATACACAAAGGAAAGATCGAGAAGCGTACCTGGATCGGACTGGTCATGTTTCTGGCATTTGTGCCACTGGTGCTTTTTATCCTGGTACATAAGTTTCATGGCAAACATGATGTTATCATCAGCCTGTTAGTGCTTGCCTATTCCATGATTCCATTTTTTATGGTATTTGAGGGGCGGCATCCACAGGCAAGAGAGATTATGGTCATTGCTGTAATGGCCGCCCTTGGAGTGGCAGGCAGAAGCGCTTTCTTTATGATTGGAAGCTTTAAGCCTATCGCCGCTATCGTAATCCTTACCGGAGTATCCTTAGGCGGTGAGGCAGGATTCCTTTGCGCCTGTCTGATCATGATGATCTCAAATATGTTTTTCGGGCAGGGACCCTGGACTCCGTGGCAGATGTTCTCCTATGGAATGATCGGATATCTGGCTGGAATTCTTTTTCAGAAAGGGATTCTCAAAGCCAGAAAGATTGATCTGTGTATCTACGGATTCCTGAGTGTGTTTCTGATCTTTGGAGGAATTATGAACCCGGCATCTATCCTGATGGCTTATGGACGGATCACTAAGAAAAGTCTGATCGCATTTTATATCTCGGGTGCACCGGTGGATCTGGTACAGGCAACTTCTACAGTGATTTTCCTGTGGATCTTAAGCAGACCTCTGCTGGAGAAACTGGAAAGAGTAAAAAGAAAATACGGGCTGCTGCAGCGGCCCGAAAATAAGGAGGAAAATGAAAATGACAAAGAATAAGTTGTTACAGGCTGTGAAAGGCCTGACTCTGGCAGCCGGAATGGCTGTTGGAATCTTTGCACTTGGACAGACAGATGTCCTGGCAGACACTCTGACTCTGACAGTGGAAAAGAATACTATCGGACAGGGTATGATTCTGGAACCTACACAGGTAGAATTTTCCAAAGGGGAAACCTGTGCAGATGTTTTGCTGCGTGGATTAAGCGAAAATGGGATCACACCCCTTTATGACACAAATTCAAGCTATGGTTTTTATCTCAGGGGAATTGCAAACTGTGACAGTGGCAGCCTGAATACGCCGGAATGTATCAAGAGAGTTCTGGCGGAAACATCTACATGGACAGGAGAGCCCTATAAGCTGACAGGAAATAAATATTCTCCGGATCTGACAGAGTTTTCCTATTGTTCAGCTTCTGGCTGGACTTATACTCTTGATAATGTATTTATGGGTGTAGGCATGGGGGCAAGCCATCCTTCAGACGGAAGTGTACTTCGTGTCATGTTTGCCCTGTGTGGCGGTACGGATATCACCGGCTGTGATCCGTATAACAATAATAAACAGATTTTTGAAGCCGCAGATAAAAGCGAGCTGATCCGTATGATGGGAAAAGCCAATGCGGAGCGTTCCAGATGGTCACAGGCCAGCGGTTTCTCCGGAGCCTATGCTGAGGCAGACAGCGCACTGACTACTCTGGATGCTTCTGCAAACAGGGTTTATGAAGCAACCCAGCTGCTGAAGGCCGTTGAGGCCGGGCTTCCGGCATCACCAAAGCATATTACTTTGAATGCTTCTGAGCTTTCTCTTTCCAAAGGGGACAGCTATACCCTGACTTATACACTCCTTCCTTCTGATTCAGTGGGAACAGTAACCTGGAATTCCTCCAACAGTTCTGTTGCAAGGGTAAATGACGGAGTGGTAACAGCAGCAGGGGAGGGTTCGGCAGTTATCACTGCCAGGGTTTCCGGAAGTGTTTATGCAACCTGTAATATTTCCGTATCTTCCAGACCGGTTGACATTACAGGTATCAGCATTTCCCCGTCAAGCCTGGCGCTTTCAACAAAAAGTGGTTCCAGAACACTGGATTATACCATTTCTCCAAATGGCGCGAAACCTTCTTCCCTGAACTGGGCATCTTCAAATACTGCAGTGGCAGCTGTTGACGGAAACGGAAAGGTAACTCCTGTTGGCACAGGCTCAGCAGAGATTACCCTGACTTCTGATAATGGTACCAAGGGTACCTGTCAGGTAACGGTAACTGCCCCTGCGGAGGGGATTACTCTCAGTGATAAGACTCTGACCCTGGCAATTGACAGTGGAGCTCATGCACTGACATGGACCTTCAGCCCTCAGGGAAGTGGTGGAGAGCTGGTATGGACTTCTGACAATGTACATGTTGCAAAGGTGGATCAGAAAGGAGTTGTCACACCGCTTTCTGTAGGTGAGACAGATATCCGCGTAAAAACAGATCAGAATGTAACAGCTGTGTGCCATGTAGTGGTAAAAGGTACTGCAAAGGATCTTTTTGCAGCAGGAATGCCGACTGTGAAAGCATGCAAGGCTTCCGGAAATACAGTAATGATTACCTGGGATAAATATGATGCTGCAGATTCCTATCTGATCCTCAGACGCAGGATGGGAGAGAGCCGGTTTACACAGATTGCGGAGACAAAAGAGCTTACTTACACAGATGCCAGGACAGTAGGGGATACTCTCTATTATTACAGTGTACAGGCTGTTTCAGGCAAATGGGGCAATGCTGTGAGGAGCAGCTACGACAAGAATATCTCAGTAAAAACACAGACAACAACGCCGCAGCCGACACCGGGACAGACTGTAAAGCTCAAAACACCTGCTGTAACCGTAACAGCCGGAAAGAAACAGGCAAAGCTGAAATGGAAAAAGATAAGCAATGCCCAGGGCTATGTTGTATATCGTGCAACATCCAAAAACGGAAAATATAAAGCAGTCTCAACAATTAAAAAAGGAAGCACAGTTTCTTATACCAATAAGAAGCTTACTTCTAAGAAAACCTATTATTACAAGGTACGTGCCTACCGTGTGGTAAATGGGAAAAAGGTTTACAGTGGTTATTCTAAGGTGAAAGGCGTGAAGATTAAATAACAGTTTGAAAAGGATTATGGAAGGGGCTGTCGGGAAATAGATAGTTCTAAGAGAGGGAGGGTGTGACTCATACCGATTCACACCCTCCCCCAATTTTTTATCAAAAAAAGAAAAAATGGCTAACGACAACCATCTTTCTCTCCGTTACATGTTATAATTTAACTATGCTAACAACTATAGCAATCCTCTAAAATAATGCATCTTAATCCAGTCCATCAGAGTGTGAAATCCTGCGTCAGATATCTTTGCCGTGCGTCAGCACGCCTGCAGATATCTTTCTTGTCTTTCGCACTCTGCTGAACTGTCTTAAATGCATTATTTACGAGGATTACTATAATTATTATACCGACTTTTTTGAATTAGGGCAACAGAAAATTAACTTTAGTTTCTATGAATTGAGTTTACCCGACGACGATCCATTTTCTACCCTGAAAAAAGTGATGGAGGATTTAGATTTTTCTGACCTGCTGGATTCTATCGAGCTGACTTTTACCAGATATAATACATTTTTGCAGGAGAATGGTTATGGGCTAAAGTATGATATCGGGAATGCGCAGATGTTTGTGATCGAAGGAATGGATAAAGTCCGCAGTGTAATAGAAAAGAACCGAAAAAGGAAGCTGTCAAAGCATAAGAAACTCGCAAATAATACAGTTATTGAGATTGATAACTGCTCTCCGCTTGAGATCCTGAAACTGCAGGATCATGAGAAACGTAAAACACGTGCATATGCAGAAGATATTAGCAAATATTACAATATGAAGGTTGAGGTGTTTGAAGATGAGCAGTTTTATATCTGCCATGACGGACGTGAATTACGTCACATAAGAACGGAAACCAAAGAGCAGAATGGTGATACCCAGACCTTTGAAGTATACAGCTGCGCCGATTGCAGTGGATGCGAACATAAAGCACGCTGTCTGTATAAATATAATGCCGAAAAAGATACTGAAAGAAACAAGGTAATGAAGATCAATGAGCAGTGGGAAGAACTGCGTGAAAAATCCCATGCAAACATCCAAAGTGAGCGTGGGATCCTGAAACGGCAGACACGTTCGATCCAGACAGAAGGACATTTCGGTGATATCAAAGAAAACGAAAACTTTAGGCGTTTTAATTACCGTTCTGCAGATAAAGTGTACAAAGAATTCATGTTGTATGCAATCGGAAGGAATATAAATAAATACTGTCGTTTTCTCAATGAAAAATTAAAGAAGTTTGAGGGAAAAACAGTTTGATCAAAAGTGTAGCTGTAAAAATCCAGACAAGGGATTTTTGCGGCCAAAAATAAATTTCATCTTTCATAGAAAAAAGGATCCCTTGCAAGGTAGAAGGCTAACAAGCCTCGTCCTTACAGGGATCCTTTCAATTACTACTGAGGATGCCGAAATGTGGTATTAACCGACAGCCCCTTCTTTTTATGTGCAAAAAATAATTACGGAAATTGTCAGACAGACTTAAAAAAGATACGATAATATGGTAAGATAAAACAGACGATATAAATATCGGAATGTGAGGTTTATAAAATGAATGATACAGGAATCAGACCGGAAGTTATAGAAGAAATCCGAAACCTTGCGCAAAAATATGATATTGAAAAAGTAATTCTTTTTGGTTCGAGAGCAAGAGGGGATTTCAGAAGAACAAGTGATATAGATATTGCAGTCACAGGAGGAGATTTTGCAAGGTTTGCGTTAGATGTGGATGAAGAGACAAGTACTCTTCTGGAGTATGATATTGTAAATCTTGATCGTGACATGCAGGATGAATTAAGAGAATCTATAGAGAAGGAAGGGAGGATTTTGTATGAGAAAATATGAGAATTTCTGCAATGCACTGTCTAACATGAAAGATATTTATAATTATGAAGAGCCATATGATAATGTAGTGATTACCGGACTTGTAGGATTATATGAAATTTGTTTTGAGCAGTCATGGAAAATGATGAAAGAAATACTGGAGATTCATGGATATGCGGAGGGAGCAACAGGTTCACCGAAAATCATTCTGAAGACTGCCTATAAAGCAGGAATGATAAGAGATGAGGAGCAGTGGCTTCGTGCATTGCAGGCAAGAAATAATGTTACACATTCTTACAATCAGAAAATTGCGTTAGGAATTATAGCTGATGCAAAAGAAGAGTTTTATCAGATGTTTTGCGAACTAAAAACAGAGATAGAAGAAAATTGGCTGTAATAATCAGCGAAGGTATAGAAAGCGAAAGGAAGTATCCATTATGGGACAGATACACAATATTGAAAAACTGACAGATTGTAAATTTTTAAATTTGTACCATTTAAATGCAACAAGCATTCACAACACTCCTGTGTCATATTTCGTGGCATCCCGTGCGAAGAGTATTAACGAATTAAAGATAAAAACAGGTAAAAACACTCCGGATGGCGTGATCATTTACAGTCTTTATGGGGAAAAGAGAGACAGAGTTGTATTAGTACGTCAGTACAGATACGCAATTGGCGGATATATCTACGAATTCCCGGCAGGTCTGGTAGAACCGAACGAAGAATTCCATGAGGGTGCAGTAAGAGAAATGTACGAGGAAACAGGAATGAAATTCACACCTCTGAAAGTAGATCCTGCATTTGAGAAACCTTATTTCACAACGGTTGGCATGACAGATGAATCCTGCGCAACTGTTTACGGATATGCGGAAGGTGAGATCAGCAAAGATGCACAGGAAGACACCGAAGAAATAGAAGTTGTACTTGCTGACAGAGAAGAAGTAAAGAGGATTCTGCGTGAAGAAAATGTAGCGATCATGTGTGCATATCAGCTTATGCATTTCCTTCAGGATGAAGAACCTTTTGCATTTTTGAAGGAAGAACTTTAACCAAATCAGGCAAGTAGCGAAGCGGATGATTTTATCTGCTTGACTAAGGAGAATTAAGGGAGGATTAAAATAATGGCAAAATGGCAGAGAAGCTTTTTCCAGCCTGTGCTTCCGTTGGGAGAGGATGGACGGAGAGTTACAGGAAGTAAAGAACACATTGCACTTTCCAGAATGGCAGCAGGAGAGGGAATGGTTCTTCTGAAAAACGAGAAAAATACACTTCCGATCCGGAGAGGGACGAAAGTCGCACTCTTTGGTAAGGGTACTGTAGACTACGTAAAAGGCGGCGGAGGAAGCGGCGATGTAACTGTAGAATACATCCGTAATCTTTATGAGGGCATGAAGATTAAAGAGGATGAGGGGAAAGTAGAAGTTTTCGATAAACTTGCGAAATATTATGCGGAAGATATTCAGAAACAGTACGAAGATGGTGCAGTACCGGGTATGACAGTTGAGCCGGAGCTTCCGGATGAACTTCTGAATGAAGCGCGAGAATATACAGATACTGCAATAATTACCATCTGTCGTTTCTCAGGCGAAGGATGGGACAGAAAATGTGAAGCTGCACAGGACGGATACGTTCTTGACGGAGAGGAAAAAAGAAACTCCGAGCTGTCAGCGAAGATTTTTGAAAACGGTGATTTCTGCCTGACAAATGCAGAGAATATCATGGTAGAGAAAGTAAAGAAAGCATTCACACATGTAATCGTAGTGATGAATGTTGGCGGTATCGTGGACACGAAATGGTTCAGAGACTGCGATGAGATCCAGTCAGTACTGATGGCATGGCAGGGCGGTATGGAAGGTGGTCTTGCAACAGCAGATATACTTTGTGGTGATGTTAATCCATCCGGTAAATTATCCGATACTTATGCAAAAGATCTGGAAGATTATCCATCCACAGCAAACTTCCATGAGTCTGCATTCTATGTAGATTATACAGAAGATATTTATGTAGGATACCGTTACTTTGAGACAATTCCGGGTGCAGCGGAGAGAGTAAATTATCCGTTTGGATTTGGACTTTCCTACACAGATTTCGACTGGAAGGTGACAGGTGCTTCCGAAGAAAACGGTGTGATCACAGTCCTTACAGAAGTAACCAATACTGGAAAAACAGCGGGAAAAGAAGTTATCCAGCTCTATTACGGAGCACCACAGGGTAAACTCGGAAAGCCTGCGAAAGTACTGGGGGCATTCAAAAAGACCAGCATTCTTCAGCCGGGTGAACGACAGATTCTTACCCTGAAACTTCCTGTAAATCAGATGGCGTCTTACGATGATCTGGGCAAAGTATGCAAGTCTGCATATGTTCTGGAAGCAGGAGAATATGCAATCTATATTGGTACAAACGTAAGAGATGCAGCGAAGATTGACTTTACATATGTAGTAAAAGAAGATACAGTAACTGAGCAGTTAAGCCGGAAGGCAGCACCATATCATCTTCAGGAACGTATGCTTGCGGACGGTTCTTATGAGGAACTTCCACAGCGTGAATATGTGGAAGAAGAAGGACTTCCGAGACAGGATAAATATGCCATCGGTCTTCCATGCCCTGATACAAGAGGACAAAAAGGAATAGACTTTCTTGATTTTCTTGATTCCAAGGGAGTTCACTTCTCTGATGTAGCAGATGGTAAAATGACATTGGATGAGTTTATGGATATCCTGACATTGGATGACTGTATCAATCTCCTTGGCGGACAGCCAAACACAGGATGTGCCAATACATTTGGAATGGGAAATCTTCCGGAATACGGAGTCCCGAATGTGATGACTGCAGACGGACCAGCCGGACTTCGTATTCTTCCGAAATGCGGAGTGAACACAACTGCCTGGCCATGTGCCACACTTCTTGCCAGCACCTGGGATGAAGAACTGGTAGAGAAAGTTGGTAAAGCAGGAGCGGAAGAAGTAAAAGAAAATAATATCAGTATCTGGCTTACTCCTGCCTGCAACATTCACAGAAGCCCGCTCTGTGGCCGTAACTTTGAGTATTATTCTGAAGATCCGTACCTTGCAGGAAAGACAGGGGCAGCTATGGTAAGAGGCATCCAGTCTCAGCATATTGGAGCAAGTGTAAAGCATTTTGCAGCCAATAATAAGGAGACAAACCGTAAGGATTCTGATTCCAGAGTATCAGAGAGAGCACTCCGTGAGATTTATCTGAAACAGTTTGAGATCATTGTAAAAGAGGCTCATCCATATACAATTATGTCCTCCTATAACCTGATTAACGGCATCCACGCCTCAGAGAACAAAGAACTCCTGACAGGTATTCTCCGGGATGAATGGGGATTCGACGGACTGGTTACAACAGATTGGTGGACATTCGGAGAACACTACCGCGAGACAAAAGCAGGAAACGATATCAAGATGGCAGCAGGATATCCGGAACGCATAAAAGAAGCATATGAAAAAGGGCTTATTACTGAAGCAGAAATCCGTCTCAGCGCAAGAAGAATCCTGAATATGATTCTGAAAATTGACTGATGAGTATCATTAATATTTTATACAGGAGCAAAAAAAGATAATGGATGAGCGTAAACGAAGTTTACGAAAAGAAATAGTCAGGCTGGCACTTCCGATTGCACTTCAGCAGTTCATGACAGTCCTGGTCGGAGCATGTGATGCGATCATACTGGGAAAGTTAAGTCAGGATGCCATGTCAGCCGTATCACTGTTCCTCTGGGATGCATCTGCGCATTTATTCTGAAACTGCCGGTTATGGTTGTCTACTTTGTACTCAATCTGGACGAGATCATTAAACTGCCGGTGGTCTATAAACATTATAAGAAATATAAATGGATTAAGAATCTTACATAATTTTACACGCTTCACAGGCACATATACCGGATATCCGGGACTATGTGCCTGTTTTTTCTTAATGATATTTATGCATCCGTGCATAATAGCTGATGCATAAGATCACAGTGGCTCCGCTCCATGCTGCAATTTCTGCAAAGAAAATACCGTCCTGTCCGATAAAATGGGGAAGAATCAGTGCAGCACTGATACGCATGACAAATTCAGCCATACCACTTACCATAGGCATTAAGGTATCTCCCAGCCCCTGAAGTGCAGATCTGTACACGTACAGGAAGTACAAAACCCAGAGCATGGCAGCCATAATAGAGAGGTATTTAAAAGCAATTGCAAGTACCTGCTGTGTCTGCTGTGGTTCACCTGAGATGAAAAGTGAGAGAATATTTTTTCCAAATAAAAACATGGCAGCAGAAATGATCAGTGAGGTAAGCAGGGAAAGCAGCATACTGCTGCGGACGCCTTTTCTGATCCTGTCAATCTTTCCGGCCCCCAGATTCTGACCTACATAAGTAACGATGGCATATCCATAGGAAATAGCAGCCATTTCCAGCAGACCATAAAGCTTGTTTGTAGCTGTAAATCCTGCCACAAAAAGGAAACCGTAGCCATTGATCACATACTGGACTACCAGACCACCCACACCGATGATGATATTCTGAAATACAACAGGAATACCAAGCTTCATCAGGCGGGCATTCATGCCGGAGGCAGGCATAAAATCTGCTCTGGTCAGATGAACAATATCAATTCTGCGTAAAATCAGAAAACAGTAAATTGCAGAGAAGCTCTGTGCGATCACAGTTGCGATTGCTGCTCCTGCCACACCCCATCCGAAGCCTGCCACAAAAAGGATGTCCAGTGAGACATTCAGCACAGATGCGATGATCATTGCGGTCAGCGGTGTTTTACTGTTTCCCATAGCCCTTAGAGCAGAGGCAAACATATTATAGGCTGCTGTGGCGGGGATTCCACAGAAAATGATGCGCAGATATAACAGAGACATTCCGATAATATTGGAAGGTGTATGCAGCCCTGTTAATACCAGCGAAGCAAATGACTGGCTGAGAATCAATACTCCGGCTGCGATGAATGCGGTCAGCCGGTAACTGTGTGCCAGAGATTTACGCAGATTTTCGAAATCTTTTGCCCCATAATACTGGGAGAGTTGAATAGAAAATCCCTGAGTGAGTCCTGTGGATATTCCTGTGACAACCCACATCAGAAAGTCAACAGCACCCAGTGCGGCAAGAGCCTCCACACCTGCAACCTGGCCAACAACCATGGTATCCACCATTGTATAAAGCTGCTGACAGATATTTCCCAGCATCAGGGGAATTGCAAAAAGAATGATCAACCGTCCCGGTGAACCGGAGGTCATATCCTGAATCTTGGTTTTCATTAGTATAAAAGTTCCTTTCCGGAGCATATTTAAAAAAGTTTAGAAATGATTATTCGAATATGCCCTGATATTTACATTAATAATTTTACATCATTAACGTGAAAAATGAAATATAATATTTCATCAGAATGATATAAATTTATCGTTACTGTTCACTCCGTTCACAGTAACTTAGCCAAAATTCATTCCAGATTGCCTGCGGCAATGGAATTTTGGCTTGTAGGTCTCGGGATTTTGGCATATTCATGCCAAAACACCTCGCGGGATAGTGGCGTGTGAACAGTAACAATTTATCTGTTATTGTAGATATATTAACTGAATCAGCTGAATAAGTTAAGTCCCCTGCCTCAATTGCAAAAAGCAACATACTCTGCAGAGACAATGGCTATTTACAAATATGACAATAACAGGTATCATTCTTTTATAAATACATTAATAAAAGAAGGTAGAAACAGAATGAGCGGACTGGAAAAGAAATTTGCTACGAAATCAAAAATCGTAAATTATATTATAAATAGAGAATCCACATCAAAAGTGGAAATATCCAAAGAACTGAATCTGAGTATGCCAACAGTTCTGTCTAATGTAAAAGATTTATTGGAAAAAGGTATCATAATAGAAATTGGAGAATATGAATCCACAGGAGGAAGAAAGGCTAAAAGTATTGGAATCAATCCATCCTATCGTTATGCAATGGGAATTGTGATCACTGCAAATCATCTGGGAATGGTGCTGGTAAATCTGAAGTATGAGATTGTGAAATCAGAGCGGATCCGTCTGAAATTTGTATCTGATATGTCATACTGCAGTCAGGTGGCAGATTTTGCGGCGAAATTTCTGGATCATATGAATGATGCAGAACAGAAAGAAAAGCTTCTGGGTGTTGGAATCTCTATTCCGGGAATCATTAATCAGGAGCAGAAACTGGTGATAAAATCCCACGCACTGAAACTTGAAAACTATAGTCTCAGTTTCCTGGAACAGGCATTTTCTGTCCCGGTTTATTTTTCAAATGATGCCAATGCGGCAATGATGGCAGAAGATATGAACATCTATCAGAATGCAATTTACCTTTCGTTGAATCAGACTCTTGGCGGTGCATTTTGCATAGGGGGAAATTTGTTTTCCGGAGAAAATCAGAAGGCCGGAGAATTTGGACATATGATACTTGTACCTCAGGGCCGCAAGTGTTATTGTGGAAAATCTGGTTGTGCAGATGCTTATTGCGCTGCAGGCGCACTTGTTGGTGAGTCAAAGGATTCTGTGGAACAGTTTATGCAGCTGCTTCAAAACAATGATGAAAAGGCAGAGAAAAAATGGGAAGAGTATCTTGATTATCTTGCAATTCTGATTTCAAATCTGCGCATGGCATATGATATGGATATCATTCTTGGAGGTGAAATGGGTGGATATCTCTCAGATTATATGATACCTCTTGGGGAAAAAGTAATGAAGTATAATGGATTTGATCATGATCTGAGATATCTGAAAAACTGTTCTTATAAGAAAGAAGCCTCAGCTGTAGGTGCAGCAAAGCATTTCCTGCAGGATTTTATCGGAAAGATATAGATTTGCCTATAATCTGCCGATATATCATAGTAAAAAAATATCTGAATACAAAAAGTACCCTGATTACAACAATGAAACGTTGTGATCAGGGTGTTTTTGTTGAGGGAATTCCGAAGACAATCAGAAGGATTGCTATAGTAAAATCTGCATAAAAACAAAATCTTTACTTTGTGCAACTGGTAGAAATGAGAAATATTCTTAAATATTTATTGACAAAGTTATATATTTGAATAATAATGTAATTACTTTAATAAAACATTTAATAAAAGATAGTAAATAACAAGAAGTTCAAAGTACATTCAACAAACAAGGAGGAAAATATTATGTTACAGCAGGTTATGACAAATCCAGGAGAAATCATTTTCAGAGAGGTTCCCGTACCAGAGATTAAAGACAACCAGGTTTTGGTTAAGATTATGAATATTGGTATCTGTGGTTCTGATATCCATGTATATCACGGAAAACATCCTTTTACAAAATACCCGGTAACCCAGGGACATGAAGTATCAGGAGAAGTGGTAAAAACAGGTGATGCAGTAACAGAATTTCATGTGGGACAGAAAGTAACAATTGAGCCACAGGTATATTGTGGACATTGTTATCCATGCCGTCACGGAAAATACAATCTCTGCGAAGAGCTGAAAGTAATGGGATTCCAGACAACAGGAACTGCATCCGAGTATTTTGCAGTTGATGCATCAAAAGTAACACCGATACCGGAAGATATGTCTTATGAAGAGGGCGCAATGATCGAGCCTCTGGCAGTAGCTGTTCATGGAGTTAAACAGATGGGCGATGTAACAGGAATGAATATTGTAGTGATAGGAGCCGGTCCGATCGGAAATCTGGTAGCGCAGTCTGCAAAAGGGATGGGAGCAGCTAAAGTTATGATCACAGATGTCAGTGATCTTCGTCTGGAAAAAGCAAAAGAGTGTGGAATTGACGTATGTGTCAACACAAGAAATAAAAATTTCGGGGAAGCAATGGTAGAAGCCTTTGGACCGGATAAGGCAGATGTTATCTATGATTGTGCAGGAAATAACATTACAATGGGACAGGCGATCAAATATGCAAGAAAAGGAAGCGTGATTGTGCTGGTTGCAGTTTTTGCAGGAATGGCTGAGATCGATCTGGCAGTTGCAAATGATCATGAGCTTGATATCAAGAGCACAATGATGTACAGACATGATGATTATGTAGACGGAATCAGACTGGTGAATGAAGGAAAAGTGCATTTAAGACCGCTGATCTCTAAGACATTTGCATTTAAAGATTATCTGAAAGCATACCAGTACATTGACGATAACCGTGAGACCACAATGAAAGTGATTATCAATGTGCAGGAAAAATAAAATACCCTGCTGATCATAAGCATTATGTAAGACCAAGATATAATAAAAAAGACTGCTGTAAAGAACACATGAGTAAACGGAAAGACGGAGGATGGCAGCAGGCAGGAGGAATTATGGAGAGTAAAAACGAAAATGTAAAAGTTCCGTTGATCAGTAAAATCGCATATGGATTTGGCGATGTAGGATGTAATTTCAGCTGGATGTTCGTCAGTAATTTTCTCATGATTTTTTACACAGACGTATTTGGAATTAGTATGGCAGCAGTCTCTGCCCTGATGCTGTTTTCGAGATTTTGGGATGCGATCAATGATCCGATCGTGGGTGGACTGACAGATAAAACCAAAACAAAATGGGGACGTTATCGTCCATGGCTTCTCATTGCAGCTCCGATCACGGCCGTGCTTCTGATTATGACATTCTGGGCACATCCGGATTGGTCGGACAGATCAAAGGTTATCTATATGGTAATTACATACTGTCTGCTGGTACTTGGATATACTTGTGTAAATATCCCGTATGGCACCCTTTGTGGAGCAATGACACAGGATATCGATGAACGTGCAAAGATTAATACATCACGTTCAGTATCTGCAATGGTTGCAATTGGAATTATCAATATCATTACAGTTCCACTGATTGGAAAACTTGGCAGTCAAAGTGCTAAAATCGGATACCTACTGGTAGCAATCATATACGGATGTATTTTTGCAGCCTGTCATTTCTTCTGTTTCGCAAAAACAAAAGAGCAGGTGATTATGCCGGAAAAAGACAAAATATCCATAAAAGTGCAGTTAAGAGCAGTGATGCAGAACCGCCCATATATTCTGGCATTAATCGGACAGGTGTTATTCGGATTTACACTTTATGGAAGAAATGCAGATGTTTTATACTATTTCACTTATGTAGAGGGAAATGCATCCTACTATACTACATATTCCATGTGTATTATCATTCCATCCATTATCGGTGCTGCATGTTTCCAGCCGGTATTCCGAAAATTGAATAATAAAGGAAGAACTGCATCTATTTTTGCCCTTTTTACCGGAATTTCCATGCTCTGTATGTTCTTCTTCAATGTAAAAGAAACACCGGCAGCGTTCTATACACTTGCAGGAATTACACAATTCTTTTTTTCTGGATTTAACACTGCAATCTATGCGATCATTCCCGACTGCGTAGAATACGGAGAGTGGAAAACGGGCTTAAGGAATGATGGTTTTCAATATGCATTTGTGTCACTGGGAAATAAAATTGGCATGGCAATAGGAACTGCTCTACTTGCAGCACTTCTTGGAAAATATGGATATGTGGCAAATCAGGTACAGAATCCGGCTGTTCTCAGTATTATGAGACATTCCTTTACTACAATTCCGGGAGTTTTATGGATAGTGACAGCAATTGTACTGTTTTTCTATCGCCTGAATAAAAAACGTTACAATGAAATTGTAGAAGACCTGAAAAAAAAACGGGTAAAATAAAGAGTGTCGTGAAGTGAATTGCGAATATCAACAGAGTCTCCTTGAGCAGCATTAAAAAATCTGCTTAAGGAGATTTTTATATCTGGAGTTTTTGTGGTTGCATTTTTGTTTTATATGGGTATAATGGTGAGATAAGTCTGCAGATGAAAGGAAGACAATGCTGACAATATAACGAAGGAGCGGAGTATTATGCTGAAAAGATTCACCAGATATGTAACCCAGAGTGTTGCCGGAATGATCGGGATTTCTGTTTATGTTCTGGCAGATACTTTCTTTATATCTGTATATTCCGGTGCTGACGGACTGGCAGTTCTCAATTTGATCCTGCCGGTTTATGGACTGATCTATGCGATTGGGGCTATGATCGGGATTGGTTCCGCTACCAGGTATGCCATAAGCAGGGCAAAAGGAAAAAATACAGAACATTATTTCGTACAGTCAGTAACCTGGAGCATACTGGCTGCAGTTCCATTTATGCTGGTCGGAATCTTTATTCCGGACAAAGCATTGGCTTTGCTGGGTGCAGATGCCGGACTGATCGGACTTGGACGAAACTATGTGAGAATTATTCTGATCGCAACACCATTCTTCATGTCAAATTATACATTTACTGCATTTGCCAGAAACGATGGAGCGCCTTCTGTTGCAATGATCGGTTCCATCAGTGGAAGTATCTTTAACATTATATTTGATTATATATTCATGTTCCCGGTCGGTCTGGGATTTTCCGGAGCCGGACTGGCTACTGCAATCTGTCCGATCGTAACAATGAGCGTCTGTACCATACACTACAGAAGTAGCAGAAACCATGTAGGATTCCATTGGAAAAAACCGTCATTCAGACACCTGATTTCCTGCTGTCAGCTGGGAGTTTCCGCATTTGTCGGTGAACTGTCTTCCGGTGTGATTGCTATTGTATTTAATTTTCTGATCCTTGGAATCGCGGGAAATATGGGTGTGGCAGCCTATGGAGTTGTGGCAAATCTTTCTATCGTGGCATTTGCAATTTTCAACGGTCTGGCCCAGGGAGCACAGCCCCTGATCAGTGAAAGCTACGGAAAAGGTCAGCCCACTCAGGTAAGAAAACTTCTGAAATGGAGCCTGCTCGTATGTCTTGCTGTAGAAGCACTGATCCAATTGATCATCTGGACTTCAACCGACATGCTAATCAGCATTTTCAACAGCGAAAACAATGTTCAGTTATTGAATTATGCACATACAGGACTGCGTCTGTATTTCCTTGGATTTATAGTGGCAGGAATCAATATTGTACTGGTGGCATATTTCTCAGCAGTAGATGAACCTAAAATCGCGATTGTCGGATCATTCCTGAGAGGAATTGTTGCTATTGTTATCTGCGCAGTTATACTTGCGAAATTATTTGGATTAAATGGAATCTGGATCTCTCTTCTTGTAGCGGAGACAGTTACGTTTCTGACGATTCTGTTTCTGGCATATAAAGACAGAAACAGAATCGAATAACACTGTTGAAAAGGAATTCTTGTATAAACCTCCAAACTGATGTAAGATAAGATTACTCAGTTTGGAGGTTTTATTTTTATGTTTAACGAAATAAAAGATTTCGCTGCGCCGGAACTGGATGTATATGCCAGAACATCAGAAGTGCAGCTTTTACGATATTATGAACCGGAACCGGGAATTTTCATTGCGGAGAGTCCGAAAGTAATTGAACGTGCCCTGAATGCAGGATATCAGCCAATCTCTTTCCTGGTGGAGCATAAAGATCTGGAAGGAGAGGCACAGGAAATCCTGAAACAATATCCGGATGTGCCGGTTTATACCGCGGAATATGAACTTCTGGTCAAGCTGACCGGATTTGCCCTCACACGCGGAATGCTATGTGCAATGCGCAGAAATCCACTGCCATCTGTAGAGGAAATCTGCAGAAATGCCAGCCGCATAGCAGTTCTTGAAAATGTTGTAAATCCTACAAATATCGGAGCTATTTTTCGCTCAGCAGCAGCACTCCATATGGATGCAGTACTTCTGACCGGCGGATGCAGTGACCCGCTTTACCGACGTGCAGCCAGAGTCAGCATGGGAACTGTATTCCAGATTCCCTGGACATATTTTGATAAAAAAACTGTATGGCCACAGGATGGAATGAAGATTCTGCAAAAACTGGGATTCAAAACAGCGGCAATGGCTCTGCGTGACGATTCCGTAGGAATTGATGATAAAGCACTCCGGTCAGAAGAAAAACTGGCAGTCATTCTCGGAACGGAAGGTGACGGCCTTGCATCACAGACCATTGCAGATTGCGATTATACAGTAAAGATACCAATGTCCCACGGAGTAGATTCATTGAATGTGGCAGCAGCAAGTGCAGTGGCATTCTGGGAGCTGGGACACAGATAAGATATAACTCAGGAGGAAATGAAAAAATGTCTTTGGAAAAAGCAGAAAAATATCTGGAAGAAAAAGGCTTTCTTGACCATGTGATCGAACTGGAAGCATCCACTGCCACAGTAACAGAAGCAGCAGAAGCCCTTCATGTAGAGCCGGGTATGATCGCAAAGACTATGTCCTTTTTGCAGAACGATAAAGCAGTCCTGATCTTAACAGAGGGTACAGCCAGAGTAGATAACCGAAAATATAAAGATACTTTTCATATAAAGGCAAAAATGATTCCATTTGATGAAGTAGAAAACATCATCGGTCACGCTCCGGGAGGGGTATGCCCGTTCGGAATTAATGAGGGAATTGAAGTCTACCTTGACGAAAGTCTGAAACAATTTACCACAGTATATCCGGCTGCCGGCAATGATCACAGTGCAGTAAAGCTCACAATCCCGGAACTGGAACAGGTAGCAGAGGCAAACGGATGGGTGGATGTGTGTAAAGAAACAGAAAACTGATCGTTCATGGTAACACCCATGCATTACATTTATATGAAAGAATCGGTTTTACCATAGGGAATGTAAGAGGTGGAAGATTAATGAAAACAGTAAAAACTCCTGCGGGGATATTTACAATCAACAAAGTGAAAATTCCCTCAGCATACACATGTGCAGCAGAACAGAAAATAGAATATATCAGCGAAAACCATATGCAGATCACCACTATGGATCAGGCAGTATTATTTGGAAATCAGTTATTGTCCCCGAGAATCTGTCAAAGCTGCATGAATCCTGATAAAATTACAATTTATCCACTGGAAATAGAATATATTGGGGAAAAAGTGCTTTTTACAGATCACTATAGTGTAAAAGAATGGAAAAAAAGCGATCCATTACCGGAAATCCATGAATGGTATCCGCATATAAAAAAAGCCAGATGCAACCCGTGCAGGAACTGTGGAAGATGTTAAAATTGCACACTTGTTACTGTTTACTCCGTTCACAGTAACATACACTTCTTTAAATGACAGAAACAGAATGATAGGGATTGTTATCAACAGGAAACAGGAATATAATATTTCTGTTAAGCAATATTTATCCGAAAGTAATAACTTAAATGGAGATAAAAAATGGATTACAGAAAATTCGGCGAATGCTATTACATAAGAATGGATCGTAATGACGAGATCATCAGTACAATCATCGAAATATGCAAAAAAGAAAACATCAGATCAGCCACTTTTTCAGGGATCGGAGGATGCAAGGATGCAGAAATTCAGACCTTTATCCCAGAGACAGGCAGCTTCGAAGAACAGCGCATTTCCGGAATGCTTGAGTTGGTATCTTTAAACGGTAACGTGGTCACAGGTGAAAATAATACTTGTTACCATCATACCCATGCAGTATTTTCTTATAAAGATGGTGAACGACATTGCATGGCAGCAGGTCATATGAAATCAATTACTGTACTATATACTGCAGAAATCGAACTTCATCCGGTAACAGGCGGAACGATCCACCGCAAATATGATCCTGAAACAGGGACTGGATTCTGGGATTTTAATTGAATCAAGTAAGTCCCATGTTTCAATTGCGAAAAGCAATAAGCAGTGGGTAGATGTATGTAAAGAAACAGAAAACTGGTAGTTGACGGTATGATATGGAAAATGGAGGACAGAAGAATGGGTATTGTAATCAGAGAATATCAGACAGAAGACGTAACAGCAGCTATTACAATATGGAATCAGGTGGTAGAGGACGGTGTAGCATTCCCACAGGAAGAAAACCTGACAGAAGAAACAGGAGATGCTTTTTTCAAAGAACAGACTTATACAGGGATTGCAGTAAACACTGACAATAATGAAATTTTCGGTCTCTATATCCTGCATCCGAACAATGTAGGAAGATGCGGACATATCTGTAATGCCAGCTATGCAGTAAGAAGAGAACTCCGCGGTGAACACATCGGCGAGAAATTGGTTCTTGACTGCCTTGCACAGGCGAAGGTAAAAGGCTTCCGTGTTATGCAGTTCAATGCAGTGGTTGCAAATAACACCCATGCATTACATTTATATGAAAGAATCGGTTTTACCAGACTTGGCGTGATTCCTCAGGGATTCAAAATGCCGGATGGACATTATGAGGATATTATTCCGCATTATTATGTGCTGTAGAGAATAGAAATATGCTGTAGAAAAATTTGAAAGCTGTTTTCTGGATATGGAAAAGGAACAGTTCTTTGAGAGTGTACAGAATTTAACACAAGTTCTGTATACTCTTTTTTGTTAAAAATGAAACTTTATGCTCTTTGACAGGATATATAAGAATGTAAAGGTTAAAAGCTTTTAATTTTTTAAAGTATTAAAAAGAAAGTAGGGTTGATATGACAGATGAAGCAGAGCTTTTGCAACGTCTCAGGAACAGAGAAAAAAATTCAATAGATGAAGCAATCCAAATTTATACGCCGTATTTAAGTACTGTTTTGTATCATATGGCCGGCAATTCACTGCCGAAAGAGGATATTGAAGAAATTGTGGCAGACGTGTTTGTTATACTCTGGAAGAATGCAGAAAGGATAGATTTGCAGAAAGGTACATTACGGTCATATCTTGCTGCTGTTGCCCGAAATTTTGCTCTGAAACGGATAAACAGAAAAACGGATCATACAGTTCTTGAAGATATTGAACTGTCAGATGGCAAAGATTTCATTGAAGAGAATTTTTGCAATAATTATGTATGGAAAACAGTTATGAGTCTTGGCGAACCTGACAGCGAGATTTTTGTAAGACGGTATAAATTTGATGAAAAAATCAAGGACATTTCAAGAGCAATGGGACTTAATATTTCTACGGTTAAGACCAGACTTTCAAGAGGAAAAAGAAAACTCAGAAAAATGTTATCGAATGCGGAGGAAAGATTATGAGAAGAAAAAATTTGCTTAAAGAATTGGGAATACAAAAACAGGCAGATACTTCCTGCAATGCTCTTGATATTGACACAGAGAATGTCAGACAGAGAGTTTATGCAAAACTTGACTTCGCAGATACAGAAAGGAAGCAAACGACTATGAGATCAAAAAAGAAAATATTACCTTTGTTGATAGCTGCAACACTTACAATTGGAGTTACTGCTGTGGCAGCAACAGGAAAGATTTCAATGTGGACAGGTTCATCTGCATCACGTGCTGATTATACATCTCTTCCAACAGTAGAACAGGTTACAAAGGATATTGGGTATAGACCGATATTGATTGATACATTTGAGAATGGGTACTGCTTCAAAAAGGGCAATATTATAAAAAACAGTTTTAAGGATGACAATGCAAATGTAATTGAGAAGTTTAAATCCGTGTCCTTTGATTATCAGAAGAATGGAGATGTTGTATCGTTTGAACAGCAGAAATTTAACTCAAAACTTATTCCGTCAGGTGATATTATTGCTACTGTAAATGGAACAAATCTGTATTATGTACATTATATAAATAAAATGGTATCGGATGATTACGAATTGACAGAACAAGATAAAAAAGACCAGGCCAGTGGAAAAGTTGTATTCAGTTACGATGACAGCGTTTCTCAGATTGAAGTCAGTCAGGTTCAAAGCGTTAACTGGAATAAAGATGGCATCCAGTATGATTTGCTGCAAATAGATGGAAAATTATCTGCCGGTGAACTTGTAGATATGGCGAGAGAGGTTATTAATAACAGAAGATAAAGAAAAAAGATGGTGAATTCAGTCCGGTTCACCATCTTTTTGTAACTGTTGTGGAAATACCTGTATCGCAGTTGATGTATAATATGTTATAATTTACAGATAGTGGTGAAATAGCAACACTATATACGACTTAACACAAATGTAAACCAAATACAGAGAAATAGGTTGACAATCCTCCCCGCTTATGATATAAAAAGAAAGTCAAAACCAATCATCAACAGGGAAAGAGGAGAGTCTTATTATGAGTCAGTCATATGCAAAAAGCCCTGCTGCAGAGAGAAAATTTACAACCAGAGAAATGGTACTGGTTGGTATGTTTGCAGCAGTTCTTGCAGTAATATCACAGATTTCACTGCCAATGCCTACCGGTGTACCGATTACCATTCAGGTATTTGGTGTAGCACTTGTAGGAGCAGTACTTGGTTCCAGACTTGGAACTACAGCAACACTGGTTTACGTTCTGTTGGGAGCCATCGGTCTTCCGATCTTTGCTAACTTCTCAGGCGGAATCAGCAGCATTGTAGGAGTTACCGGAGGATATATCTGGGCATGGCCGATCATGACCTGGCTCTGCGGAATCCGTCCGAAAACAGAGAACAAGACAAAGAACCTTGCAATCTCAATCGGATTCGCACTGATCGGACTTCTGATCGTTGAGACAATCGGTGGTCTGCAGTGGCACTTTGTAGGAGGCTCCATGAGCATCCCGGCAATTGCAGTATACTCCTTAACAGCATTTATTCCAAAGGACATTGTGATTACAGTTCTGGCAGTCCTGATCGCAATTCCCATCAGAAAAGGAATTAACAATGCAGGAAACCGCTGAGAATAGTAACAAGCTAAAAAGTAGCCTGCCGAAAGATACTCAGGTAAAGCAGGAAAACATAAAGATTCACGGAATCGGACTTGATAAAGCAGGACGGTGTACACACTATCACACACAGCTTGACATAGCTGCATTGCTCTGCGCGAAATGCAGGAAATATTATGCATGCTATTCTTGCCATGATGAACTGGAAGATCATCCATTTGTGGCAACAACACCGGAAGAAGCTTATCCTGTTTTATGCGGAAACTGCGGCAGGAAACTTACACTTCAGGAATACAAAAAAGGCAGCTGCCCTTACTGCCACGCAGGATTTAATCCAAAATGCAGTTTACATGAGAATATTTATTTCTGTTGTACTATGTAACGTGCTTTGAAAAACATTCCCGCAATCTGCACGTCTCACTTTGCAGTATATTTTGCAGAAAGTCTTTTTAAACACAATCTAATGCAGAGGATACAAAATAACAAAAAATTTTGTATTCTCTTTTTATTTGTCAAAAAATCTGATATACTGATTAAAGTTAGAATAGGCTAACTAAATTAAACAAATAACAAGAACCCATTTCTTTTATTTGCATACAAATAAAAACAGGAGGAATAAATCAATGGATATAAATGTATTCTATGGGATCCTGATTCCTTTTCTTGGGACATCTGCAGGAGCTGCCTGTGTATTTTTTATGAAGAAGAATCTGAATGAACAGATCCAGAGAGCGCTTACCGGTTTTGCAGCAGGAGTTATGGTTGCGGCTTCCATATGGAGCCTGCTGATCCCGGCAATTGAACAGTCTTCCGGACTGGGGAAGCTTTCATTTGTACCGGCAGCAGTGGGATTTTGGATAGGGGTGCTTTTTTTGCTCTTGCTGGATCACATGATCCCGCATCTTCACCAGAACAGTGACAAGGCAGAAGGTCCGAAGAGCAGACTTCAGAGAACTACCATGCTGGTTCTTGCAGTAACTCTGCATAATATTCCGGAGGGAATGGCAGTAGGAGTCGTATACGCAGGCTATTTAACAGGTCACGCCCAGATCACTATAATGGGAGCCATGGCCCTTTCCATCGGGATTGCTATTCAAAACTTCCCTGAGGGAGCTATTATCTCCATGCCCCTGCGTTCTGAAGGGATGGGAAAGACCAAAGCCTTTGCAGGCGGAGTCCTGTCCGGGATTGTAGAACCTATCGGTGCAGTCCTCACAATCCTGGCTGCCGGCCTCATTGTCCCGGCACTTCCATATCTTTTAAGCTTCGCTGCCGGAGCTATGCTCTATGTAGTAGTGGAAGAACTCATACCCGAAATGTCTGCCGGAGAACACTCCAACATTGGAACTATTTTCTTCGCTGTAGGATTCTCTCTAATGATGATTCTGGATGTAGCTCTTGGATAAAAAAACAGCTGTCCGATTTATCACCGGGCAGCTGTCTTGGCGTTGAGAGATATTTGGGAAACAGTGGGAACCTGTGAGGGGGCAGAGTCAGTTGAATGACGTGGTTCTGTCCGGTACAGATATAAAATACCGCCAAAGAAACCAAAGATCAATCCTGTATACCCGCCACTGCAAAGGACAACAGTTACCTTTGTAACGAAGGACATACCGCCGATCATGCAGATCAAAAATCCTGCCAGAAGACCGATCGTTGTCCACCCGATAAGTGAAACAGCCAGAAAAGCTGCGGAAGCATGTAAGTCTTTTACATGTTTATTAATAGAATTCCATAATGTCTGATACATAATGATTCCTCTTTTCTCTTTCAATTCTTTGATTACTATTATAGAAACAGTTTGTAAAATACACATGCGCGCTAATGAAAAATTTCTGTAAAATTTTCTGTTTCTGTTATACGCAGAAGACAAAGACAGTACAAGACAGAAAAACAATTACGTATATTATACAAATGAATGCATTTGAAAATGATTTTATAGCAATCCTGTAAAATAATGCATCTTAATCCAGCCCATCAGAGTGTGAAATCCTGCGTCGGATATCTTTGCCGTGCGTCAGCACGCCTGCAGATATCTTCTTTGTCTTTCGCACTCTGCTGAACTGTCTTAAATGCATTATTTATGAGGATTGCTATAGGTAACAGATAACGATATAAAATGACCGTATGCGTGCGAAGCGGATTGCGAATATCTGCTTGATAATCATACATATTGCATAAAAACACCTATCTATAATTGTAAAATATATATAAATTATCTCTTGATATTTTATAAAAAGAAGAGTAAAACTTTAAATAAAAAAGAGAAATGCATAGAACAGGACAGGTCACAGAAGAAACCGGATTACAGAGAGTCGCAGGCAGGTGAGATGCGGCAGATGGTGTTTTGTGATATCACCCGGGAGCATCCCGCTGAAATCTATAGTAAGCCGGGACGTGGTCTTCACGTTACAGGAGAAGCTGTTTGACTCAGACAGTGTTAAGAGATTGTATCTGGCGACAGGTATAATAATACAAAGTGGTACCACGGAATATTCCGCCTTTGTTATTCAATTGGAAATTGGATAGCAGGGGCGTTTTTTTATATATAAATATAAAAGAAAGAAGAGGGAAGAGATTATGAGTGGAATAGTAATGATGATAATAGCCATCGTAGTGCTTGGTGGAGCATATCTTCTGTATGGCCGTTATCTTCAGAACAAATGGGGCATTGATCCAAAAGCAAAAACACCGGCATATGAGATGGAGGATGGAGTGGATTATGTACCGGCTGATACCAATGTGGTATTTGGTCATCAGTTTGCATCTATAGCAGGTGCAGGTCCTATCAACGGACCGATCCAGGCAGCAATTTTCGGCTGGCTTCCGGTTATGCTCTGGATCCTGATCGGCGGTGTATTTTTCGGAGCAGTTCAGGATTTTGCATCTATGTATGCCTCTGTAAAGAACAAAGGCCGTACAATCGGATATATCATTGAAGCCTATATCGGAAAACTGGGAAAGAAATTATTCCTTTTATTCTGCTGGCTGTTCTGTATTCTGGTTGTTGCAGCATTTGCAGATGTTGTGGCAGGAACCTTTAACGGATTTGTGACAGATAACGCAGGAACCGTTACCAAGGTAGCAGCAAACGGAGCAGTTGCAACAACTTCCATGTTATTTATCATCGAGGCAGTGGGACTGGGATTTTTCCTTAAATATTCCAAGTTTAATAAATGGATCAATACTGCAGTGGCTATTTTATTATTGGTGCTCGCAATTGCGCTGGGACTTAAATTCCCGGTATATGTAAGTCTTGGAACCTGGCATATTATTATCTTTGCATATATTCTGGTAGCCAGTGTTGCCCCTGTATGGGCGCTGCTCCAGCCCCGTGATTATCTGAACAGTTATCTGCTGATTTTCATGATCGTTGGTGCGGTTATCGGTGTATTTGCAGCCAATCCATCCTGTAATCTTAAGGCTTTTACAAGCTTTAATGTGGACGGACAGTATATGTTCCCTATTCTTTTCGTGACAATTGCCTGCGGTGCAGTTTCAGGCTTCCATTCACTGGTATCCTCCGGCACTGCGTCAAAACAGATCAAAAATGAAAAGAACATGCTTCCGGTTTCCTTTGGTGCAATGCTTATGGAAAGTATGCTGGCAATTATTGCACTGATCGCTGTTGCATCCTTTGCAGATGGTGAGGCAGCAGCACAGGGACTTACCACTCAGCCGCAGATATTTGCAGGTGCTATTGCAAACTTCCTTTCTGTAATCGGTTTGCCACATTCACTTGTGTTTACACTGATCAATCTGGCTGTATCAGCCTTTGCGCTGACTTCTCTTGACTCAGTGGCCAGAGTAGGACGTCTGTCATTCCAGGAATTTTTCCTTGATTCTGATACAGACGAGGAAAATATGAGCCCGTTCTTAAAAGTAGTAACCAATAAATATTTTGCGACGATCATTACACTGGTACTTGCCTATCTGCTTACAAAGGTAGGATATGCAGAAATCTGGCCACTGTTTGGTTCTGCCAATCAGCTGTTATCTGTACTTGCCCTTGTAGCCTGCGCAGTATTTCTTAAGAAAACAAAACGCCAGGGCTGCATGCTCTGGATTCCTATGGTATTTATGATGGCAGTTACCTTTACTGCACTGGGTATGACCATCAGTAAGCTTACAAAAGCATTATTTACCACAGGCCTGGACCTTGGAAATACCTTACAGCTTATCTTCGCAGTGTTACTGCTGATCCTTGGTGTGCTGGTAGCAATCCAGGGAGTGAAGAAGCTTTTTGAAAAAAATGATGAAAAACAGACTGCATAATCTAAGAAGGATAGCGGTTGATATTCTTACATAAAAATCTGAAAAAAGACACTTTGGGAGAGTCACCTCATCCCTAAGTGTCTTTTTTAACCGAATCAAGTAAGTCCCCTGTTTCAGTTGAGAACATTGGCTTGACTTTGTGATATATTTTGCTTGAATTCGTTTGTCGTAGTTAGCGGAATTTTCAATCACCTGCCGATAGTCAGCCAATCAATTTCTCATTCACATACTCAAATCCGAGACGTTTCACAGTATCTGCAAATCGTTCTCCTGCGATTCCTTCATTTTTGAAGAGAAGGATTGCTTTCTCTATGACTGCCATTACTTCTTCTTCCTCTGTGAAAATTCTGGTAAGAGCCTGACCGTGTGAGATTCGCTTACCCCAGCGGCCTCCGATATAGATTTTATAACCATTTTGATATTCCGGTACTGCGCCGAAAGGACATTTTCCTTTGCATCGTCCGCAATGGATACATTCTTTAGGATCAATGTAAAGTTTACCGTCAACTAATTTCGGGACATGGACAGGACAGCTTTTTTCAATCTGACATTTCTTACATCCCCGGCATTTCTCTGCATCCGGTTTTGGGATTCTCTGGCCGATAATTCCCATATCATTCAGATTAGGTTTTACACAGTTATTTGGACATCCGCCAACTGCGATCTTGAATTTGTGCGGGAGTACCACATCGTGATAGCCAACATAAAAACGCTCATGGATCTTCTTGCTGAGTGCAAAGGTGTCAATCAGACCATACTGGCAGGTTGTTCCCTTGCATGAGACAACAGGACGCACTTTAGCTCCGGTTCCGCCTGTCATCAGGCCGTGTTCCCCAAGGAAGGCGATTGTTTTCTCAATATTATCATAAGGAACTCCCTGGATTTCCATACTCAGGCGGGTTGTCATAGTAATCTGACCATTTCCGAACTTGTCTGCTGCATCTGCAATGGCACGGTGTTCATCTGTGGTAATATGTCCATTTCCTGTGATGACCCGAATATTAAAGATGTCATCATATCGTTTGTCCTGAAGGCATCCAAGACCTTTTACCCGCTTGATTTCCTCGGGACTCAGTTTTTTGTTGTCGGATGTTGTTAATTTTTCCTCATTCATGTTTAAGTATCTCCTTTATGTAGCTGTTGCTTTTTTCTGATATATACGGCGTTTCTTTTCTTGATTATAGGCTTCATGAATGATAAAATCAATTTATGAGTTTTTATTATACGATAAGTAACATTTATGGAATTCTGATATCAATAGAGTGAAAGAGTTCAAGGAGAATATTATGTTAGATCACAGAACGGAAACCTTTATGGCTGTATGCAGTGTTATGAATTACAGGGAGGCGGCAGAGCTGTTACATATTACCCAGCCGGCAGTTACCCAGCACATCCAGTTTTTGGAGAAGGAATATGGCTGCCGTCTTTTTCTTTATGAAAACAGAAAACTGATCAAGACCCCTGCTGCACAGATGCTGGAGGATTACCTGCGTTCCGTTCAGCAGCGTGAAAATTTTCTCAGGGAAAAGATAAAAAACAATGGTCTCCGGGAACTGCGTATCGGTGCAACCAAGACCATTGGTGACTATGTGATCACAGACAGGATTCACGATTTCTTAAATCAGCCGGATACGGCACTGACTCTGATCGTGGATAACACAAAGCATCTTTTGCATTTATTGGAACAGAATACTCTGGACTATGCCATCATAGAAGGATTCTTTGACAAAAACAGATTTGGAAGCCAGTTATATCGCCGGGAACCTTTTGTGGGAATCTGTCCGAAGGATCATCCCTTTGCAGGCCGTGAAGTATCTGTAGAGGAGATTCTGAAAGAAACTCTGATCCATCGCGAAAACGGCTCCGGAACTCTGGCTATCCTGGAGGAAAAGCTTCTGGAGCATAATGAATCCCTGGAGCGTTTTCACCGGCATATATGCATTTCCAGTTTTAAAATGATCATCAATCTGATCAAGTCCGGGTATGGAATCTCATTTGTATATGAAGTACTTGCCAAAAGCGACCCGGAGCTTGGGATTTTTACATTGAAGGGTGAGCCCATAGTCAGAGAATTTAATGTTATTTATCTGAAGCATGCGGATGTGCGGGAGAAGATGGAATGGTTTTTATGACCGCTTGCGTCTGTACTCGTTGGGAGTCATTCAAAATTGTTTCTTAAAAGCAGTCTGGAAGTGGCTCTGGCTGGAAAAGCATGAAATGAATTATCAGTTCCTAAAATTGTTATAATAAGAGTCCGTATGCAGAACTTTTGTATATAATAGACTAAGTGAATATCTGGAAATGAGATTAAAATGCCAGATCAGAAAATAGATAACCTTTTAAATCTTGCAATGGATGCAACCCCACAGGAGCGTAGAAAGTCAGGAAATCTTAATGTAGGATATGATTCTGCAACCAGGCTATGGGATGTGATCATAAAGTACAGCGGACCGGAAAGTGGTCTGGCTGGAAATGGAATTCAGGTAGTGCCATTGTTAGGCGGTTATGCAGTGGTAACTTTGCCGGAAAGTGAGATTGATGAGTATTCCCACAGAGTGCAGGTGGAATTTATGGAGAAACCCAAACGCTTGTATTTTGAATTGTTTCAGGCGAAGGGAGCGAGCTGCATCCGCACAGTGCAGACCAGCAGGAATGGACTGACGGGAAAAGGAATCCTGACAGGAGTTGTGGATTCAGGAGTGGATTATTTTCACCCTGATTTCCGAAATGCAGATGGGAGCAGCAGAATTTTACGTTTATGGGATCAGAGCATACAGGAAAATCCACCTCAGGGATATGTGACAGGAACTGAATATACGAAAGAGCAGATCGATGAGGCGCTTGCACTTGGAGAAAACCAGGGCAGGCGTCTTGTTCCATCTTCAGATTACAGTGGACATGGAACTTCCGTGCTGGGAATTGCAACAGGAAATGGGAGGGCATCAGATGGAGTGAATCAGGGAGTTGCCAGTGAAAGTGATCTGTTGGTTGTGAAAATGGGAATTCCCAGAGAGAACTCCTTTCCCAGAACTACGGAACTGATACAGGGGATTGATTATCTGGTGAGGCAGGCGCTGGCTATGGAAAGACCAATGGTGATTAATCTCAGTTTTGGAAATAATTATGGCTCACACAAGGGAGATTCCCTTCTTGAAACATATATAGATATGGTTTCTTCCATAGGACGTCTGGCTATCTGTACAGGTACAGGGAACAACGGCAATCAGCCTCTGCATGAGGGAGGGATCCTGAAACAGGGACAGACCAGACAGATAGAATTGTCTGTGAGCAGCAGGGAACCAACATTAAATGTGCAGTTATGGAAATCTTATGAGGATGAAATGAGTATTTATATTGAAAATCCATCCGGAAATCGGATCGGTCCCTTAGATGAAAAACTTGGTCCTCAGAGGTATAGGCTGGGAAATACAGAGCTTTTAATCTATTATGGCAAACCTGGACCATATCATCTGACACAGGAAATCTACATAGATTTTCTTCCTGTGGAAACTTATGTGGACAGTGGAGACTGGAAAATCATCTTAAGTGGAAAAAGGGTCAGAGGAGGGGAATATTATCTGTGGCTGCCGGGTGGAAATACTCTGAACAGAGGGACTGGGTTTTATGAACCAAGGGCATATGGGACTTTGACCATACCTGCCACAGCCCGGCGGGTTATTACAGTTGGAGCATATGATTCGCTGGTTGACTCCTATGCGGACTTTTCCGGAAGGGGCAGCAGAATGCTGCCATATCTGAAACCTGATCTGGTGGCACCCGGAGTGAACATAGTTGCCCCCGTACCCGGTGGTGGTTACAGAACAGTAACAGGGACTTCCTTTGCAGCCCCCTTTGTCAGCGGATCCGCAGCATTGTTAATGCAATGGGGGATTGTAAATGAAAACGATCCCTACCTCTATGGGGAAAAAGTAAAAGCCTATCTCCGAAAAGGCGCCAGACCATTGCCGGGGTATGAGGAGTATCCCAATGAAGAGGTGGGATGGGGGGAGGACGTTATAATAAGGTTACATTGAAGAAAGTCAGTAAAATCAAGTGTTTCCGTTCATTTTCCCAACACAGAAACGAAGCACTTCCGCCATGATTTTGAAGAAAATCTGCCCGGGTTGGATTCAAAATAATATGGAAAGAAAGATTTGTAGCAATGACGTAACATGAACATCTGGTTCTGTTACAGATAAAAGTTTAAACGAAAGAGAGGTCTTATGAATATGAAACTGACTTATACAAATGTAAATGGATACCTGATTCCGAACCTCACCTATAAATCTGGTGAGCAGATGGTGCAGCTTGGCAAATATGGATTCTTACGCAGAGATTATCTGAAGAACCATCGAAATTCAACCTATCAGGTGATGCTTTTACAGGATACCATTGGAGAGCATCTTCTGGAAGTGGACAAGGCAGCCAGGGAACGGGAAGAAGTGATTCTGAAACAGTTGGAAGAAAAAGAACCACTGCCGGATAAGGAGAAAGATCAGATGGCATGGGTAAGAGCTGCCAATCAGCACAGAGCGATTGCAGAAGAGATTATACTGAAAGAATTGATTTATGTATAAGGATAGCCAGTAATCAATCTGGCAGGTAACTGATAAAAATAGAATATTGTGAGTGAAGTAAGGCGTGAGTCATAAAATATGGCTTGCGTCTTTTTCTTTGCCTGAAAGGAAGTGATAAGTTTGAACAAGAAGTTTTTGAAGCATTATATGGAAACCAATCCAGAAGGGACAGCACAGACCTATATCTTTCTGGTGGACAATCAGGATATCGCACTTAATATTGTGATGTCAGGTTATCAGGCACTTTGTCTGGCGCAGGAAGATGACGGATATTATTTCAGTGCAGATTCCTTTATAGAAGAAATGAGAGCTATTCAGTTTACTGGAAGCTGTCAGTGTGCCTATCATTATGTGGCTTCCTGTTCAGTGAAGTGGGTAAATGATAAGTTGCTGACATTTTTCAAAGACGCTGGTCTTGATGGAAAAGCAGGCTGGCAGTTGTTCAAAGAGAAAGAGTATCTTGGCAAACTGGATAATCAGAAAGAAGTTGAGAAATTACTGGAACAGTATATTCTTCGGTTTGAGCGAAATCCAAAAGAAGAACCGGAACTGAGTCGTTTTCACTTATTTGATGCAAAAGGAAATGTGAAAGGCGTCCGGGATATGGAGATTGTAGATTATCTGGTGGAGAATGTTCAGTTTTTTGTGGTAGGAATCACACCGTATTATTATGAGCATGGCGTTTTCATGGAAGACCATGATGGGGTAAGAATGAAATATCGTATTCAGAAGCTGATCTATCGAGATCAGGTACAAAGTGGAGTGATCAAAAGAATCTATAATCTGTTGATCACACAGCCAAAAGTCCACAGAGAAGCCTATGAATTAAATAAACAGCCTGTGCGGTGGATTAACTTTAAAAATGGATATTATGATCCGGTTACGGGCGAAATGCTGGAACACAATCCAGATTATCTGACAATCAATCAGATTCCAATTCCCTATTATCCAGAGGATCGTGAGCAGGTGTTACAAGGTGGAGAAAATATCAAAAAGTATCTTGCATCCTCTCTTCCGAACAAAGAAGAACAGCAGACATTCTGGGAGTATTTTGGATACTGCATGACACAGGATACGCAGTTTCAAAAATTTCTTACGCTGAAAGGTAATGGTGGAACCGGAAAGTCTGTAGCAGTATCGCTAATCCAGTATGTGGTAGGAATCACTAATATGTCCAGCATTTCTTTACAGGATTTAAATAAACGATTCTATGCGACTGGAATGTACGGAAAGCTGTTAAATGCCTGTGCGGATATTCCATGCAAAGCAATGGAGAACACAGATGTATTAAAGAAAGCAGTCGGTGAGGACACACTGATTTATGAGAAAAAAGGACAGGATGCAATTCATTTCCACTCTTATGCAAAGCTGCTTTTTTCTACCAATGAAATGCCACAGAATCTTGAGGACAAGTCAGATGCTTTTTATCGTAGACTACTGATTCTCGATATGAACCGGGTAGTAAAAAGTGGTGAAAAAGATCTGCACTTAAAGGAAAAGGTACAGGCAGAATCCGATTATGCGATTCATATGGCGATGATTGCATTGAAAGAACTGTATGAACAGGGAAAGTTTACGGAGAGCGAACACAGTAAAGAATGTGTAAGAGAGGTACAGCGGTCATCTGACAGTATCTGTGCTTTTATTGATGAGTCATTGGTGCGTGCCAAAGGAAAACGTCTGAAACGAAGTGAAGTGTTCCATATGTATGAGGAATACTGCAAAGAGAATGGCAGACAGGGGCATGGTAAATCCAACTTTTTCAGGAATATGACAGATAAAGGTTTCCTTCTAAAGCAGTACAATGGTGAGTTTTATTATCAGGATATTGCAGTTAAGGAAGAAGATTTTTGTCCTGTAGATCCAGAAGAAAGAATACCTTTTGAAGAAACAGATATAGATTATAAACAGTTACAATTAAATATGAATCAGGGAATTAAGGGCATTTAGGGCAAAATAAGCAAAAAGAAATGTTACCGGAGCAGGAGAAATAACAAAGATAGCTGCCAGAGTACATAAAATTTTGCTTTTTTTACACTGATTGCCCTTTTTCAGGTATCAACGTTTTAGCTGATACAAATATAGGTTTTTCCCGAATTTGGGAAAAAGTAAAAAAATAAAAATTAAGAAAGTGTGAGGTATGATTATGAGAATGATGAAAAACAACAATAATGAAACAGTTATGGTGATCGGGATTGATCATGGTTATGGAAACATGAAAACAGCTACCAGATGTTTCCCATCCGGTGTAGCCAGATATGACAAGGAGCCAATCTTTCAGAATAATCTTCTTGTTTACAATGGCATGTATTACCAGATCGGAGAGGAACACAAGGAGTTCTGTGCAGAGAAAACGCAGGATGAGGACTATTATGTGCTGACACTGGCGGCTATCGCAAGAGAACTTGATGGGAAAGGTATGAACCGGGCAACGGTACATATCGCAGCCGGACTTCCCCTTACCTGGGTAGCTACACAGAAAGAAGACTTTCAGAAATATCTTCTCCAGAATGAAAGTGTGGATTTTACATTCCGTAACAAAGACTACCATGTAGAGTTTGCAGGAGCTGATATTTACCCACAGGGGTTTGCAGCAGCCTTTTACCGATTACAGGATTTCAAAGGAATCAACATGCTTGTGGATATTGGAAACGGGACTATGAACATCATGTATATCAATAATTCCCGTCCATTAGAGAAGAAATGCTTTACAGAGAAATATGGAACGCACCAGTGTGTGCTTGCAGTTAGAGAATCTTTGTTGAAAGAACTGGGAACAGTGGTGGATGATCTGGTGATTGAGCAGGTGATCCGTACCGGGACAGCAGATATTGGTGAGAAATATCTGACAGTCATTCGTAAAGCTGCCGGAGATTATACGAAAGAACTCTTTCATAAGCTGAGAGAACGGGAATATAATCCAGAACTGATGCGTCTGTATGTGGTCGGCGGTGGCGGTTGTATGATCCAGAATTTTGGAGAATATGACAAGAGCCGGGTGACAATTGTACGGGACATCTGTGCCACAGCGAAAGGCTATGAAGCAATGACCGTAAGGAAAATCCAGAGAAACGGAGGGATGCTTGTATGAGAAAAGAACGGAAAATCATCAATACAAATATCCGTTTGAATCTTTGTGATGAACAGGACAGGCAGGCATGGGAATATTTGCAGACGATGGACAGGGAAAAATATAAATCGTACACCAGAGCAGTTGTAGTTGCTTTAAACGATTATTTTTCCAGAGAGTACAGGAATGAAGCAGATCCGTATCTGGAAACCAGAGAAAAGGAAGATGTGTTTCTGGAAAGGGTGGAAACAGCTATCCGGGATGGAGTGAAAGAATCCGTCCCGATGGCTATAGCGAAGAATCTGATGGAAATGCTTGTACCGTTTGTAAAAGAATCGGTAGGAGAAATTAATCTGCCGGACAGAACACTAACAATGGAGAAAACGGATGGAGAGATCGCAGAAGATAATCTGGACTGGGAGAAAGAAGCTGATATGGATGCAGCACTGGATTTTGCGGATAGTTTTTAGCTGTCTGTAGAAAGGAAAAGCAGTCCGGTTTGCATAAAATAAATCGGACTGCCTTAAGTGGAGCTATTCTTTTTTCTTGGGTAAGGACGTTTATCATCTGTCAGGTTTAGCAGATAATCAACGCTGGTGTTATGAAATTCAGCCAGTTTAATCAGAATGTGAGTAGGGATATCGACATCACCACATTCATAATTACTGTAAATACGCTGACTGCAATTCAGAATTTCACCCATATTCTTCTGCGTAAGGTCACGATCTTCACGCAGATCCCGTATTCTCTGATACATGCGTTTCACCTCTAGCATAATAATAACTTAGCGAGATATTCACTATTGAAATATAGCGAGAAATTCGCTACACTGAATTTAAAAATGCAGGAGGGAGAAGTACAGAGTGAAAGAGAAAGTGAAAAAGGTGCTGGTGTGGATTTTTGAATTTGTTTTATTTTGTGGATATTTCTATGTTTTATTCGTGAATCTGGTATGTGGATTTGGATATGGAGGGATAAGCAGCAGAGGACAGGCAATAAAGATTTTATGTGCTTCGTTCTTCCTTGCAGTGGGACTTCCCGGATTGATCTGGTATCAGCATCGCAGACTTATGAAACTGGAGAATTTATTGCATGACCTGTTTGAAATTTGCGACAAAATAAAATAGCAGTAATAGAAAAATAGATTGACAGTAAGAAAAGCTTTACGGAAACAGAATAGCAGAAAAAGGTAATGGCAGTGATGGCATTTCTATTGGTAAAAATCAGTGAAATGTTCATGACTGCTATTTTTATGCTTTTCAGCAGAAATGGAAAGTGATTCAGAAAAAGAAAAGCAGAAATAACAGCGAAATATGGCAGAGAGGCATTTGCAGATGGAAAACGTTGTATAAGCAAGGCAAAGAAGAAATATAGAGTGCCGGATACGGCACATGATTGTCCGATACTTCGCATCGGAGTGGTGCATGACTAGCCTGTTTCAGAAAGGAAAAATCTATGGAATGTGGAGATTTTCTCTTTCTTTTACAGTCAGTTCCTGCACCACAAAACCACTGTCATCTCAATTTTGGTTTGATAACGCAGAGGAGAATGTTGCTTACTTGGTGCTGGTTCAGTGGTGGGGAGATGACAGGCAAGTTTCGCAAAGTGGCAAGCCACTATGCACCGGAGCCAGCCTTTGGGCTGTTCCTAAACTTGCCAGAGGGCTCCGCCCCTTGGAACCCCGGCACGTCAATGGCGTAAGTATTCCTGCGAAATGTCCACCGGACATTCCTACGGAACACTTACTGATTGACTAGGACGCTGTCCTGCACCTGCCAAAGAGGAATATTGCATTTCCCCTTATGGAATTCCCTGCTAATCTACCAGCCGGAAAGGTTATGGCTGATTTATAAAAAAGATAGAGTGGAGAAAGGAGACGAAGATTTATGCGAAAACGAAATTATACGGTAACGATACGAATGAATAAAGCAGAGTATGATCTGCTCCAAAATAAAGTAAAGGAGTCTGGACAGACTCAGCAGGCGGTTGTAATTCATGCAATAGCAGGTTTAAAAATTGCATCCGCAGAGGAAGTGGAAGAATTGAAAAAGCTGAATCTGATGCTTACAGAGATGCTCAGCCAGCTTCGTGGTGTTGCTACGAATATCAACCAGATTGCACGGAAAATGAATGCTGGTGGATTTATACCAAGAGAAGATATTTTGCATTATCTCAATCAGAATATCCGCAACTACCGGAAGGAGAGTGAAAAGATATGGCAGTCAATAAGACAGTTAATAAGCGGACAAATTCTCATGGAGCAATGAGAAACTGTATCGAATATGTATTGCGTCAGGACAAGACCAGTGAGCAGCTTGCCTATGTAACTGGTCCGTATTGCCACGATGAAATCAATTATGATCTGGTGTACCGCACATTTCTGGAAGAAAAGAAATTATGGAATAAAGACTCTGGAAGAATGTACGCCCACAATATTATTTCCTGGCATAAGGACGAGCAGATTACACCAGAGCAGGCATTTGAATTTGGAAAAGAGTTTGCAGAAAAATGGTTCCAGGGATTTCAAACCTTAGTGGCAGTCCATAAGGATAAAGACCATATTCATTGCCATCTGGTGACGAATTCTGTCAGCTATGAGGATGGAAAGAAATTGCATACTACGAAAAAAGATCTGGAGCGGATGAAGCAATTTACTAATCAGATGTGCAGAAAACGTGGATTGACAGTTGCAGAAAAAGGAAAACACTTTGACGGCAGTGAAATCGAAAAAGGCGAAGTCATTGCATGGAACAAGGATAAATATAACCTGTTCCGACAACATGCAAAGGACAGTTTTGTGGCTGACTGTGCAATGGCGGTCTTAAAAGCACTGGAAAATTGTATCAGCAAAGAAAAGTTTATAGAAAAAATGAAACAGTTTGGATGGAGTGTGAACTGGACGGAAAAGAGAAAGCACATCACGTTCCAGAATCAGGATGGAAAGAAAGTGCGTGACAGCAATTTGTCTAAAACCTTTCATCTGGACATCAGTAAGGAGGCATTGGAATATGAATTTAATGGAAATTACGAAAGGACACGAGCCGAAGCAGAACGAACAAACGGATCAGACGAAGAATTCGCTGGATACTACCGACAAGTGGAAGCAGCTTGCGAAGGAGCAGGCAGAAACGCTGGAGAAAGTGTCGGCAGAGAGGGACGAGTTGCAGGTGAGAAATCAGAAGATGAACGAGTTTATTCAGGAATTTCAGGAAAGGACACACAAGTTGAAAATGGAAAAACAGCAGTTGTTCTTCGAGAATCACGAAATGCAAGAAGAAATGCAGAAGTCGAACGCCGAAATTCAGCAGATGACAGTAGAACTGTCCGAAATGCGGAAACTCAATCAGTCTTTACAGCAGAGCAACGACGACTTGAGGAACAGAAACGGATTGATGAGCAGGAGCGAGCAAGAGCATCTCGAAGAAGAAATAAAAGACGTTCGGGACTGGAACTCTAAATTACAGACACAGGTGAACCAATCGTCGGTGAAAGCGGTTGAACAGGCACAGCAAAAACAGGAAGAAGCAGAAAAACAGGCAAGACAGGCAGAGTATCAGGCTGAAAGGGAAAAGAAACGGGCAGATATGGAGATACAAAAAGCCAGGAGAAAAGCAAAATCGGAAATGGAGGATATGAAAGAAATACAGTTTTTCTGGACTTGGGGATATCTTTGTGTCATATTCTTTTCACTTATTCAGAATGGAGCATTTCAAAGGGATTTAATGCAACTGATCATGTTGCCAGTTAATTGGTGCAGAAAGTATGCGATATGGTTTGAACAGCTGGATTATATGGGATATTCTACGGGAGAGGTAGTTTTTGAACGAATATTTTCAAGTGCTGTGATTATGGCGGGAAGTGTCGGGGGTGTATTTCTTGTATGGGGCGGAATTGAATGGTATCGAAAGATATGGGATGATATTTATAAAATGGTTTTGATAGCCAGCTTTTCCTTTATTGCGGTATTAGGAAACTTGATACGGGAATATTTGCCATTTAATCTGCTGTTTGTGATTTTTGTCATAAATGTAGGGGCTGTTCTGATTAGAATATATTTGAATAATAAGAATGTTGGCTATTGAACAATAAATCGAATTTATTTGCTATAATGAATTTCTATATTTTCTTGTCAGTCAGTCCTAACGGTGTTACACTGAAAGAGTATAGAAACTCAAACAATGTTACCTATTGTAGGGACTGGAGCTTTATAAGGTAACATTTTTTTATATGAGAAAGTTAGATAAAACTAATTACTGAAGGAGATAAGCTATGATGTTTTATGAAAGAGGAGACAAAAGTAAGAAAAGCAGCGGAAGAAAGTGGACAGTGTAATATGAGAACAGTAACAACAGAGGACAATCCATATAAGGTTGCTGGAGATATACTTTTTGCGTCTTCGGAAGTGGAATCGGATTTCAGAAGTGTTGATTTATATGGATCTTCTGTCCGGAGAAAAAAAGAAGATGCTATATGTTCAAGATTTCATCTTGAGAATGAAAGTGGTACAGGAGATATCGCCGTATATCAGACATTTCCAGGAATGGAGCTGGTCTATAATGATATGCATATGGAATATTGTAATAAGATGCAGAGTCCACGTCCTGGATTTATTGAAATTAATTATTGTCGGGAGGGGCGGTGTGAGTGTGCGTTTGGAGAGCGTAGTTATTGCTATATGGCAGCGGGAAATTTATCCATTTGTACCTTGCATAAGAAATCACATACATCAACATTTCCTACTTCCCATTATCATGGGATAACGATAACGATTGAGTTGGAAGAAATTACAGATGAGATGAGAAGAATCTTGAAACTTCTTTCTATTAATCTTACCCGAATTTCAAAGTTTGCAGGAAAACAGGATTTTTATATGGTTCGTGCAAATGAAACTGTCCAACATATATTTTCGGAATTATATACTGTTCAGGAACATATAAAGCCTAGTTATATCAGAATAAAGCTTCTGGAGCTTTTATTGATACTAACAGAAATGAATTTTGACAGGATTAAGAACGACTATGTTTATTTCTCAAAATCGCAAAGGAACTGTACCAGACAGATTCATGATTTTATTGTAGGACATATCAAAGAACATTATACAATTGAGGAGTTGGCAGAGCGTTTTGAAATATCACCTACGGCAATGAAACGTTGTTTTAAGGGAATGTATGGTGCACCTGTTTATGCGTATCTCCGGACTTATCGTTTACAAATTGCTGAAAAATTATTACGGGAGGGGAATTTATCTGTAGGTGAAATCGCAACAGAAATCGGATATACAAATCCCAATAAATTTACTTCGGCATTTCGAGGTGAATATGGAATGACACCAACGGAGTATAAAAAGAATGTCTGATTGGATAGAAACTAGTCTGCCAGGTCATTGAGTTTCATATTAGTACCAGATAAAATATGCATTGGTTAGATAAGACTGACTAATACATATTTTTTATTTAGGAGGATTATAATGAAACAGAGAAAATTATTAACAAGTTTGTTTTTAGCAGCAGCTTTGTCTATTTCTTTATTGACGGGATGTGGAAATACAGGCAGTAGCACATCTGAAACAAAGCACACAGAAAACAGTGCTACAGAAGAACAGACTACAAGCGTACAGAAGGAAAGTGAAACTGATGAGAATCAGGATGCAGCAGATCAGCTTTTATGCGATCTGAAAGGTACTTATCAGGAACTGTGGCCGGTTATTCTGGCAGATGAATACGATCAGCTGTGGCTCGATGACAGTGCTGCAATTGTAGGAGAGGATAATGCTCAGGCGGCTGTTGAAAAAATGTCTTCTATGGTAACTGGAACAGTCACCGGTGAAGAGGCAGTGGAAACCTACAAGGATGGAAATATGGCATACGACTGTGAATTTTTACAGAATATAGATCAGTTCACGTTTGACGGAACAACAATATCTGGTGTGGATGAAGAGGGGAATGATGTATTCAGTCATTCTTATCATTACGTAGGTATGGAAGAAACGCGTGGTCTGTACATCTACGAAAGTGATGATGCTGATTCCGGCGAGTTTACCTATTTCTGTATCGCTCCGGATACGATGAAAACTACATGGCACATTGAGTTCAGATATGGAAGTGACCTGGATGCATTGGAAAAATATGATGCAGGTGAATATGCTTATTGGCTGGCAGCAGGAATTTCTGTTGACTATACGAAAGCCGATGTTGAGAACTGTATACAGTTATTCTGTAAAGAGAATCTGTCTGAATAGTGAAAATAAATTTGAGTCGGTGGAAATCGGAGAGATTCTGATGCCACCGGCTTTTTGAGGAGGATATAAGGTCATGAGCAAAAAGAAAAATGCCGAGTTATCCCGGATGTGGGGATTTGCAGGGAAACGTCATTGGTTGACTATTGCCAGCTGCATTCTGGCAGGAATATCCACGGTGCTTTCTATTATTCCATTTGTCTGTATCTGGTTTGTGATTCGGGATATCTTGTATGCGATGAAAAAGGGAGATTTGTCACTGGCAGCTTCCAGTGGGCATTATGCGTGGTTTGCAGTAGCATTTTCGTTACTTAGTATTTTATTATATTTTGTAGCATTATGTTGTTCGCATCTGGCAGCATTTCGTACAGCTACCAATATGAAAAAAGAGGCAATGCACCATATTGTCACGTTACCGCTTGGATATTTCAGTCAGAATGCCAGTGGCAGACTTCGGAAAATTATTGATGACAATGCTGGACTGACTGAAGGGTTTCTGGCACATCAGTTGCCGGATCTGACCGGTGCAGTTGTTATGCCGGTTGCAGTCATCAGTTTGTTGTTTGTCTTTGACTGGAGACTTGGAATCTGTTGTTTGATTCCACTGGCAATCAGTGTATTTTTCTTAAAGAAAATGATGGGTGGAGATAATGCCGATTTTATGTCGGGATACATGACCGCACTGGAAAATATGAATAAAGAAGCGGTAGAATTCGTTCGTGGAATCCCGGTTGTAAAGGTATTCCAGCAAACCATTTACTCATTCAAAAACTTTCATGCAGCGATTGAAGAATACAAAAAATATGCCAGTGGATATGCAATCTGCTGTCGTATCCCATTGACGGGATTTAACATTACTTTAAATGGAACTTTTATTTTGCTGATCCCAACTGCACTGATGCTTTTTTCGGCAGCAAGTGGACAGGCGGATCGTCAGAAACTGTTTTTAGATTTCCTGTTTTACAGTCTGTTTACGCCAGTTTGTACAACAATGATGAATCGAATCATGTTTGCAAGCGAACAGTTAATGGCGGCAAAAAGTGCAGTAAGCAGAATAGAAGCAATTTTGCAGGAAAAACCGCTTAAAGAATCAAATACACAAAAACAGCCAAAGGATGCTTCTGTTGTATTCGGGGATGTTTCTTTTACTTATCCAGGTGCTAAGAAAAAAGCATTGTATCATGTAAGCTTCGAAGTCCCTGATGGTAAGAAAATTGCATTAGTCGGAGCTTCCGGTAGTGGCAAATCTACAGCGGCCAGTTTGATTCCACGTTTTTATGATGTTCAGGAAGGAAACGTCTTAGTGGGTGGTGTGGATGTTCGTGAGATTGCTAAAAATGACCTCATGGAGCAGATTGCATTTGTGTTCCAGAACACCCGTCTTTTCAATGATACCTTACTTGAAAATATCAGAGCTTCCAGGCCAGATGCCACACGTGAAGAAGTGATGAGAGCGGCAGAAGCAGCACAATGTCAGGATATCATAGAGAGACTTCCAAATGGTTTGGATACTATAGTTGGAAGTGGAGGAACCTATCTGTCGGGTGGTGAAAATCAGCGGATTGCATTAGCACGTGCAATTCTGAAAGATGCACCAATTATTATACTTGATGAAGCGACAGCTTTTGCAGATGCGGAAAATGAGCATCAGATCCAGCTTGCCTTTGAAGGACTGACCAGCGGAAAAACAGTACTTATGATTGCACATCGTCTGTCCACGATTCAGGATGCAGATATGATTCTGGTCTTTGGTGATGGAAAAATAATAGAACGAGGCAATCATGATGAATTGCTGAAACAGAATGGTGTCTACGCATCCATGTGGAAAGAATATCAGACACAGATTATCTGGAAGGTTGGAACGACTGTGAGAAAGGAGGAAAATCATGATTAACAGATTACAGAAAAAATACGCTCTGAGTGTCCAGGGTGCAAAGGATCTTTTTAAAGCAATTGTTTATTCTGTACTGGCAAATATCAGTCTGATGCTCCCGGTTGCCCTACTTGCAATAGTATTAAATACGATGCTTCCTATGGCTCTTGGAATGGAAGAAAAAGTGGCAGGATTTGCAGGATATACAGTTGTTGGAATTATCATTTTAGTGATTATTTTTGTCCTTCATTATCTGCAGTATACAAAAGCCTATATTGGTACCTATGAGGAAAGTGAACGTAGACGCATTACACTTGCAGAAAAGCTCAGGACGTTACCGCTTGGATTTTTCCATGAACGTGACCTTGCTGATCTGACAAGTACAATTATGGGCGACTGTGCCAGTTTTGAGCATGCGTTTTCCCATACAGTTCCGCAATTTTTTGGAGCACTTATTTCTACAAGTATTGTGTGTCTGGTACTTCTTGTTATGAACTGGAAAATGGGAATTGCTCTTTTGTGGGTTGCACCGGTGGCATTTGCAATTGTTCTTCTTTCACGCAAGTGGCAGGAACTGCTTGCAAAGAAATATATGACAACAAGAATTGATCTGTCAGAAGGAATACAGGAATGTCTGGAAACGGTACAGGATATTAAGGCATGTAATCAGGAGAAAACTTATCTGGAGAAACTGGATGCGAAATTGGATGCAGCAGAAAAAGCGCAGATTTCCAGTGAAATGGTTAGTGCGAGTCTTCTTACAACCGGTCAGATGGTCTTACGGCTTGGACTGGCAACGGTTATTGTTGTGGGAAGTTCGCTGATTTTAAAGGAAAAAATTGATCTGTTTACTTATATTCTATATTTGATCGCAGCCTCCCGTCTGTATGATCCACTTTCTGGAGCTATGGCGAATATGGCAGAACTTTTTGGTGTGAATTTACAGGTAAAACGCTTGAAAGAAATCCAGGAATATCCGTTAGAAAACGGGCAGACAGAGTATCACACCAAAGGATATGATGTGATTTTTGACCATGTGAAGTTTTCTTATGAAACAGGAAAAACAGTTTTAAAAGATGTATCTTTTACTGCAAAACAGGGACAGGTGACTGCATTAGTAGGACCATCCGGCGGTGGTAAGAGCACCATAGCAAAACTGGCAGCTAAATTCTATGACGTGGATGGTGGGAAAATTACACTTGGTGGTGCAGATATCGCAAAAATTGATCCGGTTGCATTGATGAAAGATTTTTCGATTGTTTTTCAGGATGTTGTTCTTTTCAATAATACAATTATGGAAAATATCCGTGTCGGACGAAAAGGTGCAAGTGATGAGGATGTTATTGCTGCAGCAAAGGCTGCAAAATGTCATGATTTTATCGAAAAATTGCCGCAGGGTTATCAGACGGTAATCGGAGAAAATGGTTCTACGCTTTCTGGCGGGGAGTGCCAACGTCTTTCCATTGCCCGTGCACTTTTAAAAGATGCACCTGTTATTTTACTGGATGAAGCAACTGCTTCTTTAGATGTGGACAGTGAAACACAGATACAGGAAGCGATATCTGAACTAGTCAGTGGGAAGACAGTTCTGGTAATCGCTCATAGGATGAGAACGATTGAAGCAGCGGATCAGATCGTTGTTCTGGATAAAGGTGTTGTGGCAGAAAAAGGAAACCATGATACGCTTATGAAGAAAAATGGTCTATATCGTAAGCTGGTTGATCTGCAGACGGAAGCAGCAAATTGGAAACTTAGTGTATAGAACAAAAGGCACTGAAAACCATAGAATTATTGGTTTGCAGTGCCATTTTTGAGCAAAGAGAAAAAATACAGTGAATTTAAGTTTTGCTAAGTTTCACTAAATTCTATTCGTTTGATTTCCGCCACTGTTTTGAGGGTTTCCGTTTTCCACAATCATCACAAGTCTGTGGCCAGTTAATTTTCCATTCAAAATATTCATCTCTGGTAATCGCACCAGATTTCAGTTCTTCTTTTCTAAGAGTCCATTCTTTCAGAAAATCGTTGAGAACTCTATAATTAAACCACATACCAACAGGCGAATGTGCAGGCCAGCTATCAGAATCATGGTAGCGGATAGCGGCATCGTCACTGGAATTTGATTTTTCACCTGGATATGTCTCTAGTTGAAAGAGATTAATCATGCCGGGATTAAATTCATCAATCCAGAACAGAATTTCCATCAGTTCAGAGGCGTCCATCGTGGTTGGCTCATGTAGTGTCAGTGGGTTTACGTCCAGAATCTTAGCCATTTCAGTTACTAGATCTTTGCGGGGAACCCGGTAATTCGTTTCATATTGGGCAAGACGATTTGCACCTTTATCGCCCCAACCGAGGGCAGCACCAAGTTCTGCCTGTGTCATATTCCGGAATGTCCGGATTTTTTTTATTTTATCACCGATTGTCATATCAGATTTCCCACTTTCTTTTTGATAAATCCATTTTACTACCAAAAACAGTGAATGTAAACAGAAAGATTCGCATTGAAGCGAACAAAACACTTGACATTCGCATGAATGCGAATTAAAATGACAGTACGATAAAGGTTCGCATGAAAGCGAATGTACAGATGAGGATAAATACTTTTTGCAAATTATTGCAAAATGAGGTTGGTAAAATCCTTCTGTCAGGCTTTATTAGTGAGAGGATTTTTTTGAAGTGAACAACATTTTGGTGTTTCCAGGCTGTAATAAGTGAAAGGATATTCAAAAAAACTCTTTTGTACCTTGAAAATTACATGAGCTGTATAATCTGATCTCACAGATGCCATAACCCTGTAAATGATTTTATGGGCGAGCGTCGAAGATACTCCGGAAACGGCTGGTAAGTTTGCGAAGAAGCTGCCAGCATTCAGAAATATTCTGATAGAGGTTGGATGTAACGCTGACAACAGATTATACGAATGGAAGCCAACACGCCGAACAGAATATGCAATGCCATAGTAATAGATAAAATTTGAGAACAAAATGCGAAAGGTAAGGTGATGTGATTGAGAAAATTGTAGGTATAGGACGACTTATACAAAGAATATGTTGGAAAAGAGGTGAGCATCATGGTGAATCAGTCAGTAATAGATTCCAGTGTTAATCTGGAGCAGTTAAAGGACATTGAAGATTTAATTCCTGATATGGATAAAGCTATTTCTGAAAAAGTGGAAACTTTTCTGGATAAATCTGGCGATCAGCCGTATGCTCACATGAATGAAGGGTATGTGGTAGTCGTGGAAATGACAGGAGAAATGGATGCTACAGATGCGATCAGTGATTATCTAAGAAAAAGAACGGAGTTGATGTATTAGATGCAAGTCTTGAAAAAATATCTTGCGAAGCTACAGATGTTATGTTAATGTGAGGTCAGGGAAAATGAACGTGATACATGGTTTCTGACTTCTATTCAATGGAATAAGTAAGTTGGGAGCGATGTAAAATGGAACAGATGCAAATGAATATGCCAGATATATACGATGCTGCATTGTATCTTCGATTATCGAAAGATGATATGGAAGAGGGCGATGCGAAGTCAGAGAGCAACAGCATTGCAAATCAGAGAGAGTTACTTCGGAGCTTTGTAAAAAGCCAGCCGGATATTCAGATCTTTGATATATATGTGGATGACGGATACTCAGGAGGAAATTTTGACCGACCTGAGTTTAAACGAATGACAACTGATATAGAAGCTGGAAAAGTAAACTGCGTGATTGTAAAAGACTTATCCAGATTCGGAAGAGAGTATATAGAAGCCGGGCGATGGATCGAAAAGACCTACCCGGCTTTAAATGTGCGTTTTATTTCAGTTACAGACCAGTTTGACAGTAAAACAGCAGATTTTTCAGAAAAGTCATTTGTTGTTCCAATCAAAAATTTTGTAAATGAAAGCTATTGCCGGGACATTTCCGGTAAAGTGCGAAGCCACCAGAAAATCAAACGTGAAAAAGGTGAATTTATTGGAGCATTTGCCCCGTATGGTTACTGCAAAGATTCGGAGAATAAGAATTGTCTGGTGATTGATTCTTATGCAGCGGATATTGTAAGAAAAATATTTTCATGGAAAATTGATGGATTCAGTCTTGGAGCAATCGCAGAAAAACTGAATGTACGTCATGTGCAGTCGCCAAAAGAATATAAAAAGGCAAATGGTGAAAATTACAATTCCGGATTCCATAGTTCAGATACACCGAAATGGTCGGCAGTGCAGATCAAAAGGATTCTGACCAATGAAGTCTATATTGGAAACATGGTACAGGGCAAGCAGGAACGAATCAGCTATAAAGTAAAGCAACGCCTGGATAAGCCAGAATCAGAGTGGGTGAAAGTAGAAAATACGCATCCGGCAATTATCAGGCAGAATGATTTTGATGTGGTTCAGAAGCTGCTTCAATATGATGGCAGGGCATCGAAAACATCAGACAGTGCAAACTTTTTTTCGGGATTTGTGTTTTGCGGAGATTGCAAGACACCGATGATACGCAGGGTAAATCAGTATAAGGGGAAGAAAAAAGCCTTTTATATCTGCCAGACAAAGAACAAAGGTGGAGATTGCACCAGACACAGTATTCCGGAAGAGGTGCTGAAAAGAATTGTGTTGAAAGAGATTCAGGCATATACGGCACTTTTTGTAGACTATCAGATGATTATGGAAGAACTTTGTGAGATGCAAGTCAGCTACGATCAGGTAATCGGTTATGATACGCAGATTAGTAAGTTGCAGGAAGAATATAACCGCTATTACAGTCTGAAAGCGTCTTTAGGTGATGACTTGAAAGAGGGACTGATCAGCAAAGAAGAGTTCGATGATTTTCGGGAAAGTTACGGAAGAAAATGTGAAGAACTGGAGCAGATGATCGAGAATCAGAAAAAATTGGTAAAGCAAATGTTTGAGGGTGGAGTGTCTGCAACTGTTCAGTTGGAGGACTGGAAGAAATCACTGGAAATCAAAGAACTGGATCGCACATTGCTGGCACTGACCGTAGATAAAATTTATATTTATGAAAATAAGCAAATTAAAATTCACATCCGTTATCAGGATATGATTGAGAAAATGAAAGTCATAAGACGGTTTTATGCGGAACACCGGACAGAGTGCAGGAAAGAGGCGAGATAAATGGCAAGGACAGCAAAAAGATATAAGAAAAACACAGAGAAGAAAGTTCTTGGGATTCCGGTATGTATGGCTGCAATTTATGCCAGATTATCCGTAGACAGTGATGAAAAAAAGTCAGAATCTATTGAAACACAGGTTACGCTGATAAAAGAGTTCATTCAGAAGCACAATGAAAATCCAGACAGAGAGTATGAAATTGCTGTATATGACATTTATTCTGATCTGGGAAAAACTGGAACAAATTTTGACAGACCGGGATTTGAACGGATGATGAATGATGTCAGGGCAGGTAAAATAAATTGTATTCTGGTAAAGGATTTCTCACGATTTGGAAGAAATTATATCGAAACCGGAAATTATTTGGAAAAGATTCTCCCTTTTATGAAAGTGCGGTTTGTTTCTGTATGTGACAACTATGACTCCTATGCACTGGGTGCTAAGAATCAGGAGTTATCCATGAATATCAAGAATCTGGTGAATGATGCTTACGCAAAAGACATTTCTGCAAAGGAACGGGCAGCAAAACGTATTGCACAGAAGAACGGTGAGTATGTGGGATCTACAGCTCCATACGGATATTGTGTGGAAAAGGTAAATGGAATTTATAAGTTAATTGTAGAACCGGAAGCCGCAAAGATTGTCCGCAGGATTTTTGAAGAATATGCTTCAGGAGATGGCATACAGAGCATTATTGACGGGCTGTTTGAGGATGGGGTACATCGAATTTCAGATTATAACCGATATCATCATGTGTACTGTCAGGACGTAGAAAATCTTCATCAGTGGGGAAATTCTTCGATACGTGCAGTGCTGAATCGAAATAATTATTATGGCGATCTGGTTCAGAGAAAATATGAATCCAGATTTCAAAGAGGTGAAAAATGGTGTGATATACTGGATGAAAGCCAGTGGATTATTACGCCAAATGCCCATGAGCCGATTATCAGCCGAGAACTGTTTGACAAAGCACAAGTCAGGTTAAAAGCAGCACAACAGAAAACAACAAAAACTACGGCAGGATGGGAAGAGGATGAAAGAGCATTTTATAATGTATTCTATTGTGGAGACTGCAAGCGGAAAATGTGTACACGCAGATACAGAGGCAATGTGTATTATTTTTGCAACGCTGCTCAGTATCGGGATGAAAGGAAATGTAGTCATAAATCTATCTCTGAAGAAAAATTGCAGAAAATTGTCCGCTCGGAGCTGACCAGACAGTTTCAGTTATCTGGCTTACGGAAAAAGAATATGTCTGCTATAAGCAGTGCGGTATTTCTTTCCAAAATCAAAGAAGTTCAAACAGAAATCAGAAAACTGGATGTAGATATGGAAAAACGTTCAGAAAAACTGGCACAGGCATTTATGCAATATAAAGAGGGGGAACTTTCCAAAGAAGCCTATATAGAAATGAAAGATGACCGTAATAGCTGGAAAGAGTTTTGCGAAGAGAGAAAGAAGTCTTTAGAGCAGACCATACGAAAGCTGGAAAAACAGCAGAAAGAAGAAGCCAGATTTTTACGAAGCCTGCTGGAGCTGGATGGGACAACCAGAATCAATGCGGAATTTGCAGAAGGCTTGATTGAAAGTATGTATCTATATGGTGATGGCAAACTGGAAATCAACTTCGGGTTTAAGGGGGCGGTAGAACATGAGTGATCAGAAACTGATTATTGGATATTACCGCCTTTCCATGGAAGATGACTCAGAGGGAGAAAGTAACAGCATTATTAATCAGAGAAAACTGGTAAAAGATTATATTTCCAATATTCCTGAACTGGTGGCTATGCCCTTTCAGGAGTTCTACGACGATGGATATTCTGGTTCCAGTATGGAACGTCCGGCAATTAAGCAGGTTCTGGAACTTGCCAGGGAGAATAAAGTGCAGTGTATTGTAGTAAAAGATTTTTCACGTTTTGCCAGAAACTATATTGAGATGGGAACTTATCTGGAACAGATTTTTCCATTCCTGGGAGTACGATTCATTTCTATCTCAGACCGATATGATTCTAAAGATTATAAGGGAAAGAGTTCGGATATTGAAGTACAGTTTAAAGGACTGATAGCAGATTTTTATGTGAAAGACCAGTCCGTAAAGGTAAAAGCGGCAGTCAGTACCAGACGAGGAAAAGGGGAGTATTGCTGTGGCTCTGCACCGTATGGGTATCGAATCAATCCTGAAAGTAAGAAAGAACTGGTGATTGTAGAGGACGAAGCGGAAGTGATTCGCAGAGTATTTGAACTGACCAATCAGCGATATTCCAAGATGGAGATTTGTAAGTTATTCAATGAAGAGGGTGTATTGACTCCCTTGCAGTCTATGAGCAGACGACAGAAATCAGACAGCAAGAAAGCTGCATCAAGAGGATTGCAGTGGACGAGTGATATGATACGGAAGATTGTGGATGATAAGACTTATATAGGCTGTATGGTCTATGGAAAGACAAAGATTCCAGATCCCGGAACAGGGAAAGAAGTACCAGTGCCGAGAAATCAGTGGAAAGTGATGGAAAACCATCACGAGCCGATCGTATCAAAAGAGGTCTTTGAGAAAGCACAGTCTCTGCAGATCAGATACACCAAGAAAAGCAAATTTGACAGGGAAACAACACTATTAGGTGGCTATGTAAAATGCGGGAATTGTCGCAGAAGTCTGACTTCAAGCAGTCCTGTTCATGGTCATATCCTTTATAGCTGTGCTTACAGTAAAGGAAAAGAAGATACAGGGTGTTTTGCCGGGAAAGCGGATAACAAAATGCTGGAGCATATCGTGCTGGCAGAAATAAAGGCTTACTTACGTCAGAATATCAGCCAAGAACAGATGCAGCAATCCATGAGAAAACAGCATGAGGACAGTATAGAAGCCTATAAGACGGAAAGTGCAGATTGTGAAAAGTGTCAAGAACAAATAAAAATCCAGAACCGCCAGAACTACGAGAAGTATCACGAGGGACAGATGAACCAGAACCAGTTTATGGAAGCCAAGAAGCAGTTGGAAGAAGAAAGAGAACGACTGCAGAAACGTGTACAGGAACTGGATGAGTTGATAAACGACGAGAAAGAAATCCTGATGAAAAAGAATATTCCGGTGGAGCAAATGTTGAAGTATTTAGGCTATGAGAAGCTGACACGAGAGATGCTGGAAGAATATGTGCAGGGAATATATGTGTATGATGACGGGAGAGTGGAGGTGGAGTGGAAATCACTGACTTGATTTGTAGCAATAATGTAACGTCCACTACTACTGAACTTGTAGCAATGACGTTACATCCTCCCTGCTGATTTTGTGACAACAATATAACGTCCTCTGTTCCCAAACAACGGTTTTATGGGAAAAATCGAGGAAAAAAGGTCAAAAAGTTTGTAGCAATGACTTGACATCCTCGGGGCGATTATGTCTTGCAGAAAGTATTCCATTATAGTTGAAAAATAAGCCTTTTCGTGAAAAACAGTCGTATGTCTGTTATTATCCGGAAAATTTATCACTGTAATGAATATGCATATCTTCCCAGTCCATGAATAATACATAGAACACCCTTCCGTATTGCTGGCTTTCTACGATTCTTCCGTGATCGAGGACAGAAAGATAGGAGCCGTCAGCTTTTCGGAGGTGAAAGTGAATATAGTCATTTTCATTACCACTATCAATCTGTTCCCAGATGCTAGATTCTATCTGTTTCTGTTCATCTTTCAGGATCAGGTTGCGGAAGCGCTTATTGGTGAGTCTGAAGAGCTCGTCCATATCTTTATATCCGGTCATATGAAGGAACTCATGGTTTGCATAAAAGAGTTCGTCATCGTCTTTGTCCGCTCTGTATATGATAAATGCACCCGGAAGGTGTTCAGAGATATCTTTAAATGCGAATCCCAGTTGTTTACGGATTCCGGACTGAAGACCTTCCCTGTAGGCCATACACCCGTTTTTTTCGTGAAGTTTTATTTCATAAAGGGCTGCATCTGCACAGCGCATAAGCTGTGAACGGCTGGCTACAAATGTGGGATATTCCGCATATCCCAGAGAAATGTTAAATGACTGTTTTTTTCCCTTGTATGAGAATGCCTTTGGAAGTCCGGTAAATTGCTGCAGCAGTTCTTTTGCATCTTCACAAGTATAATTTTGTAAAAGAATACAGAATTCATCCCCGCCGTTTCTTCCCAGTAATGCATCAGATGGAAAAAATGTTTTCATGCTGTCTGCCAGATTCTTTAATGCTTTGTCTCCATAGGCGTGGCCATAGATATCATTAATAAACTTAAAATCATCGATATCAAGGAGTGCAGCCACAAAATGTGCTTTCGGATTTTTATCCATCATCTTTTCTGCTGATTCGTCAAATCCATAGCGGTTGTAAATACCTGTAAGAGAATCCGTGCGTGCCAGTATCTGAAATTTATTTTTGTTTTCGTTTGATACCAGCCATGCCCTGATAAGTCCCGACAGAAGTAAGGTGATGACAGTAAATATTATACTGGCTTTTGCTATTAATAAATTGTCTTGCCATCCGCTTTCAGGAGTTAATTCAAACTTCCAGCTTTCTTTCCCTATGGTAAAATCATAAGAAACCGGCTGCGTTATCTGACCATCTGACTGGTAAACGGTTTTATAAGTGTCACTCCAGGGAGTTTCTGTTTTGGAAAGTCTGTACTCATATCCAAAACCTGAAAGTGCATGGATCGAGTCGGAAAAAATATCAGGAACACGCAGGATAACAATGGTAAATCCCCAGAAATACGCCTGTCCGTGCTCATCATTCAGGTAGACCGGATTGCGAACAGCAATTCCATAGCCGCCCTGTTTCAATTCAAAGGGTCCCTGTGTAATGATTGTATGGTTGTCTCTTGCATAACAGGAAATTCTGCCACGGTCTTTATCATGGAGCAGATCAATTTTACCTGCCTCATTTCCCTCAGCAGGATAAATATCTGTTACAACACCGTCCGGAGCAAGCTGTACACTTTCAATAGAATCAGATATAAGATTTTCTGCAATCGTATCAAATTGCTTGATATCTCCATTTCCACTGATCAGAACCTGTTTCAGAGTATCTGTGATCGCAATTCCATTTATAATTTCATTTTTAATACGTTCGCCGTAGGTTGATACATTTAATTGTGCAGTTGTGCGGCTCTGCCATTTTTCGTGAGTGTCTGTTTTGTATACGATGAAACCAACAAGGCACATGCTCAGTAAAAAAACGATAAGAGGCACAAGATTTTTTTTCTTCACCTGTTTCACCTCATTTTTATCGGATATTTTTATGATGGAACATTATAGCACAGAAATGAAAAAACGTAATGAATTTTTTTTAAAACATAGGTACAAAAACATAGGCAAAATCAGACAAAAGTTTCTTAAAGTGAAAATGTTGTAGATATGAGGAAAACATGTTATGGTATGTATACAATGCGTAAAGAGGAGCAGAAAAAATGAAGTACGAACATATCACAGAGGGCCGTTTCATAGATCGTCCTAATCGGTTTATTGCACATGTGGAAATCAATGGGCAGGTGGAAACGGTTCATGTAAAGAATACAGGCAGGTGCAGGGAGCTTCTGATCCCGGGTACACAGGTTTTTCTGGAAAGGAGCAGTAATCCGGCGAGAAAGACGGCCTATGATCTGGTCTGTGTAAATAAAGAGGGCAGGGGCCTGATCAATATGGACTCTCAGATTCCCAATAAGGCAGCGCTGGAATGGATAAAGGCAGGACATCTTTTCCCGGAAAAGATTCAGGTAATACCAGAGAAGACCTACGGAAATTCCAGATTTGATATTTATGTCTGTTCAGAGAAACGCAAGGCTTTTATAGAAGTGAAAGGCGTCACGCTGGAATCTGACAATATAGCACGATTCCCTGATGCACCTACAGAAAGAGGGGTGAAGCATCTGAGGGAACTGATCCATTGTATGCAGGAAGGATATGAAGCTTATCTGCTTCTGGTGATCCAGATGAAGGGAGTTGACAGGTTTGAGCCAAACTGGGAGACTCATCGGGAATTTGGAGAAACCCTGCAGGAGGCGGAAAGGGCAGGAGTGCATATTCTGGCTTATGACTGCCTGGTAGAACCTGACAGAATGGAAATTCAGGATTCGGTACCTGTATGTCTTACTTCTGAACGGAAATAAAAAAAGTATTCCCGCAATCAGCAGGTCCTATTCAAAAATTGCGATGACTGCCAATGCTTTTGAGGAAGATCGTAAAAAGGCAATCAAGGCGGGTATGAACGCTCATATTGCCAAACCAATCAGTGTAGATATAATTCTGGAAAATCTGGAGAGAATGCGCCAAAACAGAAAGTATTTTAATGAACCTGCTGAGAAGAGTTAAAAACTTTTCAGCAGGTTTTAATTTATCCAAAAAATTACATGCATACTGTCAGAAGTGCTAGTGTAAATATCTGAGCGCTCACGTATAATATAGATAACCAAAAAAACTTCTCACAAAATTAAGTAAAAAAGAGTCCGAGAAGTACATTAAAAAAGAAAGGAGATGTTTGTATGAGTAAAAAAATGAGGTTGTGGATGGCAGGAACAGTAGGAGTCTTAATGGCAGGCTTTATGAGCGTAAGTGTTTATGCCCTTGAAGAAAAGGATGTTATTGGAACCTGGTATGTAAACGAGCTTTCTATGGGCGAAGGTGCATCCTTTCATCCGGGGGCAATGGGAATGGAAGTGACCGTGGACATTAAAGAAGACGGTAAAATGAAAACAACAAGTTCTGTTTATGGGGAAGAGCCTGAAGTAGATGAATCAGAGTGGAAAATAGAAAATGATAAAATTTTGATGACTCATAATGATCAGACAGGAGAATGTGAGTACAAGGACGGTAAGATAACCTTAACAGCAGATGGAACGACAATGATCCTGAGTCAGGAAAAGGAAGAGTATGAGCCTTATGTACCGGGCAAACCGGTAGAAAATCCAACCATGAAGGATTTTGAAGGAGAATGGAGCTGTACTCTGATGGAAGCATTTGGAATGCAGATGCCTGTTAATGCTGACTTTACAGGATTTGAAATGAGTATGTCTGTGGAAGACGGAAAGGCTGAAATTATCTTAATAGAGAGCGGAGAAGAGACAAAAGTAGAACTTCAGGGCGACGTGGAAGGAAACGCACTGGTATTAAAGGCTGTAACAGAGGATGAGGCAGGAACTATGTTTTTCAGTCTTGATAATATGAAGTTCAATTTACTGGATGATGGAAAACTGTGTTTGATAGCAGAAGACGATGCAGAGGAATCTGATGACGGCGAAGAAGCAGATGATTCTGAAACAGGTGAAGTTGATTTTTCCGTAAAGACATATTTTGAAAAAATAATTGTTACAGAATAAGGTAAAATACTGCCGCACCATTCCGGTGAGGCAGTATGGGTTTTCAGATAAAAAAGGAGGATAGGGTATGGGATTATTTGATAAGAAAATCTGTGACATCTGCGGAGAGAAAATTGGTTTATTGGGAAATCGAAAACTGGATGACGGAAATCTGTGTAAGGATTGTGCGAAAAAATTATCACCATGGTTTGAGGAGCGGCGGCACAGTACGGTAGAGGATATCAAACGCCAGCTGGAATATCGTGAAAAAAACAAAAAAGCGGTAATGGACTTTTGTATAACCCGTCAGATCAATACCAGAAATTACAATGTTTTTATTGATGATAATAAGGGGAATTTTACTGTTGCGCGGAAACTGGATGTCAATGAAAACCCGGACATAGTTCCTTTATCAGCCATTGTACAGTGCAGAGTTGATGTAGACCAACAGCAGCAAGAGGAAACATATACAAAGGATGGAGAAACTGTAAGTTATCAGCCTCCGGTATATAAATATGAATTTGATTATACCATGCGTATTAAAGTGAGAACCCAGTGGTTTGATGATATGGATTTTCGCCTGAATACTTTTTCCATAAGCAGTGACAAAAGAAGAGAACTGATGGAAGTAGAGCAGACCGCATATCAGATTATTGCAGCACTGACACCAAACGCAGCCGGAATGCAGTTCGGAATGTCAGGAATGAACATGACCGGAGGAATGCAGTCCGGAATGCCGGGAATGAACATGAACGGAGGAATGCAGCCTGGGATGTCAGGAATGAATATGACCGGAGGGATGCAGTCTGGGATGCCGGGAATGAACATGAACGGAAGAATGCAGCCCGGAATGTCCGGAATGAACATGAACGGAGGAATGCAGCAGATGGGAATGTCAGAAACGAACATGACCGGAGGAATGCAATCCGGAATGTCAGGAATGCAGCAGAATGGCAGTTCGTGGAAATGCCAGTGTGGTGCAGAGAATACCGGAAGGTTTTGTGAATACTGTGGTCAGCCAAGACCGTTTTAAGTAATGATTAAACAGAGTGGACATAATTGTTTACTCTGTTTGTGATAAAAAACTCTGAAAATAGATGATTTCTCTAAAAACTATATGACAAAATAGTGCTTTATAGTATAATTATTACAAAAATGGATTAGGGCGTATTTGAAAAATCATTCCTGTAAATTGTGACGCACATCTTGCGTAAAGCATTTTTCAAACACGCTCCGGTGAAAGAGGAATTTTCATGACATACAACAAAAAGAGGACTCTGTCATATGGAGTGATTCTGATAAGTGTGTTGCTGGCTTATTTCTGCAGGCAGGTGAGAACGGAAAATATTTTTATGAGAAATCTGGCAGATCAGTGTCGTAGCTGTATTTATCTGGGAATGTACTGTGCCTGGGTGATTTATCTGAGAAAACATGTAGTGCATAAAAAAACGCGCAGATGCCTGACTGCAATTGGCTGTCTGATGGTATTCTGGTTCTTTGTGCGGACAGTAAAATTTCATATTTTTCATGATCCTCTTGGAGAACATATCTGCTGGTATCTATATTATATTCCCATGATCCTGATTCCGGTTCTGGGTTTGGCAGCAGCAATGTTTTTGGGCGAAAAGGAGGAAGAGAAAACGGTCAGAAAGGTTATAATTTTATTGACCGTGGCAGCGATATTGATCGTAAGTGTTTTTACAAATGATTTGCATCAGCTGGTATTTCGTTTTTCCAAACAGCCCCCATTTTCGGATAAAGATTACAGTTATGGTATTGTTTTTATGGTGATTCAGGGATGGATCTTGATCTGTCTGACAGGGATGGAAATTATTCTGATCAGAAAAAGCAGAATTCCGGGAAAGAAACAGTTCTGGCTGCCAGTGATTCCGGGAATATTACTTCTGGGATGGAATATCGGAAATATACTCCGCCTGCCTTTCATCAAAATCATTGCAGGGGATATGACGGCAGTGTGCTGCCTTTTAATGGCAGCAATTTTTCAGGGTTGTATATTATGTGGATTGATACAGACCAATAATCGATATTTTGAATTATTTCAGACTTCCGGAGGACTGGATGCAGAGATTACGGATCATTCTTTTCAGCGCTATTATCATTCCGGTGATTTTCCCGAGCTGTCGCCTGAACTGCGTAAAATCATAATAGACAGATCATCAGTACAGGAACAGGGAATCCGGATTAACCATATTCCTATAAGGGGAGGACATTTGTTTTGGTCGGAGGATATTTCGGTACTGCTGGATCAGTATCAGGATATTCGGGAACAGCAGGAGGAACTGACTGCCAGAAACCGTCTGTTACAGAAAGCTTATCAGAAAGAGGCTGAGCGGAGAAAGACAGAAGAACAGAACCGTCTGTTAAATATGATACAGAATCAGACAGCCGGTCAGCTGGAATTGCTGTCACAGTTTATGGAGGAGCTGGAACGGACAGAATCAAGGGAACAATATGATCGGATTCTCGGTAAAATTGTAGTTGTTGGTACGTATTTGAAGCGGAGAAAGAATCTGGTGCTGACACAATATGCATCAGATGGAAATCTGCTTACAATGGAAGATCTCAGACAAAGCCTGGCAGAATCCTGTGACAGCTTAAAATTATGCAGGATTCGGGCTGCTTACTACGTGGAAAATGTGGATGTGCGGCTGAATGCAGATGATATACTAAAATGCTATGACATCTTTGAATGGCTTGTGGAACGATTGGTTGATACCATGCAGTCTGTTTTTTACCGTGTGTCGCAGATTGATGATGCCTTGCGGGTTTCGGTTCATATTGTATCAGAGGCGGATCTGCGTGGATTTATCTCGGAAAGGCCGGAATTAAAAGTGCAGCAGGAAGATGAAAACGAATGGTTTATTAGTTGTATCGTCTTCAGAAAGAGAGGCGGAAGATGATCAGTTTTGTGGAATGCAGTATGGCAATACAGAATGTTCTGATGATTCTTCTTGAAATCTGCATGATTATGGAATTAATCCTCCTGCTGGTAAGAATCACCTGCTTTTCCGGGAAAAAGAAAATCGTAACGGTAGTGGCTGTCTTTGTAGTTTCCTTCATGTTCATGGGCGCTCTGATGAATGATCACAGATATTGTCTGGGAGAAAGTTCCTATCAGCCAATGCTTCAGGGTTATCCGGTCAGTGTTTTAATGACGGTGGTTATAGGATTATTGCTTTATCTTTGCTGGGCAATCCGGAGCGAGAGGCGCAGATATCATCATTCTCTGTCTTACTGGTCTGTAAATGAGGCTGTGAATGATGTCCCCTGTGGGGTATGTTTTTCGGATCCTTTTGGAAGGATTGTTTTGTGTAATACCAAGATGCAGGAACTGAGCAGAATCATGACAGGTTCTTATTTGCAGGATTATGAGGTATTAAGGAAAGCAATGAGTGGGGAACCTGAATCGGAAGGTCTTTGCAGATTGAGCAAAGACAGTAATGTGTTTTATTTTCCTGATGGTTCCGTCTGGATGTTTCAGGAATATAGTCTGCAGGAGCCGGATTGTGCAGGATATCTGCAGACAGTGGCAGTTAATGTATCAGAAATTTATTACAATGGTGAAAAAATCAGGGCAAACAATGAAAAGCTGGAAATCCTGAATCATAAGCTGGAGGAAATGTACGAAAAAATCGGAGATAAAATCAGAGAGCAGGAGACGCTTGTCATGAAAATGCAGGTTCATGACAATTTTGGACGAAGCCTTCTGTCAATACGCAGAATATTGGAAAGGAAAGAAGATCCGGATAAAATGGATAAACAGTTGTCTGTATTGAAACATCTGGTTTATATTCTTACCGGTTCTGCTGTTGAGAGTATGGAAGAAGTATATAAGGATACAATCAGACATGCAGAAGAGCTTGGAATTTTAGTTCAGATCAGTGGGAACTTTCCCATGCATCCATCTTACAGGCTGCTGACAGACAGGGCAATCCGTGAATGTGTGACAAACTGTGCCAGACATGCCCATGGCAGTACTGTTTGGGTGAAGATAGACAAAAATGCAGATGAATATACTGTTCAGATTACCAATGATGGAGAGGTGCCTGACAAAAATGCGGAAGAAGGCGGTGGTTTATCTGCACTGAGAAAGGCAGCTGAATCAGGAAAATGCAGGATGCAGGTTTCTTTTTCCCCTGAGTTTTGTCTGATATTGAAAATGCCACTGACAGAAAGGATGGGATTCGATGGTACGGATACTGATAGTAGAAGATCAGAAGATCATGCAGAAGTATTTTGAATATATTATTATGCAGGAGCCGGAATTCCGACATGTCCAGACGGTTTCAGATGCACGTGAAGCTGTAAAAATCTGTGATTATTCGGCAATTGATCTTGTGATCATGGATGTGCAGACGTTTCATAATCATGATGGGCTCAGTGCCGGAAAAGAAATCAGGGAAAAGTATCCATATACAAAGGTATTGATCGTTACTTCCCTGATTGATCCTAAGGTGCTGGAGAGGGCAAAAAGTGGATGCGCAGACAGTCTCTGGTATAAGGATCACGGGGAAGAGGAAATACGGAGTGTGATCCACAGAACCTTAAATGGTGAGCATGTATTTCCGGATATGACGCCGAAGGTGGAGCTTAACTGGATCACAAGCGGTGATATCAGTCCCAGACAGCTGGAGATGCTCCGCCTGTATATTCGTGGAATGTCATATTCAGAGATTGCGCGGGAAATGAAATGCTCTACCTCCGGGGTGAGATGGAATTTTCAGGAAATGATCGCCAGGGCAGGATACAGCTGTAAAGAAGATTTGATAGCGGCTGCACTGGAAAGTAAACTGATCGTAACTACGTTAAAATAGCAAGCTGATAAACTGCGAAGTTATTCTGTTATGAGCAGAAAGCGAAGCGGAGTGCAAATATCCGTTTGATAAGAAGGGAGATGAGAGTATGAAAAAATATTCGGTTGCTGTATGTGTTTGTGCGGTACTGTTTTCTGTTGGTATTCATGGCGGAGGTATGAGAGAAGTATCTGCCAGAGCACCTGGGGCAGATGAGAATCTGGCAATTCTGCAGGACATTATCAGGGAAAATGAATGTCAGGCCGGAATGGCATTTCTGGGATATACCTATGAAGGTGCAGAGGCAGCAGAGATACTTGAATATACCAGACAGGGAGAAGTGGCAGCTGCGTATCCTTTTTTACAGGATGGAACAGTGGTTGATGCAGGGGGATATGAAATTTATGCCATTGTCCCGGGGGATGATTGCAGGGTCAGCGTTTATCCGGCTCAGCCTACGGAAGAAGGGGAATATCTGGATGATCTGAACGCCCCATATTATACGGGGAGGGAGAATGAAATCATTATCCTGCGCTGCAATGTGAGTGAGATTCATTCCAATGTGATGGTTTCTGTACAGAAGCAGAATATGAGTGTGCAATACCATCCTATGGTGTCGTTAAAGGATGGACATCTTGCAGCAGAAACCCACTGCTATGATTTCTCCATATATTATAATTGGGATGAGTATGATCCGGGGTATGATTCGGAACTGGATATCAGGATTGCCAGAGAACAGCTTTCAGAAACAGATGAAGTCAGCTATTACCTTGGCCTTGGTATGTCTCTGTGGTATACAGGCACTGAGGAGTACATTGAGGGAAGAAATTGTCCGGTATTTGTTCTGGGAACGGATCATGAGGATCATTTTACAAAAGAACATTATTATGCAGTAGGAGACAATGTGGTTTATTATTATGATCCGTCAGGTGATGCATGGCTTCTGCTGGGGGCAGGCTGACAGAGGCTTCACCAATATATTATAGAATTTTGATTAATCAGAGAAAGAGGAAACAGACATGAATGATTTTTTGACAGAAAAAAATAAAAAAGCAGGGGTGTTGGGAAAACTGAAGTGGGTTCTTTGTGGCTTCTGCATACTTTTATCCCTGGGAGCTATTGGTGCATCGGAGAAGTATATTGGTGAAGGACGCTGGGGAATGGCAGCAACAGAGATACTGCTCTGTCTGTTATTTTTATATCCGACTTTCAGGGAAGTTCAGAAAGCATTACGGAAGAAAAAAGCCAGGGAAATTGCCTGCTGGTTTGAATCTTATGCCCAGAATACGGTCTCATTTGAGAAACTTGAGCAGGAACTGGGAAAAGGTGCAGTAAAAAAGCTGGAAAAATTTATTGCCAGGGGATATATGCGGAATATTCAGATAGACAGAGAAGGAAATTATATTATGATTACTGCACCAAACAGACGTGTAAATGAAAAGATTTATATTACAGTTACCTGTACCAGCTGCGGTGCAAAGAATCAGGTAATAAAAGGACGTCTGAGCAATTGTGAATATTGCGGACAGCGTCTTAACTCATGATACAAGTACTGTGAGAGAGGATTATCAGGAGTGTTCATAAAAACGAGAATGAATTTTGGCTAAGTTACTGTGAATGGAGTGAACAGTAACACTATTCCATCGCCGAAGGCGATTTCTAAAGATTTGAGTTTGAGAGCGTAACTGTGTGAAGGTGCTGAATCGTCATAGTTGCTATAGAATGTGGTATATTGTATACAATTTGCTGATTTCACATCCTTTACAGTACAAATATCTGCACTTCATAGAAATTTTGGATGAAATCATAGAAGAAATTTATAAAATTTGCTAATAAAACTGGATAAAATGTGCATTTTATGTTACATTTAATAAGGTATATGTATTGAACTTATTTATCTGGTTTTATTAGCCCTTTTTTGAGTGCAGAGATGGAGGGAACGGATAAGAACAGATATCATAAGGATAAAATTTTATCGTGAGGAAGGTGAGCAATTGGAAAACTATACTAAGTACAAACTGAAAAGCAGTGATGAACTTGCATCAGTGCTTGACGGTAAGGACAACCTGTTTGTGATTGCCTGCAACAAATGTTTCAAAGAATTTGAAACTGTTGACGAACCGGATTGTGACGAATTTCTGAAATTCGCTGCAGATCAGGGAAAGAATGTTACAGGCAGTGCAAAATTTGATTTCTTATGCAACAAGATGCACACAGAAAGAAAATTACAGGATCTGATTCCGGAAGGTACAGAGAATGTAGTAGTAATTTCCTGTGGCCTTGGTATTCAGACCGTTGCGGATCTGGCAGGTAAGCCGGTAGTTGCTGCAAGCAACACCCTTAACTACAGAGGTCATCATGGCATGGCACTTACCAAGAAGAGCTGTGACGCATGTGCGCAGTGTTATCTGAACATTACCGGAGGTGTCTGTCCGATCGTTGACTGTTCAAAGAGTCTTGTCAATGGACAGTGCGGTGGAGCAAAGAATGGAAAATGCGAAGTAGATCCGAATAAAGACTGTGCATGGGAGAAGATTTACCAGAGACTTGCAAAACAGGGACGTCTGGAAGAATTCTTAAACCAGCCTGTACAGGTTCGTGATTTCTCCAAAGTTAATTTCAAAGTGATCAACGACTATGTGAAGTCCATCAGAGAAGAAAGACTGGACGGATATTACGGCGGTGTTCATCCGTCAGAACGCAAGGAATTCAGTGAGCACATCGCTCTGAAGAAATTCCCGGATCCGAAGACAGTTGTAATCTCCATGTCACAGCATCTGGGCGCACCGGCTAATCCGATCGTTCAGGTTGGTGACACTGTAAAAGTTGGTCAGAAGATCGGTGAAGCTGCCGGATTTATCAGTGCTCCGGTACATTCCAGCGTAAGCGGAACCGTAGTTGCTGTTGAACCGCGTATGCATGGCACACGTGGAAGCGAAGTGATGGCTGTTGTCATTGAATCGGATGGAAAAAATACTCTGCACGAATCCGTACAGCCACATGGTGATCTTGACAATCTTACTCCGGATGAAATCATTGATATCATCCGTGAAGCCGGAATCGTTGGTATGGGCGGTGCAGGTTTCCCGACCTGTGTCAAACTTAAACCTGCCAAACCGGTAGATACCATCCTTCTCAACGGATGTGAATGTGAGCCTCTGTTAACAGCAGACCACAGAGTACTTCTTGAGTATGCAGATGACATTATTTTTGGTCTGAAAGCAGTCCTTAAGACAACAGGTGCCGAGAAGGGTATCATCGTTATCGAGGATAATAAGCCGGATGCCATTGAATTAATGCAGAAAAAAGTTGCTGATATCGGAAATATGGAAGTATTTGTTGCAAGAACCAAATACCCGCAGGGCGCTGAGAAAACTCTCATTAAGCGCGTTATGGGAAGAATTGTTCCAAGTGGCGGTCTTCCGGCAGATGTCGGCGTTGTAGTAGATAATATCAGTACAGTAAAAGCAATCTCCGATGCGATCCAGACAGGAATGCCTCTGGTTGAGCGTGTTGCTACAGTAACAGGCGAGAAGATCAAGAATCCTGGAAACTTCGTTATCAAGATCGGTACAAGCGTAAGAGAGCTGATCGATTACTGCGGCGGATTTACAGATGACGATGTTCTGGTTAAGATGGGCGGACCAATGATGGGATTCCCTCTGAACACACTGGATGTACCGATGATGAAAGGCTCCAATGGTATCATTGCCGTTGAACCGGATGAGACAAAAGAACAGCCGTGTATCAAGTGCGGACGTTGTGTAGATGTATGTCCGATGGAGCTTTCACCTCTGTATTTCGTGAAATATGCGAAAGATGAGAACTGGCAGGGCATGAAAGACATGAACGTTATGGATTGTGTTGAGTGCAGATGCTGTCAGTATATCTGTTCTTCCAAGATTCCGATCATTAACAGTATCAAAGCCGGAAAAAATGCAGTAAGGGGGATGAAGTAATATGTTGATTACCCAGTTAAAAGCAAAAGAAGCGATTACATCACTGACAGCCGGAAAGAAAGTTTTCATTATCAACTGTCATGGATGTAAAGAAGTTCGTTTTCCGGAAAAAGAAGCTGCCCAACTTCAGAAGGAACTTGCTGCTGAAGGAAATGTGACAGGAATCATGACAACTGATTACATCTGTAATCCGGAAAATATGGAATTACGTCTTAAGAAACATATGAGCAAGATCCAGGAAGCAGATCTGGTTCTGGTATTCTCCTGCGGTGTTGGTGTACAGACCGTTTCAGAATATCTGGAAGACAAGATGGTCTGTGCAGCCTGCGATACATACCCGGTACCTGGTTTCCAGGGCGTGACACCGTTAGAGTACAAATGTGACCAGTGCGGTGAATGCTACCTGAACCTGACAGGTGGGATCTGCCCGATCACAGCATGTTCAAAGAGCCTTGTGAACGGTCAGTGCGGTGGTTCCAAGAACGGTAAATGTGAAGTGGACAGCGAGATGGAATGTGGATGGGAACGCATCTACAGACGTCTGAAAGAAATCGGACGCCTTGACGCGCTGAAATGTCCGACACAGATTCATAACTTTGCAACAGACGATGAATTAAAATAGATTATAATGATTGGAGCAATGTACAATGAAAATGAAAGAATTATTCGACCGTGGTGAATTTGTAGTTTCTGCAGAAGTAGGACCGCCAAAAGGAATCCACGTAGATGAGCTGGTAGAAGAAGCAAAAACATACCTTAAGGATGTTCATGCAGTTAACGTAACTGATAACCAGTCTTCTGTTATGCGTCTTGGATCTCTTGCAATGTGTAAGGTTCTCAAGGATGCAGGCATGAATCCGATCTTCCAGCTTGCATGCCGTGACAGAAACCGTATCGCTCTGGAGTCTGATCTTCTCAGCGCTGCAATGCTGGGCATTGACAACATCCTTTGCCTCACAGGTGACCATACAAAGATGGGTGACCACCCACAGGCAAAACCTGTATTCGACCTTGACTCCGTATCCCTTCTTCATACAGTGAAGCTTCTGGAATCCGGTGTGGATCTTGGTGGAAACGAACTGGTTGGCGAGCCTCCGAAATTCTCCAAGGGTGCTGTTGTATCTCCATGCAGCGATTCCGTTGACGCACAGCTTGCAAAAATGGAAAGAAAAGTAGCTGCAGGTGCAGAATACTTCCAGACACAGGCAGTATTTGAACCGGAGAAATTCATCAAATTCATGGAAAAAGCAAAACAGTTCGGAAAACCTGTACAGGTTGGTATCATTATTCCTAAGTCCGCTGGAATGGCTAAATTCATGAACAATAATGTTGCTGGTATTCATGTTCCGGACGAAATGCTCGAGGAACTGAAAGCAGACAAAGAAAAGACAAAAGCAGGTATCACAGGTGTTGAGATCGCTGCACGTATTATCAAAGAGTGTAAGCCATACTGTCAGGGTGTACATATCATGGCACTTGGCTGGGAATCCAAGATCCCGGATCTGCTGAAACTGGCTGAGATTTAAGTTTCTGAACTGAGAGGTTATGATACGCATAAAGTATCGCAGAACATATGGATTATAACAGGGAGCTGTCTGAAACCCGGATGCAAAAAGAGCTGCATCCGGGGTAGACTGCTCTTTTTATTTTGGAAGAGAAGGAGTATAATAAAGCAGGAATATCCGATTGTTTATCAAATAAGAAAGAACAGAGGAAATTATAGATGAAGAAAAAGATTTATAAGCTGTCTGCAGTGCTGTTACTTTTTTTCTCAGGCGTTCTGGAGATTGGCTGGCGTTTTTTTAACATGGTGGTCTGTTGCAAAAGAGGGGAAAGAAAAAAGGAAAGAAAGAAATGGTTTGAATTATCCCATATCCGGGATAATCACCCCAGAAACGGATATGCAAAGGAATATGAGGAGAGCAGGGCATGGTGTGAGGCACAGAAGATGCAGGACTGCTATATCCAGAGCGTGGATGGATTAAAACTCCATGGATTCTATCTGCCGGCAGAGAATGCAAAGCGGTTTGTTATCTTAAGCCATGGATACAGGGGCAGCAGATTTGGTTCCTTGTCATTTATGGCAAAATATCTCCATGAGCATCAGTGCAATCTTCTGTTTATGGAACAGCGCTGCTGTGGAGAAAGTGAAGGGAAATATATCACCTTTGGAGCAAAAGAGAAGTGGGATGTGCAGCGTTGGGCAATTTATGTGTCTGAGCGAAATAAGGAAAAGCTGCCAATCTATCTGTATGGACAGTCTATGGGAGCATCCGCTGTGCTGATGGCATCTGGATACAGGCTTCCGTCAGAAGTGAAGGGACTGATCGCAGACTGTGGTTTTCAGTCTATGGAAAGGCAGATGCGGGATATGGCTGACAACTGGTTCCATTTGCATTATATCCCTGTGCTTTTAAAGGAAATGGATTGCCTGTGTCACCTTATTGCCGGATTTCATATGAAGGATGCGGATACCACAGAAGCGATGAAAAGGAATACAAGACCTGTTCTTTTCTTTCATGGAGAGAAGGACACCTATGTGTATCCGAACAATTCATTCCAGAACTATATGCTGTGCAGAGCACCAAAGGAGCTGGTCATTGTACCGGAAGCAAGGCATCTGTGCAGTGCCTATGCAGATCCGGAACTGTATCAGCGTACAGTGATGGAGTTTTTTGAAAAATATGATGGCAGTCATTCTGAAAAATAATGTGACTGTTTTCAACCGCCAAAGGCGATTACGAATGACAATAATCTCTGACCGGGACTTATTAGATGCGTTTTGTTAAATGCATGATAAGTCCCGGTCAATTTTATGTAAAGTGTTCATTAAGTCCTGAGGGTACTGGTATTTGGGAAAAATCTGTGCTATTTTTTGTCACGTAATAAAAAAGGAATGATGAACAAGTATGTAATGTTTTTATACCCGGGAAAAGAGAAAAACGGGTGATGGAGGTTAAATAAAGTATGGCAAACTACTATCCTTTAACAGCAGCACAGAAAATGCACCACAACTGGATCATGGATTACGGTACACAGCAGGTATCCGGTGTCAGTGTTGTGGCATCTGTACAGGCTGAACTGGATTTTGGATTATTAAAAAAATGCATTCAGATGGAGACAGAACGTTCCGGATGCACCAGAATCCGTTTTACAAAGCCTGATAAAGACGGAAATGTACAGCAGTATCTTGTAAAACAAGATCCAAGGGATATCGGATTTAAGGATCTGTCAGGAATGGGAAGCCTTGCAAAAGCAGACGAGCTGATGCAGCAGTGGGCATACGAAACCTTTGACGGTGATGACATTCCCATGTGCGAGTTTACTATGTTGAAGCTGCCGGAAGGATATAATGGTTTCTTTGTACATATGGATCACAGACTGATCGATTCCTGTGGTCTGGTAGTAATGATCGGTGATCTGTTTCAGTTATATACCTATTATAAATATGGAACAGCCTATCCGCAGGAACTGGCAGACTTTGAGACAGTACTGAAAAAAGACCTGGCAAAAGCAGGCAACGAGAAACGTTTTGCAAAAGATAAGAAATTCTGGGATGACCAGCTGGATACGCTGGGCGAGCCTTTGTATTCTGATATTCAGGGACCGTCCGTACTGGAGGAGGCGAGAAAACGTCATGGAAATCCTAAACTTCGTTCTTCTGATATTGAGATGAAGGATCTGTTTGTGGCAGTTAAGGATTATTATCTGGAGCCGGGACCAACTAAAAATCTGATCGATTTCTGTATGAACCATCAGCTGTCTATGACAAACCTTCTTCTGCTTGGCATCCGTACCTATCTGTCAAAGGTAAATAACGGACAGGAAGATATTACTATTCAGAACTTTATATCCAGACGTTCTACTCATGATGAGTGGACTTCCGGAGGAAGCAGAACCATCATGTTCCCATGCAGAACAGTGATCGCACCGGAGACAGATTTCCTTTCTGCTGCTTATGAGATCCAGAATATGCAGAATCGTATCTACATGCACAGTAATTATGATCCGGCACTTATTATGGATGAGATGAGAAAGAGATACAATACACCGGAGCATACAGGATATGAGAGCTGTTATCTGACTTACCAGCCAATGACTGTGAAGGTGGAGAATGAAATGCTTGGAACTATCCGTCAGCATGCAAAATGGTTTGCAAACGGTGCAGCTACCAAGAAGATGTATCTGACTGTATCCCATACAGAAGATGGAGGTATGAATTTCTCCTATCATTACCAGACTGCTCATCTGGAGGAACATGACATGGAACTGCTCTATTATTATATGATGCGTATTCTTTTCAAGGGAATCGCAGAGCCGGATATGAGCATCGGCGAAATTATGGAACTGGTTTAACTAAATCAATATCAGGAGGAAATGCAATGAATCAGGAAATGAAATTTAAAAATATCGTAGCACAGTACAGCAAGGTAGCACCGGAAGAAATGAATAATGAGATGAGATTTCGCGAGGATCTGGGTTTCAGCTCTCTGGATTTTATGTCCTTTTTAGGTGAGCTTGAGGATACCTTTGATCTTGAACTTGATGAGAGCGAAGTGCTGAAGATCACAACTCTTGGCGAAGCCTTAAATCTGCTGGAAGAACTTCAGTAATTTTTTTCGAAGTAAAACCTTATAAAGATGTCAGGGTCAAAGATATTTTGTACCTGACAGGATATCCATAACTTGAACAGTTCAGAAATAATGGGGGAACAGACATGCTGATCAGAAATATATTAGAAGAAAGTGCACGTAAATTTGACGAAGTAAAAGCAGTAAAATGGCTCAACAAAAAGGAAATCATGGAAAGAAGCTATGGCGAACTGATGGAAAATGTAGTTTCCACCAGAAAAGGTCTTCTTGCAGAAGGCTTTGAGGGCAAACACATTGCACTGATCGGAACCAGTTCTGTAGAGTGGATGGAAAGTTATCTGGGAATCATCACCGGATGTACCACTGCAGTACCGCTGGATGCCGCACTTCCCTGTGAGGATCTGATCGATTTGCTTAACCGTTCCGATTCCGTAGCTCTTTTCTTAAGTCCGAAGCTTAGGCCATATCTGGATGCATTTCTTGGAAACTGCCCGAAACTTCAGAAAGTGTGGATGCTTCAGGAAGAGGTAGAAGATGCACCGGCAAAAGTATATGGTATTGGTGAACTTCGAAATGCGGGAAAGAGCGCATCAGCAGATTCTGTCTGCCCGGATGCAGAGGATATTGCAACCCTTATTTTTACTTCCGGAACAACAGGAAAGAGCAAGGGTGTTATGCTGACACAGAACAATCTGGCTTCCAATGTTGAGGCAGTAAAGATCACAGCAGAACCGGGAACTGCCGTGCTCAGTGTGCTTCCGATCCATCACGCATTTTGCCTTGTTATGGACTGGCTGAAGGGATTCTCTCTGGGTGCAACTCTTTGCATCAATGATTCCCTGCTCCATATGGTAAGGAATATGAGTATTTTCAAACCGGATATTATGCTTATGGTTCCAATGATGATCGAGACTATTTATAAGAGACTGACTGCCGCTGACCCGTCAATCCCGAAGGCAGTTCTTGCAGAAAAGGTATTTGGTGGAAAACTGCGCATTATCTTTACAGGTGGTGCACATCTGGATCCGTACTATATTGACCGTTTTGCAGAATATGGCGTTGAAGTACTGGAAGGCTATGGAATGTCAGAATGCTCTCCTGTTATCAGCAATAATACACCGGAAAACCATAAAAAGGGTTCTATCGGAAAACCACTTGAAAATGTAGAGATCAGATTCGAAAACGGTGAGATTCTGGTAAAGGGAAGTAGCGTTATGAAAGGATATTATCAGATGCCTGATGAGACAGCAGAGACTTTAAAGGATGGATGGCTGCATACAGGTGACAAGGGATATATGGATGAGGACGGTTACCTGTTTATCAATGGACGTGTGAAGAACCTGATCATTTTGTCCAACGGTGAAAATGTATCTCCGGAGGAGATTGAGAATAAGCTGGCCCTTAATCCGCTGGTAGGTGAAGTGATCGTAACAGGTGAGGACAATGGACTGACCGCCCGCATCTATCCGGAGCAGGCTGTTGTGGAAGCAAAAGCATTGGATACAGAGGCAATTCAGACACAGCTTCAGGCATTTCTGGATGAATATAACAGAAATCAGCCAACCTATCGCCGTATTACAGGACTGGTTGTCCGCAAAAATCCGTTTATTCGCAATACTACAAAGAAGATTAAGAGGCAGGATGTTCTGATTGATGAGCCTCTGGAATAAGACAAAGGCTTATAGCAATGATTTTCAGACACGATCTAGGATAAAAGTGGCAGCATACCGGATAAAAAAATTTCAGACAGAATATCAGCGATTACTTCCGGTTCCAGATTAAAATTATCCCGGCTCCATTTATGGAGAACGCCGATGGTACTGCCGATGGCGCAGGTGATCACATAGGAAACTTCTTCCTTTGTATGCCTGTCAGGCCTGGAATTAGATGTAGTCTCTGTGACATAATGATGTAGCATAGTCAGCATTTTTTCAAACAGGTCATTCCCATGAGGCGTGCTCAAAAGACCGGACAGAAAAGGATTTTCCATAGTGTACCGGCACAGGGTCAGAAAATAGGAACTGCAGATATCCCGGTCATTTTTGGGCTGAAAATTTTCCATCATGGAAAACACATCCTGAATCGTTTTATCTTCAACAGCAGAGATCAGTGAAGGGATGTCCTGATAGTGGTTATAAAAAGTACTTCTGGCAATCCCGGCTGTTTTGATAATATCGGATACTGTAATCTTATCAGGAGACTTTTCCTTTATCAATTTAAAAAAAGCACCTAAAATGGCTTCATCAGCCACATAATATCTTTCGTCAGGAATTGTATTTTGCATAGCTGTTTCCTCCCGGGAGTCTGTAAGTAATACATAAAGTATATCACAAATCTGAAGATAAAAGAATCGAAAATATCAAAAAAGCCCCGGAGCTCTAAGCTTCAGGGCTTTTTGTGATCTCAGCAGGGAACCTGCCTATTTGTTTTCTTCCTGTACTTCAATCTTGCGGATTGTTTTGTTTTTGATTTCTTCTTTGATTGCTGAGAGGAATTCGCCAAGGTCTTTCATTCCTTCGTCGCCAAGATAACGGCTTCTTACAGAAACCTTGCCTTCTTCTTCCTCTTTGGCACCAACAATGAGCATATATGGAACTCTTGCAAGACGTGCTTCACGGATCTTGTAGCCCATCTTTTCGGAACGCTGGTCAACAGAGCAGCGGATTCCGCTGTCTTTTAACTGAGCTTCAACTTTGGCAGCATAGTCGTGGAATTTCTCGGAAATCGGGATTACACGAACCTGTTCCGGGCAGAGCCATGTCGGGAACATGCCTGCATATTTCTCAATCAGCCATGCCAGTGTTCTTTCGTAGCATCCCATGGATGTACGATGGATGATGTATGGACGCTGTTTTTCACCGTTCTCATCAATATAGTACATATCAAACTGTTCAGCAAGGAGAGCATCCCACTGGATTGTAATCATTGTATCTTCTTTTCCGTATACGTTCTTTGCATTGATATCGACCTTAGGTCCGTAGAAAGCAGCTTCTCCAACATCCTCTGTAAACGGAATGTTCAGCTCTTCCAGCATCTGACGGATATGTCCTTCGGTTTCTTCCCATACTTCCGGCTCACCGATGTATTTTGCTCTGTTGTTCGGGTCCCATTTGGAAAGATGATAGGTTACGTCTTCCTCCACGCCGAGAACCTGCAGGCAGTACTGTGCAAGTGCGATACAGTCTTTGAATTCCTTTACCATCTGGTCAGGTCTTACGATCAGATGTCCCTCGGAGATTGTGAACTGACGTACACGTGTCAGGCCGTGCATTTCTCCGGAATCCTCATTACGGAACAGAGTGGATGTTTCACCGTAACGAAGAGGAAGGTCACGGTAGCTGTGCTGTTCTGCCTTATATACATAGTACTGGAACGGGCATGTCATAGGACGAAGTGCAAATACTTCTTTGTCTGTCTCTTCATCACCGAGAACGAACATACCATCTTTGTAATGATCCCAGTGACCGGAAATCTTGTAGAGATCGCTCTTGGCCATTAACGGAGTTTTTGTTCTTACATAGCCACGTTTTGTCTCTTCGTCTTCAATCCAGCGCTGGAGTTCCTGCATTATGATCACACCGTTTGGCATAATAAGCGGAAGTCCCTGTCCGATTACGTCTACAGTTGTGAAGATCTTCATTTCACGGCCAAGCTTGTTGTGGTCACGTCTTTTTGCTTCTTCCATCTGTTCCAGATGTTCTTTCAGTTCGTCCTTGGAAGGATAAGCGGTTCCGTAGATACGTGTGAGCATTGCGTTCTTTTCGCTGCCTCTCCAGTAAGCGCTGGAGGAGGAGAGAAGCTTGAATGCTTTTACACCTTTTACGCTCATAAGGTGAGGACCTGCGCAGAGGTCTGTCCAGTCGCCCTGGGAATAGAAAGAGATTTCGGAGCCTTCCGGAAGGTCTTCAACCAGTTCGACTTTATATGGTTCATTTTTTTCTTGGAAGTATGCGATGGCATCTTCTCTTGATTTTGTGAAGCGTTCGATCTTAGCGCCTTTTTTGATGATCTTTTTCATTTCTTTTTCGATTGCATCCAGGTCATCACGGGAGAATGGAGGGCAGTCGAAATCATAGTAGAATCCTGTGTCAATAGAAGGTCCGATAGCAACCTTTGCATCTGGATATAATGTCTGCACTGCCTGGGCAAGTACATGGGATGCTGTGTGACGGAGAACTGCAAGTCCTTTTTCGTCTTTTGCTGTCAGGATGTTTAATTCGCAGTCACTGTCGAGAACTGTTCTTAAGTCCACGACTTCTCCGTTTACTTCACCTGCACAGGCTGCACGTGCAAGGCCTTCGCTGATGTCGTAAGCAATGTCGATGACTGATTTTGCTTCAGCGTATTCTTTTTTTGATCCGTCTTTTAATGTTACGATCATGGTCATTATCTCCTTTATTCTTTATTTATATATTCCTTGTATGCCGTCAGATGTCCGGTTATCTGTTGGGATGTGAGAATCATCTTTCGGTGTATTTTGTACTGCAAAGGGGGAAAAGAAAGAATAAAAAAATCCCCTACAGTACGATTAAATACTGTAGGGGACGAGATATCATTACTCGCGGTTCCACCCCGGTTGTCCTGATCATTACTGATGGATAAATTCACCTGATCAGAACCACTTCATTCGATGGTAACGGAATCACCGGACTGTATTAAAGTCACTCAGAGGTGGTCTTCGGCTGATTCGCGATGAAATGCTTGCACCGGTATGCATTTCTCTCTGTAACGTTTCTCAGCGTACTCTTCTCTTCAACGTTTTAATCTCTCTTATCTTTTCTGTCGCCTATTATAAACTTGCAAAATGGGTTTGTCAATCAGCAAAATGTAAAAAGTTGATTTACGAAAATGACGATTAATGTTATACTGACGAAAGTGAAAAACAATAAAAAACATGAAAGGAATCAGATAAATGAGCAGATGGGAAGAAAATATACGTAAAGTAATACCATATACACCGGGCGAGCAGCCCCACCAGCCGGATATGATAAAGCTGAATACCAACGAGAATCCATATCCGCCGGCACCTGGAGTGGAGAAGGCACTGAGGGAGATGGATACAGATACTATGAGACTTTATCCGGATCCCACAGCAGGAGAACTGGTACATGCCATTGCAGAGAATTACGGGCTGAAGGATGAACAGGTTTTTGTGGGAGTAGGTTCCGATGATGTGCTTGCCATGAGTTTTCTCACGTTTTTCAATTCACAGAAACCGGTTCTTTTTCCGGATATCACATATTCTTTTTATGATGTATGGGCAGACCTGTTTCGCATCCCATATGAGAGACCGGCACTGGATGAGAACTTTCATATAAAGAAAGAAGATTATTTCAGAGAAAATGGTGGAATTGTATTCCCGAATCCCAATGCGCCTACCGGTGTGGAATTGCCATTGGAGGATGTAGAGGACATAATCCGTCATAATCCGGATGTAATCGTGATCGTAGATGAGGCATATGTGGATTTTGGCGGTCAGTCAGCACTTCCGCTGATTGAAAAATATGATAACCTTCTGGTTGTACAGACTTTTTCCAAGTCACGTTCCATGGCAGGGATGAGAATTGGTTTTGCATGCGGAAATGGGAAACTGATCAGATTTTTGAATGATGTGAAGTATTCTTTCAACTCCTATACTATGGATCGCACAGCACTTGCGGCAGGCGTGGCAGCAGTTGAGGACAAGGCATATTTTGAGAAAACCTGTAATAAGATCATAGAGACAAGGGAATGGACAAAGAAAGAGTTAAAAGCACTGGGATTCTCTTTCCAGGATTCCATGTCCAACTTTATCTTTGCCACTCACGAAACCTGTCTGGCAAAAGAACTTTTTGAAGCATTAAGAGAGCAGCATATTTATGTACGCTATTTCCCGAAAGACAGGATTGATAACTTCCTTCGTATTACTATTGGAACAAAGGAAGAAATGCAGAAATTTATTGACTTTTTGAAAGATTATCTCAAGTAAGAGTTAGGAGGCTTTATGGAAGCACTGGTACATTGGTTCTCGCAGAACCTGTCACAATATATTTCGCCTGAAGGAGCAGTATTTATTATTTCAATGATTCCGCTGCTGGAACTCAGAGGAGGACTGCTTGCCGCATCATTATTGAAGATTTCGGCTGCAAAGGCAATTCCGTTGTGTATTGTTGGAAATATTATCCCCATTCCCTTTATCCTGCTGTTTATCAGACAGATTTTTAAAGTTCTGAAAAAGACGAAGCTTTTCCGGGGGCTTGTCATAAAACTGGAAGACAGAGCAATGCGAAAGAGCGATCAGGTAAAGAAATACGAGTTTTGGGGACTGATGCTGTTTGTGGGAATCCCGCTTCCGGGAACAGGAGCATGGACAGGTTCTCTGATCGCATCTCTTCTGGAAATCGATATTAAGAAATCTTCTCTGGCAATCTTCTGCGGCATTATTATGGCAACTGTCATTATGTATGTTGTTTCCTATGGATTAGTGGGAAGTCTGGTACATTAATTGAATCTGGTAAGTAGCGTATTATTATAGTTTTCGTTTCAGCATATCTGCATTGGAAGCAAATTTCAATGCAGTTTCTTTTGTAATTTTACTCTGTTTATAAAGTTCCAGAAGACTCTGATCCATGGAACGCATATGTTCATGTGCGGATGAGGCGATAACGCCGTCAATCTGATGGACTTTATTATCCCGGATCATATTTCGGATTGCAGGATTCAGGCACATGACTTCAAAGACAGGAATGGTGTGCCCGTTTACATCAGGTATAAGCTGCTGGGAGATTACTGCCTGCAATACCATAGACAATTGGATGGAAATCTGCCTCTGCTGAGCGGGTTCAAATACATCTACGATACGTCCGATCGTATTGGCGGCACCTGTAGTGTGGAGACTGGACAGGATCAGATGGCCGGTTTCGGCGGCAGTCATGGCGGTCTGGATTGTTTCGTAATCGCGCATTTCCCCAAGAAGGATCACATCCGGACTCTGACGCAGGGTGGCGCGGAGGGAAACCAGATAGCTTTCCGTATCTGTGCAGATCTCACGCTGGCTGACAATACATTTATCATGCCTGTGCAGATATTCCAGAGGATCTTCCAGAGTGATGATATGGCCTTCCCTGGAATGATTGATACGGTCAACGATACATGCCATTGTTGTGGATTTACCGCTTCCGGCAGGTCCTGTGACAAGTACCATCCCTCTGGTGAAATCAGCAACAGACATGACATCTTCCGGGATGTTAAGTTCATCAGGATGGGGAAGCTCGAAAGCAATTACCCTGATAACTGCTGCCAGAGAACTTCTCTGGCGGTATGTATTTACACGAAAACGGGAAAGACCGGGAATGGAACAGGAAAAGTCGTCGTCGCCGGTTTCCAGAAAACGGTCAAAATTGCGGTTATTTGCCATCTGGTAAATCTGCCGGAGCAAGGCTTCTGTGTCTGCAGGCATTAACCGTTCGCCATGAGTTGACAGTTTGCCGTCGATTTTAAAGGAAAGTGGCCGTCCTGCAATAATAAAAATATCAGATGCGTGATGTTCAGTAGCGAAAGATAAATATTCAGGTATCGTCTGTTCTGTCATTTTGTATCTCCTTTGTAAACAGGTTGTCTGGTGTCAGGATTCCAGCTGGTGAAACTGATGGTTTTCCATGTCAGGATTTCCGGTATCAGGGTGGAAGAATATGGAATACTTACTTCTATATATATTGCCTGTTCTTTTGCAAAATCTACAGTGAAGGATAAAATCTGTGTCTCCGGATTCCATTTGGCATCCGGATATTTTTTTGTGACAGATGACATCCGGGTGTCATAAGCATTCCGATCCTTGCAGTCTGCAAATATCTGCTGTGCATAATCTGTCAGTTCCTGATATTCTTCAGAAGCAGTGGAGCAGGCGGTATAATAAGCAGTAGTCTGTTCAAGAGTAAGTTTGCTGTTCTTAAGATCCTGTCTGGAAGTATTAAGAGTCAGCAGTGAAAGGATCACCAGACAGAGTACAGAGAAAATCGTACACATGGATGGGATTCCTACAGAGAGAAAAGAGGTTCTTTTTTTATTCATCACTGACCGTCCTTTCTGATACAAAAGGAAATGAGACAGAAAGCTGATACAGATTGTTCTGTTCTGAGTTATAAAAATTTATATCAGCAGTTTTCTCTGTCTCAGAAGCTGCAGGCTGTATAGTCATGGTATATACGGCTGAATTTTCCGGGCAGGTGTTCCAGTTGTTGTCATAGAAATATTGCAGCAAAGCTCCGGAGGTCTTTGAAGGCTGTCCGAATATCCGGGTAAATGAGGAAAGCTGTCCGTCCCACCCCTCAAGAGTCTCACCGGCAGAAGTGACCAGCTCTTGGATATGGTTCAGTTCTCTGGCTTCTTTTCGCTGCGTCTTTGCAGCTGCAAAAATTCTGATGCAGGCAGTACAGGTCAGTGCCAGAATGAGAATGGAAAGAATCATTTCCATTAAAAACAGGCTGGATTTTGAGTGTGTGGTTATTTTTTTCATGATTGAAATCTCCTTGTCGGAACACCAGAGTGCAGCAGCAGACTGCAGGTATTCCCATCCGGGTCTGTAAGGGTGATGCGGTAAAATCCATCTGCTTCCTGCCAGATACGGAAATCGTTCAGTTCTGCGATATCCGTACCCATCTGGGCGGAAGGTGTATTTCCGGCAGAGGTAAAAAGCTCCTTCAGATGATGATCTTTCAGATAAATATAGGTTATATATTGCTGTCCATTTATTGTGTCAGTCATACAGAATGCAAGGATATCGTCTATAGTGTCTGTGGAAATGCTCTGTGAATGATCGTGCTGGCGGAATTTGGCGGTTATGTAAGCGGAAGCGGTATACAGATTATTGTTCTGCTGATCTTCTGCCACTGCTGTTCGATAAGCCTGTGCTGAAAAAAGAAGCATCACAAGCAGAAAAATCAGAAAAAGTCCCAGAAGTACAACTGTGAAAAGGCTGTCAATGGGATGTCTGCGGCGTTTGGAACTGTTCATAGGCTGCCTCCTTTTCCGGAAGAGAGACGCAGAACACTGACAGAAGGAAGAAGATTGGAACCGGAAGGAACATATTCAACTACAAATTTGTCTGTATCATAGGAGATATTGTAATCCTGCAGCAGTTCTTCCAGACTCTGGGGATAATGGCCCGTCAGTGCATAAGTATGTATGGCACCCTGTTCAAGAGCCCGCAGCAGAGAATCCTGTTCCTGTGAAATGGTTTCTATGCCCGCACAGGAAATCCCCAGATAAAATATCAGACAGAGAAACACCAGTATCATAACTGGCAGAATGTTTCTCAGTTTTCTTCTGAGGCGTGTATGCCCTGTTTCAAATATATCCATATCCGTTACCTCACACAACAATTTCTGAAAGAATTCCAAGTAAAGGCATCATAACAGAGAGAAGGACCAGACCGACCAGAAGAGAGAAAAGGATCACAATGGATGGTTCTACGATAGAAATAATATTTCCTGTGGCTGTCAGGGCCAAATCACGATATCTATCAGCGAGCCTGTTCATAACTTCATCTGCTGCACCTGCGCGGAGTCCGACTGTGATCAGACGTGCGTTCAGTCCCTCGAAGAGACCGGATTCTGAAAGCGCATCTTCAAAAAGAACACCATTTTCCAGAAGGTTACATGCTTTTTCAGCCTTTTTTCGTATATCCGGATGGGAGAGAAGATCCTGAGCCATTTCCAGCGTGACAACATGATCCAGACCACTGTGGATTCCCATGGCAATGGCCTGAGTCAGACGCGCATAGTCAGCGGAGATGGAGATTTCTCTGATATAAGGCAGTTTAACGGAAAGCTGACGCAGGCAGGAACGTCCTTTTTCTGTAAAGAAAAGCGCAACGACTCCGGCAATGACAACAAGGATCAGAATCATTAAAACTGAAAAATAACGGCTGATAACGACTCCGGCATTTAAAAGCCCGTTTGAAAAGTTATTCATTTCCAGCCCCATCTGTCGGAAAACCTGTTGAAAAACCGGAAGGACTTTTACCAGAAGAATGACAATGACCGTTCCCATCATAGCAAGCATAAGCAATGGATAGGTGACTGCACTGCGGATATTTTCGGATATCTCAATTTCCTGTTCATAATGTTCGGATAAGCTTTTGAGAACTTCATCCAGACATCCGGTTTCCTCGCCGATATTCACATAAGAGGTCATAGATTCCGGAAAATATCCTGAATTTTCTAATGCCTGAGAGAAGGAACCGTTCTGTTCAAAGTCTGTCAGCAAAAGCTGAAAAAAATCTTTTCCCCGCTGTGTGCGGCTGTCGTCCAGCATCAGTTCCAGTCCCTCGGCACAGGAAATGCCGGAGTGCAGAAGAATGGAAAACTGTTCACAGAAATGGAAAAGTTCTTCATTGGTCAGTTTGTTTTTTTGACGCATAAATGCCTCCTGAAGTTTTAGTGTGAAAGTCGGCAGAGAAGCAGACTTTCTAACGTGTAAATTGTACGCTGTAATTGTCATCGTCCCCTATGTATTGCTGAATGCCTTTTTTATCCTCACTGTTGGAATCAAAAGTGGGATCCATACGTGACCAGGATTCTCCGCTGAATTCCACAGCTTTGTCAACCCAACCCTTTGAACGGATATAAACACTGATCCAGGCGTGTTTCACTGTGCCGGCATATCCGATCTGCAGCTTGCAGGGGATATCCCGGGCACGGAGCATGGCAGTGGTGAGAGCTGCATAATCAAAGCAGATTCCCCTTCCGGATTTCAAAGTTGCATCCACATCCGGAAGGTAACCGGATTCAACGGTATCTGCCAGTTCATAATCATAGGTAAGATTCCGGGTCACATAATTGTAAATGGCCTGAAGGGCATCTACATCGGATGCATCTTCTGAAATCATAGAAAGCGCCAGTTTGCTGGAATCGGAGTCAGGTGTAAAGTTCACATACTGATTCGGGTAAAGAAAAGGCAGGAATTCGTTTTCTAAGCTGACTTCCAGAGTGTCTGCAAATAATGCAGCATACTGAGAACCGTCTATCTGCTGGTAGCAGCAGACCTGGTAAGTACCGCTTCCGCTGGAGAAAGGAATGACTGCACTTTCCTTTGGACTAACAAAGTAAGAATAAACAGTTCCGTCTTTATCAGTAAGCTGGATATTCATCTTCTGACTGTCAGAATCGGAAACCGCAGTGAGATATCCCTGATCTACATTGGAAATGTCCAATATTAGCGGAGATGCGCCCAGTGTTTTCTTTCCCGGTGCTTCCGGCACAAGAACCTGAAGCGGGGAATAGACAGGTGGTTCTTCTTTTTTGCCGGAAGAGCTGCAGCCGGTCAGAAGAAAAATCAGTATGAATGCAATAAAGGGGCGGATATGAAAAATCCGCATGTATATTTTCCTCACTTTTATCTTGAAATCGATATCTCTGGTTTGGAACAGATATCATGGAAATTTTGTTGCTGTTTACAGTATATCAGATTTAGTATAAAAAATGTACAAAATTTAATATTTATGTTAAAATTCGTGCCGGAAACCTTGACAAAATAAAGAAGAAAAGCATATACTATAGTAAAGGCAAACCTGTTGAAAGATGGGGACGCAAAGCCATGGGTCTAAGGTCACAGGTTGACTATGACAGCCGGTTGCCGCATTAAATTTCAATTCTGTGATGCGATTTCGGAAAATGAGAAGAAGGCTGATGTATGTCAGTTATTTTGTGGTAACCGTTTATATTTTAAAATATAGGCGGTTTTTATAATTTTCGGAAATGTATCGATACAGAGGTATGATCAGAAAGGATGTGTAAAGATTATGAAGAAGAGAATAGTTGAATTATTAAAGAAGAAAAAAATAGCAGCAGGTCTTACCGCAGTAGTACTTGCAGTTGCAGTAGGCGGGGTGGCTGTTGTGCAGCAGAATCAGATTCCGGAACTGCCGTCATATACAGATCCGGTGATGGAGACTACCATTGCAGAAGAGGAGACACCTCTTGCGTCACAGCCGAAGGTAAATACCAGGACGAGCAAGAGTACTTCTACTAAAAAGGTTAAAATGAAAAAAGCTGCAAAAAAGACTTATACAAAGTCTCTTCCTGCAACTTCAACAACATCTAAGAAGGTATCAGAGACTTCAAATGCAACTGTTACAACTCAGACAACAGTTGTAAAGCAGATTACAGAAAAGTATACAAAGAAATCAAAGGTTAAAGTTGTTACAACAGCATCTACTACAACAGTGAAGACTACTACAACTGCGAAGAATGCAACAGGTACAGGCGCGACAGTTGTTACAACAACTAACAGTAACAATTCAGTAAAAGGTGCAATAGATGTGGGACAGTATGCATCAAAAGCAGACAGCCGTGTGCTTACTGCATACAGAACTCTTGGGTTCACCGCAGAGGTTAATCCTTCTGTTTCCTATTCCGGATATTATGATACCCGAAACAGAAAGATCACACTGAGAAAAGCAGATGATACGATTTATCATGAATTAGGACATTTTGTAGCATTTATTTCCGGAAATACAGATCAGACAGCACAGTTCAAAGCAATTTTCGAGCAGGAGAAGGCACTGTACACAGCATTCAATAAATCTTATGTTACACAGAACAGTGCAGAATATTTTGCTGAGTCTTTCAAAGAGTATACATTGAATCCTGCAGCATTGAAATCAGCAAGACCGAAAACTTATGAAGCAGTCAAAGAAGCGGTGGATAAGTTTACAGATGACCGTATTGCTAAGGTTAAGAAAGTATACGGTATAGTCTGGAGATAATTTTACCGGATTTATCCGATATGAATTTCCTTAATAAAAATTTTATATCAGTATTTAGAGAAAGTCCGGAGGCATGTTTTGTGTCTCCGGACTTTCTCTGTTATGTCGATGGCCTTACTTTTTTGTCGCATAAAATAGCTTGCCAATAATTATGATTTGGAATAATATAGTATTGTCAATTATGGAGAAGATGTGTTAAGATGAATATGAAAATATCAGCAGGAATATGATTTTTCTGCATATCGCGAAGTGTGTTGCTGACGGAGTGAACAGTAACCATAAATCTGATATTCGTGTCGGTTCAGACAGATTATCCCGTTAACTGTTATAGAAAAAACATAGATAGATTAATAAAGAAAAAATTCAATCAGGTACATAAGAAATCAGAAAAACAAAAATAAAAATAATTATGACTATCAACAATAAAAACAAAGAGCAGAGGATTATTTTATGAGAGAAAAGTATGAATCATTATCACTGGCAACTTTAAGAGATTTGGCAAAAGCCAGAGGATTAAAGGGGGTTTCGGCATTGCGGAAACCAGAATTGATCGAGAGAATGCTTCACGAAGATGAACTGGAGAGTGAGACAAAAAAGCAGGATAATAATCAGGAATATCAACCAGAACGCCGGCAGGACAGAAATCAGGAGCGCCAGCCGGAGAGGATGCAGGACAGTGCGCAGTATCATGTTCCGGCGGAAACAGTGCAGCTTGACAGTGGAGAGCGGGCGGATGGAATCCTTGAGGTACTTCCTGACGGCTATGGTTTTATCCGCTGTGAGAATTATCTTCCCGGAGAAAATGATATTTATGTATCTCCTTCCCAGATCCGCAGATTTAACCTGAAAACAGGTGATATTATTAAGGGAAATATCCGTATCAAGACTCAGGGAGAAAAATTCAGTGCCCTGCTGTATGTGACATCCATTAATGGATTCCATCCGAGTGAGGGACAGAAACGTTACAATTTTGAAGATATGACACCAATCTTTCCGAATGAGAGGCTGGTGATGGAGAGACCGGGCGGCACGGTTGCCATGAGGATTGTAGATCTGATCAGCCCCATCGGTAAAGGACAGCGAGGAATGATCGTATCTCCGCCAAAAGCAGGTAAAACAACGTTACTGAAAGATGTGGCCAAGTCTATTTTGAAAAATAATCCGAATATGCATCTGATCATTCTCCTGATCGATGAACGTCCTGAGGAGGTTACAGATATCAAAGAGGCCATCTGCGGTGATAATGTGGAGGTTATCTATTCTACATTTGATGAACTGCCGGAACATCATAAACGTGTGTCTGAGATGGTAATAGAACGTGCACGCCGTCTGGTAGAACATAAAAAAGACGTTACGATTCTTCTTGACTCTATTACAAGACTGGCAAGGGCATATAACCTGATCATCCCGCCAAGTGGACGAACTCTTTCCGGTGGTCTGGATCCTGCAGCTCTTCATATGCCGAAAAGGTTCTTTGGCGCAGCCAGAAATATGAGAGAGGGTGGAAGCCTTACTATCCTTGCCACAGCACTTGTGGATACAGGAAGCAAGATGGATGATGTAATTTATGAGGAATTTAAGGGAACCGGTAATATGGAACTGGTGCTTGACCGAAAACTGCAGGAAAAACGTGTATTCCCGGCAATCGATATCCAGAAATCAGGTACAAGAAGAGAGGATCTGCTGCTGAGCAGAGAAGAACAGGATGCGGTTTACATTATGCGGAAAGCCCTTAATGGAATGAAGTCAGAAGATGCGGTAGAACAGATCCTTAATATGTTTACCCGCACGAAAAATAATACAGAATTTGTACAGACTGTAAAAAAACAGAAGTTCATCTGAAACGTTGTAAAAAAAAATTAAATAAATTTTAAAATAACTTGCATTCTATGGGATGATATGTTATACTCATAAAGCTGTTTAATAGTAAATTCGTCAAATGAATACGAATAGAAAATAGAATCTTTACAGAGAGGTGAAAATCATGAGAGAAGGAATCCATCCTAATTATTATCAGGCAACTGTAACCTGCAACTGTGGAAACACATTTGTAACAGGATCTACAAAACAGGACATCCATGTAGAAATCTGCTCTAAATGTCATCCATTCTATACAGGTCAGCAGAAAGCTGCTCAGGCTCGCGGACGTATCGATAAGTTTAATAAGAAATACGGCCTGAACAAATAATCAGAATATAGTAAGAATTGAGAAGGCTGAGGTTGGGAAATCTCAGCCTTTCTTGTTTCTTTGGGAGAAAAGAATGAAATCATCGAATATCGGCGGTCAGGCTGTAATGGAAGGTATCATGATGCGGCATAAAGATAAATATTCCATTGCTGTCCGCAGACCGGACAATGAGATTGAATTAAAGGTAGAAGACTACAAATGCATATTTGGAAATGCGAAGTTTCTTAAATATCCACTGATCCGCGGTGTAGTAAGCTTTGTGGATTCTCTGGTGGTCGGTACCAAATGTCTGATGTACTCAGCAGAGATTGCAGGAGACGAGGAGGACGAAGAGGATAAACAGAAGAATGCTGCGCTTTCGGAAGAGGAACTGGCCGCGAAGAAGGCAAAAGAGGATAAGCAGTTTAAATGGCTGCTATATGTGACTGTCGCCATTTCAATCGTGGTGTCAGTTGCTGCTTTTATGCTGCTGCCATATGCTCTTGCAAGTCTGTGTAAAAAGGTCGGGGCTTCGGAATTTGTAGTTACGATAGTTGAGGCGTTTGTGAAGCTCGCGTTATTTATGGGATATATGCTTCTGATTTCCAGAATGAAGGATATCCAGAGAACATTCATGTATCATGGAGCTGAACATAAATGCATTAACTGTGTTGAGCATGGACTTCCGCTTACAGTGGAGAATGTTCTTGCAAGTTCCAGACAGCATAAAAGATGTGGGACCAGTTTTTTGTTTCTGGTTATGCTGATCAGTATTTTTCTGCATTTTGTTTTTGTATTAGTTCCGTTTTACTGGGCGAGACTGTTTGGAAGGCTTCTTATGGTGCCGATTGTAGCAGGTATATCTTTTGAGATTATCCAGTGGGCAGGAAGATCAGACAGTAAGCTGGCTGATTTCTTCAGTAAACCGGGGTTGGCAATGCAGAAACTTACAACTAAGGAACCAACAGCAGATATGGCAGAAGTTGCGATCAAAGCAGTAGAGGCAGTTTTTGACTGGAGAGCATATCTGAAAGAAGAATTCGGGGTTGAAGTGGAATCATGAACAGAGAGACTCTGACAGGATTATTAAAAAAGGGACAGATAATCCTTGCTAAGGCAGGGATCAGGGATGCCGGGCTGGATGCCTGGCTCCTTCTGGAATATATCACAGGAAAAAGCCGGGCGTATTATTTTGCACACGGAGAAGAATGTGTCACAGAGGAGAATGCTGAACGGTATCTGGAACTGATCAGCAGACGTGCCGGACACATACCGCTGCAGCATCTGACGCATCAGGCTTTTTTTATGGGCTATGAATTTTATGTAGATGAGAATGTGCTGGTACCCAGACAGGATACAGAAACACTGGTGGAACTGGGACTTGAATGTATGAAAACCCTGGAAAATCCTCATATTCTTGATATGTGTACAGGATCAGGATGTATTCTTATCAGTCTTATGAAAGAACTGCCCGGTGCATACGGAAAGGGTGTGGATTTATCAAAAGAGGCATTGAATGTGGCAATGCGGAATGCACGGACACTTGAAGTGGCAGAACGTGTGGAATTTGTACAGAGTAATCTGTTCGCGGAAGTGAGAAACACTGTGTATGGAACCGGGGATATGAAAGAAAATGGTGTAAAAGGTAAAACAAAAGATATTGAAAAAGTTACGGAACATCAAAATAATAATGGAAATTACACCGAAGCTTATGATATGATTGTATCAAATCCACCATATATTCCAACGGCTGAGATCGAAGAACTTATGGATGAAGTAAAATTACATGATCCGCGCATGGCACTGGATGGTATGGAAGACGGGCTTTATTTTTACAGGGCTATCACAGAAGAGGCACAGGATTACCTTGTTCCGGGCGGCTGGCTTTTGTATGAAATCGGATGCAGTCAGGGAAAAGATGTGGCAGCCCTTCTGCAGAAAGAAGGATTTGAAAATATTGAGATAAGACAGGATCTCGCCGGTCTGGACCGTGTGGTTCTTGGACGAAAGAAATTACAGGAGGATGAATATGTTTGATAAATTAGACGATCTGCTCATTCGTTTTGAAGAAGTGCTCAATGAGCTTGGAGAGCCGGGAGTTACCGATAATCAGGAACATTTCCAGAAACTGATGAAGGAACAAAGTGATCTGCAGCCGATCGTAGATACTTATCGGGAATATAAGAAGAATAAAGAGACAATACAGGACAGTCTTTCCATGCTTGAAGAAGAAAAAGATGAAGATATGCGTGAAATGTTGAAAGAGGAACTGTCTGAGGCAAAGAAGAATGTTGAGGAACTGGAGCATGAACTTAAGATACTCCTTCTTCCCAAGGATCCGAACGATAATAAAAACGTTATTGTGGAGATCCGTGCAGGTGCAGGTGGGGATGAAGCGGCTCTTTTTGCAGCAGAGATTTACCGTATGTATGTGAAATATGCAGAATCCCGCCGCTGGAAAACAGAGATGATGAGTCTCAATGAGAACGGAATCGGCGGATTTAAGGAAGTAACATTTATGATCACAGGTGCGGGGGCTTATTCCAGACTGAAATATGAAAGTGGTGTACATCGTGTACAGCGAGTTCCTGAAACAGAGTCCGGCGGACGTATCCATACCTCTACATGTACAGTTGCTATTATGCCGGAGGCAGAGGAAATTGATTTCCATCTGGATATGAATGACTGTAAATTCGATGTGTTCCGCGCATCCGGAAACGGTGGACAGTGTGTCAATACAACAGATTCTGCTGTACGACTGACCCATATTCCTACAGGAATTGTAATCTCCTGTCAGGATGAGAAGTCACAGCTTAAGAATAAAGATAAGGCGCTGAAGGTTCTTCGTTCCCGTCTGTACGAGATGGAACTTGCAAAGCAGCATGATGCTGAGGCAGAGGCAAGAAGAAGCCAGATCGGAACCGGTGACCGTTCAGAGAAGATCAGGACTTACAATTTCCCGCAGGGACGTGTGACAGACCATAGAATTAAACTGACACTGCACAGACTTGAGAATGTTTTGAATGGTGATCTGGATGAGATCATTGACAGTCTGATTGCCGCAGATCAGGCTGCGAAACTGAGCAATCTGCAGGAAGAGGAATAAATTGTTATAGATTTTTGATATAGAAACAGAAAATATTGAGAGTTATGTCAATAAACAATAATAGCGTAGGAGGAAAATATTTATGCAGAAAACAGCACTTGTAATTATGGCAGCAGGAATCGGAAGCCGTTTTGGAAAAGGAATCAAACAGCTTGCACCGGTGGGACCATGTGGAGAGATTATTATGGATTATTCCATCCATGATGCGCTGGAAGCAGGATTTAATAAAGTAGTGTTTATTATCCGAAAAGATCTGGAAGAAGAGTTCCGCAGAGTGATCGGAGAACGTATTGAGAAAATTACGGAAGTAGAGTATGTATTCCAGGAATTGGATGATCTGCCGGAAGGGTTTTCAAAACCGGCTGACCGCACAAAGCCATGGGGAACCGGTCAGGCTGTACTTGCAGCAAAGAAGGTTCTGGATGAGCCGTTTATTGTTATCAATGCGGATGATTATTACGGAAAAGAAGCTTATGTGAAGGTACATGATTATCTTGTACAGGAACAGCCAAAAGATGGAAAACTCCATATCTGTATGGCTGGTTTCAGACTTGGAAATACATTGAGCGATAACGGAAGTGTTACCAGAGGTATCTGTAATATTGAGAATGGGCAGCTTACAGGTGTGACAGAGACACATGATATATTTAAGACTGCTACAGGAGCTGAGTCAAGAAATGCAGACGGAAGTGTACAGGAACTGGATGTAAAGAATCTTGTTTCTATGAATATGTGGGGGCTGACACCGGACTTTATGGATATCCTTGAGAAAGGATTTACAGAATTTCTCAGTGAGCTTGCACCGGAGGATATTAAAAAGGAATATCTGCTTCCGGAATTGGTGGATCGTCTGATCAGAAATGGAAGTGCAGGAGTTGATGTTCTGGAAACAAAAGATACCTGGTTTGGAGTAACCTATCAGGAAGATAAAGAAACAGTTATGAATGCATTTAAAAATCTTACAGAAGCAGGGGTATATCCGGCCGGACTTTATAAATAGTAAGAGGATTAATGACAGTAACAGAGAGTGAGAATGTTTCAGGAAGCAAAGGAGAATTATTATGGGAAAATATTTTGGAACTGACGGATTTCGTGGGGAAGCTAACGTTAAACTGACAGTTGATCATGCATTTAAGGTAGGCCGTTATGTAGGCTGGTATTACGGAAGAAACCACAAGGCTAAGATTGTTATCGGAAAAGATACAAGAAGAAGCAGTTATATGTTTGAGTATGCACTTGTTGCAGGTCTGACTGCTTCAGGAGCAGATGCCTATCTTCTTCATGTAACTACAACTCCAAGCGTTTCCTATGCAGTACGTACCGAGGATTTTGACTGCGGTATTATGATTTCTGCAAGTCACAATCCATTTTATGATAATGGAATCAAACTTCTCAATGGCAATGGACAGAAGATTGAAGCGGAAGTAGAAACAAGGATTGAAGCATATCTGGATGGCCTGATCGAGGATCTGCCTTTTGCGACAAAAGAAGATATTGGACGGACTGTTGATTTTGCATCAGGAAGAAACCGTTACATTGGACATCTGATTTCTATTCCGAATTGTGATTTCAAAGGAATGAAGGTAGGTCTTGACTGTGCAAATGGAAGTTCTTCAGCAATTGCGAAGAGTGTATTCGATGCACTTCAGGCAAAGACTTATGTGATCAATAATAATCCGAATGGAACAAATATCAATACAAATTGCGGTTCTACCCACATCGAAGTTCTGCAGAAATATGTGGTGGACAACGGTCTGGATATCGGCTTTGCATATGATGGTGATGCTGACCGCTGTATTGCTGTTGACCATAAGGGAAATGTAGTTGACGGTGACAAGATCATGTATGTATGCGGAAAATATCTCAAAGAACAGGGAAGATTAAAAGATAATACAGTAGTAACAACTGTTATGTCTAATCTTGGTCTGTATAAATCTCTGGAGAGAGAGGGCATGCGATATGAGCAGACTGCAGTCGGAGATAAGTATGTTGCTGAAAACATGATGGAAAATGATTACGGTCTGGGTGGCGAGCAGTCCGGACATATTATTTTCAGCCGTTATGCGGCGACAGGTGATGGAATCCTTACATCTCTGATGATAATGGAAGCATGTGTAGAAAAGAAAACAACACTCTGTGATCTTGCAAAAGAGATGAAGGTATATCCACAGCTTCTGAGAAACGTCAGGGTAGCAGATAAGAAAACTGCAAGAGAAAATAAAAAGGTTAATGAAATTGTAGAAAAAGTTGCCAAAGAGCTGAGCAGCGACGGACGTATTCTGGTGCGTGAGAGTGGTACAGAGCCGCTGATCCGCATTATGGTAGAAGCAGGAACAGATGAAATCTGCCATGAGAAAGTAAACCGTGTAATAGAAGTGATGGAAGCAGAAGGACTGATCGTCGACTGATCAGCCGGCAAAGGAATTGCATGAAGAGTAAGAGAATGGGAGCACTTCTGGCAGTGTACTGTCTGAGTTTTATGACTCTGGCAGGATGCAGTGCAGAGAATTCGAGAAATTATAAACAGGCAGCACAGGATCTGAAGATTGGAAATTATGAAATTGCATTGGAAGAATATGAGACATCTGTCGCAGCAGGTGTAAAGCCGGCTCAGTCTTACAGAGGTGCCGGAGTGGCTCAGATGAAACTGGGAAATTACGAAGATGCTATAACGAATTTCAATAATGCACTGGCCTGCGATAAAGTAGGTCGGAAACTTAAAAAAGATATTTTGTCTTACAGAGCGGCTGCTTATCTGAAAATAAAAGCATATAACGAGGCAATGACGGATTGTCAGACATTGGCCGAATCTTATGATATGGATGCGGATCTGTATTTTCTGACAGGAAAGGTTGCGCTTGCGATGGACTCCTATGAGGAAGCAGGCTCTGATTTTGAACAGGCATATGGTGAGGATGCAACCTATGACAGGGCAATCCAGATCTATGGAGCATATCTGGAAAAGGATATGGAAGCAGATGGCACCCGTTATCTGGAAGCGGCACTCAGCGGAACTGCAAAGAATGCGCAGGATCATTATGACAGAGGCCGGGTTTATTATTACATGGAAGATTACGACAATGCGGCTGACGAACTGAAAAAAGCGATAGATAGCGATAATACAGAAGCACTGGCATTGCTGGGAATGGTATATATGGATCAGGGAGACAGTGAGAATGCCAGAACCATGTTCCAGAAATATGTATCTCAGGCAGATAATGGGGCAAAAGGCTTTAACGGACTTGCGCTGTGTGATATGGAAGCAGGGGATTATGACAGCGCACTCTCGAATATTACCAGTGGGATCCAGACAGCAGATGGTGAAGAGATGCAAAGCCTGTTGTTTAATGAAATTGCAGTTTATGAAAAGAAACTGGATTTTCAGACCGCATTGCAGAAAGCGCAGGAATATCTGGAGTTATATCCGGAAGATAAGACTGTAAAGAAAGAACTGGCATTTCTGAAGACACGTGTAAATGTAACAGATACTCAGGACTGATCAAGGAGAGACTATGGAGGAATTTGGAAAACCGGAAGAACGTGTTATTCTTGTTGGCGTTCAGACAGGAGAGAATGATAATGTGGAAGAGTCTCTGGATGAACTGGGAGAACTTGCCTCAACTGCAGGAGCTGTTACAGTGGGCAGGATAGTTCAGAATCGAGAGGCAATACATCCGGGAACTTATATTGGAAAAGGAAAGATAGAGGAAGTACGTGCACTGGTGTATGCCATGGATGCAACAGGTATTATCTGTGATGATGAACTTTCTCCTGCGCAGCTGAACAATCTGGAACGTGAACTGGACTGCAAGGTGATGGACAGAACATTGCTGATCCTGGACATTTTTGCGTCACGTGCCATAACCAGTGAGGGAAAGATACAGGTTGAACTTGCGCAGCTTCGCTACAGAGCGGCACGTCTGGTGGGACTCAGAGAATCTCTTTCACGTCTCGGCGGAGGAATCGGTACCAGAGGTCCTGGTGAAAAGAAACTGGAAACAGACCGCCGTCTTATCCGTACAAGGATTTCTGCTCTGAAGCAGGAATTGGTTCAGGTGGAGAAGCACCGGGAACTGCTTCGTTCGGGTCGTGCAAGAGGTAATATGAAGACCGCTGCCATTGTAGGGTATACAAATGCAGGAAAGTCTACCCTGTTGAATAAACTGACAGGTTCTGAGGTTTTGTCGGAGGATAAATTGTTTGCAACTCTGGATCCTACGACCAGACTCCTGAATCTGAAGGATGGGCAGCAGATATTACTGACAGATACAGTTGGTTTTATCCATAAACTGCCCCATCATCTGATCGAGGCGTTCAGGAGTACGCTTGAAGAGGCAAAATATGCGGATTATATTATCCATGTAGTAGACTCATCTAATCCACAGGCGGAAATGCAGATGCATGTGGTATATGAGACACTGAAAGAGCTGGGAGTGATGGGAAAGAAGATCATCACGCTTTTTAATAAGCAGGATGCACCGGGAGCATCAGTTTTAAGAGACTTTAAGTCTGATTACACACTGAAGGTTTCTGCTAGGACAGGTGAGGGACTGGAAAACCTGAATACTCTTCTGGAGAAACTTCTGGCAGAAGAGCAGATTTATGTGGAGCGTCTTTTTCCTTATCAGGAGGCTGGAAAAATTCAGCTGATACGTGAATACGGACAGCTTCTTTCGGAAGAATATACAGAGGACGGGATTCTTGTAAAGGCGAGGGTTCCCGGTGAAATTTATACCAGAGTTGTATAAGACTGAACAGACAGCAGTCAAAAATTTTTTTTTGATAAAAACACCATATATTGTACCTTTGCGACGGAATGGGACATTATATGGTGTTTCTGCGTGTTGACTAACAGAGGATACTCTGATACAATGAACCTAAAGCGTCTGCCGGGAAGAGCGTGGCAGACAAAATGTCTTCGGTATGTTTATGCCGGAGAAACATATGAACAACAGAAAATGGGGGCATTAGATATGTTTCAGGTAGTAAAACGTGACGGTGAACTGGATGAATTTAAGATTGGTAAAATTACAGCGGCCATCCACAAAGCCTTTGATGCAAAAGAGAAAAATTATAGCGAAGAGATGATCGATCTTTTAGGGCTGCGTGTTACTTCTGACTTTCAGAAAAAGATTACAGATAATAAGATAACTGTAGAGGAAATTCAGGACAGTGTTGAAAATGTACTGATCCAGGCAGGATATGCAGATGTGGCCAAAGCTTACATTCTCTACCGCAAACAGAGAGAAAAGGTCCGTAATATGAAGTCGACGATTCTGGATTATAAAGAAATCGTAAACAGCTATGTAAAGGTGGAAGACTGGCGTGTAAAAGAGAATTCCACAGTTACCTATTCTGTAGGCGGACTGATCTTAAGTAATTCCGGTGCGGTAACTGCAAACTACTGGCTGTCTGAGATTTATGACAATGAAATTGCAGATGCACACAGAAATGCAGATATCCATATCCATGATCTTTCCATGCTGACCGGATATTGTGCAGGATGGTCGCTGAAACAACTGATACAGGAGGGACTTGGCGGTATTGAGGGAAAGATTACTTCTTCGCCTGCGAAACATTTGAGCGTTCTCTGTAATCAAATGGTAAACTTCCTCGGAATTATGCAGAATGAATGGGCAGGAGCGCAGGCTTTTTCTTCCTTTGATACTTATCTGGCACCTTTTGTCAAGGCAGATCATTTGAGTTATCCGGAAGTGAAGAAGTGTATTGAATCCTTTATTTATGGGGTAAATACTCCGAGCAGATGGGGAACACAGGCACCATTTTCCAATATTACACTGGACTGGACGGTGCCGGACGATCTTGCAGAACTTCCTGCCATCGTAGGCGGAAAGAATATGGACTTCAAGTATAAAGACTGTAAGAAAGAAATGGATATGATCAATAAGGCGTTCATAGAGACCATGATCGAGGGAGATGCTAACGGACGCGGCTTCCAGTATCCGATTCCGACCTATTCCATTACAAAAGAATTTGACTGGTCTGATACAGAGAACAATCGTCTGCTTTTTGAAATGACTTCCAAATATGGAACACCGTATTTTTCCAACTATATTAACAGTGATATGAAGCCAAGTGATATCAGGAGCATGTGCTGCCGTCTGCGTCTGGATTTAAGAGAACTTCGTAAGAAGAGCGGGGGATTCTTTGGTTCAGGAGAGAGTACGGGTTCTGTAGGGGTAGTGACCATTAATATGCCGCGTATTGCATATCTTTCCAGGACCCCGGAGGAATTTTACAATCGTTTGGACCGTCTGATGGATATTTCCGCACGTTCTCTTCATATTAAGAGAGAAGTTATCGGCAAGCTTCTGGATGAAGGTCTGTACCCTTATACGAAGAGATATCTGGGAAGCTTTTCCAATCATTTTTCTACTATCGGTCTTGTGGGAATGAATGAAGTGGGGCTGAATGCACGCTGGTTAGGCAAAGATATGTCCGATGAACGCACTCAGAATTTTACCAAAGAGGTTCTTCTGCATATGAGAGAACGTCTCTCTGATTATCAGGAAAAATATGAGGGAGAGCTGTTTAATCTTGAAGCAACTCCGGCGGAATCTACTGCCTATCGTCTGGCAAAACATGACAGAAAACGTTGGCCTGATATTAAGACAGCAGGCAGGGAAGGAGATACTCCTTATTATACAAACAGTTCACACCTTCCGGTTGAATATACCACTGATATCTTCGATGCACTGGATATTCAGGATGATCTGCAGACGCTTTACACATCCGGTACGGTATTCCATGCATTTATCGGAGAGAAACTTCCGGACTGGAAGGCGGCAGCGGCACTGGTACGTAAGATTGCAGAGAATTATAAGCTGCCATATTATACGATTTCTCCAACATATTCTGTATGTAAGGAACATGGTTATATCAGCGGAGAGCATTTTACCTGTCCGAAATGTGGTAAGAAAGCAGAGGTTTACAGCCGTATCACAGGATATTACAGACCGGTCCAGAACTGGAATGATGGTAAGGCACAGGAATATAAGAATCGTACACTTTATGATGTGATGCATTCAGATATCAAAAAAATGCAGCCGGTTCATACCAGTGTTGTGACTGTGACAAAGGATGATGTGAAAATTCAGCCGGTAACGGAGCATAAGTATCTGTTTACTACAAGTACCTGTCCAAACTGCAGGATGGCAAAGAAGATGCTTGAAGGTGAAGAACTTGAGATTATTGATGCAGAAAAAAATCCGGAAATGGCGAAAGAGTTCGGGATCATGCAGGCACCTACTCTGGTGATCATGAATGGAAATCATGTGACAAAATATGTAAATGCGTCGAATATCCAGAAGTATGTGGATGAAGAATTATAAATTTTACTGTTAATGAAAAGTTTTCCGGAGGATAAGAGAAATGATTAAACAGAACATTGTATTTGTAGAAAATAAAGCAGGAAGTCTGAAAAGAGTGACCGGTATAATTGCAGATAACGGCATTAATATTTATGGATTTGCATGTTTTGATGCACCGGAGTTTGCAATTTTCCGTATGATCTGCGACAATCCTGACAAAGCGGAAATGGTTTTAAATCAGAGCGGATATATGAACCGTATTACTCAGGCAATCGTGGTTGATATGAAGGACCAGGTGGGAGGGCTGGATGAACTCCTGAAAGTAGCGGCAGACAGTAATGTAAGCCTTGACTATATTTATACTTCTTTCCACAGAAAAGATCTCAGACCTGTAGTGATCCTGCAGGCGGAGGATGGTGCAGTGACAGAATGTATTCTTAAAAATAATGGATTTAATGTATTTACTTCAGCCGAAGAACTGGAGAAATAATGAGAGGATCACAGGGCTTTGAGAAAGTCCTGTGATTTTTACGTGGTGTGTGAACGGTAATGAAAATACATCTTGACTAAACAACTAGGAATACTATATAATTAAAAGGAATAATAAACAGGTGAAACAGAACTTTGCATTCTGACAAGCCGGACTGATTGCAGTATTTTGCAAAATTACTGTAAATGGATGATTCAGTCCGGATCAGATGCTTAATAATATTTAGTCAGGAGGATTTGGAAAATGCAGATTTCTACAAAAGGAAGATATGCGTTAAGACTGATGCTTGATCTTGCAGTGCATAATACAGGAGAATTGGTCAAGATTAAAGATATTTCCGCAAGAGAAACTATTTCAGAAAAATATCTGGAGCAGATTATCTCATCGTTAAAAAAAGCAGGTTATGTCAAGAGTTTAAGAGGTGCCCAGGGAGGATATATGCTGGCAAGAGAACCGCAGACATATACGGTGGGCAGTATCCTCAGACTGACAGAAGGCAGTATGAAGCCGGTGGCCTGTCTTGAAGATGAGCCAAACCAGTGCAGCAGGGCAGGGGAATGTGTAACACTCCATCTGTGGAAAATGCTGGATGAAGCCATTGAAGGAGTTCTGGATAAAGTAACACTTCAGGACCTTAAGGACTGGTATGAAGAGATGGGAAATGATTATGTAATCTGATCCGGTTAAAATTTTGTTTGTACGTTTTATATTTTTTGCTTGACAATAAAGCGTATTTAACATATGATGTATATAACATATAATTCATATCTACTTAGTATGAAATAAGGAGGGCGAACTCATGGGTAAAATCTATAAGAATGCTGCAGAACTGGTTGGAAATACTCCTCTTCTTGAGGTTGGAAATATTGAGAAAGAGCTTGGGCTGGAGGCCAGGATACTTGTAAAGCTTGAGTATTTTAATCCTGCAGGTAGTGCCAAGGATCGTATTGCATTGAATATGATCGAGGATGCAGAGGCAAAAGGCCAGTTGAAGCCGGGTGCAGTGATCATTGAGCCTACATCAGGAAATACTGGAATCGGTCTTGCATCTCTTGCTGCGATCAAAGGATATAAAGTAATCCTTACAATGCCGGAGACAATGAGCGTTGAGAGAAGGAATATTCTTAAAGCATACGGTGCAGAGATTGTGCTTACAGACGGAAGCAAAGGTATGAACGGAGCTATTGCCAAGGCTAATGAACTGGCAGCAGAATATGAGAACAGCTTTATTCCCGGACAGTTTGAGAATCCTGCAAACCCGGAAATCCACAGAAAAACTACAGGACCGGAAATCTGGAAAGACGCAGACGGACAGGTAGACATTTTTGTGGCCGGCGTTGGTACAGGCGGAACTATTACTGGTGTGGGCGAGTATCTGAAATCCCAGAATCCGGATGTGAAAGTAGTGGCAGTAGAGCCGGCAACTTCTCCTGTGCTTTCTCAGGGAAAAAGCGGCCCGCATAAGATTCAGGGCATTGGTGCAGGATTTATTCCGAAAGCATTAAATACAGATGTTTATGACGAAGTTTTTCCGGTTGAAAACGAAGATGCGTTCACAACAGGTAAACTGATCGCAAAACATGAGGGAATCCTTGTTGGTATTTCTTCCGGTGCAGCTCTCTATGCAGCAATTCAACTGGCTAAGAGACCGGAGAATAAAGGAAAGACAATTGTAGCCCTCCTTCCGGATTCCGGTGACCGTTACTATTCAACTCCATTATTTGTGTAACTGGGGAGAATGTCAGAAGAATCCCTGTGATTCGATTATAAAATAAAAAAAGCCCTTTTAAGGGCTTTTTTTATTTTATATAAGTGTGTTAGAATAGACATGCCGTAAAAGAAATTTTACGTTTGACAATATCAGTGATTATGTACGAAAACAGTGAAATGTTGAAGAATAGTATTCCGGACAGCCGGATGCAGAACAGGATGGAATAAAAAAATGAGAAAAGCAATTATCGCAATGAGCGGAGGAGTGGACAGCTCTGTAGCTGCTCTGCTTACAAAGGAAACTGGTGATGAGTGTATTGGTGCTACCATGAAATTGTTTCATAATGAGGATATAGGAGTTAAGAGGGAGAAAACCTGCTGTTCCCTGGACGATGTGGAGGATGCCAGAAACGTCTGCTACAGAATGGGAATCAGATATTATGTGTTCAACTTTTCCGAGAGATTTAAGGAAGACGTTATGGATCGTTTTGTAGATGCCTATGAACATGGTACCACACCAAATCCCTGTATTGACTGTAATCGATATCTGAAGTTTGACAAGATGTTTCAGAGGATGCGTGAATTGGAATATGATTACATTGTGACCGGTCATTATGCACGTGTGGAATATGATGAGGAAAAAGGTCGTTATCTGTTGAAAAAGGCAGTAGATGACACAAAGGATCAGAGCTATGTACTCTATATGCTGACACAGGAACAGCTTGCGCATATTTCTCTGCCTCTTGGCGGTCTGCGCAAAACAGAAGTGCGTGAGATAGCAGAAAAGCATGGCTTTGTCAATGCCAGAAAGCATGACAGCCAGGATATCTGTTTTGTACCGGATGGAGATTATGCGAAGTTCATCGAACAGTATACGGGACGCAGATCAAAACCGGGAGATTTTGTAGATACAGAAGGAAATATCCTTGGTACGCATAAGGGTATCATTCATTATACACTTGGACAGAGAAGAGGTCTTGGGATCCCGGCTGCATCCAGACTGTATGTATGTGATATTTCCCCGAAGACCAATCGGGTGGTACTGGGAAGTAATGAGGATCTTTTTCATTCAGAACTGACAGCTGAAAAAGTGAATCTGATTTCCTGCGAATCCCTGAAAGAGCCGATGAGACTGAAAGCAAAGATACGTTACCGTCATCCGGAGCAGGATGCTGTGGCGTGGCAGACAGAGGATGGGGTTTTGCATGTGCGTTTCGATAAACCACAGAGAGCTATCACCAGAGGACAGGCAGTTGTGCTGTATGATGAAGATGTTGTTGTGGGCGGCGGCGTGATCGAGAATTGCATTAAATAAAACATATAGTTATTATTTATTAAAGGTTATAGATTTTTTCCTATTGACGTACTAGGAATTAAATGGTAATATACAGACATGCTAAATCATATCAAACAGATATGAAATATGTAGAAACAGAGACGGCTTAGGGATAAGAGTACTCGAGAGCCGGAACTGAATTTTTCAGATCATTATAAATCACAGAAAGATGAGGATATACGCCATGGGAAAAAAAATCGAAAGAAAAGACAGACATTTCAAATTTGAAACATTACAGCTTCATGTAGGACAGGAAAGTCCGGATCCGGTTACAGATGCAAGAGCAGTGCCGATTTACCAGACATCTTCTTATGTGTTCAGAAATTGTGACCACGCAGCAGCTCGTTTCGGGCTTGCAGATGCAGGTAATATTTACGGACGTCTTACAAATCCGACTGAAGATGTATTTGAGAAAAGAATCGCAGCACTTGAAGGGGGTTCTGCAGCACTTGCAGTAGCATCCGGTGCAGCAGCAATCACATACACAATTGAAAATCTTGCACAGCAGGGTGATCATATCGTTGCAGCCAAAAACATCTACGGCGGAACAACAAACCTGCTTGAGCATACACTTCCGGCTTATGGAATTACAACAACATTTGTTGATGTATTCAACCTTGAAGAAGTAGAGAACGCAATTCAGGATAACACAAAAGCTGTTTACATTGAAACACTTGGAAACCCGAACTCTGATGTGGTTGACATTGAAGCTATTGCAAAGATCGCTCATGCACATAAAATCCCGCTTGTTGTAGATAACACATTTGCAACACCTTACCTTGTAAGACCAATCGAATATGGTGCTGATATCGTTGTTCACTCTGCAACCAAGTTTATTGGTGGACATGGAACAACAATCGGTGGTGTTATTGTTGAGAGTGGTAAATTTGACTGGGAGGCATCCGGTAAATTTGCATCCCTGACAGAGCCAAACCCAAGCTATCATGGTGTAAGCTTTACAAAAGCATGCGGACCTGCAGCATTTGTTACAAAGATTCGTGCAATCCTTCTTCGTGATACAGGTGCAACAATCTCTCCTGTAAGTTCATTTATTTTCCTTCAGGGACTTGAAACACTGTCACTTCGTGTTGAACGCCATGTAGAGAATGCGCTGAAAGTTGTTCAGTACTTAAATAACCATCCACAGGTAGAGAAAGTTCATCATCCTTCTGTATCTGCAGATCCGGAACAGCAGGAACTTTACAGAAAATACTTCCCGAACGGCGGCGGCTCCATCTTTACTTTTGAAATTAAAGGTGATGCACAGAAAGCAAAAGATTTTATTGATAATCTGGAACTGTTCTCATTGCTCGCAAATGTAGCTGATGTGAAATCCCTTGTTATCCATCCCGCTACAACAACACACAGCCAGTGCACAGAAGAAGAACTTCTTGATCAGGGTATCAAACCAAATACAATCCGTCTTTCCATTGGTACAGAGAACATTGATGATATCATTCAGGATCTTGACGAAGCATTTAAAGCAGTTGCTGAATAATTATCGTATAACCTCCTTTATTTTATTATTGCATAAATAAAACGTAAATAAGAAGACCATTTTCCAGAAATCCCCCCATACGTTTGGAAGATGGTCTTTTTTTATGTCTTTACCGGAAAGAGTTGGACTTGACAAATTGGAAAAATACTATATAATACTGAAATGCAAATAAGTTGCAAATGTAAACAGATTGCAAATACAAACAAAGTGCAAATACAGTATTGTAAAAGGCTCTGCTGAAAAAACAGAGAAGCTGTTGTACAATTAGTAAACACAAGGAGAAATATATGTCAGAGATTATATTAGATTCAGTAACAGACAGCATAAAGCTGATTCCTTTTCTTTTTCTTACCTATTTATTTATGGAATGGCTGGAGCATAAGACCGGTTCTGCAGCGCGAAAAAGAATCCGCAAAGCAGGTAAATTTGGACCTGTATGGGGCGGACTTCTGGGAGTGATTCCGCAGTGTGGATTTTCGGCAGCAGCATCCAGCCTTTTTTCAGGGCGGGTGATCACAGTGGGAACTCTGATTGCAGTATATCTGTCTACTTCAGATGAAATGTTTCCAATTATGATCTCTAATGCAGTGCCTGCAATTACAATTGTGAAAATCCTGGCCTGCAAAGCGGCGATCGGAATGTTTTCAGGTCTGGTGCTGGAATATGTTTATACACATATGCTGAAGAAACAGGAACCGGATATGGATATTCATGATATTTGTGAAGAAGAACGCTGTCATTGTGAACATGGGATCATTTCTTCGGCGGCATCTCATACATTAAAAGTTTTTGTGTACATTTTCTTGATTTCTCTCGCGTTAAATATTATTATTGGATTGGTTGGGGAAGAAGCACTGGCAGGACTTTTTACAGGAACCCCGGTTGTGGGTGAACTGATCGCTGCTGTGGTTGGACTGATTCCAAACTGTGCTTCTTCTGTAGTGATCACCCAGTTATATCTGGATCACATTATCGGAGCAGGAGCAATGATGTCAGGGCTTCTGGTAAATGCGGGAGTAGGGCTTCTGGTTCTGTTCCGGCTGAACAGAGACAGGAAGCAGAATCTGAAGATTGTGGGAACTCTTTATACACTTGGCGTATTCTGGGGAATCATTATTGAACTTGCAGGAATTGTTTTCTGATTATATAATTGATGTGAAAGTGTAATAATATGCAGTCTGTCTGCCGGAAACGGCAGGCAGGCTGATTTTCGGTTATATCGCCGTCTGGTGATATGTTCATTTAAGGAGGAAATGTAAAGAATATGGCGGGAAGCAATTATGCGACAGCAAGCCGCAGAAAAATACTTGAATATCTGAAGAAAAGTAATGACCATACTGTAACAGCAGCAGATGTGGACGAATATCTGAAGTCCCACGACAGTGAGGTAAATATCACAACTATTTACCGCTATCTGGATAAGCTTGCAAAGGATGGGACTGTAATTAAATATGTGGCCGAGAAGGGATGCCAGGCTGCCTATCAGTATGTAGAACCGGGGCGTGGATGTGAGCAGCATCTGCATTTAAAATGTGTAAAATGTGGAAAGATCATCCATCTGGAATGCCATTTTATGGAAGAGATTTCTCATCATATAGAAGAAAGCCATGGCTTTACTTTGCAGTGTAAAAATTCTATACTATATGGAGTATGCAAAGAATGCAAGTGTGAAGCAAATAAAGAAACACAGAATACTGATTAAAAAGTTACTGTTCATTCCGTCACAGTAATATAAAAAATCAGTGAACACAGGAGGAAGGAAACATGAGAAGTGAGAGCTTCAGGAAAGGGTTAAAAGATGGCGTTCCCATAGGATTGGGATATTTTGCCGTATCGTTTACATTTGGCATGATGGCAGTTGCTGATGGACTGAGTATCTGGCAGGCTGTACTGATTTCGCTGACAAATGTAACATCAGCGGGACAGTTTGCAGGACTTGAAATTATGGTAATGAGCGGTTCTTACTGGGAGATGGCACTGACACAGCTGATCATTAATCTGAGATACTGTCTGATGTCATTTTCCCTTGCGCAGAAATTCAGAAGAGATGAATCACCGGTTCATCGTTATATTGCGGCATTTGGCGTGACAGATGAGATTTTCGGAATCAGTGCCAGCCAACCGGGAAAGATAAGCACATTCTATAATTATGGTGCCATGTGTGTGGCAATTCCAGGGTGGGTACTTGGAACTCTGGCAGGAGCGATTTCCGGAAATCTGCTTCCGAATTTTATGATGAGTGCCCTCAGTGTGGCTATTTATGGCATGTTTCTTGCAATCATTATTCCTCCGGCAAAGAAAAACAGGGCAGTGCTGTGGGTTGTTGCTGCAGCGATGGTGATCAGTACATTGTTTAAGGTAGTTCCGCTGCTGTCAGAGGTTTCTTCCGGTTTTGTGATCATTATCACTACACTGATCGTGGCAGGGGCAGCAGCATATTTCTGTCCGATAGAGGATGAGAAAGAAGAGGAGAGTGTTCATGAGTCATAACATTTATATTTACATTCTGGTGATGGCGGCAGTTACATATCTGATCCGTATGCTTCCGTTGGCTCTTTCCAGAAAAGAGATCACAAGTCCCTTTATCAGGTCATTTCTGTACTATGTTCCTTATGCATGTCTGGCAGCAATGACATTTCCGGCGATTCTTTTTGCTACAGACAGTGTGATCTCGGCTGCTGTGGGATTTATCGTGGCGCTGATTGCGGCATATAAGGAGAAAAGTCTTCTCACAGTTGCGTTATTCGCATGTGCGGCGGTCTTTATTGTGGAAAGAATACTGGGATTTGCAGTATAAAAGTTGATAATTAACGTTGAAAAAACGGATACATAACCATAACTGAATGGTTTGTATCCGTTTTTTATTATACGCTGCAGATGATAGATTTTTATTTCAGAAAACTTACATCAATTTCACCGTCAAACACTGTAGCAGCCGGACCTGTCATGTAAACCAGATTCTCCTGTCTGTTCCAGAAAATCTGCAGGTCACCGCCAAGAAGCTTTACAGTGACGGGACTGTCACCGTCTACATGTCCGTTAAGGACAGAAGCGACTGCTACCGCACATGCACCGGTACCGCAGGCAAGAGTCTCTCCTGAACCGCGTTCCCATACACGCATTTTTACAGTATGTTTATCGATCACTTTTACAAATTCGGTATTTACACGATCCGGAAATGCAACATGGTTCTCGAAATCCGGGCCGATCTTTTCAATATCCAGATGGTCAATGTCGTCCATATAAACAATAGCATGGGGATTTCCCATGGAAACAGTGGTTATGTAATAGGTTTTTCCGTTTACATCCAGAGGTTCATTGATGACTTCCTCCTTCTCAGATACTACAGGAATCTGTCTGGCGGTCAGAATCGGAGAACCCATATTTACCTTAACCTGGGATACCTTTCCGTTTTTTACAGTAAGATCCAGATATTTGATACCACTTTTGGTAGCAACAGAAATATGTTTTTTGTTTACGATGCCGTAGTCATAGGCATATTTGGCAACACAGCGGATGCCGTTTCCACACATGGCACCCTGGGAACCGTCCAGATTATACATATCCATCTCGCAGTCTGCGATTTTGGATGGCTTGATCAGGATCAGTCCGTCGGAACCGATACCAAAGTGCCGGTCGCTGACATATCTGGCTACTGCGGAAGGATTCTCCACAGTTTCCTCAAAACAGTTTACATATACGTAATCATTTCCAATACCATGCATTTTTGTAAATTTCATCAGCAAAGCCTCCTTATTTAATTAAATATTTATACACCTCTTATTTCATAATATCTTATCTGAAAAATGTTATGAAAAAGTGAAAACTACAAATTTTTTTACCAGAAAAAAACATTTTGCCTTTCCCGGAACAGTTATGTATTATACATTATATGGAAAATGTATCTGTTATTTAAGTTTTACCTTGCATTTTATAAAAAGTATGTTAAAATTAAAAACAAAAAAATATACAGCCGAAACGAATAATTATACGTTGCTGTCTGAAGAAAGTAAAAAAACGACAGTCGTAAATATGCTTTCGGATGCGAGGAGGAAGAAAGATGAAAGATCAGAAGAGATTTGCAGCTCTTGCACTCAGTGCAGTAATGGTATTTTCCATGGCAGGAAGCGTATCCGCAGCTCAGAAAGTTGAATCCAAAGATGACCTTGCAGGAGCAACAATCGGTGTTCAGCTTGGTACAACAGGTGACCTTGATGCATCTGATTATGAGAAAGATGGTTCTACAGTAGAACGTTACAGCAAGGGAAGTGAAGCTGTTCAGGCATTAAAGGCAGGACAGATCGACTGTGTGATCATCGATTCACAGCCGGCTCAGAAATTTGTTGAGAATAATGACGATCTTAAGATCCTGGATGAGCCATTCGAGGAAGAAGAATATGCAATCTGCTTAAAGAAAGGCAATGATGAACTTCTTGACAAGATTAACGGAGCTCTTAAGGAACTGAAAGAGGATGGAACTATCGACAGTATCATGGATAATTACATTGGTGAGGATGCCGGTAAGACTCCGTATGAATCCCCGGAAGACGTTGACCGTTCCAACGGAACTCTGGTAATGGCTACTAACGCTGAATTCGAACCATATGAATACCATGAAGGTGATGATATCGTTGGTATCGATGCGGATATTGCTCAGGCAATCTGTGATAAGCTTGGATATGAACTGAAGATTGAAGATATGGAATTTGACTCCATCCTTCCGGCAGTACAGTCCGGCAAAGCAGACTTCGGTGCAGCAGGTATGACTGTAACAGAAGACCGTAAATCAAGCGTTGACTTTACAGATACCTATGCAGATGCAAGCCAGGTAATTATTGTAAAGAAATAAGTATCAAAATAACAAATAACAGAGCTGTTGACAATCTGCCAACAGCTCTCTTTTCGGAACAGAGGTTTTTATGAATAATCCTATGATATTAGCGAGTGTAAAAGAAGATTTTTATCTGAACTTTATTAAAGATGACCGCTATCTCTGGCTTCTGGATGGTCTGAAAACAACCCTCATTATCACAGTATTTGCGGTAATTGTAGGTCTGATCATCGGTTTCCTTGTGGCAATCATCCGTTCTGCGCACGATAAGTCAGGCTCCTTTAAGATCCTCAATGCGATCTGCAGAGTTTATCTGACTGTAATCCGTGGAACACCAACCATGATCCAGCTGCTGATCATGAACTTTGTAATTTTTGGTGCTGTAAGCATTAATAAGATCATTGTAGGCGGACTTGCCTTTGGTATCAACTCAGGTGCCTATGTAGCTGAGATTGTCCGTTCCGGTATCATGTCCATTGATCAGGGACAGACAGAGGCAGGACGAAGTCTTGGCCTGAATTTCAGCCAGACCATGCGCCTGATCATTATCCCGCAGGCATTTAAGAATGTACTTCCTGCACTGGTAAATGAATTTATCGTGCTGATCAAAGAGACATCCATCATTGGTTATATCGGTATGATGGACCTGACAAAGGGAGCTATGCTGATCCAGAGCCGTACATACAATGCGTTCTGGCCTCTGATGGCAGCAGCAGCAATTTATCTTGTGATCGTTGGAATCCTTACATGGGGGATGAATAAACTGGAAAGGAGATTAAGAACCAGTGAGCGATAAGAATGTACTGATTCAGGTAAAGGATCTGAAGAAAGCTTTTGGCACAAATCAGGTTCTTGATGGAATTACAACAGATATCTGTCAGGGAGAAGTAGTAGCCGTCATTGGCCCTTCCGGTTCCGGTAAATCTACTTTCCTGAGATCTCTGAATCTTCTGGAGGTTCCGACAGGCGGACAGATCCTCTTTGAAGGAACTGACATTACAGATCCGAAGGTTGACATTAACAGACATCGTCAGAAGATTGGAATGGTATTCCAGCAGTTTAATCTTTTTCCGCATAAAACAGTAAAACAGAATATTATGCTGGCACCTGTAGAACTGAAGCTGATGACAAAGGATGAAGCTTCAAAGAAAGCAGACGAGCTTCTGGCACGTGTAGGGCTTCCTGACAAAGCCAATGCATATCCGGATATGCTTTCGGGCGGGCAGAAACAGCGTATTGCCATTGCACGTTCTCTTGCCATGAATCCGGATGTGATGCTTTTTGATGAGCCAACTTCCGCACTTGATCCTGAGATGGTAGGTGAGGTTTTGGAGCTGATGAAGGAGCTTGCACAGTCAGGTATGACTATGGTTGTAGTTACCCATGAGATGGGATTTGCAAGAGAAGTGGCAACCAGAGTTCTTTTTATTGATGACGGTAAGATACAGGAAGAGAATACTCCGGAAGAATTTTTCGCAAATCCGAAGAATCCGAGACTGAAAGACTTTCTTTCAAAGGTTTTATAAGAGACTGAAAAAATTTAACAATTTTATAGAAAAATTATAAAAAGAGCTGCCGCATTAGCAATTGAAAAATTGCAGTGCGGCAGCTCTTTTTTATGAATCTGAAGCCTTTATATATTTCTTCAGTTCTTTGTAGCAGTATTTGATGATCTCTTTACGGGTGATAATGCCGATAAAGTATCCCTGATCATCTACAACCGGAACATAATTCTGGTTGATTGCCTTGTCCAGCAGATCCTCCATGTCAGAATCTGCGTGAACTGCCTTATATGTTGCTCTTCGCGGGATTGCCATAATGGAAATGCTCTCTGCTTCTTTCAGTCCGGGAACATTTAAGGTTTTCATTCCCCAGAGAAGATCGCCCTCGGAAATACTTCCTTTATACTTCCCATCCAGACTCAGAAGCGGAATACAGGAAAATTTTCTGTGTTCCATTTTCTCAAGAGTCTGACGAAGAGTCTCATTTTCAAATATATATGCTACATCACTTTTAGGTGTTAAAAAAAATAAAATATTCACTTTTGTATTCGCCCCGTTACATTTATCTGATAAGGCACTCAGATATACATTGTGTATTTACACATCTGTGTGTCTGTGATTTCTGGGTATTTCAGGTTTACGGCTTTTTTACAGAAGCTGTACTCCTTTTGCTGCTGCTTCTTTCATTACTTCTTCCGGCCACAGGGAAGCATGTACTTCACCGATATGTGCTTTTCTGAGGAAGAACATACAGATACGTGACTGGCCGATACCGCCGCCGATAGTGTATGGAAGTTCCTTGTTCAGGATTGCTTTCTGGAAAGGAAGCTCACGTCTGTCGTCACAGCCTGCGATGGTAAGCTGTCTGTCAAGCGCATCCTCGTCAACGCGGATACCCATGGAAGAAAGCTCCAGAGCAATGTCGAGAACAGGATAATAAACAAGGATATCACCGTTTAATTCCCAGTCATCATAGTCCGGTGCACGTCCGTCATGACGTTCTCCGTTGGTTAAGGTTTTGCCGACCTGCATGAGGAATACGGCACCTTTTTCCTTGACAATCTTGTATTCACGTTCCTTTGGAGTGAGATCAGGATACATGTCGACCAGTTCCTGGGTGCTGACAAATGCAATCTCTCTCGGAAGGATTTCTTCGATGTAATCGTACTGAACAGCCATGTATTTTTCGGTTTTGCGGAGAACGCTGTAGATAGCACGTACTGTGGAAACAAGTGTGTCCATGTTGCGTTCTTCCTTGCTGATGATCTTTTCCCAGTCCCACTGATCTACGTATACGGAATGGATATTGTCCAGATCCTCGTCTCTTCTGATCGCGATCATGTCTGTGTAAAGTCCCTCACCATGAGCAAAGCCATATTTCTGTAATGCATATCTCTTCCATTTGGCGAGAGAGTGTACAATCTCAGCATTCTCCGGCTGGCCTTTGATATCAAAGCTTACCGGACGTTCTACGCCGTTTAAGTTATCGTTCAGACCGGATGACGGGTTTACGAAAACAGGAGCAGAAACACGAAGCAGGTTCAGTTTCTGTGATAGTGTCTGCTGAAAGAAATCTTTCACAGTTTTAATGGCAATCTGGGTATCATGGAGATTTAAAGCTGACTGATACCCGTCAGGAATTTTAATCTGTTCCATTATTGGATTCCTCCTACAATTTTGAAATCCTTTCAAATGTATTTTTAAGAGGATTTCTATAGTCTTTTACTCAGCTATTATAACAGGAAAGTAGGCGTTTGACAATTTCAGCTTTGCAAGATCAGGGTAAAATGTTAAAATAATTTTATGAGAATCAATGAAAGTAAATAAATTTATAGCAATTTATGGAATTGCTATAGCTGACAGGAGGGAAGATATATGGGAAAAAAATGTCAGGTTTGTGGCGGCTCGGTTGTAAACGGCAGATGCAAATATTGTGGAATGCCGTATAGAAATGATATGGAACTGTATCACCTGAACGAAGACAGGTCAGAGCATTACCGGCATTCTTCGGCGAAAGTGAGAAAAGCAATGGCAGAGAGCGAGATTCCTCTGCCGGACAGAAACAAAACAACAAAAAAGCCGGAAAAAAAAGCGGCAGTGAGAACAACACAGAGAACAACACAGAAACCGAAGAAAAAAGAAGCCAGGGCATCAAAAAATTTCTGGAGACTTATATTGGTTCTGATTGCAGCAGCAGGACTGCTTGCGGAACAGTGGGATATAATTGAATACAGGATTGAGGAATTTATTTATGATACGTTTGATATCAGCTTAGATTTTGACAGCCTTTTTGGTGACAGCAATGCTGATGAAACTGTAAAATTTGACAAATCGGAGCATAAAGAAAAAGTGGAATTGCATACAGGAGATGAGGTATCGGCAGTAGCTTCGGATGGTCAAGAAAATTTTTTGATAATGTATCAAATTCAGCAATATGACGAATAATTTTTTGCCCCTTTCTTTTTGACAGAGACTGTGCTATACTTGTTAAACGTACCACATATAGAGCAAATTGTGGTGAATAAAAGAAAAAAATACTATATATTGTATATGGGAGCAAGAGGCATGATATATGTTATAAAGAAAGATGGTACAAGAGAAGAATTTAATTCAAAGAAGATTGTAGCTGCAGTAAATAAATCGGCAGCCAGAATCTTATATACATTTTCGGATAAAGAGAAGGAATTTATCTGCCGGTTTGCGGAAGAGCATGCGGAGGCACTGGGAAAGAATGAGATAGAGATCCAGGAGATGCACAACATCGTAGAGGGAGCACTTGAGAGAGTGAACCCGGCAGTGGCTAAGAGCTACCGCGATTACAGAAATTACAAACTTGACTTTATCCATATGATGGATGATGTATATACCAAGAGTCAGGCAATCCGTTATATTGGTGATAAGAGTAATGCCAATACGGACAGTGCGCTTGTAGCTACAAAGCGAAGTCTGATTTTTAATGAACTGAACAAAGAACTTTATCGCAAATTTTTTATGAACCGTAATGAACTTCAGGCATGTAAAGACGGTTATATTTATATTCATGACCAGTCTGCACGTCTGGATACCATGAACTGTTGTCTCTTTGATGTGGCATCTGTACTCAGCGGCGGATTTGAGATGGGAAATGTATGGTATAATGAACCTAAGACACTGGATACTGCATTTGATGTTATGGGTGATATTATCCTGAGTACTGCGGCGCAGCAGTATGGCGGATTTACAGTACCGGAAGTAGATAAGATCCTTGCACCTTATGCACAGAAGAGTTATGACAAATATATCCAGGAATTTATGAAATACTCTGACGAGAGCTGGACAGGACGTGAAGAACGTGCGATTGAGTATGCGCTTGACAAAGTCCGCAGAGATTTTGACCAGGGATGGCAGGGGATTGAGTATAAGCTGAATACAGTCGGATCTTCCAGAGGGGATTATCCATTCGTAACTGTAACTCTTGGGCTTGGAATAAAGCAGTTCGAGAAGATGGCAAGCATTTCTCTTCTTGAAGTGCATAAAGGCGGACAGGGTAAGGCAGGACGCAAGAAACCGGTACTTTTCCCGAAAATCGTATTCCTTTATGATGAAAATATCCATGGAAAAGGCAAGGTCAGTGAGGATGTATTTGAGGCTGGGGTTGACTGTTCTGCAAAGACTATGTATCCGGACTGGCTGTCTATGTCAGGAAAAGGATATATTTCCAGTATGTACAAGCAGTATGGAAAGGTGATCAGCCCTATGGGATGTCGTGCATTCTTAAGCCCATGGTATGAGAGAGGCGGCATGTATCCCGCAGATGATAAGGATGTTCCCGTATTTGTGGGAAGATTTAACATCGGTGCGGTAAGCCTTCATCTTCCAATGATCCTTGCCAAAGCCAGAGCAGAGAGCAGGGATTTCTACGAAGTGCTGGATTTCTATCTTGAGATGATCCGTAATCTGCATATCCGTACCTATGATTATCTGGGACAGATGCGTGCGTCAACCAACCCGCTGGCATATTGTGAGGGAGGATTTTACGGTGGACATCTGAAACCGAATGAAAAGATTGGAAAGATTCTGAAACCGATGACAGCATCCTTCGGAATCACTGCATTAAATGAACTTCAGGAACTTTACAATGGCAAATCCATTGCGGAAGATGGACAGTTTGCACTGGATGTGCTGAAATATATCAACAGGAAAGTAAATGAATTTAAAGAGGAAGATGGTTATCTTTATGCAATCTACGGAACACCGGCAGAGAGTTTGTGTGGATTGCAGGTGGAACAGTTCCGTAAGATGTATGGTATTGTGAAAGGTGTTTCTGACCGTCCTTATGTAAGCAACAGTTTCCATTGTCATGTGACTGAAGATGTAACTCCGATTGAAAAACAGGATCTGGAGGGACGTTTCTGGGAGCTGTGTAACGGCGGTAAGATTCAGTATGTGCGTTATCCGATCGATTATAATCGTGAAGCAATACGCACTCTTATCCGCAGAGCCATGTCTTTGGGATATTATGAGGGAGTAAATCTTTCCCTTGCTTACTGTGATGACTGCGGACATGAGGAACTTGAGATGGACGTGTGTCCGGTCTGCGGTTCCAAGAATCTGACAAAGATTGACCGTATGAACGGATATCTTTCCTACAGCCGTGTGCATGGTGATACTCGTCTGAATGAAGCGAAGATGGCAGAGATTGCGGAACGTAAATCTATGTAATATCAGGTCAGGGGTAAACTTTTGAACCTGACATCATAATATGATAATTAAAAGACATATACCGACAAGATGAGATGTATTGCTCTGGTATATGTCTTTTTGTATTGTCAGATAAAATATAGCAATCCTCTTGTTATTTATGAGGATTGCTATAGAATCATTTAATGATAGTTCCGGTTTTTTCGAAATATCCATCCTTTGCATGTGCAATATCTGTGATGATCGTTCTTCTGTTATCTCCCTTTTCGATAAAAGAGATTCCGGCTTCGAACTTAGGAAGCATGGAGCCAGGGGCAAACTGATTGTCAGCCATATATTTCTTTGCATCATCTACAGAAATCGTATTAAGATATTCTTCATTGTCCTGACCGAGGTTCAGACTTACTTTCTCAACACTGGTAAGGATCAGAAGAGTATCTGCATTTAATTCCTGTGCAAGAAGTCCGCTGGAAAGGTCTTTCTCAATGATCGCACTTGCACCATGAAGATCGATTCCCTGTTCCATAACCGGGATTCCGCCGCCGCCTGCTGCGATTACTACCTGTCCTGCATCTACAAGTGTACGGATTGTTTCCAGCTCTATGATTTTCTGTGGTTTCGGAGCTGCCAGGATTCTTTTATATGTGCCGTCAGCCAGTTTAGTGACAAAGTTTCCTTTGTTTTCTTCAGCTTCAGCCTCTTCTTCTGTAAGGACACGTCCGATGATCTTCTCAGGTTCAGCGAAAGCATCATCATATGGATCAATGACAACCTGTGTAAGGATAGTAGCTACCGGTTTATAAATACCGCGGGAAATAAGTTCTGCGCGGATTGCAGTCTGGAGGTCATATCCGATATAACCCTGACTCATTGCTGAACATACGGACATAGGTGCAAATGTATAGTCAGGATGTGTTTTACCAAATTCATTCATGGCTGTGTGGATCATTCCAACCTGTGGACCGTTACTGTGGGAAATGACTACACGATTTCCGGCTTCTACAAGATCTGCGACAGCTTTGGCTGCTTTTTTTGTAGCGATTTTCTGCTCCGGTAAGGTGGTTCCTAATGCTCTGTGGCCCAGTGCAACTACTGTAATTTTCTCACTCATGGGAATTACCTCGATTCTTTCATGTTCTTTAAATATGATATCTGCGGGTCAAAAGTCTTATCATATAAGGAGAAAAGAATTTTTGAATCTTTGTCAATGATATCATAAATATTCAATCATATTGATATCCTACATTATAAAAGACTGCAAGTAGAATTGCAATAGAAAATAAGGCAAAAAACAAACAGCCCTCACATTTCTGTGAAAGCTGTTTTGTTTTTTGAGGGGGGAGATAGAGAGTGGTTTTTCATCTATCCAAGACCAATTATATGGGAAAATTATGTTCAAAGTATGTCGAATTTCTGAAACAATCGGTAAATTTATAAAAGAATTATAAACAAATACGAAAAATAAAAAGTGGTATCTTGTTTTTATAACAGAGACATGTTAAAGTAAAACCATCGACAGTGTTCTTTACGGAGAAACAGAAAGCTGTTGATATCGTTCCTGTTTTCTGCAGGTACAACGTTCTTATTTTCATGCACCGGTCCGGTGCAGAGATTTCCAACTATTTATTGATGATTCAGGAGATATTTTTAAATCCTGAGCAGAAACCCTGAAAATATTTTGTTATGCGGGATGGAGAGGGGAGATGTGTATGTCTGCGAATATTTGTCTGACAGGCTTCTAAGGAAAAAGGTATAGTTTTAACAGTAAAAATACGTCAGATAACATAGAATAAAATTTCAGGAGAAAGAGAGAATGAAAAAAAGAATATGGAATCAGTTAAAAAAAGCAGCAATGATGACTGCTGCTATCGGGATGTTGGGAACCGGTGCGGCATCTGCTGCTGAATTCGGAGAAACAGAATTGTCCGTGCCTGCCGTAAGTTTAAGAGAGTATGCAGAATGGACTGATGAGGAGAATTTTCAGGCAGAACTTACACTGGAAGTGAGTGGCCTGAAAGAACTGTATAAAAAAGAATATGAGAATCCGAATCCGGAGAATGTACATGGGCAGACAGAAGAAACGGATGTATCAGCAGAGGAGAACGCAGATGTGGCATCAGTGGAAAATATGGAATATAAAGCAGAAACCGGGGATACGGAAAGCGGATCAGAGAATATAGCGGTGAATGAGGAAGGAGAAGAATATCACAACGCAGAAGAGAATATAAAAAGTGAAGAATACCAGAATGCGGAAAAAAATGTGGGAAAAGAATATCGGACTGAAGGAGAAAATGCGGAAGAAAATGAAAATCAGGTTACAGGAGAACAGATTACAGAAAAAGAAGAAAAAACAGTAAGATCCAATACAGAGATTAGCAGATATTTTCTGACAGCATACATTTCAGAATATTTTCAGGTAAAGGAAGATGATCTGAAACATGATATGCAGGCAGAGTCTGTGCAGATACAAAATCAGAAAGGTGAGATAACCCAGATTACAAAGCTGACCTGTGAGGTGCTGCTTTCGGATGCGGAAACAGATGTTTTCAGTTTGAAGGTACCGATATCTCTCAGGGAAGAATATCGTATCTCTCCTGTACAAGTGGATTATCCACTGTGCCAGGACACACCGCTTTATAAAGATCAGGATGGTTCAGGAGCATATGTCTGGATGAAAGCGGGGGAAGAGGTTCAGACAATGGCGGTATCTCCTTCTGCTTTACTTTCTGTACAGGAAGCAAAAACAGGAATTGCAGCTCAATTGCAGCAGGAAACAAAAGAGGCGCGTGCAGGACAGGAACTGGTCTATATACTGTCAGTACAAAATACAGGAGATTTGTCACTGGAAAATATAGAGATATCCGGTACTTTTTCTGAAAGCGGTATGAAAGCCGGATGGAAGCAGGAAGAGGGATTTACAGTAAATGGTATGCAGGGAATCATCTCCTGTCTTAAGGCCGGAGAAATCAGGCAGGTTCGGATGATAGTGGAGCCGACAGAAGAACAGACTGGAGAAATTATCAATACTGTAACTGTGAAAGCGAAACATCCGGGAAAAGAAGAAAATATTGAATGCCAGAAATCTGTCAAAACAGAGATAACTGCATTAAAGGCCGCCTTTGAGGTGGAGAAAACGGCAGACAGAACACAGGCATATCCGGGGGATACGATTACATATCAGATCTGTATCCGAAATACAGGCGAGCGGACACTGCATTCGGTTTTAAGCACGGAAAGATTCCGGAATGCCGGAATACAGGCAAAATTTGTCCAGAAAGAAGGTGTGACATTAAACAGTAGCGGTACGCAGGCACTGATTCCACAGATTGCACCGGGAGAGGCATTTGTACTCTATGCAACAGTGACGGTTCCTCAATATCAGGCAAGTCAGGAATTGGTCAATGAGGTAACAGTTACTTCTAATGAAACCGGCTCACAGGCAATCACATCTCAGGCAAATGTAAAACTGACCGGAAATGATAATACTGTTACAGTCACACCACAGCCTACGTCTGCACCTGTGGCGGTTCAGAGTTATGGATATGAGTCAAAGTCCGGAAATGCCTATACTGCTGCTTCCAAGCCGCGTACAGGAGACGAAACGGAAACAGCTTTGTATATTGTGCTGGGAATTTTTGCCATTATGTCCGGAGTCAGCGCATTCTGTTATATGAAAACAAAAAAACATCAGAAGTAGATAAACAACGTTGAAACGACAGGGGAGGTGTGATATTCTTATATAGAATATACGCTTTATAGCAATTCTCGTAAATAATGCATTATTTTAGAGGATTGCTATAGTAAAACACCTCCGCCTGATTTTGAGAAAATTGTTACAGAAGGCTGTATAAAATTCAGGCAGGCAGGAAATGATATGGAGGATTAAAATGAAATTAGTATCCTTGCTAGAAAAGCTGGAGTATACATGCCTTCAGGGCAGTACAGACCAGGAAGTAAAGAATGTTATTTATGATTCCCGGAAGGTAGAAGAGGGTTCTCTTTTTATCTGTATCCGTGGCGCAGTGGTGGATGGTCATAAATTTGTGCCGGATGTAGTTGCAAAAGGAGCGAAGGTTCTGATCGTGGAGGAAGCTGTTGAGGCACCGGAGGATGTGACAGTCATTCTTGTGAAAGATACCCGATATGCGATGGCATTTATTTCTGCCGCATATTTCGGTCATCCGGCAGAGAAACTGAAGACAATCGGTATTACAGGAACCAAAGGAAAAACAACCACTACTTATATGGTAAAGTCCATTCTGGAGAATGCCGGATATAAAGTAGGTCTGATCGGAACCATTGAAACGATCATTGGTGATAAAGTAATTCCCTCAAAGAATACAACACCGGAGTCCTATATGATCCAGGAGTATTTCCACGAGATGGCGGAAGCCGGATGTGACTGTGTGGTTATGGAGGTGTCTTCCCAGGGACTGATGCTTCACAGAACTCAGGGATTTGTTTTTGATTTTGGTATTTTTACAAATATTGAGCCGGATCATATCGGACCAAATGAACATAAAGATTTTGATGATTATCTCAGATGTAAATCCTTGCTTCTGAAGCAGTGTAAGGTAGGAATTGTCAACAGAGATGACGAGCATTTTGAGAAGATTATCGAAGGCCATACCTGCAGTCTGGAAACTTATGGGTTCTCACCGGAGGCTGATCTTCGTGCAGAAGATGCAAAACTGGTCGGAGGTAAAGGATATCTGGGTATTTCCTACCATCTGAAAGGACTTCTGGATTTTCATGTGGAGATTGATATCCCAGGTAAATTCAGTATTTATAATTCGCTGACAGCAATCGCAATCTGCCGTCATTTTAAGGTTTCCGAAGAGAATATTCTCAAAGCACTGAGGGTTGCCAGGGTAAAGGGCCGTATCGAAATGGTGAAAGTATCTGATGATTTTACCCTTATGATCGACTATGCGCATAATGCCATGGCTCTGGAGAGTCTTCTGACCACGTTGAAGGAGTATCATCCTCACAGACTGGTATGTCTGTTTGGATGCGGAGGCAACAGATCAAAGCTCCGCCGCTATGAGATGGGGGAAGTTGCGGGGAAGCTTGCGGACCTTACAATCATCACTTCTGACAACCCAAGAGATGAAGAACCTCAGGCGATTATCGATGATATTAAGATTGGTATGGCAAAAACTGATGGAAAATATGTGGAGATCGCAGACAGAAAAGAAGCCATTGCCTATGCAATCCATCATGGGGAACCGGGAGATATCATAGTTCTGGCAGGAAAGGGTCATGAGGATTATCAGGAAATTAAGGGAAAGAAATATCCGATGGATGAACGTGTCCTGATCGCAGATATTCTTGCCGGTAAATAGATGGCGGATCAAACAGGAATAAGTTCATGATATATGCTGATATAATAATTGATATTTCCAGTGATAAACTGGATCGGAGTTTTCAATATCGTATACCGGAGAGACTGGAGAAGGAAATAAAAGCAGGGATGGTGGTGGCCATCCCTTTTGGAAATTCCAGTCAGCTTCGTAAAGGATATGTGACCGGATTGTCAGATAAACCTAAGATCGCTCCTGAAAAGATTAAAGAAATCAGTAAAATCTGCAGCGGAGAGGAGACTACAGAATCCAGACTTATTGCTTTGGCAGCCTGGATGAGGGAAAATTATGGTTCTACGATGATACAGGCCCTCAGAACAGTACTTCCGGTTCAGGAGAAAATCAGGGCAAAAGAAAAAAAATATATATGTCTGGCCATTTCCGAAGACGCAGGCTGTCAGATGCTGAAAGAGCTTGAACAGACAAGATTTAAGGCAAGGACAAGACTTCTGCGGGAACTTCTGGAAAAAAAACGGTTGGATTTTACCCGGGCGTCGAAAGAACTGGGCGCGACCTCTGCTGTTGTAAAGAAAATGAAAGAGCAGGGGATTATCCGCATAGAATATGATGAAATAATGAGAAATCCTCTGAACATCGATGATATTACGGAAGAAGCGCCGATGCTCCTTACAGATGAGCAGGAAGCGGCAGTGAGACAGATACAAAAAGAGTGGGAAAAGCCCTCACCACGTCCTGTGCTGATCGAGGGTGTGACCGGAAGCGGGAAAACGCAGGTTTATATGAAGCTGATCGAAAAAACCATTTCTCAGGGAAAAGAGGCAATCGTGCTGATTCCGGAGATTGCGCTGACATATCAGACAGTACGCAGGTTTTATGCCAGATTTGGAGATAAAGTATCAGTCATCAATTCAAGACAGTCTCAGGGAGAACGTTATGATCAGCTCAGGCGCGCAAAAAGGGGAGAAATCCAGATAATGATTGGTCCCAGATCAGCATTGTTTACTCCGTTTGCCAATCTGGGACTGATCATTATTGATGAAGAACATGAACCAAGTTATAAAAGTGAGAGCAGTCCCCGTTATCATACAAGAGAAACTGCAATCCAGAGGGCTGCTTTTGAACATGCAAATGTAGTGATGGGATCGGCAACTCCCTCAGTGGAAGCTTACAGTAAGGCAATGAAGGAAGAATATGGTCTGGTTCGACTGAATGTGAGATACGGAAGCAGACCGATGCCTCAGGTTTCCATTGTGGATCTGCGGGAAGAACTAAAGGCAGGAAATCGGTCTGTACTGAGCAGAGAACTTCGGGAAAAGATGAAAAGCCGGTTTGAGAAAAAAGAACAGGTAATGCTTTTTCTGAACCGCAGAGGATATGCAGGATTTGTTTCATGTCGTTCCTGTGGACATGTGATGAAGTGTCCTCATTGTGATGTTTCTCTCTCAGAGCACAATAACGAAAGACTTTTGTGCCATTATTGCGGATATGAAACAGGAAAGCCAGAGACATGTCCGGTGTGCGGTTCGCCTTATATCGGCGGATTTAAGGCAGGAACACAGCAGATTGAGAAGATTGTGCGGGAAACCTTTCCGGGAATCAGGACTCTCAGGATGGATTTTGATACAACGAGAACCAAGGGCAGCTATGAGAAAATCCTTGCAGCTTTTGCGGCTCATGAGGCAGAGGTGCTGATCGGAACGCAGATGATCGTTAAAGGACATGATTTCCCGGATGTTACACTGATGGGAGTAGTTGCAGCAGATCTTTCTCTGAACGCTGAGGACTACCGGTGTGCGGAACGTACTTTCCAGCTACTCTGTCAGGCAGCAGGCCGGGGCGGTCGGGGGGAAAAGCCGGGAGAAGCAGTGATCCAGACCTATCATCCGGATCATTACAGTATCCAGGCGGCAGCAGTGCAGGATTATCAGGCATTCTATGAGGAAGAAATGAGTTACCGTATGCTTCTGGACTATCCTCCTGCGGCTCATATGCTGGCAGTTCTTGGCTCTGGCCCTGAAGATGAGAAGCTGACCCAGGCTATGCATTACCTGAAGCTTTATATAGAAAGGATATACAAAGAAAATGACCTGCATGTTATCGGGCCGGCATATGCGGCGGTCGGTAAAGTAAAAGATATTTACAGACAGGTTATTTATCTGAAACATAAAGATTATAAAACTCTGGTGCATATCAAAGACCAGATGGAGAAATATATAGAGATAAATTCCGGTTTCCGGAAAATATACATACAGTTTGATTTCAGTTAATTATGGCAGTTTTTTTTAATTTCATCGCTGCAAGCGGAGAACATAACTGTGAAGGTATTGAACAGTTATGAATTGCGATAATAATAATCAGAGAAGAGGAGAATAAAAATGGCACTTAGAAAAATCAGAGTAGAAGGCGACGAAGTACTTACAAAGGTCAGCAGACCAGTAGAGAAGATGACACCACGTATCCATGATCTGATTGAAGATATGCTTGACACCATGTACGATGCAATGGGGGTGGGACTTGCCGCACCACAGGTTGGTATGCTGAAACGTATCGTTGTGATCGATGTAGGAGAGGGACCACTTGTACTGATCAATCCTGAAATTCTTGAAACATCAGGTGAGCAGACTGGTGATGAAGGCTGCTTAAGTGTGCCTGGAATGGCAGGTCAGGTAACACGTCCGAACTATGTAAAAGTAAAAGCACTGGATGAAGATATGAACGAAGTAGAATATGAAGGAGAAGGTCTTCTTGCTCGTGCCTTCTGTCATGAAATCGATCATCTGGATGGACATATGTATACAGAACTGGTAGAAGGAGAACTTCATCATGTTTCCTATGACGAGGATGAGGAGTGATACAGGAAATATCTCATGAAGTGTGTTGCCGGGCACGGAGTGAACGGTAATTGTCTGAAAGATAAAGAGAAATGTGCAGGCAGTATAATGCCGCAGAAGAAAGAAGAGGTAAGATTATATAAATGAAGACAGTATTTATGGGAACACCGGATTTTGCAGTACCCTCATTACATGCACTGGTGGAAGCCGGATATGAGGTGGCAGCAGTAGTGACTCAACCTGATAAACCGAAAGGGCGCGGGAAAACATTGCTGCCTACACCTGTAAAGGAAGAAGCTGTTATGCATGAGATTCCTGTATATCAGCCGAAAAGAGTAAGAAATAATCCTGAGTTTCTGGATATCCTAAAAGAAATCAATCCCGATATCATAGTTGTTGCTGCATATGGACAGATTATTCCAAAAGAAATCCTGGAACTTCCAAAGTTTGGATGTATCAATATCCATGCATCACTTCTTCCGAAGTACAGGGGAGCAGCTCCGATCCAGCAGGCTGTGATCGACGGGGAAAAAGTATCTGGTGTAACGATCCAGCATATGGGAGAAGGTCTTGATACCGGTGACATGATTTCAAAGATTGTAATCCCGCTCTCTCAGGAAGAAACCGGTGGAAGTCTGTTTGGAAAACTTGCGCAGGCCGGTGCGGAACTGCTGATAAAGACGTTGCCATCTATTGAGCAGGGAACAGCAAAGTTTGAGAAACAGCCGGAGGAGAGTCCTACACCTTATGCGGCTATGATCACCAAACAGATGGGACTGATGGATTTCAGAAAATCTGCAGAAGAGCTGGAACGTCTTGTCCGTGGCTTGAATCCATGGCCAAGTGCTTATACATTTCTTAATGGAAAAACTCTGAAAGTGTGGAAATGTAAAGTCAGCACTGAGAAAACAGAGGCTGCTCCTGGAACAATCTTCCTGACAGATAAAGAGGGAATCCATACAGCATGTGGAGAAGGAGTGCTGATCCTTACAGAGGTACAACTGGAAGGTAAGAAGCGTATGGAAACGGAAGCTTTTCTCCGGGGATATCATATTGAAACTGGAATTGTTTTTACAGATCATAAGGAGTGATTAGATGTACGGATATTATTATTTTGATCCTACTTATTTATTGCTGGTTATCGGAATGGTGCTGTCCTTGCTGGCGTCTGCAAAAGTAAAGAGTACATTTTCTGTTTACAGCAGAGTACACAGTGCATCAGGGCTTACCGGAGCTGATGCTGCCAGAAGGATTCTTCGTATGTCAGGAATTACAGATGTTACGGTAGTACCCATATCCGGCAGCCTGACAGACCACTATGATCCGGGAAGTAAGAAACTGGCACTTTCCCAGGATGTATATGATAAAACATCTGTGGCTGCGATCGGAGTGGCTGCGCATGAATGCGGACATGCTATCCAGCATGCAACTAACTATATGCCATTGAATCTTCGTTCTGCGATTGTACCTGTTGCAAACCTTGGTTCTACACTTTCCTGGCCACTGTTCCTGGCGGGACTGATCTTTTCCATCCGTCCGTTGCTGACTGTGGGAATTATACTGTTTACTTTTGCAGTTATTTTCCAGCTTATAACTCTTCCGGTAGAATTCAATGCTTCTTCAAGAGCGTTGAAAATGCTTGGAAGTTCAGGAATGCTTGGAAACGATGAGGTAAAAGGTGCAAGAAAGGTTCTTACAGCGGCAGCACTCACCTATGTTGCAGCACTTGCTTCATCAATCCTGCAGCTTTTAAGATTGATCATACTTGCCGGAGGAAGAGATCGTGACTAATGGAATAAATACAAGAGAACTGATATTACAGATATTACTGGAAATTGAGGAAGAGGGAAAACACAGCCATATTGCAATCCGCAATGCTCTTTCCAAATATCAGTTCCTTCCAAGACAGGAGAGAGCCTTTATCACCAGAGTCTGTGAAGGAACACTGGAATATCGTATTTTAATAGATTATATTATTAATTCATATTCAAAAGTAACTGTAGATAAAATGAAGCCTGTGATTAGGGAAATTTTGAGAAGTGCTGTCTATCAGATCAGATTTATGGACAGTGTGCCGGACAGTGCAGTGTGTAATGAGGCAGTAAAACTGGCACAGAGAAAAGGTTTTTACAGTCTGAAACCTTTTGTAAACGGTGTGCTTCGTACGATTGCCAGAGAATGGAAAAATCTGAAATTTCCATTAAGAGAGGAAAATCCGGTTAGGTATCTGTCTGTCAGATATTCCATGCCGGAAACACTGGTAAAACGCTGGCTTGAAGATTACGGGGAAGAAAAGACAGAGAAGATCCTTGCAGATTTTCTCACAGAGAAGCCGATCACAGTGCGTTGCAGAACCCATAAATATCCACAGAAAGAGATTTATGAGAGCCTGGTCGATCAGGGAGTAAAGGTGAAACCTGCACCTTATCTGCCATATGCGTATGAAATTTCAAATTATAACCACATTCTTGCACTAGATGCCTTTATCCAGGGAAAGATCCAGGTCCAGGATGTAAGCTCCATGCTGGTTGCAGAAGTTGCAGATCCGCAAAAAGGGGATTATGTGATAGATATGTGTGCGGCACCTGGCGGAAAGAGTCTTCATATTGCAGATAAGATGGGAGATTACGGAATAGTAGACGCACGTGATGTCAGTCAGTATAAAGTGGATATGATTGAAGAGAATGTTCACAGAACTGACTGTATCAATGTGCAGGCTCATGTGATGGATGCTACAGTATTTGACGTGGATTCAGAACTGAAGGCAGATATTGTTCTTGCAGATGTTCCCTGCTCAGGATATGGAGTAATTGGAAAAAAGCCGGAGATCAAATACAGAGTAACGCCTCAGAAACAGGAAGAGATCGTGATCCTTCAGAGAACAATCCTTGACTGTGCAGCGGAATATGTGAAGCCGGGCGGAGTACTGGTATTCAGTACCTGTACCATTGCAAAAGAAGAAAATGAAGAGAATATGCTGTGGTTTATGAATAATCATCCGTTTAAACTGGAAAGTATTGATCCTTATCTGCCGGAGGAACTGCATTCTGAGACAACAGCTCTGGGTTATCTGCAGCTTTTGCCGGGAGTGCACAAAACAGATGGCTTCTTTATTGCAAAATTCAGGAGAAAATAAATAATGACAGATATTAAGTCAATGACAATCGATGAATTAAAGGAACTGATGATTACGCTTGGAGACAAGCCTTTTCGTGCGAAACAGATTTACAGTTGGCTGCATGAACATCTGGTTACCTCTTATGACGAGATGACCAATCTTTCCAAAAGCCTGAGAGAAAAGCTGAAAGAATATCCTGTTACAGCACTGGAAATGGTAGATGTACAGACATCCAAGATTGACGGTACACAGAAGTATCTGTTTCGTCTCAGCGACGGGAATGTAATAGAGAGCGTTCTCATGCGGTACAAACATGGAAATTCTGTCTGTATTTCTTCCCAGGTGGGATGCCGTATGGGATGCAGATTCTGTGCCTCTACCATAGGAGGACTGACCAGATGCCTTCTTCCCTCAGAAATGCTGGACCAGATATACAGGATACAGGTTCTGACGGGAGAAAGAGTTTCCAATGTTGTGGTCATGGGAACAGGGGAACCTCTGGATAATTATGAGAATCTTCTCAGATTTATACATATCCTGACAGAGGACGGAGGACTTCACATCAGTCAGAGAAATCTGACCGTATCTACCTGCGGGCTGGTTCCGAAGATTTATGATCTTGCGAGAGAAAAGCTTCAGATGACCCTTGCACTTTCTCTTCATGCACCTAATGATGTGAAACGCCGGGAACTGATGCCGATCGCAAACAAATACAGCATGGATGAAGTTCTGGAAGCCTGCCGCTGTTATTTTGAAGAAACGGGACGCAGGATTACATTTGAATACAGTCTGGTAGCTGGAGTCAATGACAGCGATGAGGATGCAAGAGAACTTTCCGGCAGGATCAGAGATATAAACTGTCATGTAAACCTGATTCCGGTAAACCCTATTAAGGAGCGTTCTTTCGCGCGTTCAACAAGACAGGCTGTGGAGAATTTCAAAATAAAACTTGAAAAATGTGGAATAAATGTTACTATTAGAAGAGAAATGGGCAGTGATATTGACGGTGCCTGTGGACAGCTAAGAAAAAGTTATATGGAAAAAACAGAAAGCGAGAAGTGACATGAGGATATATTCAGCTACTGATGTCGGGCAAAAGCGGGAAATGAACCAGGATTATGTGTTTGCAACTGCTGACCCGGTTGGAAATCTTCCGAATCTGTTTGTTGTTGCAGATGGTATGGGAGGTCATAATGCAGGAGATTATGCATCTTCTCATGCCGTTACATCTATGGTGGAGGAAATCCGGCAGGATGCAGATTTTAATCCGGTAAAAGTAATCCGTCATGCCATTGAATGTGTAAATACCGAGATTCTTACTCAGGCACAGCAGGATGAGAAACTCAGGGGAATGGGGACTACGATGGTGGCAGCTACTATTGTAGGACATTACGCTTATGTGGCAAATGTAGGTGACAGCAGGCTTTACGTGATCGGAGAGGAGATTCAGCAGATAACAAGGGATCACTCACTGGTGCAGGAAATGGTAAGGATGGGAGAACTTGATGCTGAACAGGCAAGGAAACATCCGAAGAAAAACATCATTACAAGGGCACTTGGAGCAGAAAAGACAGTGGATATTGATTTCTTTGATCTGAAACTGAAACCCGGAGATGTGGTTTTGATGTGTTCGGACGGACTCAGCAACATGGTTGAGGACAGCCAGCTTAAAGAGATTATTTCTGACACAGATACAGATCTGGATGAAAAAGGCAGGATACTTATCAGAGAAGCAAACCGCAATGGTGGCAAGGATAATATTGCAATTGTATTGGTAGAACCATTCGCAGATGAGGTGAAAGCATGTTAAAAACGGGAATGATCATAGCAGAGCGCTATGAGATATTAGGAAAAATTGGTACCGGCGGAATGGCGGACGTATACAAAGCAAAAGACCATAAGCTGAATAGGTTTGTTGCTGTAAAAGTTCTTAAGCCGGAATTTAGAGAGGATACAACATTTATCCGGAAATTTAAAAGTGAAGCACAGGCTGCGGCAGTCCTGACCCATCCGAATATAGTAAATGTATTTGATGTGGGGGATGATAACGGGGTTTATTACATCGTTATGGAGCTTATCGAAGGAATTACCCTTAAAGAATACATTTCCAAAAAGGGTAAGCTTTCTGTAAAAGAGGCAACCAGTATTGCAATCCAGGTATCTATGGGGCTTGAAGCCGCACACAGCCACGGGATTGTACATCGTGATGTAAAGCCGCAGAATATTATCATTTCCATGGATGGAAAGGTAAAGGTGACAGATTTTGGTATTGCAAGGGCTGCTTCTTCCAATACCATAAGCTCAAATGTGATGGGATCTGTTCATTACAGTTCACCGGAACAGGTCAGAGGCGGATACAGTGATGAGAAGAGTGATATCTATTCGCTGGGTATTACGATGTATGAAATGGTGACAGGCAAGGTTCCTTTTGATGGAGATACGACAGTAGCCATCGCTATCAAACATCTTCAGGAAGAGATTGTTCCGCCCAGTGTTTACACACCGGAGCTTCCGCACAGTCTGGAGCAGATCATTCTGAAATGTACACAGAAGAGTGTGGACCGCCGTTATCAGAATATGGAGGATGTGACCGCGGATCTGAAGCATTCTCTGATCGATCCCCAGGGAGATTTCGTAACTTTGACTTCTGTGGATAATGAAGCAAAAACTGTTGTAATTTCGGATAAAGAACTTGGCGAGATCAAGCATATGCCAAAGCAGATTTCAAAATCGGAACCTGAAACTCTGGAAGAAGAAATCAATGAAACAGATTATGATGATGAGCCAGAGGAGAAAAAACGCAGAAACAGATCTGACAAGACCGGGAAGAAGAAAAAACGCGGCGGACATGGAATGACGATTGCCATGCTCCTTATGGGAATCGTCATTCTGGTCGCAATCATTCTGGTTGCAGGAAAAGCATCCGGACTTATTGGAAGCGGCAGTGATACAGACAAAAAAAATGAGGCATCAGATACGTCGGAAACGGATGATGATGGAATGGTAACTGTGCCGGATCTGCGGGGAAAAACTGAGGATGAAGCAAAGGATATGACAAAAGATATGAAGCTTGGAATTCAGCCTATGGGTGAGGAAGCTTCTACTCAGGCTAAGGGAACGATTTCTTCTCAGGATATTCCAAAAGGAAGCAAAGTAGAGCAGTATACGACTATCAAGTATTACATCAGCAAGGGTACACAGCAGATTACAATTCCCGATGTGGACGGTCAGACAGGTGTGGATGCGCAGCAGACACTGGAAGACATGGGATTAACTGTCAATGTTCAGAAAGAATACAGTGAACTGAATGATGACGGTACACCGGTCACAGATCCCGGATATGCAGTTTCCACAACTCCTTCTGCGGGTGAAAATGTTTCATCAGGAGATACTGTCACATTGATTGTCAGCCGTGGAGTTGACTACGGTGACAGCGTGGAAGTTCCAAGTGTTGTTGGAATGACAAAGAATGATGCAGTTACTACTTTCGGTAAATTCCTCAATGTAGAGGTAAAAGAAGAAAAGAGTACGGAAGTGGCAGCAGGGGAAGTGGTTTCCCAGGAGCCGGAAGCCGGAAACTGGGAAGATCCTGATAATGTGAATGTGGTGATCACAGTAAGTACAGGGTCTCAGGAACCGACAACTCAGAGCGACAGTACAACTATGGAGAGTGCATCTGATAACACGGTACAGACAGCAGATAACAGTGCAGCTGTTGCAGCGGGAGAAGTATGGAAATGTACACAGACTCTGAATACCCCGTCAGGATATTCCGGAGGTCCGGTCCGTCTGGAGCTGGTCCAGAATGTAAACGGAACCCCGACTGCCTCTGTTGTTCTGGAAAATCAGGTAATCCAGTTCCCGTATGATCTGGATATCACAGGTGCGTCTGGTGTCAGTGAGGGTACTTTATATCTGTCCGAACAGATCAATGGTGTTTATCAGGAACTTGGAAATTATTCCATTACATTTGCTAAGGCAGAGTAATCCATGCAGGGAAAGATAATCAAAGGAATTGCAGGATTTTATTACATCTATGCTGAAAATGATGAGATTTATGAATGCAAGGCAAAGGGAATATTCAGAAAAGATAAACAGAAACCTCTTGTAGGGGATAATGTGGAGATAGAGGTTCTGGATGAACAGGGAAAGGAAGGCAGTGTGACTGCCATCCTTCCCAGAAAAAATTCACTGATACGTCCGGCAGTTGCCAATGTGGATCAGGCTTTTGTGATTTTTGCAATGGAGAATCCGAAACCCAATTTTATGTTGCTTGACCGTTTCCTGATCATGATGGAGAAAGAAAATGTTCCGGCAGTTATATGTTTTAACAAGAAAGATCTTGCAAAACAGGAAGAACTGGAACTTTTATATGAAACCTATAAGAGCTGTGGATATGATGTGATCTTTTCCAGTACTTTCAGTGGAGAGGGACTGGATGAGATACGCAGAATCCTGAAAGGAAAGACAACCGTAGTTGCAGGACCTTCCGGTGTGGGAAAATCTTCAATCACCAATGCATTGCAGGAGAATGTGCAGATGGAAACCGGAGAGATAAGTAAGAAGCTGAAACGTGGAAAGCATACAACACGTCATTCTCAGGTAATACCGGTGGGACATGATACTTATCTGATGGATACACCGGGATTTTCTTCTTTATATCTGACAGATATAGAGGAACAGGAGTTAAAAGATTATTTCCCGGAATTTCGCAGGTATGAAGAAAAATGCAGGTTTCAGGGATGCAGACATATCCATGAACCGGACTGTGGTGTGAAGGCAGCACTGGAGGAACATGAGATCAGCCAGCTTCGATATGAAGATTATCTGGCACTTTATAATGAATTAAAAGAGAAAAGGAGATTCTAATTATGTATCAGTTGTGCCCTTCTATTTTGTCGGCAGATTTTAACCGTTTGGGCGAACAGATCAAAACCCTGGAAAAAGAGGGGATTGAATGGCTTCATATTGATGTTATGGATGGTGATTTTGTACCGAGTATTTCTTTTGGGATGCCGGTGATAAAATCTATCCGAAAGGAATCAAAGATGTTTTTTGATGTACATCTTATGGTTACAGAGCCTGAGAGATATATCAGAGATTTTGTGGAATGTGGAGCTGATTCTATTACAGTACATGCGGAAGCGTGTGAAGATCTTGAAAGAACGATCGAGCAGATTCGTGAGGCAGGTGTGAAAGTGGGGATTTCAATCAAACCGGCAACACCTGTTAATGATATCAGCCATATGCTCAGGGATGTGGATATGGTGCTGATCATGACTGTACAGCCCGGATTTGGCGGTCAGAAGTATATGGAGGAATGTACAGAGAAGATCAGGGAAGTACGTGAACTGATCGATGCCGAAGATCTGGATGTTGATGTTCAGGTTGATGGCGGAATCAATGATGAGACAATGGAAACAGTACTCACAGCAGGGGCAAATCTGCTGGTAGCAGGTTCTTATGTATTCAGAGGCGATCTGGAGAAAAATGTAAAACATGCCAGAAGACGAATGGATGAGATCATAAGAAGGATTGACTGAGGACATGACAGATACAATAATTGTAAGCGGGGGCGATATCCAGAGTGATTTTGCCCTCGATTTTTTGGAAAAGAAGATCAAAGAAAATGAAAAAATATGTCTGATTGCAGCGGACAGAGGACTGGAGTTTTTTCTGGAACATCAGCTCCTGCCGGATGTGGCGATAGGAGATTTTGACAGCCTTTCAGAAGAAGGAAGAGGTTTTCTTGAAATTCATGAGAAGGGAAGCGGAAATGGAGAAATCCCTTATGGCGGGATGATGGGTTGGAAGGTGCAGAAGAGTTTCAGAGATGAAGCAAAAGAGATAACAGTTATTCGTTTGAGACCGGAAAAAGATGATTCAGATACACAGTCTGCCATGAATTATGCGATTCAAAATGGTGCGAAGAAGATTATGGTCCTTGGAGTGACCGGAAACAGAGTGGATCATCTGATGGCCAATTTCGGTCTTCTGGTTCTGGCAAAGAAACAGGAAACGGAAGTAATACTGGCAGATCAGTATAATTATATGAAACTTGTTTCAGATGGAGAAATCATAAAAAAGTCAGAACAGTTTGGAAAATATGTATCATTTTTTCCACTTGGAGGAGATGTGACAGGACTGACACTGGAGGGATTTAAATATTCTCTTGATAATTATCATCTGACAACAGCAGACAGCGGACTGACGGTAAGTAATGAGATTGTCAGTGAAAAGGCAAAAGTCACTTATCGATCAGGAACGCTGCTTATGATCATGGCACAGGATTAACAGCCATAGCAGTTCTGCCAAATGCATTTTAACGGGAATTATTATCAGATTATCATCCATTTCATGCCGGGTGACCGTAGTAATGCCGTACTTGCACATAGTAAGTGGTTATGCTAAAATAATGAAAGCGCAATAGAAACATTTGAAAATACTGTAAGATTAATACATTTAAAGGAGATATTTAGAGATATGAAATTAGGAATCGTCGGATTGCCGAACGTTGGAAAAAGTACATTATTTAATTCACTGACAAAAGCAGGAGCAGAATCAGCAAACTATCCATTCTGTACCATTGATCCGAATGTGGGCGTTGTTACAGTTCCGGATGAGAGACTGAAGCTTCTTGGGGATTTTTATCATTCAAAGAAAGTGACACCTGCTGTGATCGAGTTCGTGGATATTGCAGGACTTGTAAAGGGAGCATCCAAGGGAGAGGGACTTGGAAATCAGTTCCTTGCAAACATTCGTGAGGTAGATGCAATCGTTCATGTAGTGCGCTGCTTTGAGGATTCCAATGTGATCCATGTAGATGGAAGCATTGATCCGCTTCGTGATATTGAAACCATCAATCTGGAACTGATCTTCTCAGACCTTGAGATTCTTGAAAGAAGAATCGCCAAAGTTACAAAGACAGCACGTATGGATAAAGAGGCTGCCAAAGAACTTGATTTCCTTCAGAAGGTAAAAGCACATCTGGAAGATGGCGGGATGGCGATTACCCTGGAACTGGAAAACGAAGATGAAGAAGCATGGATGGCTACTTACAATCTGCTTACATGGAAACCTGTGATCTATGCTGCGAACGTTGCAGAGGGAGATCTGGCTGATGATGGTGAGAGCAATGAACATGTACAGGCAGTACGTAAATATGCTGCAGAGCAGAACAGTGAGATTTTTGTGATCTGTGCAGAAATTGAAGAAGAGATTTCCGAACTGGATGATGATGAGAAAAAGATGTTCCTTGAGGATCTGGGACTGAAGGAGTCAGGACTTGAGAAGCTTGTAAAAGCAAGCTATCATCTGCTGGGACTGATGAGTTTCCTTACTGCCGGTGAAGATGAGACAAGAGCATGGACGATTAAAATCGGAACAAAGGCTCCGCAGGCGGCAGGTAAGATCCATACAGATTTTGAAAGAGGATTTATCAAAGCTGAGGTTGTAAATTACCAGGATCTTCTGGACTGTGGTTCTTACGCAGGTGCCAGAGAAAAAGGTCTTGTAAGAATGGAAGGTAAAGAATACGTTGTACAGGATGGAGATGTGATCTTGTTCCGCTTCAATGTATGATAAACAGGTGATTTATGGAAATGTCGATACGTTTTCCCGGACCCGGACTGGTCTTTGATTATGTGCCGCGCTCATTTATGATATTTGGGATGGAATTTACCATATATGGAGTGCTGATCGCTGTGGGTGCTCTTCTTGGAATGGGACTTGTAACACTTGAAGCGAAACGAAATGGGGAAGACCAGAACAGGTATCTGGATATGATGCTTATTTCTCTGCTGTTTTCAGTGGTAGGTTCCAGATTGTTTTATGTGGCTTTTTCGTGGGGATTTTATAAAGAAAATCTGAATGCAATACTGGATTTTCGAAATGGCGGTTATGCTTTATACGGCGGGCTTCTGGCCGGATTCCTTGCGGCAGCAGTATTTTGCAGGATTACAAAAATGTCATTCTGGCAGAGTGCTGATATTGCATGTCCCGGAATACTTCTGGGGCAGGTTATAGGACGATGGGGTAACTTTTTTAACAGAGAATCCTTTGGAGAATATGCAAATCTTCCATGGGTCATGCAGATCCCTGTTTCTGTGGTGCGTTCAGGAGAGGTATCGGGAGCAATGAGAGATAATCTACTGACCATAAATGGGATTTCCTATATTCAGGTTCAGCCGGTTTTCCTCTATGAAAGTCTATGGTGCCTGTTACTATTGCTGCTGTTGATGGCTCTTCGCCGAAAGAAAAAATATGAAGGCGAACTGTTTATGATCTATCTGGCCGGTTATGGATTTGGAAGATTTTTCTGTGAATGGATCAGAACAGATAAGCTTTACATTCCGGGAACAAAAGTGGGAATTTCAATGGTGATTTCCGCTGTACTGTTTGTTGTTTTTATGACGACTGTGATTGTACGTTGCGTGATGGTGCAGAAAAGAGCAGTTATACGCAGACAGAGAAGAAGAAAATTTCTGAGTGAGGAAGAGAAAAAAGAAATTACTGTAAATGTGGGAACTTCTCCCACAAATTCAGAAGAAGAGCAGTAAAAAAACATACATCTGAAAGATAAGTGGGTTGAAAGTGGAATTTCAACCCACTTTTTGCGTATAAAAGCCCATTTTTTCTGTAAAAATAAGGTTGTTTCATAAATGTTAACAGAGTTCTAAATTTTAAAAATCTTTTTCTCCCCCTTGTTTTTTCAGCCTAAATAGTTTAGAATAAGCACATAAGTGGTAGAAAGTGGTGAATAGTGGTGGTGAGTGGGGGAATAACGGTAGAATCCATTACCACCTGAGAAATCTGAAGGGGAGATTCAGATTTTGCGAGAGTAGGTGAGTAACATGTTCATGGGAGAGTATAACCACACGATCGACGCGAAGGGGCGTCTGATCATTCCTTCTAAATTCAGAGAACTCTTAGGGGAAGAGTTCGTTCTGACAAAAGGGCTTGATGGTTGTCTTTACATTTATCCGATGGATGAATGGGAATCCTTTGAAATGAAGCTCAGATCCTTACCACTTACAAATAAAAATGCCAGAACTTTTTCACGATTCTTTGTAGCCGGAGCAACTACATGTGAACTGGACAGGCAGGGGCGAATTCTTGTGCCGCAGACGCTGCGCGAATTTGCCGGTCTGGAGAAAGATGTGGTTCTGACAGGTAATCTGAACAGAATTGAAGTTTGGAGCAAAGAAAAGTGGAGCGAGATCTGCAATTATGACGACATGGACAGTATTGCAGAGAGCATGCAGGACATGGGAATCACAATCTGACAGGTCTCATCCGAAGTATCTTGCAAAAGTAAATCCAGACAGGAGACGGAGATGGAATTTAAACACAAATCTGTATTACTGGAAGAGACCATCGAAGGTCTGAATATCAGACCGGACGGAATCTACGTGGATGGCACTTTAGGAGGTGCAGGGCATGCCAGTGAGGTATGCAGGAAACTTTCTGCCAAGGGGAGATTTATTGGCATAGATCAAGACCAGGATGCGATAATTGCTGCGAGTGAGAGGTTAGCCCCCTATAAACAGGCGACGATCATTCGCAGCAATTATTGTTACATGGTACAGGAACTGGCAGCAAGAGGCATCCATAAAGTAGATGGGATTCTCCTTGACCTTGGGGTATCTTCCTATCAGCTTGACAATGAAGAACGCGGTTTTACCTACAGAGTAGATGCACCGCTCGATATGCGTATGGATCAGCGCCAGACGCAGACAGCCAGTGATATTGTCAATGGCTATGAAGAAAAAGAATTATACCGTATTATTCGTGATTACGGCGAAGATAAATTTGCAAAAAATATTGCAAAACATATTGTTGCAGCCAGACAGGTGAAACCGATCACTACCACCGGAGAACTGACAGAGATCATCAGGGAATCTATTCCCATGAAGATGCAGGTGAAGTCAGGACATCCGGCAAAGAGAACATTTCAGGCAATCCGCATCGAGCTTAACAGAGAACTTGATGTGCTGAGAGATTCCCTGGACGGAATGATCGATATCCTTGATGACGGCGGAAGACTTTGCATTATCACTTTCCATTCTCTGGAGGACAGAATTGTTAAGACGATTTTCAGAAAAAATGAGAATCCATGTACCTGTCCTTCGGACTTTCCTGTATGTGTATGCGGGAAGAAATCAAAAGGAAAAGTGATCACAAGAAAGCCGATTCTTCCAGGGGAGACAGAGATGGAAGAGAATCCGCGCTCCAAGAGTGCAAAGCTTCGGATTTTTGAGAGAGTATTATAATTAGAGAGGCATGAAATGGCGAAAACGACCAGGAGTGAAACAGCAAGAAGAAGCAGGACCAATGCCAGAACTAACAGAGGAACGTATGTTGACGGAAATACGGTCAGACGTCTTGCAGAAGTTCCGGAGAGGACGAGACAGCCAGGAAGACAGAATCCGGGAAGACAGCAGACTAACCGAAACCGAAGAGTGCAGGCAAGTCCTGCACAGGTACCAAAGCAGAAACGTCAGGTAAGCCGGGAAGCACAGAAGAACCGACAGAAAGCAACTGCAATGAACTGGGGATTTGTGGCATTTCTGGCAGTTGTATGCGTGGCGATATTGTTCTGTTCCGTGAAATACCTTCGCTACAAGTCAGAAATTACTGCAAAGATGAGTACAGTTGCAACTCTTGAGGAGGAACTGGCAGATTTAAAAGAAGACAATGATGCATATTACAGCCAGGTAACATCCAATGTAGATTTGAATAAGATCAAGCAGATCGCATTGGGGAGACTGGGTATGAAATATCCGTCAGATGATCAGACAGTAACCTATTCTACATCCGGAAACAGCTATGTAAGACAGTATCAGGATATACCAGATTCAAAGTAGGTGATTAGTTGAGCAATACAGGAAGAAAGAGTCGAAGAAGACCGCAGAGAAAAATAAATCACAGTATGAAAAAAAAGCTGGCAATGCTATTTGGAATAGTATTACTGGCTTTAGTAATATTAATACTGAGAATTACTTATATTAATGCTACCAGCGGCAGCAAATATAAGAAGCAGGTATTAAGCCAGGCGCAACAGAAATATGAAAGCCAGGTATTGCCTGCCAAAAGAGGCGATATTTATGATAAAAATGGAAATATACTGGCTACCAGTAACAAGGTTTACAATGTAATACTGGACTGCAAAACAGTAAATTCGGATGAGGATTATGTGGAGCCGACAATCAGGGCATTAAATGAAGTGTTGGGAATTGATGAAGAAACAGTCCGTTCTCTTTTGTCAGATTCAAGAACCAGCCAGAGCCAGTATCAGATACTGATAAAACAACTGTCCATGGAAAAAAAGAAAGAATTTGATAAATATAAGGCAGAGGACGAAGATTCCGGACTGACGAAAGCCCAGGCAAAGGAACGGGCAAATATCAAAGGTGTCTGGTTTGAAGAGGATTATCTGAGAAGTTATCCATTTAATGAAACCGCATGTGATACGATTGGATTTGCTCTGGACAGAGATGTGGCAGACAGCGGACTGGAAGGGTATTATAACAGTACACTGACAGGTGTGGATGGAAGACAGTATGGTTATATTAATGACGATTCGGATGTAGAGCAGACTATTATTGCTGCGGCAAATGGAAAAAGTATTCAGACCAGCATTGATATCGGCGCGCAGCAGATCGTGGAGAAATATGTAAATGGATTTACAGAGGCAATGGGTGCCAAGAATATAGGAGTCATTGTTGAGGATCCGTCTACGGGTGAGATTATTGCAATGGATGGCGGCGACCGCTATGATCTGAATAATCCCAGAGATTTATCAAATTTATATTCAGAAGATGAAATCAAAGCAATGAATGATGTGGAAACAGTAGAAGCCCTGAATGGTATGTGGAGTAATTTCTGTGTCACAGATGCCTATGAGCCGGGATCTGTTGTAAAGCCGATCGTTATGGCTTCAGCACTGGAGAAAGGTGCAATACAGGAAACGGATACATTTGTATGCGATGGTGCCCAGACTTTCGGAGATACGATGATCAAGTGTGCGGTTTATCCAAGTGCGCATGGTACAGAGACACTGGGGGAAGTAATCGCAAACTCCTGTAATGATGCGATGATGCAGATTGGTGCAAAGATGGGGGCAACACAGTTCATCAAGGCACAGAGTCTGTTTAATTTCGGAACAAGGACAGGAATCGACCTGCCGAATGAGGGCGCGGGTATTATTCATACGAAAGATTCCATGGGAGAAACAGAACTGGCATGTTCAGCTTTTGGACAGGGTTTCACCTGTACTATGATTCAGGAAATCAATGCAATGAGTTCTGTTATCAATGGCGGATATTATTATCAGCCACATCTTGTGACAAAGATTCTGGACAGCAATGGCGGAACTGTAAAAACAATTTCCCCGATACTTCTGAAACAGACGATTTCATCCAGAATTTCCAGTGATATCAGAAGTTACATGGCGTTGAGTGTACAGCAGGGTACCAGCCGTCATTCCAAGGTACAGGGTTACAGTTCTGGTGGTAAAACAGGTACAGCGGAGAAATATCCTCGAGGAAATGGAAAATATCTGGTTTCCTTTATCGGGTTCGCACCTGTAGATGATCCGGCTGTAGTGATCTATGTGGTTGTAGATGAACCGAATGTAGAGGATCAGGCAAACAGTACTTATCCACAGTATATTGCACAGGGAATCCTTTCTGAGCTTCTGCCTTATCTGAATGTAACGCCAGATGAATCTGATGATGGAACAGTACCGGAAACGGAACTGTGGGAAGGATTTAAGGGGCACTTAAAGAGTATTTCCATATCAGACAGTGAACTTGACAGCAATGGCAATCTGGTAGATGCGGATGGCAATCTGATTGACTGGGATGGAAACCGGATTGATGAAAACGGATATCTGCTGGATGCCAACGGAGATCACATACTGGATGAGGAGGGCAATTATAAGATGTCTACCAATCTGGTCAGTGCAGCAGGAAGTACGGATACAGATTCATCGGGAGATGCGGTATCCAATCCGGATGCACCTGCGCCTCTGGAGGATGATGAAGCTGAGACAACTGAAGATAATAATGCAGAGACAGAGGGCATTACCAATGAGGAAGCCGGTCTGGAATAAGATGGTATAGTATAGTTCCGCAGAGGACAGTCATATATTGTTATGACGATCTCTGCGGAGTTTTTTATGAAAAAAAACATGACATTTCATAAGAAAAAAGTATGGGTGGTATTACTCGGCTGTATGTTGCTGATGGTGGGACTCATGGGCAGACTGGTATATCTTATGTGTTTCAGATCAGATTATTATTATGAGAAGGCAAAGGAACTTCATGAAAGAGAGCGTGATATCAAAGCTGCCAGAGGAGAGATTCTGGATGCAAAGGGAAGAGTTCTGGCATCAAACAGGACAGTGTGCACAATCTCTGTGATCCACAGCCAGATTAAAGAACCTGAGAAAGTGATCGCTCTGCTGTCTGAAAAACTGGAAATGGATGAGGCAGAAGTGCGCAAAAGAGTAGAGAAGATTTCTTCTATAGAAAGAGTAAAGACAAATGTGGAAAAAAGTACAGGGGATGAGATAAGGGAGAGTAATCTGGCAGGTGTGAAGGTTGATGAGGATTACAGACGTTACTATCCATTGGGAAGTCTGGCATCGAAAGTCATTGGTTTTACAGGCGGCGATAATCAGGGAATTATCGGTCTAGAAGTAAAATATGAAGATATCCTGAAAGGAAAGCCGGGCAAAATCCTGACAACAACAGATGCCAGAGGAGTGGAAATCGATAAACTGGGTGAGGCCAGGGAAGATCCGACAGATGGAAAAACCCTGATGATCAGTCTTGATGCGAATATCCAGAAATTTGCACAGCAGGCAGCTTTGAAAGTGATGGAAGAAAAACAGGCCGAGCGAGTATCCATTCTGCTGATGAATCCCCAAAATGGCGAAATATATGCATGTGTCAATGTGCCGGAATTTGACCTGAATGATCCGTTTGCTCTGACGGATGATCTGAAGATTCAATCCCGGATACGGACAGCAGGGAAAACAGATACAGAAAGAAAACAGGAATTACTGAATCAGATGTGGAGAAATCCCTGCTTGAATGACACGTATGAACCTGGTTCTACATTTAAGATCATTACCATGGCGGCCGGACTGGAGGCAGGTGTCGTTTCACCAAAAGACCGTTTCTACTGTCCGGGATATAAAGTGGTTGAGGACCGCAGGATCCACTGTGCAAAAAGAACAGGACATGGTTCCCAGAATTTTGTGGAAGGAGCACAGAATTCCTGCAACCCTGTGTTTATCGAGGTAGGGCTTCGGCTTGGAACAGACCGTTATTATAAATATTTCCGACAGTTTGGACTTCTGGATAAAACCGGGGCAGATCTTCCGGGAGAAGCGAAAACTATCATGCATCAGATGAAAAATATGGGGGAAGTGGAACTGGCAACTGTTTCCTTTGGTCAGTCTTTCCAGATCACACCTGTCCAGCTGGCTGCTACAGTAAGCTCGCTGATAAACGGAGGCAGGCGGGTGACACCGCATTTTGGAGTTGCAGTTTTAAATTCTGACAGAACAGAGGGTGAAAAACTAATCTTTCCGGTGAAGGATGGAATCGTATCTGAGAAAACGTCAGGAGAAATAAGAAAAATACTGGAAACAGTGGTGTCTCAGGGTTCAGGGAAAAATGCAAAAATCGAAGGGTATGCTATTGGCGGGAAAACTGCCACTTCCCAGACATTGCCCAGAAGCGCAAACCGTTATATTTCATCCTTTCTGGGATTTGCACCTGCAGATGATCCGCAGGTACTTGGGCTATGCATTATCCATGATCCAAAAGGTATTTATTACGGAGGAACGATAGCAGCACCGGTGATCCGAAGTATATTTGAGAATATACTTCCATATCTTGGGATTGAAAAAAGCAATACTCTGGATCCTGTCGTTGAAGGCAATTAGGGAAATTCCGCAGGCAGGGTTGATAAATAAGCAAAAAAGCCTTATACTAAAAGAAATCTGAAAGCCGAATACTTTCAGTAAAAAAACAAAAGAATAAACGAGGTGTGAGATGGAATTTCAAGTTGTAATCCCTGTGCTGATCTCTTTTGCGATCAGCGTTGTATTAGGGCCGGTCATCATTCCTTTTCTCAGGAAGCTGAAGATGGGCCAGACAGAAAGAACAGAGGGCGTACAGTCCCATTTAAAGAAGGCAGGAACTCCTACAATGGGTGGAGTGATCTTTCTGATCGCCACAGCAGTAACTGCGTTATTTTATGTAGGGGACTATCCGAAGATCATTCCGGTATTGTTCCTGACCCTTGGTTTTGGAATTATCGGCTTCCTGGATGATTATCTGAAGGTAGTGCTGAAACGTTCAGACGGATTGCTTCCATGGCAGAAATTTTCTCTTCAGGTAGTTCTGACTGCGATTTTTGTATTTTACATTATTAAGTATACAGATATTTCACTGACTATGAGAATTCCGTTCTGGAGCGGACATTTTCTGAACCTTGGATGGCTGGCTGTTCCGGTACTTTTCTTTGCAGTGATCGGTACTGTAAACGGAGTCAACTTTACAGATGGTCTTGATGGACTTGCTTCCAGTGTGACTCTGATCGTTGCGGTATTCTTTACAGTAGTTTCTATTGGAATGAAATCAGGGATTGAGCCGATTACAGGTGCTGTTGTGGGAGGTCTGATGGGATTTCTGCTGTTTAATGTATATCCGGCAAAGGTATTCATGGGAGACACCGGTTCTCTGGCACTGGGAGGTTTCGTGGCAGGTACGGCTTATGTGATGCAGATGCCGTTATTTATCCTGATCGTAGGACTGATCTATCTGGTTGAAGTACTTTCTGTTATCATTCAGGTAACTTATTTTAAGGCGACTCATGGAAAACGTATCTTTAAGATGGCACCGATCCATCATCATTTTGAATTATGTGGATGGTCTGAGACACGCGTGGTTGCAGTGTTCTCAGTTATTACGGCAGTTATGTGTATGATCGCGCTGCTGGCATTGTAACATTGTAAAAGGAAGGAAATTTATTATGGAATTACAGGGAAAAAAGGTACTTGTATTCGGTTCCGGAAAAAGCGGGATCGGAGCATCTGACCTTCTTGCAAAAGTGGGAGCATTTCCGGTTATCTATGATGGAAATGCAGAAATAGATAAAGACGCAGTTGTACATAAAACAGACGGTACATATCCGGTCACTGTATATGCAGGGGAACTTCCGAAAGAAGTACAGGATAGCCTTGATCTGGTAGTTTTAAGTCCTGGAGTGCCAACAGATATTCCGCTTGTAAAGAGCTTTTATGAGCAGGGACTCCCGGTATGGGGAGAAGTAGAACTGGCATACAGGGCGGGTGACGGCGAAGTGCTTGCTATTACAGGTACAAACGGAAAGACCACTACAACAGCACTTCTTGGAAAAATCATGCAGGATGCGCGTGAGTCTGTTTTTGTAGTTGGAAATATCGGAACTCCATATACTTCCAGGGCACTGGAGATGAAACCAAACTCTGTAACTGTTGCAGAGATAAGCAGCTTTCAGCTTGAAACTATTGATGAGTTTGCGCCAAAGGTATCTGCAATCCTGAATATTACAGAGGATCATCTGAACCGTCATCATACAATGGAAGAGTATATACGTGTGAAAGAGATGATCACTGAGAATCAGGGTACAGAGGATGTGTGCGTACTGAATTATGAAGATGAGGTACTGCGTAAATTCGGAGAACATCTGACTCCGAGAGTGGTATATTTCTCCAGCGAGCGCAAACTGGATGAGGGAATTTATCTGGATGGAAATAAAATTATCCTGAAGGATAGAGAAAAAGAGGTTGAAGTAGTTAAGACAGAAGATCTGAAACTTCTTGGCAGACACAACTTTGAGAATGTTATGGCAGCAGTTGCAATGGCTTACTACGATGGAGTATCCATGGACAGCATCCGTAAGAGTATCTGCGAATTCACAGCAGTTGCACACAGGATTGAATATGTGACAGAGAAGAATGGCGTTGCATATTATAATGATTCCAAGGGAACCAATCCGGATGCAGCTATCAAGGGAATCCAGGCAATGAACCGCCCTACACTTCTGATCGGCGGCGGTTATGACAAACAGTCCGCTTATGATGAATGGATTGAAGCATTTGACGGAAAAGTACGTTATCTGGTTCTGATCGGACAGACAAAAGAGAAAATCAAAGAGACAGCTGAGAAGCATGGTTTCCATGATATTATCCTCTGTGAAAATCTGAAAGAAGCAGTAAAGGTATGCGCCGAAAAGGCGCAGCCAGGAGATGCAGTTTTGCTTTCTCCTGCATGTGCAAGCTGGGGACAGTTTGACAATTATGAACAGCGTGGAGATATGTTCAAGGAATATGTAAGAAATCTGTAGAATATCTATAAGTAAGATACCTGCAGGCATGAAGCAGACAGATAAGGTCTTCTGAAGTGCCGCAGAGGATTTACGGAGAAATAGATGACGCGAAAAAAAGCAGCAGATTTTTCAAAAACAGATATAACGATGCTTGTGCTTGTGATTGGGCTTGCAGTTTTCGGGCTTGCAGTGCTTCTCAGCACGAGTGAATATAATGGCAGAGTACGTTTCGGCGACTCTGCCTGTTATTTTAAAAAGCAGTTATTTGCCACAGCACTTGGGATGGGAGTGATGTATCTGGTTTCTTCTATTGATTATCATTTTTTCCTGAAACTGGGACCTGTGGCATACCTGATTTCTATGTTTTTATCCGGCGCGGTACTTCTGGTAGGACAGGAAATTAATGGTTCCAGAAGATGGCTGAATCTCGGACCTTTATCTTTTCAGCCTTCAGAGTTTGCAAAAGTGGCTGTGATCCTTTTTCTTGCATGGCAGATTGAACATACAAAAAAAGCGACTAAGGGGTTGGGATTTATGTGCAGGACAATGCTGACTCTGCTTCCAATCGTTGGTCTGGTAGGTTCCAATAATCTGAGCACAGCGATTATTATTCTGGGTATCGGAGGAATCCTGGTCTTTGCATCAAATCCCGGATATTTGGAATTTGTCGGGCTTGGCAGTGCAGGTGTGGGGTTTATAGCCATTTTTCTGGCAGCAGAGAGCTATCGCCTGGAACGTCTTGCAATCTGGAGAAATCCGGAGAAGTATGAAAAGGGATTTCAGACAATCCAGGGGCTGTATGCCATTGGCAGCGGCGGAATATTTGGCAGAGGTTTCGGAAACAGTCTGCAGAAGCTGGGATTTGTTCCGGAAGCACAAAATGATATGATTTTCTCCATTATATGTGAGGAAATGGGAGTAGCCGGAGCCATCTTTCTGATTTTTATGTTTGCAATGCTTCTGTGGAGACTGGGGGTGGCAGCCATGCATGCAAAAGATCTGGCGGGTGCTCTTATCTGCTGTGGAATCATGGGGCATCTGGCTATTCAGGTTATTCTGAATATTGCGGTGGTAACCAATACAATTCCAAATACAGGAATCACGCTGCCATTTATCAGCTATGGAGGAACATCGGTGGTGTTTCTTCTGGGGGAAATGGGACTTGCGATGAATGTTGGGAAATGTGACAGAATGATCTGAAATGTCCTGAGTCATGGAGAGATATACCGGAACAGGGAAGATTACAGGTTTCATAAGGACGTAACATATAATAGGAAAGACCATAAACTGTAAAGTAAGAGACTCTTTAGGAGTAAAAGTTTGGATGAGATCCATGTGACAGGTAAATGTTCTCTCAGCGGAGAGCTTTTTATACAGGGTTCTAAAAATGCAGCACTTCCGATGATAGCGGCATCTCTGATGCACAGAGGGATAAGTGTTCTGAGAGGCTGCCCGAGAATTTCTGATGTATTCTGTATGGAAGAGATCCTGAGAAGTCTTGGAGCAGCAACATGGTGGGAAGACCATGATCTTTACCTGGACTGTTCCTGTGCAGACAAAACAGAGATTTCGGCAGTTTATACAGGCAGAATGCGTTCTTCGATTATTCTGGCAGGTGCAGTACTTGCCAGGAACAGAAAGTGCAGGATAGGGTATCCGGGGGGATGTACCATAGGGAAGAGACCGATAGATCTTCATCTTATGGCATTGAGGGCACTGGGCGCAGATATCCGGGAAAATGCATTGGGACTGGATGGAGAATGCGTCAGATTCACAGGGCAGGATATCGTGTTTCCAAAATCAAGTGTGGGAGCCACACAGCAGGCCATACTGGCGTCAGTTCTTGCAAAAGGTGTAACACATCTTTACAATTGTGCGAAAGAACCGGAGGTTTTCTGGCTCTGCAGATATCTGAAAACAATGGGAGCGCTGATAGAAGGAGAGAAAACCGGAGAAATTATGATCAGAGGAGTGGAGGAACTGAAAGATGGAGATTACCGTGTTCCTCCGGACCGTATTGTTGCAGGCACGTATCTGTGCGCAGCCGCAGCAGCAAAAAGTGAGATTATTCTTCGGAATGTACCTGTGGAGGAATTACAGGCGTTCCTGGAAGTATATCGGAAAATAGGTGGACAATATCAAGTGAATGGTGGTACACTAGAGGTCAATGGAAAGAACGCGGTCAGACCGGCTGCTTTGGTGGAAACAGAAATTTATCCGGGATTTCCTACGGATCTGCAGGCTCCGCTGATGGCAGTGCTGACAGGAGTACAGGGGCAGAGTGTGATCAGGGAGAACATTTTTGACCGGAGATTTGGCAGTGCTTTTCAAATGAAAAAAATGGGCGCAGATATTTCGGTAAGCGGGAATCAGGCAATCATAAGAGGCGGAAAAACTCTTACAGGAACACAGGTACAGGCAGGAGACCTCAGGGGAGGTGCTGCACTGATCATTGCCGCACTTATGGCAGAAGGAGAAACCTGTGTAAAAAAAGCCGGATTCATCAGCAGAGGATATGAACATATCTGTGAAGATCTGCGGACTTTGGGATGCGAAATATGGTAGTCTGAAGCAGAGGACATGAGGATTTATGAGAAAGAGTAATTATGGAAAAAAACCTCCCATGAGTAAAAAATCGAAGAAGATAATGGCGGGTGTGATAGGAACAGGGATTTTAGTTGCTGTGATAATCTTTTTTTCCTATTATAAGGTGGATTCTGTAGAAATCAGGGGAACTTCCCATTATACAGATGAAGAGGTAAAGAATATGGTGCTTCGGGGACCGATGGCTTCAAATTCGGTCCTTGCGCCTTTGATCTACAGTACCACAAACACAGATGATATTGCATATGTAGATGCGTTTAAGGTTACCCAGTTAAACCGCAATACTATCTGTATCAGCGTAAAAGAGAAAAAGGCAGTAGGCTGTATCCGTTATCTGGATAGTTATATTTATTTTGATAGAAATGGTATTTTTGTGGAAGGTTCTCAGAACAGAGATGAGACGGTTCCCTATTTTGACGGAATTCAGGTGAACAGTATTGTGATGGATGAGAAACTGGATATCAGGGGAGATACTGTACTGAATACAGCCGTGGCATTGTCTACAATTTTTCAGAAGAATGATATGATCCCGGATCATATTCAGTTTGACAGCAGTTATTCTATCAGTCTGATCTACGGAGATGTTACAGTTCAGCTTGGGAAAGATGTTGATCTTGAAGAGAAGATGAACCGTGTGATAGCAATCCTGCCACAGATTCAGGGAAAGAAGGGCATTCTTCATATGGAAAGTGTGGCTACAGATTCCAATACCTTTGAAGAAGAACAGGAACAGGAAGAAGTTACTGCTGAAAGCTGGAATGGAGGCTATGATGAAGAGGGTAATTATACCGGAGACGGCGAGTATGACGAGGATGGCAACTATGTAGGTGCAAAACCGAAAACTGCCCTTGAGGAAGCAATCGAGAACTGGAACGGCGGCTATGATGAAGAGGGGGATTATACTGGAGCCGGTGAATATGACGAATCCGGCAATTATGTGGGATCGAAGCCTACGCAGGAATCTCTGGATGCGGCAGATGATGAGTCAGGAGATGGTTCCGGGGATGAGAACTCCACAGACAGCCAGTGGTCTGATACTTCAGGAGACGGAGCAGACGATACATCATATGATGAAAGCAGTTTAGGCGGAGATGGTGATTATACGGAAGATAACGGAGATTATTCCAGTGATTATTCCGGAGATGATTCTGAAGGATATTAACAGCATTCTCCCAGAATTGCCGAAAAAGAGTGAAAAAAGTATAAAAAAACAAAATTAATGGTTGATTAATTCTTAAAAAAAATATATGATATATCTATATGTAACTTTGATATAAATCACTGAAAAGGATATCAGGTATAAATAAAGGAGGAAGTACGTTGTTAGAGATTATGTCAAACGAGGCTGAATCATCTGCCAAGATCATAGTGATCGGTGTAGGTGGAGCCGGAAATAATGCAGTAAACAGAATGGTGGAAGAGGCCATCGGCGGAGTAGAGTTTGTAGGTGTTAATACTGATAAGCAGGCTTTAACTCTGTGCAAAGCTCCAACTGTACTTCAGATTGGCGAGAAGATTACCAAAGGTCTTGGCGCAGGAGCCCAGCCTGAGGTTGGACAGAAAGCAGCAGAGGAGAGCATTGAAGAAGTAAAACAGTTAATGGAAGGTGCGGATATGGTATTCGTTACCTGTGGTATGGGAGGCGGAACCGGAACCGGAGCTGCACCTGTTATCGCAGCGGCAGCGAAAGAAATGGGTATCCTTACAGTTGGTGTTGTTACAAAACCTTTCCGTTTTGAGGCAAGAACTCGTATGAACAATGCACTTGCAGGCATTGAGAATCTGAAGAAAGCAGTGGATACATTAATCGTTATCCCGAATGATAAATTACTGGAAGTTGTAGACCGCAGAACAACTATGCCGGAAGCACTGAAGAAGGCTGACGAAGTTCTGCAGCAGGCAGTGCAGGGTATCACAGACCTGATCAACCTGCCGGCACTGATCAACCTTGACTTTGCAGATGTTCAGACTGTAATGACAGACAAGGGAATCGCTCACATTGGTATTGGTGAGGCACGAGGAGATGACAAAGCTATGGAAGCTGTACAGCAGGCCGTATCTTCTCCACTTCTTGAGACAACCATCAAGGGTGCTACACATGTTATCATCAATATTTCCGGAGATATTTCTCTTATGGATGCCAATGATGCTGCAAGCTATGTACAGGAGCTTACAGGTGAGGAAGCAAACATCATCTTTGGTGCCATGTATGATGATACAGTTGCAGACTACTGCAGAATCACAGTAATCGCAACAGGTCTGAATGATGATAATCTTCAGCAGACCCCTTTCGGAAAAAGAAGCACAGCTTCTTCCTTTGGTGCAAGAAGACCTTCTTCCACAGCAGGTACAGCAACAGCCGGAACTACAGCAGGAAGCGGTATGAACATGCCTAGCTTCAGCCTTCCGACTATGAATGCCACACCGTTCGGAGCATCTAAGGCTCCGTCCAGTACTGTTCAGAAGAAAGACATCCAGATTCCGGATTTCTTAAGAAACAGATAGGATTATCAAACTGTTTTGCAGTGAAATAATTTACAGACAGACAAAAGAGACATATCCCATGTAGATGGACATGTCTCTTTTTTGACTGGATCAGGGAAGATAATTATCCCTGATATACGGGTGAAAATCCTGTTGCCATGGTGTTGATATTATGCACCACAATGGCACTGGAAAGTGTCACATCTTGTATCGGAAGATGCATGTGCATTGGAGCCGTCTACCTGAATGGAGGATGCTGTACATTTGCAGTTGTCATTATAGGTACAGTTGTGGGCTTTGCAGTCAATCTGGATTTTGTCGCAGCCGCAGCCATCTGTGTAGCTGTCTTTCATGGAACTGTCGGTTCTCTCTCGGAAACTGCCACAGCTTGTCTCATTTGCAGAGGTGGCATTTTCACCTGTCACGTCAATATCACCTTTTGAACAGAGCTGTTCTTTGTTGTAAACACAGGTCATTGCTGAACATTTAAGAATTGTCATAGTGTTATCCTCCTGGAAAATCTGAGATAACCATTCAATATTGAACAGTTACATTGAATAAGTTTCGGAGATAGGATGTGCAGTTTGGGAGGAAATATACATGAGGTCTGAAAAAAATTAAAGAAAATGCAAAAAGTACTTGACGTAGCAGACTGAACATGGTATCTTATACAAGTACGTAAGAAAACAAAGCAGAGTTCCACTCTCACCTCAGCGCATTTGATTTAGCGGCTTGGGTTTATATTGCACAGAGAAGACTGGTATTTAAGGCTGACAGGAATAAGGAGATTGTTCCAGCGGATCAGGAAGAAAAGATATCAGCAGTGTGATAACGGAGTGTGGATTTTGTCCACGCTTTTTTTATGTAAATGAGGGCGACGAGAAGTCATTAGAATCTATCTAACAGGTATGGAGGTGCACTACAATTAGCAATTTAATGATTAACGAACAGATCAGAGACAAAGAGGTACGCTTAATCGGTTCGGACGGAGAACAGCTTGGAATCATGTCCGCGAAAGAAGCAATGTTCAAAGCTCAGGAGGCAGGGCTTGACCTGGTAAAAATTGCCCCGCAGGCGAAACCGCCGGTATGTAAGATCATCGATTATGGTAAATACCGTTATGAGCTTGCAAGAAAAGAAAAAGAAGCCAAGAAGAAGCAGAAGACCATCGATGTCAAAGAAGTGCGACTTTCTCCAAACATTGATACCAATGACCTGAATACGAAAGTCAACGCCGCCAGAAAGTTCCTCTCCAAGGGTGACAGAGTAAAGGTAACATTACGTTTCCGTGGACGAGAAATGGCACATATGGCAAGCAGCAGACATGTACTCGATGATTTTGCAAAACAGCTTGCAGACGTGGCAACAGTGGAGAAGGCACCGAAGGTTGAAGGCAGAAGCATGACCATGTTTTTAACGGAAAAACGTTAAATATAATAGAGATACAGTTTAAGGAGGAATTAACAATGCCAAAAATTAAAACTTGCAGAGCAGCAGCAAAGCGTTTCAAAAAAACAGGTACAGGAAAATTAGTAAGAAATAAAGCTTATAAGAGCCATATCTTAACAAAGAAATCTCAGAAGAGAAAAAGAAATCTGAGAAAATCTACTGTTGTTGATGCTACTAATGTTAAGAGCATGAAGAAAGCATTACCGTATTTATAAGAAGCATTCATCATTTGAAGATAGACGTACAGGAGGAAATTTAAGAAATGGCAAGAATTAAAGGCGGATTAAACGCAAAGAAAAAACATAATCGTACATTAAAACTGGCAAAAGGTTACAGAGGAGCCCGTTCCAAACAGTATAGAGTTGCTAAGCAGTCTGTAATGAGAGCACTTACAAGCTCCTACGCAGGAAGAAAACAGAAAAAACGTCAGTTCAGACAGCTCTGGATCGCACGTATCAATGCAGCAGCAAGAATGAACGGATTATCCTACAGCAAACTGATGCACGGACTGAAAGTTGCAAACATCGACATCAACAGAAAGATGCTTGCTGAACTTGCAGTGAACGATGCAGAAGGATTTGCAGCACTTGCTGAGATCGCTAAAAAAGCAATCGCATAATTGGCGATTTTAGAGAGATATAAGATTTGATAAATTAAATCAGAATTTTGAGGTACACATAGAAATTGTTACGGTTTCTGTGTGTACCTTTTTTGATGTATTTTTCGATGAATGGGATAAAATTGCGTGTGCGGTGCGGTCAAGTGTCCATGAAAGACGGAAAAATCTTAAATTTCCATAAAGTTTTTCTTGCATGGTCAAATATATGGTGATATAATTCAAAACAGCAACATATTAAAGTGTCAGTGGAAGCCAAAGCCGGCTGGGAACCCAGTTGGCTTTTTGTTACTTTTCAGTTCCTCTACATAATAAATGAACTTGCGGAATTTAGCACATCAAAAATGATGTACCAGGTGGAATGAATGGTAACGGAAGCTAACCTTATGAGCCGTAAGAGGGACGAAAGGACTGACAAAATATAAGGAGGATTTTATTATGAAAAACCTGAAAAAAATCATCAGTGTTACTGCGGCAGCAGCAATGGTAATGTCAACAGTTGCACCTGTATCTGTATTTGCAGACGATGCTACATTTAAGATCGGTGGAATCGGACCTGTAACCGGAGCAGCAGCAATCTATGGACAGGCTGTAAAGAATGCAACAGAGCTTGCAATCAATGAAGTAAACGAAGACGGCGGAATCAACGGATATCAGGTAGAGTTCAAATTTGAAGATGATGAAAACGATGCTGAGAAAACCCTGAACGCTTACAACGCATTAAAAGACTGGGGAATGAACATCCTGGTTGGTACAGTTACTTCCACACCTTGTGTAGCTGTAGCAAATGAAACAGCAGCAGACAATATGTTCCAGCTTACTCCATCCGGATCTGCAACAGAGTGTGTTGCTAATCCGAACGTATTCCGTGTATGCTTCTCTGACCCGAACCAGGGTACTGCAGCAGCTCAGTACATTGGAGAGCATAAACTTGCTACAAAAGTAGCTATTATCTACGATAGCTCTGATGTATATTCATCAGGTATCACACAGAACTTCACAGCAGAAGCAGCTAATCAGGGTATTGAAATCGTATCTTCCGAAGCATTCACTGCTGATAACAATAAAGACTTCTCCGTACAGCTTCAGAAAGCAAAAGACGGTGGTGCTGAATTAGTATTCCTTCCGATTTATTATACAGAAGCTTCCCTGATCCTTGCACAGGCAGACAGCATGGGATTTGAAACTAAATTCTTCGGATGCGACGGTATGGACGGTATCCTTGGTGTAGAAAACTTTGATACATCTCTTGCAGAGGGGCTGATGCTTCTTACACCATTTGCAGCAGATTCTACAGATGAGAAAACCCAGAACTTTGTAAAAGCATACAAAGATGCTTACAAAGACACACCAAACCAGTTCGCAGCAGATGCTTATGATGCAGTATACGCAGTCAAAGCAGCAGCAGAAAAAGAAGATGTAAAAGCAGACATGGATGTTGCAGATATCTGTGCAGCACTTGAAAAAGGCATGACCGAGATCACACTTGAAGGTGTTACAGGTGACGAGATCACATGGACAGAAGACGGTGAGCCGAACAAAGCTCCGAAAGCTGTAGAAATCAAAGATGGTGCTTACGCAGCAATGGAATAATGAAATTGAAATAACTGAAAAGATTTCATAAGAAATAAAATGCGATTGTTCCTGGAGTGGACAATGGTTGCATGCCAACGGGGCTGTCTGAATTATGCAGACAGCCCTGTTGCCTAATACGTTATTACATTAATGCGTTAATGACAGATTTACTTTTGGCAAAATAAACAAGACAGATTTCGCTAAAGGCAAATCTGCCAGTTTTACACACAATAAAATTATTTAAATATAAGAAAGGAAAGACTTCTATGAGTAGTTTTATATCATATCTTATCAGTGGTATCAGCCTCGGAAGTGTATATGCGATCATCGCCCTTGGTTATACCATGGTATACGGAATCGCTAAAATGCTGAACTTCGCTCATGGAGATGTTATCATGGTCGGCTCTTATGTAGTTTATGTCGCAGTCAGCGGCATGGGATTAAATCCGATTTTAGCCATCCTGCTGTCCATTATCATCTGTACACTCATGGGCGTTGTGATCGAAGGCGTTGCGTATCGACCACTGCGTAATGCAGCTTCACCTCTGGCTGTTCTGATCACAGCAATTGGTGTCAGCTACCTGCTTCAGAACGTGGCCCTTCTGATCTGGGGAGCAGATACCAAATCATTCAGTAACGTGATCAGTCTTCCATCCCTGAAACTTGCAGGTGGTTCTATCGTGATCACTGGTGTAACCATCGTAACCATTATCGGTGGTATCCTGATCATGGCAGGTCTGATGCTCTTTATCAGCAAGACAAAAACAGGACAGGCAATGCTTGCCGTATCTGAGGATAAAGGCGCTGCCCAGTTAATGGGTATTAACGTAAACAAAACAATCTCCATTACTTTTGCGATCGGTTCCGGACTTGCAGCAATCGCAGGTGTGCTTCTCTGCTCTGCATACCCGTCTTTGACACCATATACAGGTGCTATGCCTGGTATCAAAGCATTCGTTGCAGCTGTATTTGGCGGTATCGGATCTATCCCGGGAGCCTTTATCGGAGGTGTTGTTCTGGGTATCCTGGAGATTTTTGGTAAGGCATATATCTCTTCACAGATGGCAGATGCCATTGTATTCGGTGTTCTGATCGTGGTTCTGGTTGTGAAACCTACCGGTATTCTTGGTAAGAACATTCAGGAGAAAGTGTGAGGTGGCAGACATGGAAAAGAAGAAATTAAACAAAACAACAAAAAGCAATCTCATTACATACGGAATGGTTCTTGCAGCATATCTGATCGTACAGGGAATGATCGCAGGGAATCTGCTTTCCAACCTGATGCAGGGTCTGTTGGTGCCTCTTTGTGTATATATTATCCTGGCACTTTCTCTGAACCTGACGGTTGGTATCCTGGGTGAGTTAAGCCTTGGCCATGCCGGATTTATGTGTATCGGTGCTTTCACCAGTGCAGCATTTACAAAGGCAACTATGGATACATTTACAAATGCAGGACTTCGTTTCTTCGTTGCTCTGATCATCGGAGCTGTATGTGCAGGTATCTTTGGATTCCTGATCGGTATTCCTGTACTTCGTCTGAAAGGTGACTACCTTGCTATCGTAACACTGGCATTTGGTGAGATCATTAAAAATATCATCAATGTACTTTATGTGGGAATCGACAGTAACGGAATCCATTTTTCCATGAAAGATCAGATGTCTCTTGGAATGGAGCCTGGTGGGAAAATGCTCATCAGTGGTGCCATGGGTATCACAGGTACACCGAGACAGTCAACTTTCACCATAGGTGTGGTTCTGATCCTGGTTACTTTATTCGTAGTTCTGAATCTGATTAATTCCAGAGACGGACGTGCGATCATGGCAATCCGTGATAACCGTATTGCAGCGGAATCTATTGGTATTGATATCACAAAATATAAACTGAAAGCATTTGCAATCTCAGCAGCATTAGCCGGTATCGGCGGTGTGCTTTATGCTCATAATCTTGCAACTTTAACAGCACTTCCGAAGAACTTCGGTTATAACATGTCCATTATGTTCCTGGTATTCGTAGTTCTCGGTGGAATTGGAAATATGCGTGGTTCTATTATTGCGGCAGTGATTCTGAACCTTCTTCCGGAGCTTCTGCGTGGACTCAGTGATTACCGTATGCTGTTCTATGCAATCGTGCTGATCGTAATGATGCTGATCAACTGGGCACCTAAGGCAATCGAGATGAGAGAGCGTCTTTTCAGTAAATTTAAGAAAAAGGAGGCATAAGCTATGGCATTGCTGGAAGTAAATCATTTAAATATTTCATTCGGCGGTCTTCATGCAGTGGATGATTTCCATGTCTCCATCGAGAAAGGACAGCTTTATGGTCTGATCGGTCCGAATGGTGCCGGTAAGACTACAATCTTTAACCTTCTTACAGGTGTGTATAAGCCGGACGAGGGAATCATCAATCTGGACGGACAGGATATCACCGGAAAGAGTACCATTGATATCAACAAGGCGGGAATCGCCAGAACATTCCAGAATATCCGTCTGTTTCATCAGATGAGTGTGCTGGACAATGTAAAAGCAGGACTTCACAATCATGATAAATACAGCCTTTTTACAAGTATTGTACATACTCCGAAATACTTTAAGGTTGAGAAAACCATGAATGAGGAAGCAATGAAGCTTCTTAAAGTGTTTGATCTGGACAAAGAGGCAGATATCCTTGCATCCAACCTTCCTTATGGTAAACAGAGAAAGCTGGAGATTGCCAGAGCACTGGCAACAAAGCCGAAGCTTCTTCTTCTGGATGAGCCGGCTGCAGGTATGAACCCCAATGAAACTGAGGAACTGATGGATACCATCCGTTTTGTTCGTGATAACTTTGATATGACCATTCTTCTGATCGAGCATGATATGAAGCTGGTTTCAGGTATCTGTGAGGAGCTGACTGTACTGAACTTCGGTCATGTTCTGAGACAGGGCAAGACTTCAGATGTGCTCCATGATCCGGAAGTTATCAAGGCATATCTTGGAGAATAGGAGGAGAGACAGATGGCATTACTGGAAGTACAGGACATACAGGTTTATTATGGAATGATTCAGGCATTGAAGGGTGTTTCTTTCTCTGTAAATGAAGGTGAAGTTATTGCTCTGATCGGTGCCAATGGTGCCGGTAAGACTACTACTCTGCATACAGTGACAGGGCTTCTTCGTGCAAAATCAGGACATATTATTTATGACGGACAGGACATCACAAAGGTTCCGCCTCACAAGATCGTAACAATGGGTATGGCACATGTTCCGGAAGGAAGACGTGTGTTTGCAAATATGACTGTTCTTCAGAATCTGAAGATGGGTGCTTTTACAAGATCTGATAAAAATGAGATTGATGCGACCATTGAGAAAGTATATAAACGTTTTCCGCGTCTGAAGGAACGTCAGAATCAGACTGCAGGTACCTTAAGTGGTGGTGAGCAGCAGATGCTCGCCATGGGACGTGCGCTGATGAGCCAGCCGAAGATTATTCTGATGGACGAGCCGTCCATGGGCCTTTCACCGATCTTTGTAAATGAGATTTTTGATATCATTAAAGAGGTAAGTGAGAGTGGCACAACGGTTCTTCTGGTTGAGCAGAATGCGAAGAAGGCTCTTTCTATCGCTGACAGAGCTTATGTCCTTGAGACCGGAAGGATTACACTGGAAGGCAAGGCAAGTGATCTTCTTCATGATGAATCTGTTCAGAAAGCTTATCTTGGAGAGTAAACAGGAGGGATTTTATGGAGAATTTTGTAATTACCATTGCGAGACAGTATGGAAGTGGCGGACGTACCGTCGGTAAGATGCTGGCAGAGAAACTGGGAGTTTCTTTCTATGACAAGCAGATCATTCAGATGGCTTCTGATGAGAGCGGGATTGATGTGAAGCTTTTTGGACAGGTGGAGGAAGGCTCCAGTGTGAAGGCATCTCTGTTTAATAAGACAGGGTTATATAAAGGAGATCTGATCGCACCGGATCAGAAGGGATTCGTTTCTGATGAGAATATTTTTAATTATCAGGCGAAGATTGCAACGGATCTGGCAGAGAAGGAATCCTGTGTGATCGTTGGGCGTTGTGTGAATTATGTGTTTAAGGACAGACCGAATACTTTGCGGGTGTTTGTTCATGCACCCTGGGAGTTTCGTGTGGAGAAGTCCAGAGAGAAGATCAGCGGCAGTGATGAGGAGATTGAGAAGTTTCTTCGCAAAGATGATAAGAGAAAGCAGGATTATTATCGCAAATTTGCCGGTGGGGACTGGAGTGATGCGACGAATTATGATCTGTGTCTGAATGCAGGAAAGCTTGGATTTGAGAAGTGTGTGGATGCGATTTTGGCGCAGATGAACGTTATGGGAATTAAATGATGAAAAGGGCAGTCTCTCTTTGGAGGCTGCCTTTTTTAGCCTAAGATTGGGATTTGATTTTTGTTTGGTATTCTTTTAGTTTTTTTTCGTAGCCCATTTCGGAGAGTTCGTAGAAGTGTTCTCCCTGGATTTCGGTGGGGAGGTATTGTTGGTCTACGTAATGGTTGGGGTAGTCGTGGGCGTATTTGTAGCCGATTCCGTGGCCTAGTTTTTCGTGGCCTCCGTAGTGTGCGTCCTGGAGATGGGGCGGGACGGTGGTTTTGGTGCGTTTGACGGAGTCCATGGCTGCAAAGATGGCGTTGACGGCGGAATTACTCTTTGGAGCGCAGGCCATGTAGGTGACTGCCTGGGAGAGAATGATCTGGGATTCGGGCATTCCTACGCGTTCTACTGCCTGAGCTGCGGCGACTGCTACGCAGAGGGCCTGGGGGTCGGCGTTTCCGATGTCTTCGGAGGCGAGGATCATGATTCTTCGGGCTATGAATTTGACGTCTTCTCCGGCGTAGAGCATTTTTGCAAGGTAGTAGACTGCTGCGTCAGGGTCTGAGCCACGCATGCTTTTGATGAAGGCGGAGATGATGTCGTAGTGGTTGTCTCCGTTTTTGTCGTAGCGGACGACGCGTTTCTGGATGCACTGAGATGCCACATCCAGGGTGATGTGGATAAGGCCGTCTTCGCTTCGGGGGGTAGTGAGGATGCCCAGTTCGATGGCATTGAGGGCATTTCTGGCGTCGCCGCCTGCCATGTCTGCAAGGAAGTCGAGGGCGTCTTCATCTATCCGGGCTTTATAGTTTCCCATTCCTTTTGTTTTGTCGTTGACTGCACGAAGGATAAGTTCTTTGACTTCGGAGATCTCCAGGGATTTCAGTTCGAAGATGATGGAACGGGAGATTAAGGCTGCGTTTACCTCGAAGTATGGATTTTCTGTGGTGGCTCCGATAAGGATGATGGTTCCGTCTTCTACGAATGGGAGGAGATAGTCCTGCTGGCCTTTGTTGAAGCGGTGGATCTCGTCTATGAAGAGGATTGTTTTTTTGCCGTACATACCCAGGTTTTGCTGGGCTTCTTTTACAACTGCTTCCATATCTTTTTTGCCTGCTACAGTGGCGTTGATCTGGGTGAATTCTGCACTGGTAGTGTTGGCGATTACTTTTGCCAGGGTGGTCTTGCCGGTTCCGGGAGGACCGTAGAAGATGACGGAGGTCAGTTTGTCAGCTTTGATAGCCCTGTATAATAAGGTGTTTTTTCCGATGATGTGTTGCTGCCCTACAACTTCATCCAGAGTTGTGGGGCGTAGTCTGGATGCCAGAGGGGATTCCTGGTCCAGGGTTTTTGATTTGGCGTATTCAAATAAATCCATAGTTTTTTTCTCCATAAAGTATGGAAGAGCACTATAAGAGCTCTTCCATTATTTTTCCGTATATTTCCTGGTAATGTGTGGACCATTTTTTACAGATTGACTGTGCTGCCTCAAGGTTAGGAGCTGCGATGTTCAGGTCGATGAGGGAGTTGCCCTTTTCGATGAGCTGGCATCTTACAGAATAGGTTCCCTGTTTGGTGATGTAATAATCGGCAGGAGTGACGATTCGCTCCTGGGCTTTGAAGCCGGTGGATTTCAGGTATTCTCTGACTTCCTGTTTGATCTCAGGAGAGAGATCTTTCTGGAAAAAGGAGAGAGTCTTTATGCCATCTTCGGTAATCTGGTAATGGGAGACATTGGAACGGGTGTCCATGGTGATCAGTTCTGCTTCTACCAGTTCTGAGATTGCCTGCTGGAGATGGAAATAGTTTGTATATTCCCGGTCCAGGATAAATTCCGAAATCTGGGAATTTGTCAGGGTTTTTTCAGTATTCTGAAGCATATATAATACGATTAATTTATAAACTGTGAATGGTGTTGCCATTTTATCCCTCCTTTGCGTAGAGTAGCAGAGAATCTTTTAGTGTGAAAACAGTCTTCCCTGGTAGGTTTGTTCTTCTTTCATTCTGTGATGCAGCATATTTAATACTTCTCGTTTACGGCTTGCCCACAGCGGTGCGATCAGCAGATCTTTGGGGCCGTCGCCTGTGATGCGGTGTATAACCATATCCGGTCTGAGATGTTCCAGACAGTTTATAAGGAGAGAGATGTATTCATCCCGTTCGTAAGTCTGAAACAGTCCTTTCTCGTAATCTGCTGCCAGATCAGTGCCGCGAAGCACATGAAGTAACTGCAGTTTGATTCCCTGAATATCCATATGGTTGAGGTATTCCATAGTTTCCAGAATATCTGCTGTGTTTTCACCGGGCAATCCGAGGATTGTATGCACGATTACTTCGATATTTTCTTTTCGCAGGCGTTTTACGGCATCATCAAAAATGCAGAGAGGATATCCCCTTCGGATATACCTGGCAGTGGATTCATGGATCGTCTGAAGTCCAAGTTCAATCCAGACAGGTTTCTGTTTATTTAACCGGGACAAAAGTGTCACAATTTCAGGACTGAGGCAGTCTGGTCTGGTGCCGATGGAAAGTGCAACTATCTTTGGATGAGAGATTGCTTCTGTAAAAATTTTCTCCAGATATTTCACAGGTGCGTAGGTATTTGTGTATGCCTGGAAATAGGCAATATATTTATGAATCGGACGTTTCTGTGAAAGGATACTGATCTGGCTTTCTATCTGGTCAGTGATGGAAAGTGCGGCATCTGCAGCGAAATCTCCGCTTCCTCCTGCGCTGCAGAAGATGCAGCCGCGGGTTCCAATCTTACCGTCCCTGTTGGGACAGGACATGCCGCCGTTTAGCGTGACCTTATAAACTTTTTCTCCAAACCGGTCTCTGAGCATATAGTCCAGAGAGTGGTATGGTTTCTCTCCCCATTTGGTCATACTGTGTGATCATTTTCTGCTGATGAAGTTTCAGCAGAGTTTCCGTTCTGAAGGTCTGTATCCTGGGTATCTGCATCAGCCGGAATATAATTATCAAAAATCTTTACCAGAAAATGTCCGTTGATAAATGCCTCCAGTGCAAATCCAAACAGGCACAGAAGCATGATGGCCATGGACTGTATGCGGAAACTTTTAATAAAAAACACGCCTGCAGGTAACAGAGTGATGACTGCCATCAGGACTGTATACGGAAGATGACGGATAGCCATCAGGAATGCATTGCGGAAGGTGTTTTTGATGGAGTTGTAGAATTTGGCAAGCACCGGATAAATATACAGAAATACCATCATATAAAGGATACCAAATGCAAAGAAAACGATATACAATACCTGAGACATTGTTCCGCCGATATTACCTACAATACGCAAATCCATGTAAAGGATAGCTGCAACTGCAAGCATGATAAGATTGATGACAGTTGCCTGTTTGAAGTTCTGCTTAAAGGATTTGAAGAAGCTTCTGATAATATAAGATTCTTCGTTACGTGCCATTTTCAGTGTGACATAGTGGAGTGCAGTCAGTGACGCACCAATAGTCACGATTGGCAGACAACAGATCAGAAAGACCACATTAAGCATAATAAGATCAGCCACACGTCCCATGACGGTGAAGAATTTGTTGTCCATGTTAAATAGTCTGTCCATTCGTTTAATTACTCCTTTTGTATATAATGATGTACAGCATACTCTGTGAATAATCCTGCTACAGAGAAATCTGTACAAGCTCTGTATAACAGTATAACGAATCAGACAGGAAAAAGCAAATCTTTTATGTGAGCAGGAGCTGGTCTGCAGTGACAAAAACATAGCCTTTTTCAGTAAAAAGATCAGCGATTTTCAGGGCTGCATCCACAGATGTCTGATAGCCGTCATGCATCAAGATGATAGAACCGTCATGAATCTGTTTCTGGGCGATAGACAGGATAGAATCAATGTTTTTGCTTTGCCAGTCCAGGGTGTCTACATCCCAGAATACGGGAAGCATGGTGACAGAAAGTTCCATATCCTTGATCCATGCGCCGAAAGGCGGTCGCACATAAGAAGGGTAAATTCCGGAAGCTTCATAGATTCTGTTATTTGTTTTTTCAATTTCCAGTCGGGCCTTCTCCGCCGGGATCTTGTCAAGCTGTACATGATCCCAGGTGTGATTTCCGATAAGATGTCCGTCTTTTCGCATTTGCAGGAGTATATCTTCATTTCCTTCAATGTTCTCGCCTATCAGAAAGAAAGATGCCCTGATGTTTCTTTTTTTTAATCCATCCAGAAGCATGGGGGTATACCGGGCATTAGGACCGTCATCAAAGGTCAGTGCGATTCTGGGAGGTTCTTCGACGGGAAGCCCGGCGGTGGTGTCAGTTAAAAAATTCTCAGAAGCTGTAGCTTTTGCAGATGCCTGTTTTACAAGGGAAAGCATACCGGGACCTGCCAGTGAAGTAAGGAACTGTGTGCGTCTGTCAACAGAAGAAAAGAGCAGAAAAAAAATCATGCATAATATTTCAAAAAATATTAAAGTCCGCTTCATGCAAAGATACTCCTCATAAAAATATCCCTCTGACTCCGGAACACAGGGTGTGAATATCTGTGTCAGAATGAAAGAGACAGCAGGTGGCAGATGTAATCATTACAGTATATGAAAAAAAGAAAGCAATTCATACCGATTTATTGTATAATAGATTCTGCAAAATATAGAAGAAAGAATTTACGGAGATTGAGATGAAAAAGAAACGGACAAAACTGCTGGTTTTCTTTGCACTGGCAGGAATTTTAGTGCTTTTTTATATGATAGGAGAGTCTTATTGTGAGGGACTGTCCAGGGGGAGCAGTCTGGAAGAGAAGAATGAGGTGATGTGTAAATATAAATACGATATGATCGTAGACAGTCCGAATTCTTCTTTCTGGCAAGCGGTTTATGATTGTGCACAGGAATGGGCGCAGAAGAATGATGCAATTCTTGAACTGAGAGGCAGTGGAAGGGAGAGCGATTACAGTAAGCTTGATTATATGAATATGAGTATTGCTTCAAATTCAGACGGGATCATCCTGCAATACAGTGGGGAGCAGGGACTGGAAGCGAAGATAAATGAGGCTGTTCAGAAAGGAATTCCGGTTGTCACTGTAATGGGAGATGCAGTTCACAGTAAGCGTCAGAGTTTCGTGGGTGTCAGTGATTATCAGCTTGGAAGTGCCTATGGCGAAAAGGTAGCGGAATATGTGACTGAGGATACGGAAAGTATTCTTATTCTGTTGAAGAAAAATATTGATGATATGAACCAGAGCCAGATATATACACAGATCAGCAATGCAGCCCAGGCAAAGGCAGGCTCTTTGCAAAATATCCAGATAACCGGAAAAAATCTTCGCTTAACCGGAACTTTTGAGACAGAAGAAGCGGTAACAGATATTTTTCAGCAGAGAGATAAAATACCGGATATTCTTGTGTGTATGGATGAAGAGACTACAGAATGTGCACGTCAGGCAGTGCTGGACTTTAATCTTGCAGGAAAGGTTACAATCATAGGATATTACAGTTCCGAAGATATTCTTACAGCAGTGGAAAAGGGAGTAATCTCTGTTACCTGTGATGTGGATACAGAGCAGCTTGGCAGATACAGTATAGAAGCTCTGACAGCATATCAGAAGGATGGAAGGACCAATTCCTATTATAATGTAGATATTAATTTCCTGGACAAAAATGCAGTACGGGAAATGAGAAGGAAGGGGGTGTCCGGATGAAGCAGCTGCGCTGGAAAGATTTTTCACTGGTCAGTAAAATCGTTATAGAGGTGGGTATGATCGCAGTCCTTCTTTTTGCCATGAATATGCTTTTTTATGTGCGAATCAATAATTCCATGCAAAAGATGGATAATGTTTATGCCAGTAATGCAGAGCTTACCGAACTTTCACAGGTATTTGAGAAAGTACAGGATAATATGTATAAGTATCTTAAGGTTAAGAATTCTCAGACACTTCTTGATTATTATCAGAATGAGGCAAAATACAGAAATGAACTTGAGAAACTTAATGAAGATAATATCAATGATCCCGTAAAACTGCTGGAACGGAATATCCGGAAAATGTCGGAAACATATCTGGACTGTACTGCGGAAACGGTAGCTGCCAAACGAGGAAGGAACGTTGAGCAGTATAAGCGTAAATATGATGATGCAACAAAGCTTTACAGATATATCCAGTCATCTATTGACGAACTGAATAACCTGATGTTTCAGGAGAACTCCAGTACTTATGCAGTACTTCGTGCAGTGATGAGATATCTGGAGATAAGCAATTCAGTTATTATGATCATAATTGTAGCCGGTGGAATGCTTCTGCTCATCCAGGCCACCAGAAATATGTTTGTTCCCCTTTCCAATATGGCAGAGACAGCACAACTGGTAGGTCAGGGAAATTTCCATGTAAAGATGCACGATACAGATGCACAGGATGAACTGGGAACAGTAACCAGAGCGTTTAATACAATGGTAGAGAATCTTGATCTGTATATGGCAAGGACGAAAGCAAGTATGGAGAAAGAGCAGCAGATGATGGAGAGGGAGCTTCTTATGGAAAATCATCTGAAAGAAGCACAGCTGAAATATCTTCAGTCACAGATCAATCCGCACTTTCTGTTTAATTCCCTGAATGCAGGAGCACAGCTTGCAATGATGGAGGATGCAGAGCAGACCGGGATTTTTGTAGAGAAAATGGCGGATTTTTTCCGCTATAATGTAAAAAAAGGACAGGAAGACGCCACATTGGGAGAAGAACTGGAGGCTGTTGATAACTATATTTATATCCTGAATGTCCGGTTCGCCGGAGATATCCATTTCAGCAAGGAGGTGGATGAATCACTGGAGAATGTGCGTATGCCAAGTATGATCTTGCAGCCGGTTGTGGAAAATGCAGTCAATCATGGAATACGTGACATTGAATGGGAAGGAAAAATACATCTCACAGTTACAGGAGATGCAGATTATATACGTATCAGCGTGAAAGATAATGGAAAGGGAATGACGCAGGAACAGATAGAGGGTGTTCTGTCAGGAAACAGAGAGCACAGAAATGAAGAAGGTGATTCTACAGGAATCGGTATGAATAATGTGATCAGTCGTCTGGAACTTTATTATGAGGAATCAGGGCTTATGGAGATTAACAGTGAAGGTGAAGGAAAAGGCACAGAAGCAGTAATCTATATACCTGTGCATGAAAACTAAGAGAAGTATTATGGGAGTGAGAGAAGATGTATAGAATTTTGCTGGCAGATGATGAAGGTATCATGCTGGAATCATTAAAGAAAATTATTGAAACTGAATATGGAAATGAATGTGAGATCCACTGTGCAAAGTCAGGCAGAGTTGTGGTGGAGATGGCACAGGCATATTCGCCGGATATCTGTTTTATGGATATCCAGATGCCGGGAATAAGCGGAATCCAGGCAATCAGGGAAATTCAGAAATTTAACAGTTCAGCAGTTTTTGTGATCATAACTGCATATGATAAGTTTAATTATGCAAAAGAAGCAGTGAACCTGGGAGTTCAGGAATTTCTCACAAAACCTGTAAATAAGAAAGTAATTCTGGAAACCTGCGCGAAGATGATGACAAAGGTAGATCAGATACGGCAGAAGAGAAGCGATGATCTCCTGATCAGAGAGAAACTGGAGACAGTGGTACCTATGATTGAGAGTGGATATATCAATAATATTCTTCTGCAGGATGATTTTGTTACTTATCAGGATAATTATACACAGCTTCTTGATATCCGTCAGAAATACGGTTATATGATGGTCATAGAATTTGGAGATTCTATGGAAAATGGGGTGCTCAGTAATGCAGTAGGTGCAAGTGTAAAGGCAAACAAATTTTATTCTACTTTTCGTGAAATCGCACAGGGATTCTTTGAATGCCTTGTAGGTCCTATTATGGGAAACAGGATCGTACTGCTTGTTCCTTATGAAAATGCGAAAGAAGATTACGAAGACAGAGTTGCAATTGTCACAAGAGCCAGAAATATGGTACATAAATTTGAAAACCGGATCGACAGTATGTTCCGCTGTGGAATCGGAAGAGTCAAAGAACTTGGAAGCGTGAAGGAATCTTTTAAGGAAGCGGTGGTCGCACTGAGAGAGAGCATCAGTCATGTAGTGCATATCGAGGATGTACCGGCGGCACAGAAATATGACGGGGAATATCCAAGAGACCTGGAAATCAGATATCAGAAGAGGATCCTTGAGAAGGATGCTGCGGGAGCGATGAACTGCGCAGAGGGATTTTTTGAATGGATGCACAGTCAGCAGGCCGTCACAAGAGAAGACATTGAGATTAAAATCCTGGAGATGGTGATGAATGCGGAACGCAGGGCATTCTTTGCAGGAACTTTGAAATATAATGTTAACAGCAGGAGAAGCTATATCCGGGAGCTTCAGTCCTGTACGGATATAGAAAATCTGAAGAAGTGGTTTCTGGATAAGACGAGAGAAATCTGTACGAAACTGGAGAATTCCAAGGAAAAAGAAGCTGGCAGTATTATTGACAGAGCAAAGGAATATATCAATGAAAATTTCCGCAGTGATATTTCTCTGGATGATGTTTCAAGAGAGGTAGATATCAGTCCGTATTATTTCAGTAAACTTTTTAAACAGGAAACAGGTAAGAACTTTATTGAATATCTTACAGAAATACGTCTGAAAAATGCCAGAGAACTTCTGCAGGATTCCAGACTTTCCATTAAGGAAATATGTGCACAGTCAGGATACAGTGATCCCAATTACTTCAGCAGGATTTTCAAGAAGTATGAAGGAGTTACGCCTAGTGAGTTCAGAGAGAGGTTAGGCTGATGAAATTATATAAGACAAAAAAGAATTGCGGAAAGCTGCTGCTTGGAATACTGGCATTTTGTACAGGGATGATACTGCTGACAGGATGTGGTTCCTCTTCAGAACAAAAACAGAATAAGAATGAAGAAACAGCAGAAGAGAATAAGGAAGAGGATAAGGTGCAGATCGGACTTACAGTGGATTCTTTTGTTATAGAAAGATGGATCCGTGACAGAGATGTATTTGTGGCGACTGCCAGAGAACTGGGAGCAGAGGTAAATGTGCAGGATGCAGGTGCAGATGTCAAAGAGCAGATCAGTCAGATTGAATACTTTATAAATAAGCAGGTGGATGTGATCGTTGTGATCGCAAGAGATTGTGGAGCACTTTCAGATGCCATACAGAAGGCACAGAGTGCGGGAATTTCAGTTATTTCCTATGACAGAATGGTCAATAATGCCAATACAGATTTGTACATTTCCTTTGATAACCGTAAGGTGGGTGAGATCATGGCACAGGCACTTGTCAATGCACTTCCTCAGGGAGGAGATGTCTTTATGATACAGGGATCCTCTTCAGATAATAATGTCCAGATGGTGAAACAGGGGTTTGATGATATGCTTGCAGACACAGATCTGCATGTGGTTTATGAAGCTAACTGTGATGGCTGGACAGCAGAACTGGCTGCCGGATATGTGGAGGAAGCCCTGGAAAAATATCCTCATGTTAAGGGAATTATGTGCGGAAATGATGACATTGCCAGTCAGGTCGTACAGGTACTGGCAGAGAATCAGCTTGCCGGAAATGTGGTTGTTGTAGGTCAGGATGGAGATCTTGCAGCCTGTCAGAGAATAGTAGAAGGAACACAGTATATGACTGCTTTTAAACCAATTGAAGATCTGGCAAGAAAAGCAGCGAAATATGCAGTGGAAATGGGTAGTGGAAAGGGAGTTGCAGAACTGGAAGATGTGACAGAAACAGTAAATGACGGAACTTATGAGATTCCTTCCTGCATCCTTGAACCAACTGCAGTGACAAAAGAGAATATAGATAAGGTGATCATTGAAGGAGGTTTCCACCGCAGAGATGAAGTTTATCTGAATGCGGATTACAGTTAAATAAAATATTCAGAGATTATCCGGCTGCTTTTGCAGATGTAAGAGTAAATTAGTATATAGCATTATCTTGCAACAAAAATGTCCTGTCCTGTGCAGGGCATTTTTTGTTTTTCTTAAAATGTCTTGTTTCTTGCCAACCATGTCCAGATTGCCCTGTGCTATAGTAACATCATCAAGAAAACGTGAGAAACGTAAAAAGAAATGGAGGATTTTTACAATGAGAAAGAAAGTCGTATCTGCAATTCTTTGTGCATCAATGGTAGCTGGAATGGTAGTTATCCCGGGAGTAGCTGTTAAAGCGGATGACAAGAAACTGATCGGTGTTACAATGCCTACAAAAGATCTTCAGAGATGGAATCAGGATGGCGAGAACATGAAGAAAGAGCTGGAAGCAGCCGGCTATGAAGTAGACCTTCAGTATGCATCCAACGATGTAAGCACACAGGTTTCACAGCTTGAGAATCAGGTTGCAAACGGATGTGATCTTCTGGTTGTGGCATCTATCGACGGAAGCAGTCTTGGTGAGCCGCTGAAACAGGCTAAAGAAGCAGGAATCCCGGTTATTTCTTATGACCGTCTGCTTATGAACTCAGATGCAGTTACTTATTATGCAACATTTGATAATTACAAGGTAGGTCAGAAACAGGGCGAATATTTAGTAGATGCACTTGATCTCGACAATCAGGACGGACCGTTTAATATTGAGCTGTTCACAGGTGATCCTGGTGACAATAACTGTAACTTCTTCTTCGGCGGAGCAATGGATGTACTTCAGAAATATATTGATGAAGGTAAGCTGGTAGTTAAATCCGGACAGACAGAATTTGAGCAGGTTGCAACTGCTAACTGGGACAGTGCAAAGGCTCAGGACAGAATGGATACAATTATCGCAGGTAACTACTCAGATGGCTCCAACCTTGACGCAGTTCTCTGCTCCAATGACTCTACAGCACTTGGCGTAGAAAATGCTCTTGCAGCTTCCTACACAGGAGAATATCCGATCATCACAGGTCAGGACTGTGATACACCAAATGTTAAGAACCTTGTAGCAGGAAAACAGGCTATGTCCGTATTCAAGGATACACGTGCTCTTGCAACAGCAGTTGTTGGAATGGTTGATTCCATCATGAAAGGTGAAGAACCGGAAATTAATGATACAGAATCCTATGATAATGGCACAGGTGTTATCCCGACATACCTTTGCGATCCGGTTGTTGTCACGGTTGACAATTACAAAGAAATGCTGATCGATTCCGGATACTATACAGAAGATCAGATTAAGTAATAAAAATTGATCATACAGGCGGGAATACCACCCGCCTGTGTTAATCTATAGCAATCCCAGAAAATAATGTAATTCAGTATTTCCTGGGATTGCTATAGGGCTGCCCGTCGCAGGCATGATTTATAAAAGGGAGGGAAACAAAATTGGCTAAGATACTTCTGGAAATGAAAAATATTACCAAAACTTTCCCAGGTGTAAAAGCACTGGATAACGTTAATCTTCAGGTGGAAGAGGGCGAGATCCACGCTCTGGTCGGTGAAAATGGAGCCGGTAAATCTACCCTGATGAATGTATTAAGTGGTATTTATCCGTATGGAACATACGATGGTAATATTATTTATAACGGTGAAATCTGTAAATTTAATACAATTAAAGACAGTGAAGAAAAAGGAATTGTAATCATTCACCAGGAACTGGCGCTGATCCCATATATGACGATCGGTGAAAATATGTATCTGGGTAATGAAAGAGGAAGTTCCTTATCTATTAACTGGAATGAGACTTATGGAGAGGCTGATAAATATCTTAAAATAGTGGGACTTGAAGAATCCTCCAGAACTTTGATTAAGGATATTGGTGTAGGTAAACAACAGCTGGTAGAAATTGCCAAGGCGCTGGCAAAGAATGCAAAGCTGCTGATCCTGGACGAGCCTACTGCATCCTTAAATGAGGATGATTCTCAGGCTTTGTTGGAACTGCTTCTGAAGTTTAAGGAACAGGGTATGACATCTATTATCATTTCCCATAAATTAAATGAAATTTCTTATGTTGCGGATAAGATTACAGTTATCCGTGATGGTTCTACTATCGAGACTCTGGATAAGAAAAAAGATGACTTTTCCGAGCAGCGTATTATTCAGGGTATGGTAGGTCGTGAGATGACAGATCGATTCCCGAAACGTCCGGATGTAAAGATCGGGGATGTTTCCATGGAGGTTAAGAACTGGAATGTCTATCATCCGCTGTACTCAGAGCGAAAAGTAGTAGATAATGTATCATTTAAGGTGCATAAGGGAGAAGTAGTAGGTATCTCCGGACTTATGGGTGCAGGACGTACAGAGCTTGCAATGAGTATTTTCGGAAAAAGTTATGGAACTAAGATTTCCGGTCAGGTATTCATGAACGGAAAAGAAGTGAAGCTGAATACTGTACAGGAAGCAATCGATAACAAGCTTGCTTATGTTACAGAGGACAGAAAAGGAAATGGTCTGATACTTTCCAAATCCATTAAGATGAATACTTCTCTTGCAAATATGAAGGGAGTCAGTAATGGAAAGGTTATTGACACAGATAAAGAATATGCGGTGGCAGAGGATTACAGAAAGAAGTTGAAAACAAAATGTCCGTCTGTCGAGCAGAATGTAGGCAACTTAAGTGGTGGTAACCAGCAGAAAGTCCTTCTTGCAAAATGGATGTTTACAGAGCCGGATATTCTGATCCTGGATGAGCCTACCCGTGGTATTGACGTAGGTGCAAAATACGAAATTTACTGTATTATCAACGATCTGGTAGCAGCAGGAAAATCTGTCATCATGATTTCTTCTGAACTTCCGGAAGTACTTGGAATGTCAGATAGAATCTATATCATGAATGAGGGCAAGTTCGTAGGTGAGGTCAGCAAAGAAGAGGCCACATCAGAACTGATCATGTCCAAGATCGTAAAATCAGGAAAAGGAGCGTAAAGAAGATGGAAAAAAAGATTAGTTTTTCAGAGATATTAAAGAAATATACCATGGTGCTTGTTCTTGTTCTGGTAGTCATCATGTTTGCTGTAAATACAAAGGGGGTTATGCTTCTTCCTCAGAATGTGAATAACCTTGTAGCCCAGAATGCGTATGTATTTATCCTTGCAACAGGTATGTTGTTCTGTATTCTGACTGGTGGTAATATTGACCTTTCTGTTGGTTCTGTTGTATGTTTTGTAGCAGCAGTTGGCGGTAAGATGATGGTTCTCAACAGTATGAACCCATATCTTACAATGCTGGTTATGTTGCTTACAGGTATTGCCATCGGTGCATGGCAGGGATTCTGGATTGCATATGTAAGAATCCCACCGTTTATTGTAACTCTGGCTGGTATGCTTGCGTTCCGTGGTCTTTCAAACGTAGTTTTACAGGGACAGACACTGGCACCAATGCCTGATTCTTACCTGGCACTGTTTAACAATTATATTCCGGATCCATTTGGGAAAGAGGGATTTAATCTTATCTGTTTTGTAGTTGGTATTATTGTCTGTATTGTATATGTGTTACTTGTTCTGAAGAATCGTGCAGATCGTGTGAAGAAAGGGTACAGTGTAGATGCTTTTGGTGGTGTTGCAGTTAAGATGATTCTGATTTGTGTAGTTGTTCTTGCTTTTATGTTCCGTCTGGCTCAGTATAAAGGTATTCCGAATTCTCTGATCTGGGTAGCTGTGATCATTGCAATCTATACATATATTGCCTCCAAGACAACTACAGGACGTTATTTCTATGCAGTTGGTGGTAATGAGAAGGCTACAAAGCTTTCCGGTATTAATACAAATAAGGTTTATTTCCTTGCTTATCTGAATATGGGTCTTCTGGCTGCTATTGCAGGTATGGTTACTATGGCCCGTCTGAATTCTGCCAATCCTCAGGCTGGTACAAACTTTGAGATGGATGCGATTGGTGCTTGTTTCATTGGTGGTGCTTCTGCTTATGGCGGAACCGGTACAGTTCCGGGGGTTATCATTGGTGCATTGCTGATGGGTGTTCTGAACTTAGGTATGAGTATCATGGGTATTGACCAGAACCTGCAGAAGGTTGTTAAAGGTCTGGTTCTGCTGGCAGCGGTTATCTTTGATGTTGTTAGTAAGAGGAAATCCTTTATTGTGAAATAAAAAAATTGTATATTCCTCCTTGAATAGGAATTTTTGGCAGGGCTTGCAGGGTGCAGGCCCTGTTTTTTTACCGAATCAAGTAAGTCTCCTGCTTTAATTGCGAATATCTGTTTGACTTGACAGGGGACGCGCAGAAAAATAGTGTGTTTGATGTGCGGTTTCGGTATCTAAGATATTCTAAGGCCAAGAAAATCTGCTAAAGGCATGAGCCGGCTTCTCAAACTCGCTCCGTCGCAGACTCCGCTCAGACAGTGATACAGCCGGCTCATAACGCAGATTTTTTTGACCTAAGAATATCTAAGATACCTGCAAATGCACATCAAACACACTATTTTTCTGCGCTGGCTGCTGGCGATTTTTGGGGTGTTGGATTGAGTAAAAATGGACGATAAAAATGGGTGGACGGAAAATTTGCTTGTGGAGGTAGAAGGATGGTCGTATAATGAGGGGGAATATTGTACGAAGTGAGGAGTGGGTTGTTATGAGATATAGTTCTGTGTTGGATTTGCATACACATACTTTGGTGAGTGGTCATGCATATTGTTCTCTGAGGGAGATGGCGAAAGCGGCCGCAGATAAGGGACTGGAGGTTCTGGGGATTACGGAGCATGCGCCTGCTATGCCGGGGACCTGTCATAAGTATTATTTTGAGAATCTGAAAATTGTGCCCAGGGAGATGTATGGGATTCAGTTGCTTCTGGGGTCTGAGGTGAATATTCTGGATGCACAGGGGACTGTGGATCTGGCGCAGCGGACGTTGGAGAGGATGGATGTGGTGATCGCCAGTCTGCATATGCCATGCATGAAGCCGGGATCTAAGCTGGAGAATACAGAAAGCTATCTGAATGTAATGAAGAATCCGTATGTAAATATTATCGGGCATCCGGATGATGGGAGATATGAAATCGATTATGAGGCACTGGTTCAGGGTGCGAAGGAATATGGGAAGGTTCTGGAACTGAATAATCATTCTATGGATCCGGACTGTAACCGGCAGAATGCGGTGGAGAATGATACTGTGATGCTGAATCTGTGTAAGAAATATCAGGTCCCGGTGGTGATGGACAGTGATGCTCATTTTGATCTGTTAATCGGGGAGTTTGATCTGGCGAGAGATCTGCTGGAGAAACTGGATTTTCCGGAAGAGCTGGTTCTTAATCAGTCTGTGGATGCAATAAGGAAGTATGTGAATCGTAAATTCTGATAAACTGAGAAGCAGTTATTTTGTGTAGAGCCGTGTCGCAAAGAGAATGATTTTATCTGCCTTACTCTTCGAAAGAGGTTTTTGTGAGAAAATTAAAAAATCTGTAATTTCTTTTAGGTTAAAGGCTTGCTTCCTATAATTTAACGTGGTAAAATATCACTGTTAGAAATATAACACGGACATTTTAAAGACAAATGTCCGCCCAGTGAAGTACAGAGTTCTAAAAGGAGCATGAAAATGAGTAAAAAAATCAGAACAGAGGCTGTAGATCAGCTTTTTGAAGCGATTTTATGTCTGAAGGATAAAGAAGAGTGTTATACTTTCTTTGAAGATGTATGCACGATCAATGAACTTCTTTCCTTATCACAGCGTTTTGAGGTTGCCAAGATGCTGATGGACAAGAGAACCTATCTTGATATTTCGGAGAAAACCGGAGCTTCCACAGCAACGATCAGTCGTGTGAATCGTTCATTGAATTATGGAAATGACGGATATGAGATGGTGTTTTCAAGAATGGCAGAGAAGGAAACTAAAGGGGAATAAGATAGCGGAAGGCTGAATAAATGCAGTGCTATTGTGGGGCAGGTGAAGATCACCTGCCTTTTTGTATAGGGAGTTTTCAGATAAAAAATTATGAAAAAAAAGAAACCTAAAATAGAATTACGCTATTATTATATGCCTGCAGGAAGTCCTATCCTTCCTCTTCTGGGAGAGCGCTGGGTGCAGAATTATGGAACCGGTATAGAGGAGCTTCATTTTCATAATTTTATGGAGATTGGTTTTTGCTATTATGGAGAGGGAATCCTGACTCTGGGAGAGGAGAAAAGGAAGTTTACAGGGCGGCAGTTTACTGTGATCCCGGAACGGTTTCCTCATACCACAAACAGCATGGGAAATACGGTCTGTAAATGGGAGTATCTGTTTGTGGATGTTGAGGGATTTTTGCAAAAGAATTGTGAGAATACTGTGCAGGCTGAGAAAATGCTGCGAAGGATCAACTCAGGGGCATTGTTGATGAACGAGGAAGAGGAACCGCTTATAGCTGAGTGTATTATCAGAATTATGGATATCATGCGCAGAGAAGCTGAGTTTTATATTCAGGAGGCATCAGGGCTTCTTATGGCTTTGCTGGTGCGGATTGCACGGTTGAACCGAACTCCAGAACAGGAAATGCTTTATGAAGAGCAGAGCAGGAGTATGCGGATCATTTCGGATACATTAGATTACATTTCAGATCATTACAGAGAGAATATAAAGATAGAGCAGTTGTCTGCAAACTGTCATTTAAGTGAGTCACATTTCCGCAGGATTTTTTCCGGATGTATGCATATGAGCCCTGTAGAGTATATAAATCTGATACGTGTCCGTACTGCCTGTGAAAAACTGAAAAAGACAGACAGGTCAGCAACTGACATAGGTACGGAATGTGGTTTTGCATCGGATTCTGCTTTTAACCGGAATTTCCGGAAGCTGATGGGAATGTCACCTGCAGAGTGGCGAAAAAAGGGAGAAAATTATGAGCAGCTGCTCCTGAAGTTTGACATCCGGACAGAGGAAGGATGGTAAATATCAGACACTGGAATATATAAAAGTCGAAAATGAATATTATATAGTCAAATATGCAAACTGTGCGGATTGGTATAATGTTATAATCTTGCTTATGAAGGATAACAGTTATAAAAAAACAAATCATGAGGAGAACATAAGAGTATGAAGGCATTTGATTATTCACTGGTAAAAGATCCACAGTATTTCTGCGATAACCGAATGGAAGCTCATTCAGATCATGTGTATTATAGAGATGGGAATGAAATGCAGACTGCTGTGCAGGATGGAACAGAAACTTCTTTCCGTTACAGTCTGAACGGTTTATGGAAGTTTCATTATGCGCGTAATTACAAAAGCACAGTTCAGGGATTTGAGAAAGAGGATTACTGTTGTTATGACTGGGATGACATTCATGTACCGGCACATATCCAGATGGAAGGATATGATGCACCCCAGTATGCTAATGTCCAGTATCCATGGGAAGGACATGAGGAAATTTATCCCGGTCAGATTCCGGAGAGATTTAATCCGGTTGCAAGCTATGTGAAATATTTTACAGTGCCGGAACATATGAAGGGAAAGAGATTGTTTATTTCTTTCCAGGGAGCAGAGAGCGGACTTGCACTATGGCTGAACGGAGCCTTTGTTGGCTACAGTGAGGATTCTTTTACTCCATCTGAGTTTGAACTGACAGATTATCTTAAAGATGGACAGAATAAGCTGGCAGCACAGGTATTCAAATGGACCTCTAGCAGCTGGTGCGAAGATCAGGACTTCTTCCGTTTCTCCGGAATTTACAGAGATGTGTATCTTTATACAGTTCCGGATACCCATGCATATGATCTCCAGATCCGTGCAATCCCGGAAGAGAATCTGGATGTAGCAGATCTTGAAATTAAGGTAAAGACATGGGGAAAGGGAAGCATTGTTTTCAGACTTGAGAAAGATGGAGAATGTGTGCTGGAAGAGAAAAAATCTCTTACAGAAGCTGGAAATGAAGAAGCAAATGCAGAGCCATTTTATATTCAGAAAACAAATAGCAGCAAGACTGTACAGAACAGTTTTGTATGGAAAATCAATAATCCAAAATTATGGAGTGCAGAAGATCCGCAGCTCTATGATCTTACAATTGAACTTTATGACGAAGCAGGAAATATTCAGGAAGTGATTCCTCAGAAGGTTGGATTCCGCCGTTTCGAGATGAAGAACGGCATTATGACTCTGAACGGAAAGCGTATCGTGTTTAAGGGCGTAAACCGTCATGAATTCAGTTCTGTCAGCGGCAGACATGTATCAGAGGAAGAACTCCGCAAGGATCTTCGCATTATGAAGCAGAATAATATCAATGCCATCCGTACCTGCCATTATCCGGATACATCACTGATCTATCAGCTTTGTGATGAATATGGTATTTATATGATCGATGAGACAAACCTGGAATCCCATGGTTCCTGGGATGTGGCGGAATTTACAAAGGATTATACGCATGTTGTTCCTCACAACAAACCGGAATGGCTGGATATGATGCTTGACCGTGCCAACTCCATGTATCAGAGAGACAAGAATCATCCGGCAATCCTGATCTGGTCCTGTGGAAATGAATCTTTTGGCGGAAAAGATATCTATGAAATGTCTCAGCTTTTCCGTAAGAATGACTCTACCCGTCTGGTACATTATGAGGGACTTTTCCATGACCGCAGTTATAATGATACCAGTGATATGGAAAGCCAGATGTATCCATCTGTAGAAGCAATCAAAGAGTTTCTGGAAAAGGATGACAGCAAACCGTTTATCTGCTGTGAGTATACACATGCCATGGGAAATTCCTGCGGTGCCATGCACAAATATACTGATCTGACAGATACAGAGCCCAAATATCAGGGCGGATTTATCTGGGATTACATTGACCAGTCTATTTATAAGAAAGACCGCTATGGCAAAGAGTTCCAGGCATATGGCGGCGATTTCGGAGAACGCCCTACAGACTATAATTTCAGTGGTAACGGAATCGCATATGGCGGTGACAGAGAACCATCTCCGAAGATGCAGGAAGTGAAATTCAATTATCAGAATATTACAGCAGAGGTGACAGCTGATACAGTAAAAGTGCTTAACAAGAATCTCTTTGTAAATACAGATACTTTTGACTGTAAGGTAACACTTGCAAAGAATGGAAAAGTGATCCGTACAGAAGCACTGGAAACAGCAGTTGAGCCATTGAGTGAGAAAGAATATAAACTGCCTTTTGAAACAGCAGAAGCAGCCGGAGAATATACAGTCACTGTTTCCTTCCATCTGAAAGAGGAAAAAGTGTGGGCATCTGCAGGCCATGAGATCGCGTTTGGACAGTATGTATATCAGGTGAAAGAGGATGTTCCGGATGGAAAATCAGATTCAGCAGAAACAGCGATTACAGCGGAAAAAGATGTATGTGTATCAGATGCGTTTGTAAAGAAGCCACAGATCATCCGAAGTACACACAACATTGGTGTCCGCGGCGAGCACTTCGAAGTAATGTTCTCCGTCCTCAATGGTGGTCTGGTTTCCTATAAATATGCGGGTAAAGAGATGATCGAGGCAATCCCGAAACCAAACTTCTGGCGTGCACCAACAGACAATGACTGTGGAAATCTTATGCAGATGCGCTACGCACAGTGGAAAGTCGCCAGCATGTATTTAAGCCACAAAGAATACAGAAAAGGTGCATACGGCCCATCTAATTTACCACAGGCAGAAGAAACAGATCACTCTGTAAAGGTGGCCTTTACCTATCTGATGCCAACCACACCAGCCAGTGAGTGTCAGCTCACATACGAAGTATTCGGCGATGGAAAGGTGAAGACAACTTTAACTTATGATCCTGTAAAAGAACTTGGCGATATGCCGGAATTTGGGGTGATTTTCAAATTCAATGCAGATTACGACAACGTTCAGTGGTATGGACTGGGCGAAGCTGAAACCTATGCAGACCGTAAAAAAGGTGCAAAACTGGGCATTTACCAGAACAAAGTTGCAGACAACATAGCAAGATATATGGTACCGCAGGAATGCGGAGCAAAAGAGGAAGTACGCTGGGCGAAAGTCACAGACCGCAAGGGCAGAGGAATGTACTTTGAAATGGATGGAGAATCAATGATGTTCTCTGCACTCCCATACACTCCACATGAGATGGAAAATGCCATGCATCCATATGAACTCCCGCAGATTCATTACACAGTAGTACGCGTAGCCAAAGGCCAGATGGGAATCGGCGGTGACGACAGCTGGGGAGCATATACCCATCAGGAATATCTGCTGAATGTAGACGGAAAGATGGAATTCTCATTTAGCTTTAAAGGGATTTAATATAGTTTATTTGTTAAAAAAGCCATTTTCAGTCAGAAAGTGGCTTTTTAATAATGCTAATAATATTTGTTGAAAATAAGTGGAACAGGATGTATGATTACAGAAAAAGGGAGAAATTATCTTATGTATCAGGCAGATGAAAAACGTTATGAAACTATGAAATACCACCGCTGTGGTGCCAGTGGGCTGATGCTGCCGGAGTTATCTCTGGGTTTATGGCATAATTTCGGAGATACCGGTGTTTATGAGAATATGAAGCAGATGTGCTTCACAGCATTTGATAATGGAATTATACATTTTGACCTTGCAAACAACTATGGCCCACAGCCTGGAAGTGCGGAGGAAAACTTTGGGAAAATCCTGAGAGAGGAATTTTCTGCATACAGAGATGAGCTGATCGTCAGTACAAAGGCAGGCTATGATATGTGGCCGGGACCTTATGGAAACTGGGGAAGCCGCAAGTATCTGATCGCCAGTCTTGACCAGAGCCTGAAACGTCTTGGTCTGGATTATGTAGATATCTTCTATCATCACAGAATGGATCCGGAGACTCCCCTTGAGGAGACCATGGAGGCTCTGGCACAGATTGTCAGAAGCGGAAAGGCATTGTATGTTGGAATTTCCAACTATGATGGTGAGACAATGAAACGCGCCGCAGATATTCTGGAGGAACTGCACTGTCCCTTTATCATTAATCAGAATTCATATAATATTTTTAACAGAACGATTGAGAAAAATGGTCTGAAGCAGGCTGCTGCAGAGAAGAGAAAGGGGATTATTTCTTTTAGTCCTCTGGCACAGGGAATGCTTACTGACCGTTATTTGAACGGAATTCCGAAGGACAGCCGTGTCAACACAGACGGACGTTTTCTCCATGCAGATCAGTTCAGCGAGGAACGTCTTAACAGTATCCGCAGTTTGAATGCAATTGCAGCAGAAAGAGGGGAAAGTCTTGCACAGATGGCACTGAAATGGATTCTCCGTGACGGAATCGTAACCAGTGTGCTTATCGGTGCATCCCGTCCACAGCAGATTCTTGAGAATCTGAAAGTGCTGGACAGTGCATCCTTCAGTGAAGAGGAATTAAAGAAGATAGATGAGTGTTCGCTGGCCTTATAATAAACATCCACTTGACAGACTGTTTTCTTAAATGATATGAAAGAGTAATGTAATCTGAATTGCATTATTTTCTGGAATTATCAGCGAATAACAGATATGCGGAAAGGAAAAATTATGATTATTTATCACGAAAGTTCAAAGACATTCCATTTATACAACAATGAAATCAGTTATATTATGTGTGTGCTTCCAAATGGACATCTTGGAAATCTCTATTTTGGGAAAAGAATCCATGACAGAGAAGATTTTTCACATCTTCTTGAGATGAAGCAGCGACCAATGACAGCCTGTGTTTATGAGGGAAACCGCAAATTTTCGCTGGAGCATCTGAAACTGGAATATCCGGTGTATGGTAGTTCTGATTACCGTTATCCGGCAGTGGAGATCCTTCAGGAAAACGGCAGCAGGATTTCTGATTTTACTTATGTAAGTTATACAATTGCAGCTGGAAAACCAAAACTTCAGGGGCTTCCGGCTACATATACTGAGAAAGACGAAGAAGCCCAGACCTTATGTGTAAAATTGAAAGATGAAGTAACAGGAATTGTATTGGAATTGCTTTATACTATTTTTACACAGAGGGGAATCATCACCAGAAGTGCCAGATTTACAAACGAGGGTACATCATCAGTACATCTGTTAAATGCAATGAGCCTCAGTCTTGATCTGCCGGACAAGGATTATGTGTGGATGCAGTTTTCAGGTGCATGGTCCAGAGAACGTCATGTGAAAGAACGCAGATTAGAGCAGGGAATCCAGTCTGTGGGAAGCATCAGAGGAAATTCTTCCCATGAACATAATCCCTTTATTGTGCTCCGACGTCCGTCGGCAACAGAAAATGCAGGAGAAGTGATGGGATTCAGCCTGATCTACAGTGGAAATCACAGAATGCAGGCAGAGGTGGATACTCATGATACAACCCGTATCACTGTGGGAATCAATCCCCAGAATTTTGACTGGAAGCTGGACTGTGGTGAGAGCTTTCAGACTCCGGAAGCAGTAGTAGTATTTTCTGATAAGGGTCTGAATGGAATGAGCCAGACTTTCCATAAATTATATCAGAAGAGACTGGCAAGAGGTTACTGGAGAGACCGTCCCAGGCCAATCCTTAACAATAACTGGGAAGCTACTTATTTTGATTTTACAGAGGACCGTCTGGTGGAAATTGCTGCAAAGGCAAAGGAATGTGGTGTTGAATTATTTGTGCTGGATGACGGATGGTTCGGTGCACGAAGCAACGATTATGCAGGACTTGGTGACTGGGTGGCAAACAGAGAGCGTCTTCCGCAGGGAATCAAGGGAATCGCAGACAGGATTGAAGAGATGGGTATGAAATTTGGTCTGTGGTTTGAGCCGGAGATGGTGAATATGGATTCCGATCTTTACCGTGCACATCCGGACTGGATCCTGCAGACACCCCAGAGGCATTCCTGTCATGGCAGAAATCAGTATGTGCTGGACTTCTCCAGAAAAGAAGTGGTGGACTGTATTTATGAGATGATGTACAAAATCCTCTCAGAAGCAAAGGTTTCCTACATCAAATGGGATATGAACAGAAGTATTACGGAATGTTATTCAGCTGCACTTCCTGCAGACCGTCAGGGAGAAGTGTTCCACAGATATATTCTCGGAGTGTATGATCTGTATGAGCGGTTAAATACTGCATTTCCGCAGATTCTCTTTGAGTCCTGCGCAAGCGGTGGCGGACGTTTTGATCCGGGAATCCTTTATTATGCACCACAGGGATGGACCAGTGATGATACAGATGCGGCAGAGCGTGTGAAAATCCAGTACGGCACAAGCATGTGTTATCCCGTAAGCTCCATGGGAAGTCATGTTTCTGTAGTACCAAACCATCAGTTAAACCGCAAAACTCCGTTACATACAAGAGCAAATGTAGCTTATTTTGGAACTTTCGGATATGAGCTGGATCTGAATAAACTGTCTGATGAGGAAATCAGTGAAGTAAAACAGCAGATCACTTTTATGAAAGAATACAGAGAACTGATCCAGTTTGGAACTTTTTACAGACTGAACAGTCCTTTTGAGGGCAATGAAACAGCGTGGATGACAGTCAGTGAGGACAAAAAGACAGCGCTGGTATTCTGGTACAGGGAAAGAAATGTAGTAAACGCAGATTTTACCAGAGTACGGCTTCAGGGACTGGATCCGGATCTTATCTACAGAAATGAGTATAATGGAACAGAAAACTACGGGGATGAGCTGATGAATCTGGGACTGCTCACCACAGACTGTACAGCAGGTGAACCTACAAGTGAAGACGAACCATGCACAGACTATGAGTCCAGAATTTATGTTTTAACTGCAAAATAATAACCGAATCAGGTAAGCTCCTTATGGAGGTTACGAAAAGCAATAGACAGAAATAAAAAATCAACAAAAAGCAGGCAGAACGATCACACGGGATCGTCTACCTGCTTTTCGTTAAATTTATCCATCATTTCTTTATGAGTCTTATAATTCTTCGGACTCATTCCAAACTTCTTCTTAAAAGCTTTTGAAAAAACAAGTTGGTCTTCATAGCCCACATTATTAGCAATCTCTTTAACAGACAGACTGGTGCTGACCAGAAGACTGGCTGCTTTATGCATCTTATAATCAATGAGGAAGGTCTGTGCGGACATTCCAAGCTCTTTCTGAAAGGAACTGTTCAGATAGGCACGGCTGATTCCGATATTATCTGCAATATCAGAAATCCCGATTCCCTTTTGATACATATCTTTAATATATTCAATGGCAAGCTCCACGTAGACACTGGTGCTGTAGGCATATTTGGCATTTTTTTTGTTCTGTGCAGACTGCTTTTCATGAAAGCCGGAAAGCTCGGCTAACAACAGGATCAGATAAGCCTGGCGCCTCAGGTCATTGGCTTTGGAAAGCTGCTTATGATTCAGCATATAATCGATGTGTTTCAGGATTATTTTCTGATCCGGTGCAGGAAGTACTAATTGATTTTTGGAAAATCCACATTCTTTTACCATTGAGTGAGCTCGGATTCCGCGAAAACCAATCCAGGCATAAGTCCAGGGATTGATTTCATCAGCACCGTATGTGACTGGTTCATTTGGATAAATTACAAACATCTGTCCGGGAGTAAGGCTCCAGGTCTGACCTCCGGCAGAATAGAATCCGGTACCGTTCAGCACAAAATGGATGATGAACTCATCTCTTGGCATGGAACAGATATGTCCGGGCGGGCAGTGCTCTTTGCCTGTATGAATCAGACTGATATCAAGGGAGCCTTCTTTCAGATTTTCAAGACAGCGAAAAGTAGCGCTGTCCGTATATTTTACATTTGGCATTTGCGCAATTCCTTTTTCCATTTTCTTTGACTGCAGATATTGTTGATATAAAGACATAAGGACTGATATCCTGCAAATACGCATAAATTCAATCCTTTGTTGACATTTTACCATATATTCAGCGCTTTTTCCATAACGATTATGACATAAATTCATTTCATTAGTCCATTTAAAAAAATAGACAAAAACGTATAATAAGAATCACAAGGAACACGTCGAAACGACGAATAAAGGAGGATGTATATGAGAAAAAACATGAAAAAACTCACAGTCGCAACAGTGATCGGTGCTATGACAGTTACTGCACTTGCACCAGTAAGCGCACAGGCGAAAGACAAAACTCTGACAGTTGCAATCTGGGATAACGGACAGAAAGCCGGACTTCAGGAAATCATGGATGAGTTTACAAAAGAGACCGGAATCAAAACTGAACTTCAGGTAGTAGAGTGGAGCAGCTACTGGACACTTCTTGAAGCAGGTGCATCAGGCGGAGACATGCCGGACGTATTCTGGATGCATTCCAATGAAGCTGTAAGATATATGTCCAATGATATCTTACTTGATCTGACAGACAAGGTTGCAGACAGCGATAAACTGGAAATGGACAAATTCCCGAAAGATATCAAAGAAATGTATCAGTGGGACGGAAAAACATACGCAGTACCGAAGGACATCGATACAATCGCCATGTGGTACAACAAAGATATGTTTGATGAAGCAGGAATCGACTATCCGGACGGAAGCTGGACATGGGATGAATTCTATGATATTGCAGAGAAACTTACAAAAGAAGACGGAAGCCAGTATGGTTTCGCAGCAAACCCATCTAACGAGCAGGATACATGGATGAATATTGTTTACTCCATGGGCGGATGTGTACTGACAGATGACAACAAATCCGGTTTTGATGATCCTAATACCATCAAGGCAATGGAATTTGTTGACAAATGCGTTAAAAATGTAATGCCTCCTGCATCTACAATGTCCGAAACAGGTACAGACGTACTCTTCGGATCTGGCAAGGTAGCTATGATCTCTCAGGGATCCTGGATGGTATCTGCTTTCAAAGACAATGATTATATCAAAGAACACTGTGATGTGGCAAGACTTCCGAAAGATGCTGAAACAGGAGAGAGCGTATCTCTTTACAATGGTCTTGGATGGGCAGCATCTGCAAACACAGATATGCCGGACGAAGCTTTCCAGCTTATTGAGTGGTTCGGTTCCAAAGATATGCAGCAGAAACAGGCTGACCTTGGTGTAACAATGGCAGCTTACGAAGGAATGTCTGATGGATGGGTTAACAGTGTTGACTGCTTCAACTTACAGCCATACATGGATGCAATGGACAATATCGTGTTCAGACCACACACAAATGCAACACTTGCATGGTGGAACCCAATGTGTGAAGAACTGAAGAAACCATGGAATGATGAAGAGAGCATGGATGATGCATGCAAGAACATCGTTACTATTATGAACGATGCCATCGCAGAAGAGTCCTATTAATTAATATTCAGCAAAACCATTCATAAAAAATAAGAAACAGGAAAGCTGCCGCAGAAAAGATTCCGATCATGTGATAACCGCAGAAGTCACAACAGGTATGCAGATGTGCGGCAGTTTTCCGTTCAAATCAGCAACAGAATTTTACGATAAGAAGGAGTGAGAGCCGTGGCAAATCCAAAAAAAGGTACCAGTCAGGCGCGGAATGAATTCATCTGGGGATGGGCGTTCATTCTTCCTACAATGCTTGGTCTGATCATCTTAAATATCTATCCGATTTTTAAGACCATTTATGAGAGCTTTTTCAAGACCGGAGATTTCGGTAAGGGAAATATCTTCATTGGTTTAGACAACTACGTAAAGCTGTTCCACGATGCGGAAGTATGGCAGGCATTATTAAATACATTTAAATATGCCATTGTGGAAGTTCCGTTTTCCATTGCCATTGCACTTGTACTGGCAGTTTTATTAAACCGTAAAATGAAAGGCCGTGCTGTTTACAGAACTATTTTCTTCCTGCCTATGGTTGCTGCTCCGGCTGCGATCGCCATGGTATGGAGATGGCTGTTTAACTCAGAGTTTGGTCTTCTCAATCACATTTTTCATACAAAGATTAACTGGATTTCTGATCCGAAGATTGCAGTCTATGCGATCGCAGTGATCGGTGTATGGTCCATCATTGGCTACAATATGGTACTTTTCCTGTCAGGTCTGCAGGAAATCCCAAGAGATTATTATGAAGCAGCAAGCATTGACGGAGCAACCGGAATCAAACAGTTCTTCCACATTACAATCCCGTTGCTTTCACCGACCATCTTCTTTGTAATGGTTACCCGTGTCATCGGTGCCATGCAGGTATTCGACCTGATCTTCATGGTTATGGACAGAAACAGTCCTGCACTTTACAAAACACAGTCACTTGTTTACCTGTTCTACCAGAATTCCTTTGTACAGAATAACAAAGGTTATGGTTCAACAATCGTCGTACTTCTTCTGGTTGTAATTATGATCATGACAGTATTCCAGAATATTGCGCAGAAGAAGTGGGTTCACTATAATTAAGGAGGGATAATTATGTCAGCAAGAGATAAAGCAAACAGAGTTCTGATCCATGTTATCCTGATATTGGTATCTATTACCATGCTGGTTCCTTTCTTATGGATGATCCTGACAGCTTTCAAAACTATGACAGAGGCAACCTCTGTCAACCCATTCGTAATCCTCCCGTCTACATGGAGATGGGACAGTTTTAGAGAAGTAAGCGCAAATATGGATTTCTTACATCTGTATATCAATACCTTACTTCTGATCCTGGGTCGTGTTGTATGTGCGGTTCTGACAGCAACACTGGCAGGCTATGCATTTGGACGTCTGAACTTCAGGGGGAAAAACCTGATGTTCTCACTGGTTCTTTTCCAGATGATGGTTCCTGGACAGATCTTCATTATCCCACAGTACTTAATGGTAAGTAAAATGGGAATGCTCAATACCATTTTTGCCCTGGTATTTCCCGGTATTGTTACTGCATTTGGTACATTTCTCCTCAAACAGGCTTATATGGGACTTCCAAAAGATCTGGAAGAGGCAGCACGTCTTGACGGATGTAACATCGGTCAGACCTTCCTGTTCATCATGGCTCCTCTGACACGTTCTTCCATGGTGGCACTGGGAATCTTCACAGCAGTATTTGCATATAAAGACCTGATGTGGCCTCTGATCTGTAACAAGGATGTAATGCCTCTGTCAGCAGCACTTGCAAAAATGCAGGGACAGTACACCAACAATTATCCGCAGCTGATGGCAGCATCTCTGCTTGCATGTATCCCGATGATCGTACTGTATCTGATCTTCCAGAAGCAGTTCATCGAAGGTATTGCAACATCCGGTGGTAAGCTGTAAAATAAATATTAAGTAAAAGTTCAGGTGTTCAGACAGAGTTTTCTCTTGATCTGAGCAGCACAGGCAGGCTTTGTTATAAAATCAGACCAGAGATTGCAGCAGGGCTTGCCTGAAACTGGATTTGATAATATTTAGAGTGTGTTTGAAAAATGCTTTCCTCAAGATGCGCGTCACAATTTGCGGGAATGGTTTTTTTAACATGCTCTAGAGAAAGAAAACTGAATATAAAATAAAAAAAGATAAATGACAGGAAAGGAAGAGGTAGATAGAAATGAAACCAGGAAGTCTTTTTGACAGAATATTTGGATTTTTAGGTCAGTTGATCGCATTAAATTTGCTGTGGATCGTGTGCTCTCTTCCAGTTATCACAGCAGGGGCATCCACCACTGCATTATTTTACTGTACATTGAAGCTCCATAAAGATGGAGATATCAGAGTACTTCATGATTTTTTTAAGAGTTTTAAGCAGAATTTCAGGCAGTCCACACTGATCTGGATTCTGATGGCTGCAGCAGGAATATTTATTTATATGGAAAAAGAAGCTCTGGCAACAATGCCGGGATCCATGTCACAGATTTTTAATTATGTGATCTTTGCGGTATATATTCCTCTGGTGGCAGTTGCACTGTATGTATTTCCAACAGTTGCAGCATTTGAAAATAAAACAATGACTTTGATCACAAACGCATTTTATTTTGCGGTTAAACATATAGGCTATGCTTTAGCTGTGGCAGTGATCACAATCCTGCCAATGACAATGACACTTGTAGATGCAAAACTTTTCCCGGTATATCTGTTGATCTGGCTGATGTTTGGATTCTCCCTGACTGCCTATGCAGATTCCTGGTTTATGTGGAAACTGTTCAAGCCTTACTTCAAAGAGGAGGAAGAGGAACATCACTACGTGGCCACAGAACCTGATCAGTATGTGTTTTAAAAAATAGATAGAACATCTATAAAATAGAAAGAACAAAGAAATGAGAGGTACAGAGTATGGAATGGATCAAATATCACGAGGCAGAGAAAGTATTCGACCTGAGAACAGAGCACAGCACTTATCAGATGCAGGTAAGAGAGTATGATACTCTGGTTCATCTGTATTATGGAAGTCCGGTAGGCGATGCACTGATCACAGACAGGATCGTATGTGTGGACAGAGGATTTTCAGGAAATCCTTATGAGGCAGAAAATGACAGAACATTTTCATTAGATACCCTGCCACAGGAATATACTGCATATGGAAATGGTGATTATCGTATCAATGGCCTGGAGACAGAGCAGGCAGACGGCAGTGATACTGCAAATCTGAAATTTGAGTCCTATGAGATTACAAAAGGAAAGTACAGCCTGAAAGGGCTTCCTGCAATGTTTGCAAAGGAAGATGAGGCAGAGACACTGGAAATTGTTTTGACAGACCGTGTCAGCGGACTGAAAGCACATCTTCTCTATGGTGTATTTCCTCATCTTGATGTGATCACCAGAGCGGTACGCCTGGAAAATACAGGTACAGCACCGGTTACAGTAAAAAAAGCAATGTCTATGGAAATGGACTATGAATACAGAGAACTGGATGCAGTCCATTTCTATGGCAGGCACATTATGGAACGCCAGATGGAGAGAACTCACCTTGGTCATGGCAACTGGTCTGTGGGAAGTATCCGCGGAACTTCCAGCCACCATCACAATCCATTTGTAATCCTCTGTGATAGAAATACAGAGGAAACTTATGGAGACTGCTATGGATATGCACTTGCATACAGTGGAAACTTCTTATTTGAAACAGAGGTGGACCAGGTAGGACATACCCGTGTGGCAATGGGAATCCATCCTTATCATTTCTCCTGGACATTGGAACAGGGAGAGAGTTTTGAGACACCGGAAGTGATCATGGCATACTCAGCAGAAGGCTTCGGAAAGCTTTCCAGGATCTATCATGATGCATACAGAAGCAATCTGATCCGTAGCAAATATGTAGAGCAGCCAAGACCGATCCTGGTAAATAACTGGGAAGCAACTTATTTTGATTTTGACGCAGATAAGATTTACCACATTGCAGAAGAGGCAAAAAATATCGGACTGGATATGTTTGTTTTGGATGACGGATGGTTTGGAAAGAGAGACAATGACTGGTGTGCACTTGGTGATTGGGAAGTAAATGAAGAGAAGATTAAAGGCGGACTTCCCGCACTTGCAGAGAAGATTCATGGACTTGGACTGAAATTCGGTCTGTGGGTAGAGCCGGAGATGATCTCTGAGGACAGTGATCTGTACAGAGAACATCCGGACTGGGCACTGAAGATCCCGGGACGTGCCATGAACCGAAGCAGACATCAGTTAAATCTGGATATTACCAGAAAAGAAGTACGCGAACATATTATGAACCAGATTTTTAAGGTTCTGGATGCATGCAAGGCTGATTATGTGAAATGGGATATGAACCGAAGCGTAGATAACGTATTCTCAGCAGCTCTTCCAAGGGAACGTCAGGGAGAGGTTTACCACAGATATGTGCTGGCTGTCTATGAAATGATGGAAAGCCTGGTACAGAGATATCCGGATCTTCTGTTTGAGTCCTGCTCAGGCGGAGGCGGAAGATTTGAGGCGGGAATGCTTTACTATTCTCCGCAGATCTGGTGCAGTGACAATACAGATGCTATTGACAGACTGAAAATCCAGTATGGTACCTCCTTCGGATATCCCATAAGTGCAATGGGCGCACATGTCAGCGTATGCCCGAACCATCAGTCCGGAAGAACGACTCCTTTTGAGACAAGAGGAATTGTTGCATCCGCAGGTACCTTTGGCTATGAGCTGGATCTGATGAAGATGTCCGAAGAAGAGAAAAAGACAGCCAGAGAGCAGATTCTGAAGTATAAAGAAATGGAGCATCTGGTACAGTCCGGAGACTACTATCGTCTGGTGAACCCATTCGAAAACAACAACCATGTACTCTGGCAGTTTGTATCCAAAGACAAAAAAGAAACAGTTGTGTGCGGAGTAAGACTCCACAGCGAAGCAAATCCTTATATTTATCTTTTCTACCCACAGGGGCTGGATGCTGATATGAAATACGAAGACACAGCAACAGGAAAAGTATATACAGGTGCAGCTCTTATGAAGGCAGGTCTGCCTCTGCCACTGACAACAGGAGATTACCAGCCAATCAGATTTACATTTAAGGCAGTCGAAAAATAATACAGCTATTATCGGTGTCAACACAGTCGATAAGGAATTGGCTCTGACAGCAGAGGAAAAAATAGCATAATCATTATTTTATATAACATAAAAAAGCAGCAGATTTTCCCAAATCAGGAAAAATCTGCTGCTTTTTGAAATATTATTTTTTCTTTTTGGAATTATGCTCCGGTTCCGGATTCATCCCGTCGATTATATGCTCAATCATCATTTTCTTTACATAGACATCAAAGCTTAACAGGCAGATAAATGAAAATCTCTTCAAATTTGCCTGATCTTCTTCATCTGCGTCCCCGAAAGTATCCTGTGCTGTTTTGTATTTGCGCAGCAGGTCTTTTTTCAGGGATTCAATCTGTTCCTTTTCCATGCTGAAAACTTCATTATAAATATAAGTCATATCTTTCTCAGTCATGGATTTAAAATATTTCTGCGTGATCGGTGTGAGCAGAGTCTGGATATCATTGATGGAAAGAATATTCTTGAAATAGTAAATAAAAATCAGCATCAGCACATGTTCTTTGGAATAACGTTTCTTCTCAGGCGGGGGAAGGAGCTTATTCTTTGCATAATTGTTGATCATAGTCTTGGTGAGAATCTTGTCGTCTGCGTAACGTTTGGAAGAAACGAGCTGTTCTTCCATAAAGGTTGTCACCTGATCCATATATAAATCAATATTTGGGATGTCTTCCGGTTTAATATAGTCAATCCTGGATACACTTTCCAGAATGCTGTTTATCATGTCTTTATCATCGATTGTCATCTTTTATCACCTCTGTTCCTTATTATATAGTTTTAAATACTACTTGTAAATGTTTTTTTTACTCATTATAAAATTTATTATTCAGTGTAGAGCTGCATAGCGAAGCGGATGATTTTATCCGCTTGAATTTACAGGAATCAGTTGTAGGCGAACAGATTTTTGTGTATAATCATAAAGATATATGCCTGTTCAGGCACAAAAAATATTTCGAGAGATGTAAACGATAACCGGTACATATTTTGAACCTGAAAGATTGTTGCAGGAATCAACTTGTTGATCAGCATGGTTGTTTGTAAAATAATGTACCGTACAGGAAGAAGACAGGAGAAAATATGAGCGATATTTACAGTGCATTAAATCCTCAGCAGCAGGAAGCGGTTTACCATACAGAAGGTCCACTGCTGATCCTTGCGGGAGCGGGTTCGGGAAAGACAAGAGTACTTACCCACCGCATTGCTTACCTGATAGATAAAAAGGGAATCAATCCCTGGAATATTCTGGCTATCACATTTACAAATAAAGCAGCCAGTGAAATGAGAGAACGTGTAGATAAAATTGTGGGATTTGGTTCCGAGAGCGTATGGGTTTCCACATTCCATTCCACCTGTGTGCGTATTCTGCGCCGTTATATTGACCGTCTTGGATATGATACCAGATTTGCTATTTACGACACAGAAGATCAGAAAACTCTGATGAAGGAAGTGTGCAGAAAACTGAATATTGACACCAAGAAAACAAAGGAACGTTCTCTTCTGGCACAGATTTCCCATGCAAAAGATGAACTGATCACACCGGATGAGATGGAACTGAATGCAGGTGGGGACTTTGTTAAAAAGAAGGTTGCTGAGGTATACCGGGAATATCAGGCAGCTTTGCGTAGAAATAATGCGCTGGATTTTGACGATCTGATCGTAAAGACCGTAGAGCTTTTTCAGAACTGCGGAGATGTTCTGGAAAACTATCAGGAACGTTTCAGATATATCATGGTGGATGAGTATCAGGATACCAATACTGCGCAGTTTAAGTTTATCAGCCTGTTGGCCTCTAAATATGAAAACCTTTGTGTAGTCGGTGATGATGACCAGTCTATCTATAAATTCCGCGGTGCAAATATTGGAAATATTCTTGGATTTGAGCATGTTTTTCCAGATGCAAAAGTTATCCGTCTGGAACAGAATTACCGTTCCACAAAGAATATTCTGAATGCAGCCAATGCGGTGATCGCAAATAACACTTCACGTAAATCAAAAACACTCTGGACTGAGAATTCGGAGGGGGAACGAATCCATTTCCGCCAGTTCATGAACGGATATGAGGAAGCAGAGTATGTGGTAGGCGAGATTTCCAGAGCTCACAGAGAGAATGGTGCGAAGTATAAAGACTGTGCAGTTCTGTACAGGACCAATGCACAGTCACGACTCTTTGAAGAGAAATGTCTTCTTGCGAATATCCCTTACAAGATTGTAGGCGGTGTGAATTTCTATGCGCGTAAAGAAATCAAAGACCTGTTATGTTATCTGAAGACAATTGACAATTCCAGAGATGATCTGGCAGTCCGCCGTATCATCAATGTACCGAAGCGTGGAATCGGAGCCACAACTCTTGGCAGAATACAGGATTATGCGGATAAAATGAGTGTGAGTTTCTATGATGCCTTGCGTGTGGCAGAGGAGGTCCCGTCTATTGGAAGAAGCCTTTCAAAGATAGATGGATTTGTAACCTTTATTCAGAGTTTAAAGAGTAAGGCAGAGTCTTACACAGTACGTGAACTTCTGGAAGAAGTGATTGAACTTACCGGATATGTGGCAGAGCTGCAGGCTGAAGATACAGATGAATCGAAGGCAAGAATCGAGAATATTGACGAACTTATTTCCAAGACAGAATCCTATCAGGAAGCAATGAAAGAACAGGGACAGACTGCCACACTTTCAGGTTTTCTCGAGGAGATTGCACTGATCGCAGACATTGACAGCGTGGATCCGGATCAGGATTATGTGCTTCTTATGACTTTACATAGTGCTAAAGGTCTGGAATTTCCGAGAGTATTTCTCGTAGGAATGGAAGATGGGATGTTTCCGTCTTATATGTCCATTATATCAGATGACAGATCTGATCTGGAAGAAGAGAGAAGACTCTGTTATGTGGGCATCACAAGAGCCATGGAGGATCTGACGCTGACAAGTGCCAGACAGCGGATGCTCCGGGGAGAAGTACAGTATAATAAAGTATCCAGATTTGTACGCGAAATTCCGCGGGAGCTTGTGGATCTGGGACAGGAAGCTCAGGAAAAGAAGAAAAAGATTGAAGAGATGATCCAGGCAGACAGAAACCTTGCAAAAATGAAAATGGTTTTTGAGACAAAAACATTCAAGCCCAGAGAATTTAAGGTGACAAAGGCTGATGCACTGGATTACGAAGTGGGAGACACCGTCCGCCACATTAAATTTGGTGTAGGAATTGTCAAAGACATTGTAGACGGCGGAAGAGATTATGAAGTCACTGTTGATTTTGACAAAGTGGGAATAAAGAAAATGTTCGCAGGATTTGCAAAGCTGAAAAAAATATAGTAATTTCAGAATCAGGATGATGCGGGCAAGTAACGCCTGCCATCTGTTAGCCGGGCGATTGGGGCAGGTGACTTAAGTCACCTGCGGAGGCTGCGAAAAGCAATAAGCAGTAAGGCGAACGATTTTATCCGCTTTATATATGAGACAGGAGTTCAGGAAGTTTCATAAGACTGTCAAATTCATGATCAGGGATGATTTCTGAAGTTTTCTCATGGTTGGGATTAAACCAGATCGTGCGGATTCCGGCATTGATGCCGCCCTGGATATCAGAGGTCAGACTGTCCCCGATGATTACTGCTGTTTCCTTATGGAAATCAGGGATTCTGGAGAAGCAGCAGTCAAAGTATTCCCTGCCCGGCTTATTGTATCCCAGTTCTTCGGAGATAAAAATATCCTCAAAGTAACGGGAAATTCCGGAACTTTTAAGCCGTCCCTTCTGGACACTTAAGGTACCGTTTGTAACCAGATACATCCGGTATTGGCCGTAAAGAGTTTCGAGCAATTCTTCTGCACCATCTATGAAATAGTGCCCCTGGGCCAGAAGAGTTTCATAGGTATGTGCAGCTTCTTTTGCAGGTACATCCACATTCAGCTCTGCAAAAAGAAGCCGGAATCTCCGAAGCTTTACCTGGTCTCTGGTGATTTTGCCCTGTTCAAGAAGCTTCCACTGGGCGAGGTTGAGCTCACTGTAACGCTTCAGAACTGAAGGCTCGGGAGCAATGTGAAAACTTTCCAGAGTTTTTGCGATAGCTGCTCTTTCTGCCTGATTAAAATCAAGTAATGTATTATCAAGATCAAAAAAAAGTGTTTCTACCATAAGTATTTTATCCTCTCTTATCAGATCGTTGCTGTCGGCATATTCATGCCAAAACACCTCGCGGGATAGTGGTGTGTGAACAGTAACCCCCTGATATCATTATAATAAAGAAATTAACAAAAGTATAGAATAAATGCAGATATCTTATGGTAAAATTACAGAAAAAGTGTTATAATAATTTTATTAAACAGCAGACGGCAGAAGTGTTAAGTGTCAGCTGATGAATTATTGAGAGGATGGTGCGATTATGAATATCAAAATTGAAGAATTATTATCAGCATTAAACAGAAAAGAAGAAGAGAAAGAAAAAAATACAGTCCTCTGGGTACTGGCAATCATTGGCGCAGTTGCAGCAGTAGCAGGTATCGCATTTGCTGTATATCATTTCTTTGCTCCGGATTATCTGGAAGATTTTGAAGAGGATTTTGATGATGACTTCGACGATTATTTCGAAGATGAAGAAGAATAATTACCTGTAATATGAAAATGAAAGAATAGCTCCGGCTTATACCGGGGCTATTTTTATGGAGGTTATATGAAAAAAGGCGAAATTTATGAAGGCGTGATTGAGAAAGTAGATTTTCCCAATAAGGGAATTGTGATAACAGACGGACAAAAAGTTACCGTAAAGAACGGAATGCCTGGACAGAAAGTCCGTTTTATGATCAATAAGAAGCGTTCCGGACGTGCAGAGGGAAGACTTCTGGAAGTATTGGAGAAGTCTCCGCTTGAAACAAGAGAACCGGTCTGCAGCATTTTTCCGGAATGTGGAGGATGCATGTATCAGACTATGTCCTATGAAAATCAGCTTAAAATGAAAGAACAACAGATCCGCGAATTGCTGGAAGGTGCCTTAGATGGTGCATCCTGTCATTGGGAGGGGATTCATGGAAGTCCCATGGAATTCAGATACCGCAATAAGATGGAGTTTTCTTTTGGAGATGCATATAAAGATGGTCCATTGACTTTGGGACTGCACAAAAAAGGCAGTACCTATGATGTGCTTACAGCAAATGACTGTCAACTGGTTCATGAAGATATGACTAAGATTCTTACCTGTGTTCATGAATACTTTCTGGAACGTAATGTTTCCTATTATAAAAAGATGCAGCATACAGGATATCTGCGCCATCTGCTTCTCCGTCGCGGTGTGACTACAGGAGAGATTCTGGTCCATGTGATTACCACCAGTCAGGAAGAACATGATCTGGAATCTCTGAAAGAAGAACTTCTTGCACTTCCGCTGGAGGGTAAAATTGTGGGAATCATGCATATTATCAATGATTCTCTTTCTGATGTGGTGCAGAGTGATGAGACACGTATCCTTTACGGTCAGGATTTCTTTTATGAAACGCTTCTGGGACTGCGATTTAAGATCAGTACATTTTCATTTTTTCAGCCTAATTCACTGGCTGCGGAAGTGCTTTATTCTATCGTACGTGAGTATATCGGAGATACGAAGGATAAAGTAGTGTTCGACCTTTACAGCGGAACCGGAACGATCGCCCAGCTTGCAGCCTCCGTAGCGGACGAAGTGATAGGTGTGGAAATTGTGGAAGAGGCAGTAGAAGCTGCAAAACAGAATGCAGCACTGAATAACCTGAGTAATTGCAAATTTATTGCAGGAGATGTCCTTAAAGTCCTGGATGATCTGACGGAGAAACCGGATGTGATAATTCTGGATCCGCCAAGAGATGGAATCCACCCCAAAGCATTGCCGAAAATCCTTTCTTATGGCGTGGATCATATCGTATATATTTCCTGCAAAGCTACCAGTCTGGCAAGAGATCTTCCAGCATTTCTGGCGGCAGGATATAAGTTGGAAAAAGCCTGCTGCGTTGATCAATTTTGTCAGACTGTTCACGTTGAGACGGTTGTTCTTTTGTCCCAACTGAAATAAAAACCGGATGATTACATTAATGTCACGATTGAACTTGATGATATGGATATAACATCTGCAGAGACTAAGGCTACATATGATGAGATAAAGAAGTATGTGGCTGAACATAATGCCGGCATGAAGGTTTCCAATCTGTATATCTCACAGGTAAAGAGAAAATGCGGAATTGAGGTTGGAAAGAATTATAATTTACCTAAAAATGAAGATAGCAGGCAACCGCAGTGTCCAGAAGATAAAGAGAGTGCAATTGTGGAGGCATTGAAGCATTTTAACATAATATATATCAAGAATTCTCCTTCCTCTACAGGTGGGTTACTGTTCACACACCACTATCCCGCGAGGTGTTTTGGCATGAATATGCCAAAATCCCGAGACATACGAGCCAAAATTCCATTGCCGCAGGCAATCTGGAATCAATTTTGGCTACGTTACTGTGAACGGAGTGAACAGTAACACAGGTGGGAGATGAATTGCAAAAAATAAAAAGAACGCTTGTTTGGTAGTGAGATCCATGGTATAATAGAATCAGTCGATAAGATAATTACTCAAAAAAAGGACTGGTTTTATGGAAAATATGGATCATAATGCACATTCAGTATACTTGCTGTATTATCACCTGATTATGGTGGTGAAATATCGAAGAAAAGTTATCAATGATCCGATTTCAGAAAGAGCAAAGGAAATATGGGGATATATTGCCCCACGGTATGGAATTGTTTTGGAGGAATGGAATCATAATATTGACCATGTTCATGTAATGTTTCGTGCACAGCCTAAAACAGAACTCAGCAAATTTATCAATGCTTATAAAAGTGCCAGCAGCAGGCTGCTGAAAAAAGAGTATCCGGAAATCCGGGAAAAACTTTGGAAAGAAGCGTTCTGGAGTCAGAGTTTCTGTCTTTTGACGGCAGGAGGGGCACCAGTAGAAGTGATCCGTCAATACATCGAAAATCAGGGAGAGAAAAAGAATTGAACATAGCATATCGTTTCCGGATTTATCCAACAGAAGAACAGAAGATACTCCTTGGAAAAACATTTGGCTGTTGTCGTTTTCTGTACAACCAGATGCTTAATGACAAGATCCAGGAGTATAAAAAGACAAAGAAGATGTTAAAGAATACACCAGCTATGTATAAAAAGGAGTATCCATTTCTGAAAGAAGTTGATTCGCTGGCACTGGCAAATGTTCAGCTCCATCTGGAAAAAGCATATAAGAATTTTTTTTGTGATCCTAAGGTTGGATTTCCACGTTTCAAGTCAAAACATCACTCCAAAAACAGCTATACAACAAATGTAGTCAACGGAAATATTCTGGTAGAAGATAAGCGGATCCGGCTTCCCAAATTAAAATGGAT